>NZ_CP032694.1:3237500-3897500 GCF_003627755.1 Rhizobium jaguaris | reverse complement strand
TCCGAATACCGGGAAGTACTACCAGGCAGACACACGGCGGGTGCTAACGTCCGTCGTGAAAAGGGCAACAACCCTAACCTCCAGCTAAGGTCCCCAAGTCATGGCTAAGTGGGAAAGGATGTGAGGATCCCAAAACAACCAGGATGTTGGCTTAGAAGCAGCCATCATTTAAAGAAAGCGTAACAGCTCACTGGTCTAGTCAAGGGTCTTTGCGCCGAAAATGTAACGGGGCTAAAGCCATGCACCGAAGCTGAGGATTCCTCTTTGAGGAGTGGTAGCGGAGCGTTCCGTAAGCTGATGAAGGGATAGCCGTGAGGCGTCCTGGAGGTATCGGAAGTGCGAATGTTGACATGAGTAACGATAAAGAGGGTGAGAGACCCTCTCGCCGAAAGACCAAGGGTTCCTGCTTAAAGTTAATCTGAGCAGGGTTAGCCGGCCCCTAAGACGAGGCGGACACGCGTAGTCGATGGGAACCACGTTAATATTCGTGGGCCTGGTGGAAGTGACGGATTGCTCAACTTGTAAGGTCTTATTGGATTGATCTTGCAGGGACGCGGTTCCAGGAAATAGCTCCACCGTATAGACCGTACCCGAAACCGACACAGGTGGTCAGGTAGAGTATACCAAGGCGCTTGAGAGAACTATGTTGAAGGAACTCGGCAAATTGCACGCGTAACTTCGGAAGAAGCGTGACCCTTATGTACGCAAGTATGTGAGGGTGGCACAGACCAGGGGGTAGCGACTGTTTACCAAAAACACAGGGCTCTGCGAAGTCGCAAGACGACGTATAGGGTCTGACGCCTGCCCGGTGCTGGAAGGTTAAGAGGAGGGGTGCAAGCTCTGAATCGAAGCCCCAGTAAACGGCGGCCGTAACTATAACGGTCCTAAGGTAGCGAAATTCCTTGTCGGGTAAGTTCCGACCTGCACGAATGGCGTAACGACTTCCCCGCTGTCTCCAACATAGACTCAGTGAAATTGAATTCCCCGTGAAGATGCGGGGTTCCTGCGGTCAGACGGAAAGACCCCGTGCACCTTTACTATAGCTTTACACTGGCATTCGTGTCGGCATGTGTAGGATAGGTGGTAGGCTTTGAAGCAGGGACGCCAGTTCTTGTGGAGCCATCCTTGAAATACCACCCTTATCGTCATGGATGTCTAACCGCGGTCCGTTATCCGGATCCGGGACAGTGTATGGTGGGTAGTTTGACTGGGGCGGTCGCCTCCGAAAGAGTAACGGAGGCGCGCGATGGTGGGCTCAGACCGGTCGGAAATCGGTCGTCGAGTGCAATGGCATAAGCCCGCCTGACTGCGAGACTGACAAGTCGAGCAGAGACGAAAGTCGGTCATAGTGATCCGGTGGTCCCGCGTGGAAGGGCCATCGCTCAACGGATAAAAGGTACGCCGGGGATAACAGGCTGATGACCCCCAAGAGTCCATATCGACGGGGTTGTTTGGCACCTCGATGTCGGCTCATCGCATCCTGGGGCTGGAGCAGGTCCCAAGGGTTTGGCTGTTCGCCAATTAAAGCGGTACGTGAGCTGGGTTCAGAACGTCGTGAGACAGTTCGGTCCCTATCTGCCGTGGGTGTAGGAATATTGACAGGATCTGTCCCTAGTACGAGAGGACCGGGATGGACATATCTCTGGTGGACCTGTTGTCCTGCCAAGGGCATAGCAGGGTAGCTATATATGGAAGGGATAACCGCTGAAGGCATCTAAGCGGGAAACCCACCTGAAAACGAGTGTTCCCTATCAGAGCCGTGGTAGACGACCACGTTGATAGGCCGGGTGTGGAAGTGCGGCAACGCATGAAGCTTACCGGTACTAATAGCTCGATTGGCTTGATCGTTCCCATTGCTCGTGCTCATCAAAAGATGAGTGTCCAAAGACGTGTTCAATAAACAAAATCCAGCTTCTCAAACATCCATGCAAAAGCATGGCTACGATGTGCTCCCTGTCGCCTCAACTTCGAGGTGTCCGGATGCTCAGCGCAGGTCCCCTTCGAGCGACAAGCGAGAAGGAAAGGCATCTGCGCCAGAGAAGAGCAACTTGTTAGTCCATGCGGACCGCATGGACTAACAAGTTGCGCTTCGCTGACCTGGTGGTTATGGCGGGGTGGCTGCACCCGTTCCCTTTCCGAACACGGCCGTGAAACGCCCCTGCGCCCATGGTACTTCGTCTCAAGACGCGGGAGAGTAGGTCACTGCCAGGTCTGCTAAACGCAACTCATCTAAAATCTTCTCGTCACTAAAACGGCCTAGCCGTGTTACAATAGGCCGCTAGCAAGCGGCCTTTGTCGCTTCTGAAAAGCACTTATACCTCGGCTCCGAAATATGGTGCCAAGGGAACACACGATAAACCCTCCGGGTTTACGTGGATGACGCAAACCGCAAACGGCTTGCTCAAGCTCCGACGAACCCTTTGGGTTCGCTCAGGGCGGACAAACCGCAACGCGGTTTGCTCGGGCGCGATAAACCGCTTAGCGGTTTACGCTGGTAACGCGGGGTGGAGCAGCCCGGTAGCTCGTCAGGCTCATAACCTGAAGGCCGCAGGTTCAAATCCTGCCCCCGCAACCAAATACAAAATGCCCGCGTACAGCGGGCTTTTTTGTGTTTGGTAACGGGTCGAGGATTTAACGCCTTCTCAGGGGCCCGCAAGGAGGCAAAGCCCACCAAGCGGGACAGAAAACCCCAAATTCCGCCCCCAAAACCAATCCTTCCCCTCAAGTCCGACATCCGCGGGCTTTCCAGTATCCCACATCACATCATCCCCAAGATCCTACCGCTGGCCCGAAGACTCCAGCGCCGCTCGTCGTGCTTGAGACTGCGCTCGCCCTTAACGAACGGGGTGGGATTGCCCAAATGCTCGCGCGTGGGCGCAACCAGCGTCTTTGTCGTAAAGGAAGTGGATGCCGAGCCCACCGGATGTCGACAGCATGTCAGAGGGAGGAAAATAAGGGGCACCAAGTAACATGCAGGCCTCCCAATTATCGTCCAGCAAGAAATATTCACGGTTAGATGGTAGCATCTCTTATGTGATGATACCCGTAGCATCACGTATGCTCTATCGCCGTGGACGCCGATTGAGTGCGGAATTACCAAAAACCGAGGCATTCGGGCTTCCAGCAAAACTTGATCCAACAGCCCGCTGGACCGTTCGAAGCAACAAAGGGACAAATCCTGCCCCCCGAAGCCTATATTCCAATATTATCAACACTTTATCGGCCTCCCGTGCGGGGGCCAATGTCGTTTCTGCAAGCGGCATGCGGCTCGTCTTTCCGGCCTGCCATGCAACAACGCAGCCTCTGTCATCAGTCTCGGCGCCTGCCTCACTCGCGCGGAAACGCGTTGCGGGAACCGATTGCGGAACCGTTGCAACAGGTTTACTTTAGATTTTTCTGATGATATCACGCTGGGTTGTGGGGGAATTGGACTAATATGCACGTTATAGGTGTGACAACGATGGGAGCTTGTCAAACCGCCATCTGACATGGGCGACGGACAGGCTGCCAATCAACCGGCAGCCAAGTTTTCATGTTCGATACCATGAAAGCGGCTCTTGTCATCGACGATGAAGTGTCGGGCTTGCCGGTGAGGGCGACTTGATCCGGACGCGGAATTTTTCAATGGAACATTTGGGTTGACGGCCAACCTGACGCTTGACCCTGACGACAGAGCCGGCGCTTTCGCTTTACCCCCAGTAGCGCGCCTGCTCATAAGATTTGGAGCAATGTCCTCTGCGAACGGTGAGGGCTCATGAAGCCGAGCACGCCCTTTTATTCCAAGGAGTGAGTGCCTGGAGAGCACCGCCGCCTCTTTCCTCCGGATGGAAGAGGGCAAGACCGACGGTCATATAGTGCCGAGACAGCATAGGCTTGCGTGACAACAAACTGAAGAGATTCTGCATTGCCATTTTGGGCGGGGAGGCTCAGATGACTTCACTTGAAACCGCAGTGATGAAAGAGACAGCTTCGGGCAAGACCCCGTTGTCAGCCGAGGAACTTCGCCGGATGGACGCCTACTGGCGGGCGTCGAACTATCTTTCGGTCGGGCAGATCTATTTACTCGACAATCCGTTGCTTAAAGAGCCGCTGAAGCGGGAGCATATAAAGCCGCGCCTTCTAGGCCACTGGGGAACGTCGCCCGGCCTGAACATGCTCTATGTGCATCTGAACCGTGTGATCAAGCGCGACGATCTCAACATGATCTATGTGATCGGGCCTGGCCATGGTGGGCCATCATTGGTCGCGCATGCCTACCTGGAGGGGAGCTACAGCGAAGTCTACCCGAATATCGGCCAGGACGGGGAGGGCATGCAGCGGCTGTTCAAGCAGTTCAGCTTTCCCGGCGGCATCCCGAGCCACGTCGCTCCCGAAACGCCTGGAAGCATTCACGAAGGTGGTGAGCTGGGCTATGCCCTGAGCCATGCCTACGGCGCGGCGTTCGACAATCCGGATCTCATCGTCGCTTGTGTCGTCGGCGACGGGGAGGCGGAAACGGGGCCGCTTGCCACGGGATGGCACGGCAACAAGTTCCTCAATCCCGCCCGCGACGGATGCGTGCTGCCGATCCTGCATCTCAACGGCTACAAGATCGCCAATCCGTGCTTCCTCGCTCGCATTCCCGAGCAGGAGCTGCGGAAATTCTTCGAGGGCATGGGGTATGCGCCGCTGTTCGTGGGAGGGCATGAGTCCGACAAGGTGCAGCAGCAACTGGCGGCAGCCATGGACACCGCCGTCGCAGAGATCAAGAGGATCTGGTCAGAGGCCCGCGAAAAGGGCAACCTCAAACGGCCGGCTTGGCCGATGATCGTCTTCCGCACTCCCAAGGGGTGGACATGCCCAAGCGAAATCGATGGCAAGAAGTGCGAAGACTATTGGCGAGCGCATCAGGTTCCGATGGGCGACATGGATAAGCCGGAGCACATCGAGATCCTTCAACAATGGATGAAAACATACAAGCCTGAAGAACTCTTCGACGAGAACGGCAAGTTCCGCACCGAATTTGCCTCGCTGGCACCCACCGGTCATCGCCGGATGAGCGACAACCCGCATGCAAACGGTGGTCTGCTACTGCGCGATTTGAAGATGCCGGACTTCCGCGACTACGCCGTCTCGGTGCCGAGCCCCGGAGCGACAACGACGGAATCTGCCCGGGTCATGGGTAAGTTTCTGCGCGACGTCATGAAGCTGAATCTGAACAGCAAGAACTTCCGGCTGTTCAGTCCTGATGAAAACAATTCCAACCGCTGGCAGGACGTGCTGGAGGTCACCGACCGCTGCTACATGGCGGAGATTTATCCGGAGGACGATCACTTGTCACCCGATGGCCGCGTGATGGAGGTACTGAGCGAACATCAGTGCCAGGGCTGGCTGGAAGGGTACCTGCTGACGGGGCGCCACGGCTTCTTCTCCTGCTACGAGGCCTTCATCCACATCATCGACTCGATGTTCAATCAACACGCCAAGTGGCTAAAGGTGTGCAACCACATTCCCTGGCGGCGGCCAATCGGCTCGCTGAACTATTTCCTGAGCTCGCATGTCTGGCGGCAGGATCACAACGGGTTCAGTCATCAGGATCCGGGTTTCATCGACCATGTGGTCAACAAGAAAGCCGAGGTGATCCGCGTCTATCTGCCGGCGGATGCCAACACGCTGCTTTCCGTCACCGACCATTGCCTGCGCAGCCGCAACTACGTGAACGTCGTCGTGGCTGGTAAACAACCGGCGCCGCAATGGCTCACCATGGACGAGGCGATCAAGCATTGTGCCGAGGGCCTCGGCATTTGGGAATGGGCCAGCAACGACAAGGGCAGCGAACCCGATGTCGTGATGGCATGCTGCGGCGATGTTCCGACACTTGAGACGCTGGCTGCGGTGCAGTTGATCCGCGAGCACCTGCCCGAACTGAAGGTGCGTGTCATCAACGTCGTCAACCTCATGAAGCTGCAGCCCGCGAGCGAACATCCGCATGGACTTTCCGATAGCGATTTCGATGCGTTTTTCACCAAGGACAAGCCGATCATTTTCGCGTTCCACGGATATCCCTGGCTGATTCATCGCCTGACTTACCGGCGCACCAACCACGACAATCTGCACGTTCGAGGATATAAAGAGGAGGGAACGACCACGACACCGTTCGACATGGTTGTTCTCAACCAGCTCGATCGCTTTCATCTTGTCGAAGACGTCATCGATCGGCTGCCGCAACTCGGCGCCCGCGCAGCCTACTTCAAGCAGGCGCTCCGCGGGAAACTCATTGAGCACCGGCAGTACATCGAGGAGCATGGCGATGACATGCCTGAGATCAGCGGCTGGAAATGGGGCGTCAAGAGTACGGAGCAAGGGAAGGGAACGACTTCCACGGAAGGTGACAACGCGTAGTTGGTATCGGAGCCACTTGTTGGGTGCCTAGTCATGTCAGAATTGCTGTCAACCGATGCCGATCTGAACCGAATGCCGACCGATGAGGATCTCGGCCGCCTTCAGTTCACGACGTTGCTTTACTATCTCCAAAGCACCAACCCGGACAACGGGTTGGTGCGCGACAAGACGCAAGCGGGCGCACCGGCAAGCATCGCCGCCATTGGCATGGCGCTTGCGACTATTCCGGTCGTGGTCGAGCGCGGTGTCGTCATTCGCGAGTTTGCCGCCAAGATCGCCCGGCGGCGGCTGGAATTTTTGATGCATTGTCACCAGGGGCCGGAACCTGACGCCTCCGGTTACAAGGGCTTCTTCTATCATTTCCTCGACATCGAGACAGGGCGGCGGGTCTGGCAGTGCGAATTGTCGACCATCGACTCGGCTTTTCTGTTTGCCGGCGCGTTGACCGTCGCCACCTATTTTGATGGGGACTCGGAAGATGAGGTGAAGGTCAGACAACTCGCCACGGCGCTTTACGAGCGGGCGGACTGGAACTGGGCATGCGACCACGGCGCGACGCTGACCCATGGCTGGCGACCGGAAAATGGTTTCATCCCCTATCGCTGGCGCGGCTATGACGAAGGCTTGCTTCTCTACATACTGGGACTTGGTTCACCGACCCATCCGTTACCCCCGGAAAGTTATGCGGCCTACACGGAAAGCTATGAGTGGCGAAACATCTTCGGGCGCGAATTGCTTTATTCCGGTCCTCTCTTCACGCATCAGCTTTCGCATATGTGGATCGATTTCCGAGAGATTCGCGATGAATTCATGCGGGATCATGACAGCGACTATTTCCAAAACAGCCGGCAAGCAACCTTCGTACAGCAGGAATATGCGATCCGAAATCCCTTGGGGTTCGAAGGATATGGCGAGCACTGCTGGGGATTTACCGCAAGCGACGGCCCCGGCTGGCTGACCAGGGATATTGGCGGTGTGCGCCGCGAATTCTTCGACTACGTCGCACGGGGCGCACCGTTCGGGCCGGACGACGGCACCGTATCACCCTGGGTCGTCGTCGCATCCCTTCCGTTTGCGCCTGAGATCGTCATTCCAACTGTCCGCAATTTCGCTGCCCTGAAGCTTGGGATGACGCGGCTCTATGGCTTCAAGCCATCCTTCAATCAGACGTTCAAGGATGAGAATAGCCCGACGGGGTGGTGGATCAGCCCTTACCATTTTGGGATCGATCAAGGGCCGGTGGCGCTGATGATCGAGAACTATCGAACCGGTTTCCTCTGGAAACTGATGCGCAATTGCGAGCCCATCGTCCGTGGACTGCGCCAGGCGGGATTCAGCGGCGCGTGGCTGTAGAAAAATTCGGGGTCGCCGTCCGCGCTGGGATTTCCGCGGTCGGCGCCGAAGGGGATGGCCCGCCTCGATGGCTTCGGGTAAAGGCAGGTGCGTTCTTACTCTTTTCTACTTACACGTGCTTCGCCGGTGTTGCCGGTGTTACCTCGGGGGGCTATATTGCAGATAGCAAGTTTGTAGCTCGGATTTATAGGTCGGAGTTGACGCGATGCTTGTAAAAGACGTGATGAAGCAAAGAATTATCAAGGTCTCGCCGGACAACAGTGTCAAGCAGGCCGCAGAGCTCATGCTGGCCAATCATATCAGCGGTGTCCCGGTTATCGACGATGAAGGACAATTGGTTGGCCTCATCACAGAGGGGGATCTGTTGCGGAGGTCCGAGTTAGGTCATCGAACCATGGCCGACGAGTCGTTGTCTCCGGAGGAGAGGGCCAAGACATACATCAAGAGCAACGCATGGAAAGTCGCCGATGTGATGAGCCGCAATCCGGTGTCCGTCGAGGAGGACACGCCGCTTGCGCGCGTCGCTAACCAGAGCACGGCATCAAGCGCCTTCCCGTGTTGAGAGCAGGCGCCATGGTCGGCATTGTGAGCCGCGCGGATCTTCTCCAGGCGATCATCTTCGCCAAGCCCGACGAAACGGCTCCTGGTGACGAGGCGATCCGTCGCAGCATCATGATCCGCTTGAGCGAGAATACCGGCCTCGAAGGACAGGATCTGACGGTGACTGTGGCAAACGGCCTGGTACATTTGTGGGGAAATGTCTCGACGGAGGAATGCCGGAAGGCGGCGCGCGTCGCAGCCGAGAGTGTCCGCGGCGTCGCCGGCGTCGTGGATCATTTCTCGAAGAACGAGACCTAAAGAACAGAAGAGGCTCCCGGATTTTTGGAGACCCTGGCAACCAGAGTGCCGGAGCTGCTAACAAATCAAGCGGGCCCTCGTGAATGCGGGAACCAATTACAACTGCCGGAATGTCTTCCAGGGCACGGCGAGGGGGGGAGCATGAGCGGCGAGAAGGCGGCTGTTCAGCCGCAGGGTTTGAAGTCTGTTACCTCCACGCATCTTCCCGAACAGTATGGCTGCGGTCCGATCCAATTCAGGGGAAGCCATGATGGGCTTTATGAGCGTCATTTGCTTTTCGACAATGTCATCGCTCCCGAGAACGCAGGAAACCGCGAGCGATATGAGGCGATTGCCCGATCCGTCAGGGATGTGCTGTCGCAGCGCTGGCAACGGACCGAACAGACCTACAACAGGGAGAACCCGAAGCAGATCTACTATCTGTCGATGGAGTTCCTGATCGGGCGGTCCCTCAGCAACAACATCCTCAACCTGCGGCTTGATCCCCTCGCCAAGCGGCTCTTCGACCAGGAGCATATCGACGAGCTGGCCATTCTTGCCGAGGAGCCCGACGCGGGATTAGGTAACGGCGGGTTAGGGCGGCTCGCTGCCTGCTTCCTGGACTCGATGGCGACGATGCAACTGCCGGCGATGGGGTATGGGCTTCGCTACGAGTACGGGATTTTCAAACAGACGATCGTCGATGGCTGGCAACGCGAACAGCCGGACAACTGGCTGCGCCGGCCGGATCCCTGGGAGGTCGCTCGCCCTCAGGAAGCCGTGGAAATCAAACTCGGCTGTTCCTTCGAGGTCCGCGGCGGGAATTTGAGGGTCGCCGTCGGGATGCCGTCCCGCCTGCTCGGCATACCCTACGACCGCCCGATCGTCGGCTATGGCGGCGGGACCATAAACACGCTGCGGCTTTGGGCGGCCGCGACGCCGGAAGGCTTTGATTTCCAGACGTTCGGCGCCGGTGAGTTTGTCAGCGCGCTCGCCCAAAGGCTGACGGCCGAGACGGTCACGCGGGTACTTTACCCCGACGATTCGACGAGCATGGGTCAGGGCCTGCGGTTCGTGCAGGAATATTTCCTGGTCGCATGTTCGCTTGCCGACCTCGTCCGGCGGTTTCGTTCGAATAATTCGGATTGGCATTCTCTGCCCGATAAGGTGGCGATCCAGCTCAACGACACGCATCCGAGCCTGGCAGTCGCGGAACTGATGCGTATCCTGCTCGATGACGCAGATCTCAGCTGGGATGATGCCTGGGATCTGACCAGGGCTTGCCTCGCCTACACCAATCACACGCTTCTGCCTGAGGCACTGGAGAAATGGCCACTGCGGTGGTTCGAATTGATGTTGCCGCGTCATCTCGAGATCATTCTGGAAATCGATCGTCGCTTCAGGGAAGAGATACTTGCCCGCTTCCCCATGATCAGGGCCTGGTCGAGCGGGCGAGCCTGATCGAGCATGGTGGCGAACGCCTGGTGCGCATGGCTCATCTTGCCATCGTCGGTTCGCACAGCACCAATGGCGTTGCCGAGATCCATTCGAGACTGCTGCGAGAAACTACCGTCAAGGACCTCGCCGGGATATTCCCCCACCGGTTCAACAACAAAACGAATGGCGTGACGCCCCGACGCTGGCTGCTCATGTCCAACCCGGAGCTCGCCGGTTGCATAAACGATGCCATCGGCGAGGGGTGGATCACCAACCTCAGCGAGCTGGAAAGGATGAAACCGCTCGTCGATGACAGTGGTTTTGTCGATCAGGTCCGGGAGGCCAAGCGCATGGCCAAGCACCGCTTTGCCGGATGGCTGAAATCGAGCGCCGGCATCGTCGTCGATCCCGGCGCGATCTTTGACAGCCAGGTCAAACGCATTCACGAATACAAGCGGCAATTATTGAACGCACTGAGGATCGTTGCGCTCTACAATCGGATCCGCGAAAATCCCAACCTGGATATGGCGCCGCGCACCTTCTTCTTTTCCGGTAAAGCCGCGCCCGCTTACAACGTGGCGAAACTGATAATCAAATTTCTGAATAATCTCGCCGGCACGATTGACGCCGACCCTCAGATGCGTGGGCGCCTTAAGGTCGTCTTCCTGCCCGACTACTGCGTCTCAGTGGCGGAGCGCCTCATCCCCGCCACTGACGTTTCCAACCAGATCTCGACGGCCGGATACGAAGCGAGCGGCACCAGCAATATGAAGTTCATGATGAATGGCGCGTTGACGATCGGCACCCGCGACGGGGCCACGATCGAAATGGCCGAGGCGGCGGGCGAGGAAAACTTCTTCCTGTTCGGCCTGACGGCCGACGAAGTCGCGGGGAGCCGCGGCTGGTATAGTCCTCATTGGCACTACGACAACGAACCGGAGATCCGCGCGGT
Organism: Rhizobium jaguaris; assembly: GCF_003627755.1. NCBI lineage: Bacteria > Pseudomonadati > Pseudomonadota > Alphaproteobacteria > Hyphomicrobiales > Rhizobiaceae > Martinezella > Martinezella jaguaris. The sequence continues at coordinate 3,886,540 of NZ_CP032694.1, read as the reverse complement.
GCTGGACCTTATCCTGTCCGGTCATTTTTGCCGTCACGAACCCGGGGTTGTGGATGCGCTGCGCAATATCCTCCTGACAAGCGGCGATGTCTTCAGGCATTTGGCCGACCTCACCTCATATCTGGAAGCGGACCAGCGCTTGCAGTCTCTGTACAACGATCCTCGAGCATGGACTCGCAAAGCGCTGCTCAACATCGCAAGCTCCGGGAAGTTCTCAAGCGACCGTACGATCGCCGATTATGCGGCCGAAATCTGGGATGCGAGACCCTGTCCTGTTCCTTGATTCGTGGTGAATGGCGATAACAGCAGGGGCGAGCATGAGCCAGCAGCATATTCCGCTTAAGTTGACGGCAGGCAGGTTCGTCCGCGCAGTCAAGATCTTTATGACATCAGATGTAGGCGGAAGAGCCAAGTTCCTATTTTTCGCTCTGGTCGCTCTCTTCGGCGGCATCAGTGCTCTGAACGTCGTCAATAGCTTCGTCGGCCGGCATTTCATGACCGCCATCGCCGAAAGGCAGACAGCCGAATTCATTCGCCAGGCCATCCTGTACACCATGGCTTTCGCGGCATCGACTGTCGCCTCGGTGATCGCCAGGTTCGCGGAGGAACGGCTGGCCTTGCTCTGGCGGGAATTTCTGACACGCCGCGCTATTGGTGTTTATATGAGCGGGGGGACGTTTTACCGCGTCGGGATTCTGGGTAAGCTCGCACATCCTGACCAGCGGATCGCCGATGATATCAACACCTTCACTATCACGACCCTTTCTTTCGTATTGATGCTGTTGAACAGCGCTTTGACCGTCTTGACCTTCTCAGGCGTGCTTTGGCTCATCAGTCCGCTGCTGTTCATCGCGGCTGTGGTATACGCAGCCACCGGATCCTACATGACAATCGTATTGGGTCGCCCCCTGATCAGGCTGAGCTATGATCAGCTCGACCGCGAGGCTGCATTCCGTTCCGGCCTGATCCGCGTGCGCGAGAACGCAGAATCGATCATGCTTGGGGGAGGAGAGCAAAGGCACGCCAATCTCTTGCTGAGGCGTTTCGACGAACTTGCCCTGAACTTCAGGCGCATAATCGTCATCAACCGCAATGTCGGTTTCTTCACAACGGGCTACAACTGGATGACTCAGATCATTCCGGTTCTCATCATCGCCCCGGCATTCATTCGAGGCGACATGGAATTCGGCGTGGTTACCCAGTCTGCAGCCGCCTTTGCGATGCTCGTCGGTGCGTTTTCATTCATTGTCAGCCAATTCAAATCGATTTCCAATTTCGCGGTTGTGGTGGCGCGTATCAGCTCCCTGATCGACGCGATCGAAGAAGCTGCTCAGCCAATAAAAACCGACCTGGAGGTCGTAGAGACCGATGGAAACCTTGCCTATGAGCACCTCACGCTCACGTCGCCGGGCGGCCAGGCGTTACTGAAAGATCTTTCGACGATCTTTCCGGCTGACACACGCGTCGTTGTGGTGGGAGGCGACCATGGAGGAGCGACCGCGCTGTTCCGCACAACGGCAGGAATTGGCACGTCTGGAGAGGGACGAATCATTCGTCCGCCACGCGATCGGCTGCGTTTTCTCGCGCAACGCACCCAGCTCGCTCCTGGAACCTTGCGGCAGATAATGGTGCCAGCAGAACAACAAGGCGAAGTGTCCGATGATCAGATCCTTGCTCTCCTCAAGCAGCTCGGATTTGTCCGCGTTCTGACCGTTGATGATCTCGACAAGGAGTGCGACTGGTCGAGTCTATTGTCGCCACGCGAACAACAGATCGTGGCGATCGCCGAGGTGCTTATCGCGGGCCCTCGGTATGTTCTTTTGGAAAATGCAGATGTGATCTTCGGTAACGAACTGCTGCGCGATATCCTCGGACTGCTTGCCGAGCGAAAGATCGCCTGCGTCAACTTCGCTGACATGAGTACCCCGCAGGAGGCATATGATGCCGTGCTCGAGTGCCATGCGGACGGATCCTGGAGGTGGATCAATCAAGGAGAACACTCCGTGGACCAGTGACTGACTTCCTCCATGGAATTGTACTCTGTTTGGCTACCTTTTCGCGCATATGTTTGTTATGCTAATTTAGCAATACTTGATTTACTGTCGGATCCGCATGTAGCTTTCATCCCTTGTGATTTTTTGATCTCGTTACTTCGGCCGACGGCTTTCTACGATAAGCACCAAGAGTTTTTCTTGAGGGGGAAACAATGGGGAAATCTGCGTCTTTTCTGGCGACCGTCCCGCATGGAAGGCAGCATCTCCTGCCAGCATACACTGTGCTTTGCACCTTGTTGTGCGTGTTCTGTCTTTTTGTCGGTGTCGCTCATTCACAACAGCCTAGCGCCGCGCAACGCAATGCCATCAAGTCGGCTTGTCGGTCTGATTTCATCGCGCAATGTTCAGGCGTGTCACCGGGCGGCATCGAAGCTCTAACCTGCCTGCAACAGCATAGCTCGACGCTTTCGCCGGCCTGCCGAAGCGCCGTGTCGGCGGTGAGCACAACCAAGCAGAGGTCCAGCGCCGCTGCGCCCGCCGAGACACCTGGAACGGTGCCCGCTCAATCTGGCGCAGCCGCCGCGGGTGGAGCGCAGGCACATCAACCGACGCAGGCGCAGCGCAATGCGGTCAAATCTGCCTGCCGGTCTGATTTCATGGCACAATGTTCGGGTGTTACGCCCGGAGGCGCGGAAGCGCTTACCTGTCTTCGCCAGCACAATTCAACGCTCTCCCCATCCTGTCAGCAGGCGGTTGCAGCTCTCGGAGGGACTGCTTCTGCTCCTGCTGCCGGCGGCGGTGCAGCGGCAACGCCCGCGCCGGCTACGCGTACCGCGATGCCATCCTTCACACCACGTGAGGAATTGATGATCCTGCGTCAGACGTGCGGGTCGGATTTCCGGGCTTTTTGCCGTTCCGTGCCGCTCGGCGGCGGCCGCGGCATTGCCTGCCTGCGGGACAATCTGCAGCGGGTATCCCCGTCATGCCATAGGGTATTGACCAGCGGATTATAAGCTTCTGTCCGGCCCTTGCTACTGCGACGACGCGCCGCGTCGCCGCGGGAACGACGGCTGGCATCGCCGTTCTGCCATCGGGCTGTGTCTATGGCGCCTATAATGGCGGCTATTACTATCGCTGCGGATCCGGCTACTATGCCAGAAGCGGCAACGTCTATGTTCGGGTCGTGCCGTAGGAGCAAAGTCTCGCCCGTCGGATAACATCGGTGCGGAAGATCGTTTCCGTGCCCTCAGTCCGCGGCTTGCGAAACCGGCTGCGGGGCGGTGCGGCGTTTTCTGTATTCCTCGATGCGTTGCAACACGACATAGAATGAAGGAACGAAGAGCACGGCAAGACAGGTCGAGGCGATCATGCCGCTGAAGACCGATATGCCGATCGACTTGCGGGCGGAGGCGCCGGCTCCGGTGGCGAGCACCAGCGGCAGCACACCGAGGATAAAGGCAAAGGATGTCATCAGGATAGGCCTGAAGCGCAAGCGGGCCGCCTCGACCGCCGCGTCGAGAATCTCCATGCCTTCCTGGCGTCTCTCCCGCGCATATTCGACGATGAGAATGGCGTTCTTCGAGGCGAGCGCGATCAGCAGGATGAGCCCGATCTGGGTGTAGAGGTTGTTGGCGACGCCGGCAGCGCTCAGCGCGCCCACCGTACCGAGCAGGGCGAGCGGCACGGCCAACAGCACAGCCAATGGCAGGATCCAGCTCTCATATTGGCCGGCGAGCACGAAATAGACGAGAAGCATCGCAAGGGCGAAGACGAAATAGATCTGCCCGCCGACAGCCTTCTCCTGGTAGGACAAAGCCGTCCATTCGAAGCTCGAGCCGCGCGACAGCGTGCGGTTGGCTATCTGTTCCATGACATCGAGCGCTTGTCCGGAACTGAAGCCACTGGCGGCCCCGCCGACGATCGTTGCCGTCGGATAAAGGTTGTAGAGGCTGATGAGGGACGGCCCTTGGACGCTGGTGACATCCGTCACCGTGGCGAGCGGCACCATGGTGCCATCGCCAGCCTTGACCTTCAAGTTGCGGATGTCATCAGGACGCACACGGAAGTCGGGAGACGCCTGCACATAGACCTGGAAGGTTCGCCCGAACTTGTTGAACTGGGTTACGTAGCTCGATCCGACATAGCCCGAGAGCGCCGAGAAAATCTGTCCAACCGTAATGCCGAGCGTCTCTGCCTTGATGCGATCGACCGAGACGGAGAGCTGCGGAACGTCGGCTCGGAAAGATGTGCTCAGTCTTTGCAGCGCCGACTGCGCGTTGCCGTTCTTGACGATGGTATCTGCTAGGTTCTGCAGCAGCGGAAAGTCGAAATTCCCGCCCCGGATCTCGACTTGCATGGTGAAGCCATTGGCATTGCCGATGCCCTGGATCGGCGGTGGCACCACCACCAGCGTCTTTGCGGTCAATATGTCCCGCAGGGCACCGTTCAAATGCTCGTAGATCGACAGCAGATCCTGTCCCTTTTCCTTGCCGCGGGTACCCCAATCCTTGAGCACGACATAGGCGACGCCGGCGTTTGGTAAGCTCGCGCTGTTGTCGAGGATGGAGATGCCGCTGATGGTCAGCACCTGTTCGACGCCGGGCGTCTGTTGCGCAATCTTGCCGACCTGTTCCATGACGGCATCGGTGCGCTCCTTCGAGGCGCCGTCGGGAAGCTGTGCGCTGATCAGCACATAACCTTGGTCTTCGGGCGGCAGGAAGGCAGTCGGAAGTCGCGTGAGCCCCCACACGGCGACGCCGATCAACGCCAAGGCAACCAGCACGGCGATGCCGCTATGATGAACCATGCTGCTGATAAGCCTGGCATAGCCACGCTCCGCCCGATCGTAGACCTTGTTGAAGCCGCGGTAAAAGAAGTTGCGCCTCTCGGGCGGCACCGCCGGGCGCAGCCAGAGCGCGCATTGCGTCGGCTTGAGCGTCATTGCGTTGATAGCACTGATCAATGCCGTGGCGGCAATGACGAGCGCGAATTGCTTGTAGAGTTGTCCGGTCAAGCCCGGAAGGAAGGCCGCAGGAATGAACACCGCCATCAGAACGAGCGTAATGCCGATAACAGGACCGAACAGTTCGTCCATTGCTTTCTCGGCCGCCTGTTTGCCCGGCATTCCTGCCTCGATGTGACGAGCGACACCCTCGACGATGACGATGGCGTCATCGACGACGATGCCGATGGCAAGAACGATGGCAAACAGCGTCGAGAGATTGATGGTGAAACCGAGCGCCGCCATTGCCGCAAAGGCGCCGATGATCGTGACCGGTACGGTCGTCGCCGGCACCAGCATTGCCCGCCAATCCTGAAGAAAGACGAGAATGACGATGAGCACCAGGACGCCGGCCTCCACCAGCGTTATATAGACTTCGTTGATCGAAGCCGTGACGAACTTGGTGGTGTCGAACGGGACTTCATAGGCAAGGCCCGGCGGAAAGCTTTTGGAGAGCTGCGCCATCTTCGCGGCGACATCCCGCGCGACGGTTATGGCGTTTGCTTCCGGCAATTGAAAAATGCCGATGCCGGCTGCAGGGTGCCCATTCTGCATGAAGGACTGGCTGTAGGTCTGGGCGCCGAGTTCGACGCGACCGATGTCGCGAATGCGCGTGATGCGTCCGCCATTCTGCTGATCGACCTTGACGATGATATTCTCAAAATCGACCGCGTCGTCCAGCCGCCCGCTGACGTTGAGCGTGTACTGGAAAGCCTGCCCGGGCGGCACGGGCGGTATGCCGACCTGACCGGCCGTCACCTCCTGGCTCTGATCCTGCACGACGTTGATAACGTCTTGCGGTGTCAGGCCGCGCGCCTGCAGGAGTTCGGGATTCATCCAGATGCGCATGGCATATTGGCCCGCGCCGAATACCGAGACATTGCCAACGCCAGGCAGGCGGGCCAACTCGTTCTGCAAATTGATGACGGCATAGTTGGACAGGAAAAGGCTGTCAAATCGGCTGTCCGGCGAGGTCAGGCTGACAAATTCCAGAATGGCCGTCGACTTCTTCTGCGTCGTGACGCCCTGAAGCTGGACAGCTTGCGGCAGCGAGGACATGGCTATGGCGACACGGTTCTGCACAAGGACCTGCGCCTGGTCGGGATCGGTGCCGATCGCAAAGGTGACGGTCAGGGAGTAGGTGCCGTCGCTGGCGCTGGTCGACTGCATGTAGAGCATGTTCTGGACGCCGTTGACCTGCTGTTCGATCGGCAGTGCGACGGTATCGATAAGAGTACTGGCACTTGCACCAGGGTAACGTGTCGTCACTTGTACCGTCGGTGGAACAACGTTCGGATATTGTGCGACCGGCAATTGGAAGAGCGCGACCGCGCCGATGAGGACGAAGACAAGCGCCAGAACATTCGCAAGCACCGGCCGCTCGATGAAGAAGCGCGAAATCATGCTGTCCCCCTCGGATATTGGCGTGAAATCGGGAGCGGGCTCATGGCGTGTCGGACTTTGCTGTGCCGGGTTTAGCCGTATCTGTTGTGGGTGCGACATCGTTCGATGCGCTTGCCGTCGAGGTTGCATCCATCGCGACTTTCTCCGGCGCAACCTTGCTGCCGGGGATGGCCTGTTGAATGCCTTCCGTCACCACCCAGTCGCCCGCGTCAAGTCCGGAATCGATGACGCGAAGAGGACCCTCGCGCTGGCCTGCTTGCACCACCTTCTGTTCGACAGTTTCATCTTTCCCAAGGACCAGCACATAGCTGCCCTGCTGGTTGGTGCCGATTGCGTCGTTCCTTACCAGCAGCGCCTTGTCCTCGTGTCCGACCGGCACGCGCACACGCACAAAAAGGCCTGGCAGAAGGGCGCGATCCTTGTTGTCGAGAACGCCGCGCACCGGCAGGGTGCCGCTCGCCGAATCTATTTGCGGCGAGGCATAATCGAGACGGCCCTTGAAGGGATAACCGGTCTCGTTCTGCAAGCCGATTTCAAAGGGAATAGTCTGAATGTCTATTTGCCTGAACGTGTGGCCTTGCTTTGCCAGGTCTTGCCTGATCATCAGTACCTGCGGCTCGCTGACGCTGAAATTGACATAGATCGGGTCCGTCTGGACGATGGTCGCGAGCGTGGTTGGACCGGATACCCCGACAAGGGCACCGACATCGACGAGACGGGCGGTTACCCTCCCGTCGAACGGCGCCAGCACTTTCGTATATCCGAGGTTGATCATCGCAAGGTCGAGACTGGCCTTGGCATTGGCGATGGCTGCGTTCGCTTGATCAAGCGTCGCCTTGGCGCTGTCGAGGGCCGTTTGCGTTGTGACCCGCTGCCTGGTGAGGTTGAGCTGGCGCTGGTATTCCTGATCGGCGCCGACCTGCGATGCCTGCGCGGAAGCAAGTGTCGCCTGCGCCTGATCGACTTGTGCCTGGTAGGTATTGCTCTGGATGGTGAAGAGCTGGGTACCTTGCGTGACCATCACGCCGTCGCGATAGTCTATCGACTCGATAAAGCCCTGAACGCGCGCTTCTATATTGACGGACTTAAAGGCCGCGGTATTGCCAGTCAGCTCGAAATATCGGGTGACGGGCTGCTGTAAGGGAAGCGCTACGCGTACCTTCGGTGGCGGCGGGGCGACATAGGTGTTGTTGCTTCTTTCGCATGCCTGAAGAGAAATCGCGCATGCAAGCACGACGCAAAATTGCAGACCTTGAGAAAATCCCCCACGCATTCCTGACCCCCATAACTTGCGAGTTCCAGTCTTCATGCGCAGCCTCGTCGGCAGCCAAGCGGCTTCGATGGATCAAGGCATGTGACACTATGGAGCGGCATTGCTCAAAATTGCAATAGCCCCCGCGCCCTGCAATTATGGTGAGCCGTAACGGCGAAAGCCGAACCTGATCAGGCAGGCTTGCGTTTTCGGAATGTCATCATGACAAGAAGCAGGACAGCAATAATTCCGGCCGCAATCAGGACATGGCGATGGAGCGGGAGATGGCCGAACGTCTGCTCAATACTTCGGCCGAACAGGTAGCCTATTCCGGTGAAGAACGATCCCCAGATCAAGGCCGCGGCAGCGTTGATCACGACGAATTTTATGGCTGAGACGTCGGACATTCCGATGGCGACCGGACTGATCGTCCTCACGCCATAGATGAACCGGAACGCGAAGATAAAGCTGGTGGGATAACGCTCCAGAAGATGGGTGACGCGGGCGAACGCCGGCTTTTCGATGATTTTCTGGATACGCTGATAGTGGCGGGCATAGCGGCCGGTGAAAAAGAGCGTCTGGTCCGCGATAAAGGAACCGGCACAAGCGGTTGCCGCCGCACTCCAAAAGGTCATGAGGTGGCGGTGCGAAAACACGCCGCCGAGGATAACCATGGTTTCGCCCTCGAAGGCAGCACCCAGGAAGATCGCCAATAAACCGTATCTTGCGATCAGAAGCTCGATTGTCATAGCGGGTGACTCCTGATCGAGAGGGCGCGACCTTTACTGTTGGAAAATGAGCAGCACGTAAGCCACGAATAGCACGAGATGAACGGCGCCCTGCATGAGATGGGTCCGGCCGCTGGCGAAGGTGATGATACTGACGGCAAGCGTCAGGATGAGCATCACGAGATCGCTGCCCTCGAGCCCCAGCGTAACGGGGTGTGCAACGAGATAGCTGACGGCAAGCATGGCAGGGACGGTTATTCCGATCGTCGAGAGGACCGAGCCCAGGAAGATATTGATTGAACGCTGCAAATGGTTGGCGATGGCGGCGCGCACGGCGCTGATGGCTTCCGGTGTGGCAACCAACACGGCCATGACGACGCCGCCGAAGGCGACAGGCGCGCGCAATGTTTCGATGACATAGTCGATCGGTTTGGCGAGTTCTTCGACGAGGAATACCACCGGCCCCATATAGGCGAACAGCAGGATGGTATGAACCCATAGCGATCGCGGTGCAGGGCGCGCCTCGCGTTTGACGGGCAGCTCGTCTTCCTCTGCGAAGAAATGGTGATGGCGGCCCGCTTGAAGCATCAGGAATACGCCATAAAGTCCGATGGACATGATCCCGAGCACCATCTGTCTCGGCGCGGAAGGGTGCGGGCCGCCCGAAGTATATAGAAAACTCGGCATGATCAGGCTCAGCGTCGCCAGTGGCACGATAAGCCCAAGATAGGCGTTGGCCCCTTGCAAATTGTGGGACTGCTCCGGCCGTCGCCAGGCGCCGAACAGCAACGACATTCCGACCATGCCGTTGAGGATGATCATAATCACTGCAAAAAGCGTATCACGCGCAAGGGTCGGATTGTTTTCGCCATGGATCATCACGGCGGAAATGGCCATCACTTCGATCGAGGTGATGGCCAGCGTCAGGATCAATGTTCCGTACGGCTCCCCAAGTCGCTCCGCCAGATAATCTGCATGCCGGACGACCGAAAGCGCGGAACCAAGCACGGCGGCAAAAAGCACAAGGAATATGAAAGCGAGCCAAAAGGGATCGGACAATTGTTTAAGCAATGGGCCCTCGAAGCTGAGGACCACCAGACTGGTCAGAATGCTGACCGCCAGAAACCATTCCTCGCGTAGAAGACGGTTTAGTCCGAAGGAACGAAATGCCAGACTGTCCGTCATGGGAATGACGGCCGCGCCGAGAGCTGTAGCTGCAAAGCGATAACCAATGTCATCATATCATCCCCCCAACCGCGTTGCCGGACGCCTGCAAACCGCCTGAATTCATCGCCCCGGGCCCAAAATTCTACACGTGTTCGCTGCTTCCTGCGAGAGCAGCCTTTGATCGTTCGATCGAGGCGCGCCGGCCTTTATGGCAGGCGATCGGCTGTGGGGATCGAGCAATCCTGCTTTCGAACCTTCTTATAAGCTCGCCCGTCGCGGTTGTCCGCTCCTCAAAATGGGCAAGGAGCTTTTTCATTCACACCGTACCGCATTGGTCGGAACTGACCTCGTGTAGTTCGGATAGTCCTGATTTATTGCCTGCGCTCCCTCCTCATATCTGAGGGGGCTTTCCCCGCTTGCCCCGCCTTATTCAAATGGCGGGGCTTTTTCATCATCGGTTCATATTGGCGCCTGTCCCTATATCAGGGACGGCAAAAGAAACGCGAGCGGTGTCAAGTGCGGGTCGTTTTTCGCCTTCTCGATTTAGGCAAATTTTATTTAGCTATTGACGATATTTAATTATCGTTTAACTTCAACTCGTTGGATTTTTTAGCGCCCGCCTGTCACCGCTTAGCAGGTGGGCGCTTTTTTGTTGCCTATGCGAATAGATATATTATGTTATCGTAATAACATTCTTTATACCTCGCCATCCCCCCAAAGTGGCGGGGTTTTCTTTTGCCGATCGCTTCGATTCGATCGCGCCGGCCGTATCCGGCAACAGATGCTCGGAACCGCTATTCAAAGTTCTGTTCAACTCACCTTAAGTTAAGCGCTCGTCTTGCGAGAGAAAATCAAAGCATCGCGCCGTTTGCAGTTGCCTAAATTAGGAAGATGTACAATAAATATACCGAGGGAAAGATCAGATAACCATTTTGTCTACGACGGGAGGGGACCATGACACTTGCAATCAATGATATCGCACCGGATTTCGAGGTCGAAACGACTGAAGGCAAGATCCGATTTCACGACTGGGCCGATAATTCTTGGGTCGTCCTGTTCTCGCATCCGAAAGATTTCACGCCGGTGTGCACCACCGAGCTCGGCTACATGGCCAGAATCAAACCCGAATTCGACAAGCGTGGCGTGAAAATTGTCGGTCTGTCGGTCGATCCGCTCGACCGTCATTCCGGCTGGGCGAGCGACATCGAGGAGACGCAGGGCTTTGCACCGAACTTCCCGATGATTGCCGATGTCGATTATACGGTATCGAAGCTCTACGGCATGCTGCCGGCAGCAGTGTCCGGCGATCCGACCAAGCGCACCCCGGCTGACAATCAAACGGTGCGGAACGTCTTTGTCGTCGGCCCGGACAAGAAGATCAAATTGATCCTCGTCTATCCGATGACCACAGGCCGCAATTTCGATGAGGTCCTGCGTGTGATAGACTCGCTCCAGCTTACTGCGAAGCACAGGGTCGCTACTCCGGTGAATTGGAAGCAGGGCGAGGATGTGATCATCGCCGGTTCGGTAAGCGACGACGAAGCCAAGACCATATATCCGCAGGGATGGAACGCGCCTAAACCCTACATTCGGATCGTTCCACAGCCGAAGGGATAATAAGGATGCCCCTTCTTGCGGGGCAGGATTTGCGCAAGGGTGTCGCCGATGATCTTCCGCCAGCTCTTCGACAGCGTGTCCGGTACCTATACCTATCTCATCGCCAGCCGTAAGGGTGGCGAGGCGCTGATCATCGATCCCGTGCTCGAGAAGGTCGACCGCTATCTTCAGCTCGTGAACGAGCTTGATCTCAAGCTCGTCAAGGCCGTGGACACGCATTTGCATGCCGATCATATCACCGGATTGGGTGCGCTGCGCGACCGCACCCATTGCATTACCGTGATGGGCGAGCAGACGCTTGCCGACGTCGTTTCCATGCGTGTGACGGAAGGCGACCGTGTCTCGATTGAGGGTTTGAGCCTGGATGTGCTCTATACGCCGGGCCACACGGACGATTCCTATTCTTTCCTCATGGGTGGCCGGGTGTTCACGGGTGACACGCTCCTCATTCGCGGCACAGGACGTACCGATTTCCAGAACGGCAATCCGCTTCAGCAGTATGACTCGATCTTCAACAAGCTTCTGAAATTGCCGGACGAGACGCTGGTCTATCCGGCCCACGACTACAAGGGCGATACGGTTTCCACCATCGGCGAAGAGAGGCTGTTCAATCCGCGCCTCAGAGTTCGATCGGCGGACGAATATGCCGAGCTCATGAACAACCTCCATCTTCCCAATCCGAAGATGATGGATGTGGCCGTGCCAGCCAATGTCCACGTCGGTCTTCATCAGGATGAGATCGCGCGTAAAGGTTGGGCTGTCTCGGCGACCGAGGCATTGGCGCTGCGCGGCAGTCCTGACATTGCGATCGTCGACCTGCGCGAGAAGGGCGAACGCGAAAAGCATGGAACGATCCCTGGCTCGCTGCACGCACCCTATCCGGATTTGCTGGAAAACATCAGCGCGGGCGGCATGCTGCATGAATTAGCGGCGGCCACCGGCAAGCGGATCGTGTTCTATTGCGCTTTCGGCGAGCGATCGGCGATGGCCGTGCAGGCCGCCCAGGATGCCGGGCTGTCGACCGCCTGTCATATCGAGGGTGGCATCGCCGCTTGGAAGAAGGCGAACGGGCCGGTGGCTCATTAAGCTGCGAACCAGCCCTCAACCAGGCAACGGATGCCCCAATCGACCATAAGTGCGACCGACCACCCCGATAAAAGCGGCTGACCTCATTGAGGAATGGACTGCATCAGTATTTCGCTGCGCAGAATTGGAGCCTCGTCTCCGAAATAGGTCTTCAGCAATTTCGGAAAATCATCTGACTGATAGAAGGCGGTGAGCGCCTGGTCCGCAAGAAGGCGAAAGGTGGAATCGTCTCGCGGTAACGCGATCCCATAGGGCTCATGCGTGAACAGGCGGTTGCCGATCGCAAGTGCCGCGCGATTGCGCGCTCGACCGGCGAGGCTGATGAGGAGGGCCCGGTCGGCGAAATAGGCGTCGATCCTGTGATCTTCGAGGGCTTCGAGACCGTCCTGATGCGCCGCGAAATCCGCGACCCGCGTTTTCGGCACATCGTTGCCGAGCGCTTCACGCAATGTCGCGCCGGTGGTCGTATCCGAACGGACGCCGATGACACTTGCTTTAGGCGATTGGGCGTCCACAGTGCGCACCGGGCGCTTATCGAGGAAGAGTATCTGCAGATATTCGGGCGAATCCTTGCGCAGCAGCGCGCTTGCCCCGGTCAGGAAGATCAATTGAGAAAAATCTACGGTCTCGCGTCTTGCAAGATTGATGGTGATTGCGCCGCATAGAAGATCGATCTGCCCGGTTTTTACGGCGTTGAATCCATCGGCAAGGGTGGTTTCGACGTATTCCCGCTTCACGTTAGGAATCTTATTGCCGATCTCATCAGCAATCTTTCCGCAGAGATCGATGGTATATCCCGCTGGGCTGCCGTCCTTTTTCTTGAAGGAAAACGGCGCCTCGTCGGCAATATAACCGATCCGGACGGTTCCCTTCTGAGCGATGAGGTCGAGCGCTTGTGCGGCGGCGGCCAGGTATGCCGAGACGCAAAGGATGAGGCCTGCCAGAACCAACCGTCTCATGCATTTCGCCAGCATGATCCTCATCTCCGAAAGAATAGTGGCGATCGCAAACGCTTAGGCGGAGATTATGGTCTGCTCGTCATTTGTCAACGATGGATTGTCTTCGAAAAAATTCGCGGCAAAGGAGAGACGGAAAGGCATGCGAACTCGGTTGCGTGCCGTATGAGTCTCAGCAGCTGGATTTATCGGGCCATCCTGGATCTCCAGTTTCTCCATCGAACTCCGTCAGGTTCCTCTAACGGAGTTCGTGGCGATCCGCCCATCGGGAGATGGCCGCGGCAATTGCCTCGGGTTGATCCTCCGGCGCGACATGGCGGGCCGGGCCGCAATTTTCGACGTCCAGATTGGCGATGTTCGCCCGGCACCAGGCCGTCATTGCCTCGCCGATGAGCAGGGTTTCTGCCGGGCCGTCGAAGGTCAAGAGCAGTTTTGGGACATCCGCGCTCGCCGCCAGCCAGGCATCGTAGGCTTCGATCCGGGAGACGACATCGGCCGGCCTGCCCTCGATCGGCATCGCGCGCGGCCATTCCAGCAGCGGCCGCCGGCTTTCGCGGGTCGGGTAGGGCGCGCGGTAGGCGGCATGATCCTGCGCGCTCAGCCCTTTGAGAATGGTTGCTGGTAGTGCCTGCTCGATGAAGAAGTTCTCGTCGAGAATCTTGACCTCGCCGGTGCCCGGCGAGCGCAGCGCCTCGTAGCGCGGCCTTGCATTCGGGAGATCGTCCCAGGTCAGCGGGCGAATGATGGTTTCCATGAAGGCGATGCCCCGCACCCGTTCGGGATTGCGGGCCGCCCAATCGAAGGCCAGCGCGCCGCCCCAGTCATGGCCGACCAGCGCGACGCCGGTAAGTTCGAGAGCGTCGAACCAGGCGTCGAGATAACGGGCGTGATCAGCGAAGCCGTAAGGGATATCTGGTTTGCCCGAACGGCCCATGCCGATGAGATCGGGCGCGAGGCGGCGAGCGGGCGCACCGATATGTGGAGACACATGCCGCCAGAGATAGGACGAGGTGGGATTGCCGTGGAGGAAGACGAAGGGAGTTCCGCTCCCTGCATCCTCATAGAAGATAGTCGAATCCAGCAGGTCGATCGAGGGCATGGCGGGTATCCCTTCTTCAAAAGAAATGGTAAGGTACCTGTCTATCTAACATAATAGTCAGGTACCTGTCTATATCTCATGGAAAAATGTGCTCCTTCCCGTCCGCCCCTGGGCCTGTTGCTGCGGCTCGTACACCAGCATTGGACGCAGGCCGTCGAAGCCGCCCTGGATGAAGCCGGTTTCGGCGATATCCGACCGCCGCATGCCAATGTTTTCACCTTCGCCCGCCCCGAGGGTATTCAGGTCAGCGAGCTCACCAAGCTTGCACATGTGCGCAAGCAGACGATGGCGCAAGCGGTCGAGGAGCTCGAGCGGCTGGGTTATGTCGAGCGCCGGCCAGATCCCAACGACCGACGGGGCCGGCTGGTATTCCTCACAGAACGCGGCAAGGGTGTCCGGCCGATCGCGATGGCGACGGGCCGTCTTGTCGACGAACGATGGGCCGAAATTTCCGGCTCCGAGGAGATCGAACAGATCAAACAGGCTTTGCAAAGATTACTCGGCAAGCTGCAGAGCGACGCCGCCGCTGCCGGGTCGGAGGAGCAGGCTGGTTCCTAAGCCGCCTCGTCGCTTTTTCCAGGAACCAATCCCATCGGCCATACTTCGCGGATGAAATCGCTGCGGTCGGCGCCTTTCGCCGCGGCGTCGAGTTCGGCGATGATTATCTCGCCGAGGCGGGCGCCGTAGTGTTTGAGATCGATGCGGAAGCTTGTCAGCGAAGGTGTCAGGTAGCGGCAGACCGGATTTTCGCGAAAACCGATGACGGCGAGGTCCTTGCCGGGTTGCAGGCCGGCTTCGCCGAGCCGCTGGTAGAAGCCCATCGCCATCGTTTCCTGGATAAGGAGCGCGGCTGTCGGCCGGTCGTCCATTGCAAGCAGTGTGGAGGCCAGTTCGTACCCGCCGGAAATGCGGTCGTGCAGGCGCAGCACCAGCCTTTCATCGAAGGCGAGGCCCGATTTTTCCAGCCCGGCCTTGAAGCCTGCCAGAAAGACGTAGTTGTTGTTTGTTTCCTGCGCAGTCAGGCCGAGCAGGATGCGTTTGTGCCCCCGTGTCGTCAACCGCTGCACCGAGGCCTCGGCGACCCCGGCAAAATCGAGATCGAGCGCAGCATAATCGCCCTTGGTCTCACTGCTGCCGAGCGCGACG
Organism: Rhizobium jaguaris; assembly: GCF_003627755.1. Classification (NCBI taxonomy): domain Bacteria; kingdom Pseudomonadati; phylum Pseudomonadota; class Alphaproteobacteria; order Hyphomicrobiales; family Rhizobiaceae; genus Martinezella; species Martinezella jaguaris. The sequence continues at coordinate 3,871,090 of NZ_CP032694.1, read as the reverse complement.
AAAGGCATGTGCCATTTTCTCAGATAGTCTATGCGTGGATCGATGCGCTGGACGTTGGAGATGATGAAGCCGTCGGCGAGCCTGCGATCGACGGCGCGATAGAGGAATTCGTTTTCATCCTGATCGGAGGCACAGGGCAGGATCATCAGATCATAGCCGACATTGGCAAGCGTGCTTTGCAATCCCTCGCTCAGCGCCATGAAGAAGGTTTCGCCGGACATGGTGCGACCGATATCGGTACGCATGGTGAGCGCGATCGCCTTTGTCGAGCCGCTGCGCAGGCTGCGTCCCGATTGGTTTGGCCGGTAGCCCAGGCGCTCGGCTTCGGCGAGAATGCGCTTGCGCGTTTCGGGGCTGACTTCGCTGCGGTCGTTCATCGCGCGCGAAACGGTGCTGATCGCCATCCCGAGATGAGCGGCCAATTCCCGGATACCGACTGTCTGCGGCTTCTTCATGCTGCTCCGTATCGTCGCGAATCGATCCGATCGTCTTGACATCCCCATGTCGTCATGGCAATTCCCGGAAACGTTTCCGGAATTCGATCATGTGAATGCCCGGACAAGACATAGGCGCCGGCGGGAGGGCCGTGGTCCAAAGAGCCCGCGGCGCAAAAGAGATTCTCAGGAGGAGAAAATGGCTGTTTCCGAAGAAACGATTATTCGCAAGCTGACATGGCGTCTGCTGCCCATTCTTATATTTTCGTATTTCATCGCGATCCTCGATCGTGCCAATGTCGGCGTCGCGGCGCTGACCATGAATCAGGATCTCGGCCTGTCGATGACCGCTTTCGGTTTTGCCGCCAGCGTGTTCTTCGTGCCGTATGTGCTGCTTGAAATTCCCTCCAACCTGGCGCTCCAGCGCTTCGGCGCGCGTTGGTGGATTGCCCGCATCATGCTGACCTGGGGGCTTCTGGCCGCCGCCCATGCGTTCGTCTGGAATGCCAACAGCCTTTACGTGCTGCGCGCGCTTCTGGGCGCGGCCGAGGCCGGTTTCTTTCCAGGCGTCGTCTTCTACCTGACGCTCTGGTATCCGTCGGCCTATCGCGGCCGCATCATCAGCGCCTTCATGGCCGGCATTCCGATCTCGCTGGTCATCGGTACGCCGGTATCGACGCTGCTTCTCGAGCTCGATGGCATCCTCGGCCTGCATGGCTGGCAGTGGATGTATCTGCTGGAAGGCCTGCCGGCGCTGGTCGTTGCGGTACTCATTCCCTTCATCCTGCCAAGCGGCCCGAAGGAAGCGACGTTCCTGGAGCCAGCCGAACGCAATTGGCTGATGGCGCGGCTGGACCGGGAGCAGCGTGAGCGCGCGGCCCTCAGCGGCAGCGGCCATGGCAAACAGTTGCTGGCAGCGCTCCTCAGCCCGCAGGTTCTGCTGTTCTGCCTGATGTACTACGGCCTCACCAATCTCAACGGCGCCGTCAGCACATTCCTGCCATTGATCCTGAAGGGCTTTGGCTTCAGCCAGATGCAGACCGGTTTCGTCGCGGCAATCCCCTATCTCTTCGGGATCGCCGGCATGTTGTTGCTCGGCCGTCTCGCGGACCGCCCCGGCAAGCGCCGCCTTGCCAATTACACCGCTCTGATCATTTCGATCATCGGCCTCGTAGGCTCGGCCGCCAGCACCGATCCGACGGTCAAACTGTTGATGCTCTGCATTGCCGCCTTCGGCGTCTTCGGCGCCATGCCGGTGTTCTGGGGTCTGCCGACTGCAATCCTCAGCGGGGCTGCGGCAGCTGGCGGCATTGCCCTGATCAATGCGCTCGGCAATATTTCCAGCGTCGTCAATCCCTGGGTGATCGGTATGATCCATGACTCGACCGGCAATTTCGACGACGGCCTCTATTGGCTGGCATTGATGGCAGCCATGTCGGTCGTCACCCTCATCGTCATTTCAACGCTCTTTGGCCGCACCCCTGAAGTCGGGGCGGTCAAAGGCGCGATAAAGTGAGGTATATTCATGTTGATCACTGAAGTTCGTCTTCGCCGCCTCCAAGGCACCTTGCCGACCAAGGGCGATCTTTGGGAGGAACGGCTCGTCCGCCCCATCGATATCTATCCGGAATATCGCGTGAGAAACGACCACGAGGGTGGCATCCAAACCGCCGACGGATTCAAGATCACCACGCATTTCGTGGAGATCCATACGGATGAAGGCGTGACCGGCCTTGCCGGGCCGATCCCGGAGGGGGTCGCCTATATCATCGCCAAGCACCTGCGCAAATATCTGACCGGCCAGGATGCGATTGCCGGAGAGAAGCTCTGGGATCAGATGCATCGCGGCATGGTCCATGGCCGCCAGGGCGACGCGATGCTGGCGATCAGCGCCGTCGACTGCGCGCTGTGGGACCTGCGTGGCAAATGGCTGAACCAGCCCGTTTACCGGCTGCTCGGCGGGCCGACGCAGACGAAGATTCCGGCCTATGCCTCGATGCTCGGCTTTGCCGTGCTCGACGCCGGCAAGGTTCGCGAGCGCGCCATCGAGTACAAGGAGAAGGGCTACCGCGCCCAGAAATGGTTCTTCCGCCACGGCCCGATGAGCGGCGCCGAGGGCATGAAGAAGAATGTCGAGCTGGTGCGCACGCTGCGTAACGCTGTCGGTGAGGATTATGATCTGATGTTCGACTGCTGGCAGTCGATGGATGTCGGCTATGTCGTCGATCTCGCAGAGCGTATCGAAGAATATAAGCCGCGCTGGCTGGAAGAATGCGTCATGCCCGACCGCATCGACAGCTATCGGAAACTCAGCGAACGCATCCGCATCCCGCTTTCGGGGGCTGAGCATGAATATACTCGCTGGGGCTTCAAGCGCTTCATCGACTCGGAAGCGCTCGATGTCATCCAGCCCGATATCTACTGGTGCGGCGGCCTGACGGAGACGCTGAAGATCGCGGCCTATGCCACGGTGCACGATCTCATCACGATCCCGCACGGTCATTCGAGCTTCGTCACCGCGCACTTCTCGGCGGTGCAGTCGCCGATCCATACGCCCTATCAGGAATATCTGGTGAAGTGGAATGCGGTGCATCAGCATTTCCTTGTCGATCCGCTCGATGTCATCGACGGCATGATCGAAGTACCTGACAGACCCGGCCTGGCAATGGAGATCGACAGGAGCAAGATCGAGGCGGAAGACATTATCTTCGCGGCCTGATACCGAAAATCACGGCCGGGGGAGCAAATCGCCCGGCCTAAAGCACGTTGTCCGATAACGCCGGGATCACGAAGAGTTTCGTTATCAATCTCCGAGGTTTGACCTATCTAAATTGTAGCGTCAGCCAATGGAACCCATGGGTTCTTCAGGAGAGCGATTTCATGAGATGTATCGGTTGCATGGTGCAAAAGGCAGCTTTTGCTTTCGGCGTTGGTTTCATTGCATTCAGTGCGGTCGTGAGCCCTTTCGGAGCCATGCCGGCTTCCGCTCAGACCATCATCGACGACTGGCAGAAGGTGAAGCCTCCGGCGCCGCCGCAGTTGAAGCCGGTGGTGGTCGATGCGAAGACGACGGCGCTGCTGATCCTCGATTTCAATGGCGCACAGGACCCCACGAAGGGACCATGCAACAAGAACACCAAGCCGCGCTGCCTTGCCTCCGTGCCGAAGGTCAAGACTATGCTTGACCAGGCCCGTGCCAAAGGCGTGTTCGTTGTCTACAGCTTGGCGGGTGCGGGTGAGCCCCAAGATATCGCCACGGATCTTGCGCCGCTGGGAAGCGACCCGATCGTCAAGTCCGGCGCCGACAAGTTCATCGGCACCAATCTCCGCAGCATCCTCGCCGACAAGGGCATCAAGACCGTGATCGTCACCGGTACGGCCTCCGAAGGCGCGGTTCTCGATACGGCGACCGATGCGGCACTGAACGGGATGAACATCATCCTCCCCGTCGACGGCATGTCGTCCACCGAACTTTACGGCGAGCAATATGTTGCCTGGCATATGGTCAACGCGCCCGGCGTTTCGCAGAAGACGACGCTGACCAAGATCGACATGATCAGGTTTTGACGTTCTGGCTGCTTCGCCATGAAGCTGAGCCCGTGAAAAATCCCGCTTTCGAAAAAGAAAGCGGGATTGTCTGCTGCGTTGCGGTTCTTACGCCAGCGTCTCATCGAATAAGTTCAACAGGCGCTTCCAGTGCCGTTCGGCGCCGGTCTCGTCGTAGACGCCATGGTCGGGAACGGTCCAGCCATGGGCCATGCCGACATAGTTCTCAATCATGTGGTCGACACCGCCGATGCGAAGCGCTTCGGCGAGACGGGCGGATTGCTCCGGCGGAAAGCTGTTGTCGACGCCGGCGACGCCGACATAGACGCGGCCTTTGATGTCGGCGGCCAGGCGATGCGGGCTGTCTTCCGCATCGCTGGCAAGATTGCCGCCGTGGAAGGTAGCGGCGGCTGCGATGCGATCGGAATAGGCGGCTGCTGCAGTGAGTGCGCGAGCGCCGCCCATGCAATAGCCGACGGTGCCGACCGGTCCGGTGGCGCCAGCCGCCGTCAGCGCATCGAGGAAGGCGGCGCTGTCGCGCTTGGTCATCTCCTGCGTCGTGCCGCGTATCATCGTCATGATCGCTTCGCGGGAGGCCGGATCACCGAAGGACGTGCCGTCAAATGGACCATAGGCGCCGAAGCGGTAGAACAGGTCGGGCAGCAGCACGATATAGCCGGAATCGGCAAGCCGCTGCGCCATGTCGTAGAGCGCCTGACGCGGACCCATGGCGTCCATGTAGAAAATGACGCCGCGCTCGGCGGAAGCGCCATTGTCGGGGCGGAAGATAGCGGCTTTCGCGATGCCGTCGGCGGTATTGATTTCAATATCTTGTTTCATCATCAAATCCCTTAGGGTCTCTTGGTTTGAGTGTTCGTTTCCCCGGAGCGGCACTCTGGCAAATGGCCAGCAGGCGCTCAATGGCATTTCCCTTTCAAAGGGATGTGACAGGCGGATCGGCGATCAACATCTCTTGAATTCGCGCTTTTGCGGTTGGTGGAATAGTATCCGAGGCGACGGCGCCGATGCGCGGAGCCGATGGAGGTTGCATACGCATGTCTTTTCGCAAGATCGTGCCAAGCCTTGCGCTGGTCTTTTCCCTCGTCTCGACGCTGGCCTTTGCTGCGCCGCCGGAGCAGGGCCGTTCTGCCGGCGGCGGGGGCGGTGGAAGCGTTCTCTCCCTGTTGCCATCAGATGCCGTCAGCGATCATGTGCTGAATGCCGATGGTAAAACCATTCCCTATACGGCGACGGCAGGCACGCTCAATCTCTTCGGCCAGGACGGCGAGCGCAATGCGGCGATCTTCTATACCGCTTATGTCGCCAAGAACCAGGACGCCGGCAGACCGATCACCTTCGTCTTCAACGGCGGGCCGGGCGCCGCCTCGGCCTTTCTCAGCCTCGGATTGGTTGGACCGCGCGTTCTCGATTTCGGTCCGAGCGGGCGCGACGGTGCCAATGCCAAGCTGGTCGATAACCCACAGAGCTGGTTGAACTTCACCGATCTCGTCCTGATCGATCCGATCGGCACCGGCTGGAGCCGCACGGTCAAGCCGGATGATGCCAATGAATTCTACAACATGCGCGGGGATGCCGAGAGCCTTGCCAAGGCGATTGCGCTTTATGTTGCTCATAACGGACGTGCCGGCTCGCCGAAATATATTCTCGGAGAGAGCTACGGCGGGCTGCGCGCAGCGAAAGTCGCCACCAGCCTGCGGCAGGATCAGGGCATCCTGATTTCCGGCATCGTCATGCTGTCGCCGCTGATCGAAGGGCGGCTTGTCTTCGGAGCGAATGACTTGGCGCTCGGCGCGGCACTCGAATTGCCGTCACTGGCCGCCGCCGAATTGGAGCGAAAAAATGCCTTCAATGAGCAGGGGGTTCAGGATGCCGAAAAATTTGCGCTGAACGAGTATCTGCCCACGCTCGCTGGCAAGCCCCCAACCGGCGATGCCGGTCGCGCTTTCTACGACCGCGTGTCCAAGCTGACCGGTATTCCCGAGGATGTCGTGGCCAAGAACCAGGGCTTTCTCGGCGGGGTGTATCAGAAACATTCCGATGGTGACGGCGCCGATATCGTCAGTTCCTACGACGCCTCGTTCCTGGCACCAGATCCCTATCCGGAATCGGAGGCCGGCCGCAGCGACGATCCGATTCTCGATGGATTCGTGCGTGCCTATGGTGGGGCCTTTTCAAGCTACGCGCGCGACGAACTCGGCTTTCATACAGATATGACCTACAATCTGTTGTCGAACTCGGTGAACGAGCATTGGAACTGGGGCGGCCGCAACGGCGGTTCCCGCCTGCATGCGAGCGGGACGGACGACCTCAAGGAAATGCTGACGCTCGTGCCGTCCTTCCGGCTCCTGGTAGCGCAGGGCTATAGCGACCTCGTCGTGCCCTTCGGCGTCAACAAATATGTGCTCGATCATCTGCCGCCGGCCTTTGCCGACCGCGTGGCGCTGAAGCTCTATCGCGGCGGGCATATGTTCTACACACGGCCGACGTCGCGCGAGCAATTCACCGCAGATGCCAAGGCGTTTTTTACTGTGCCGCCGATGATAGCGCCTGCTGTGCAGTCGAATTAGTCATGTTGGAGCTGAAACAGATGCTTGATGCGTGAGGTCAGCGAACCGATCGGCGCGCCATTGACCAGTATATCGCTGGTGCGGAAGAGGTGGCGTTCGGCTTCGATGCGCTTCGACATGATGGTCCCCAGCTCGTCGGCCATGGAGGGCCGGTCGTGCAACAGCGGCGCCAGGCAATGTTCGCCGATCTCGTAGGTCACGACGAAGGTCAGCGCCCGGATCGTGCCGACTTCTACGGCTCCCATCAGCAGACCGCCTTCGCCGAAATAGTCGCCTGGAGCAAGCCGCGTCAGTTCGATATGTCGCTGCGCCTCACTGCGGGTGACGCTGACGACGCCTGAGCGCACGATGGTCAGCGCGCGCAACCGCGAATCCTGTTCGACGATGACGGCGTCCTTGGGATAGGTGTGGCGCTGCATATGCGATGCCAGATGTTCCTTCTCGTCCTCGGTCAGCGACGAGAATAGCGGGATATTGTTGAGCAGCCGCCATGGTGTACCGGGATGCTGGGCGGCGTTTGCGGTCTCGGTCTGCGGTTCCGGCGGCGCCATGATCGCGTCGGATGGACCGGCGAGTTTCAGCCCGCCCGCCTTCGAATGACGGTAGATGAGGTCGTAGATCTCATTCTTGGCGGCCGTCGTCTGGGATATGTCGCGGATGCGGAAGCTTAGCTGCAATTCGACCGCCTGCCCGTCGATCGAATCGATCATCACGCTGGGCTCGGGCGTCTTCTGGATCGTGTTGCAACTGATCAGCACGTTGCGCATCACCTCGACAATGACGTTCGGCTGCGTGGTCGGCTGGATGCGGACGTTGATAGTGACGCCATGGCTTTCGTCCGGGCTCGAGAGATTGGTGATCCGGGTCTTGGCAAGAGCGCTGTTCGGGATGACGACGAGGTCGTGGCTGCCGCTTAGCAGATGCGTGGCGCGCCAGTTGGTCTCGACGACACGGCCCTGGACGTCATTGTCGAGCACTACCCAATCGCCCACGGAATAGGGTCTGCCGAGGTTAAGCGCGATGCCGGAGAAGACGTCGCTCAGCGTGCTCTGCAACGCAAGGCCGAGAATGATGGCGAAGACGCCCGAGGTCGCTATCAGCGTGCCTATGGGTACGCTGAAGACATCGGCGACGACGGAAAGAGCCGCGCCAAGATAGATGACGCCGACGACCAGGTCCTGCGCAAGCCTGGCTTCGCGCGGCTTGCGCTCGAAGATCAGGAACAGGCGCACGAAGGCGACCAGCACCCAGGCGCCGTTGATCCACCAGACGATCTTGGCGAAGCCGGTGAAAACACGCAGCGTCACCGTGTCCTGCGTCTGTGCCTGTGCCGGGCTAGGCTCATAGGGTACGATGCCGTGATACAGCAAAAGCGCGGTCAGGCTGATGAAAAAGGCGATCTGCCCAATCAATCGCCCGGCGCGCCGATGGCGAAGCACGAAACGGCTGATGAATGTGCCGACAACCACCAAGATGCAGAACTGGACGATCGGATCGGCGAGGAGCGCAATGGACATAAGAACTTGGCCGCGTTCAGTCTTTCGGATGGCCGGTAAATTGGCATGAACTCGGCTACAATACCATATGGTTAGGTCCGGGCTTTCCTGAGTGCGTCCGAAATCTCGTCGCGGGCAACGCCGATCAGGCGCTCCATGGCGCTGCGTGCGTCGTCGGGGCGGCGCATGCGGATAGCTTCCAACACGTCCTGATGCATCGCGATCGCCTGCTCGTGGGACTGGCTGGCGCGGTTGGTCAGCCGGAAGCTGGCGAGTAGTGCTGCACGAATGGCGGTGGCGAATTGCAGATAGACCCAGTTACCGCTGGCGCGGATGATCGCGGTGTGGAATTCGAGATCGGCGCGGCTCCAGGCCTCGTTGTCACGGGCATTGGCCTCCACCATCTCCTCGAAGGCTTTCGATATGCGGAAGAGATGATGAGCATTGGCGTTGGCGGCGGCCTGGGCAGCGGCGGCCGGTTCCAGCAATTGACGGGCCTCGATCAGCGAGGCGTGAAAACGGTCGTCATCGCCGAGCCGAAGGGTGGCGTCGAGGACGAGCGGATCGAGATAGTTCCAGTTTTCCCGCGGTAGCACGGTGGTGCCGGCCCGGGTGCGTGAGCGGATCATGCCGAGCGCCGCCAGATATTGCATGGCCTCGCGCAGGCTGGTGCGGCTGACGCCGAATTGCTCGGTCAGTTCCGCTTCGTTCGGCAGCGTCGAACCTTCGACCATTTCGCCGGAGATGATCTTGTCGATGAAGCGTTGCAGCAGTGCTTCTCGCACACTGCGCTTGCCGCTCTCCACAAGCCCCGGCATCGCAGTGGTCAATTTGTCCCCCGTCTTGCCGCTGGCCATGCCGTCTCCCCGGTTGTTCCCCATCGTGCACCTCTCCTGCAATTGTCAATGCAATCACTAAGCGCAGCCATCCCCAGACAACTGTATATAAATCCTACCTATGTTGACAATAAATATGATGAAAACTACCGTCCCGCTTAGTTGGCCGATGTGAACGGAGGACAATGGCTGGATATGACGGTGGTGGAGCTCAGGGGCAGAAGCCTGACCGCCCGGCTTTCCACGCGTGGCGGCATAGTGCTCGGCCTCTGGTGGGAGAGGGGCGAGATACGTGCACCATTGTTGCGCGAAGCATCCTCGGATGATGCCGACGCGCTCTCCTCCGGTTGCTATCCGCTCGTTCCTCTCGGCAACAGGGTCAAGGGCAATCGCTTCACCTTCCGCGGCAAGGACTATGCATTCGAGCCCAATACGCGGTGGGATCCTCACTATCTGCATGGCGAGGGCTGGCAATCGGAATGGACTGTTCTGAGCGAAAGTGGCAGCGAGGCGGAATTCAGCTTTTCGCATGAAGGCCGTGGCACGCCTTACGCCTATGAAGCACGGCAGCGCTTCGTCATTCATGACGACCGTTTTGACATGCATCTCCAAGTCAGGAACCTTGGACCCGAGGCACTTCCTTTCGGTTTGGGTTGGCATCCCTATTTTCCCATGACGCCGGCCACGACGCTCAAGGCACCGGCGCGGCGGTTCTGGACGGAAGTGGAGGGCTGGCTGCCGGGGGAGGCCCTGGACATTCCCGATGATTTGGATTTCTCAACTCCGCGCTTATTGCCGCATCGCTGGATCAACAATGGCTTCGAGGGGTGGGACGGCTTTGCCGAAGTCAACTGGCCTGAGCGAGGAGTGCGCCTGCGTTTGACGGCGGATGAGCGCCTCAGGCACTATTTCATCTTCGTCTCCGATGCCGGCTTCGATCCGGATTTTCAGCGCGACTATTTCTGTTTCGAGCCGATGTTGCATCTCGCGAACGGCCATAACCTGCCTGATTTCGGGGGCCTCACGGTACTGGAGCCGGGCGAGGCTATGGCGGTCAGCCTGCAATTGCGTCCTGAAGCAATTGCCTAGCGGCTCTCAATTCAAGAAAGGACACTCATGACCGACCGTCTTTCCGGCAAGCGCATCCTGATCACCGGCGCAGCGCAGGGCATCGGGCTGGCGATCGCCAAGGCCTGTGTCGCGGAAGGCGCGCGGCTGTTCCTCATCGATATGGACGGCTCGTTGCTGGCGCGCGAGGCTGAACCGCTGAAGGCAGCGGGTGCTGTGCTCGGCTATGCCGCGGCCGACATTACCGATGCCGCAAAGATCGAATCTGTCGTGGCGCAGGCGGGTGCGGAAATCGGCCGGCTCAATGCGCTGATCAACAATGCCGGAGTCAACGTTTTCTCCGAGCCGCTGGCAACGACCGACGAAGAGTGGCGGCGCTGTTTCGATATCAATCTCAAGGGTGCGTGGAATTGCTGCAAGGCGGTGCTGCCGGGCATCATTGCCGAGGGCGGCGGTGCGATCCTCAACATTGCCTCCACCCATGCCTTCACCATCATTCCGCATACTTTCCCCTATCCGCTTGCCAAGCATGCGCTGCTCGGCATGACGAAATCGCTGGGGCTCGAATATGCGGCCAAGGGCGTCAGGGTGAATGCGCTGGCGCCAGGCTATGTCTCGACGCAGAAGGTGATCGACTATTGGAACAGCTTTGACGATCCGGAAGCCGCCAAGGCGGAGACGATGCGGCTGCATCCGGGCGGCCGCATCGCGACACCGGAGGAGATCGCACTCGCCGCCGTCTTCATGATTTCCGACGAGTGCCCGTTCATGAATGCCGCCACCCTGACCGTAGACGGCGGCTTGAGCGTGCAGCAGCATCCTTGATTTCGAGGCACTGCAGTGCATAAGGTCGCAGCCGTCTTATCCCCTGGGATAAGACTTGATATTTAGATGACGAGTATCATCTTACATTTGTCATTCCGTCTTGCTATCTGCTTCTGACGGGCGCAACTCCCGGCGCCCTGGCATCATCAAGGAATACCCATGACACAGTCTTTTGTGATTAGCGGCGATCTGCTGATCGGCGCGGATTCGACCGGCGACAACAAATCCGTGCGCGCCATCAACCCGGCGACCGGCGCAAACCTCGAACCAGCCTTCGCAGTCGCCAGCGAGGCGGAGGTTGCCCGCGCCTGCGAGCTGGCAGGCCAGGCGTTCGATGCCTATCGCGCCACGAGCCCGGAGGCCCGCGCGACGTTCCTGGAAACGATCGCGACCAACATCATGGAGATCGGCGATGCGCTAATCGAACGCGCGACCGAAGAGACCGGCCTGCCGGCTGCCCGCCTGCAGGGCGAGCGCGCCCGCACCGTCGGCCAGCTCCGGCTGTTCGCGCAGGTTGTTCGTTCCGGCGAATGGCTCGACCTGCGTGTCGATCCGGCCTTGCCGGACCGCAAGCCGCTGCCGCGTCCGGATCTGCGCCTGCGTCAGATTCCGCTCGGCCCCGTCGCCGTCTTCGGCGCCAGCAACTTCCCGCTCGCCTTCTCGGTTGCCGGCGGTGATACCGCTTCGGCGCTGGCCGCCGGTTGCCCGGTTGTCGTCAAGGGCCATCTTGCCCATCCGGGTACCGGTGAACTGGTTGGCCGCGCCATCCGCGCCGCCGTCGTCGCCTGCGGTCTGCCGGAAGGCACTTTCTCGCTTCTGACCGGCGCGAACGAGACCGGTGCCGCGCTGGTGCGCAATCCGCATATCAAGGCGGTCGGCTTTACCGGCTCGCGCGGCGGCGGTCTGGCGCTCGGCGCAATCGCGGCGGCCCGGCCGGAGCCTATCCCGGTCTATGCCGAAATGAGCAGCATCAACCCGGTCTTCCTGTTCCCGGCAGCGCTTGCGGCTCGCGCCGAAGCGATCGGTACCGGTTTTGTCGGTTCGCTGACGATGGGCGCCGGTCAGTTCTGCACCAATCCCGGCCTGCTCTTTGCCATTGACGGTCCCGATCTCGATCGCTTCGTTGCTACTGCCAGTGCCGCGCTTACCGGCAGCGTGCCGGCACCGATGTTGACGCCCGGCATCCATGCCGCCTTCGATAATGGTGTTGCAGCCTTTGCTGGCCATGAAGCCGTGAAGACGGTCGCACGCGGCGCTCCGGCGGAAGGCGTCAACCGCAGCCCCGGTGCCTTCTTCGAAACCTATGTCGACGATTTTCTTGCCGACGATCGTCTCGGTCATGAAGTCTTCGGCGCCAGCGGCCTGCTGGTACGCTGCAAGGACATCGACCAGATGATCGCTGTTGCCGAAAAGCTCGAAGGTCAGCTCACTGCTACCCTGCAGATCGATGCTGGCGATTACTCGATCGCCGCAAAGCTGCTGCCGGTCCTGGAGCTCAAGGTCGGCCGCATTCTCGCCAATGGGTGGCCGACCGGCGTCGAAGTCAGCCATGCCATGGTGCACGGCGGCCCGTTCCCGGCAACATCGGACAGCCGCACCACGTCGGTCGGCACGCTTGCCATCCGCCGCTTCCTGCGGCCGGTATCCTATCAGGATCTTCCGGAGGGCCTACTTCCGGTGGAATTGCAGGATGAAGGCGTCAAGGGACTGCCGCATCTGATGGATGGTGTGCGCGGGGGATATTGAGTGCAGAGGAGCCCCTCATCCGGCCTATCGGCCACCTTCTCCCCGTTTTGACGGGGAGAAGGGGAAAGACGCACCCGCGGCCTCCCCTTCAACTACCTACTGGGCGTGGGTACAGAGGTCGTTCCCTCTCCCCGTCAAAACGGGGAGAGGGCTAGGGTGAGGGGTAATCCTGGGATCTGAAGTTGGTTGAAAACCTCAAACAACCGCGTAGACGATCCCCGTGAACGAGCCCGCATGGTGTAGCAGCTCGCGTTCGCCCGAACCGTCCAGCCTGGCGGAGTAGAGGTTGCCGCCGATATCGGTGAAGAACATGCGGTTGTTCGGCAGATCGAGCGACAGGCCGATACCTTCGTCGAGGCCTTCAAGGACGACCTCTGAGGTCGCTGCAATGTTGTCCATGCTGGCGCGGTTGACGGTATTGCCGCGCGGAAGATTGCCGCGGTCGGTCCAATAGATGGTGCGAGTGGCAAGATCGAGTTCGAGGTCGATCGGTTCCGGCAGCTTGTCGAGCAAAGTCTCGATATCACTGCGCTTGGTTGCCGTCTCGCCCTGCGGAATATTGACGCCGGCGCGGAATATGCGTCCGAGACCGGCATCCGGCGGTCCCTTCTGCGTCCAGTAGATCTGTCCGCGCGGCAGGTCGAGCGCGATGCCGACGCACCAGCGTTCGATATCAGCGCTGTCGGCGGGGCTATCGCCGTTCTGGACCAGGGTTTCGATGTCGGAGCCGTCGATATTGGCGCGCATCACCCGCATGCCTTCGCGGTCACACCAGTAGAGCTTGCCACCATCACTGTCGATCTGGATCTGCTTCGGTGTCACCAGCGTGCCGCCCGGCGCAATCAACGTTACATGATTGCTGCCGTCGAGATCAATGCGCTCGATCGAGCCGTCATGGGCATTGTAGTCGGTCCCCATTTCCGTCCAGTAGAGCCAACCGTTTTCGCTGTCGACGAGGATGCCGTCCGGGCTGCGGCTCGGGCGCTGGATGATCAGCTTGAGGTCGGTTCCGTCGATGGCGGAGGAGAGAATTCGCCCATCGTTGATATCGAGGAAAAACAGCCGTTCGGTCTTTCCGGGAGAGGCGGCAGGCGTCCGTACTTCTGCTTCTGACATGAGAGCATCCTTTCAAAGGTCGGATCTGCGGGTCGTCGCGAGAAGATGATGGCATTGCTTGATGACAGCATCATTCGTCTCTGTATTTCCTGTTGAGGATCTGCTGCGGCGCAGCAAAGAATCAAGGGCCTAGATGTCGCGGATCATGTCCGTGACTCGGAACCAGCGAGTGTGGAGATCAGCGTCAGCGGGCTCTTGATGCCATAGCGCCGATCAAGCAACGGCCCTTTGCCGGTGGTCAGCACGGATCGGCCTCTCTCATTGCGACCGGCGCCACATCGAAAGCGGTTGATATCTGCGATTCCCGCCATCGTCCCGGCGTGAGGCCGACGGATTGCGAAAAAAACGCGTGTCAGGTGGCTTTGGTCGGAGAAACCGCACATCAGCGCGATCTCGGCAAGAGGCGTTCCCGTCCGCATCAGCTCCTTGGCGCGGTCGACGCGGCGCTGCATCACCCAGCGATGCGGCGGGATGCCGGTGCTGCGGGCGAAGGCGCGGGCGAAATGGCTGGTGGAAAGGCCGCAGTCGCTGGCAAGCTGCGCGAGGGACACATCCTGATCCAGCCGGGCATTGATCGTGTCGCGGGCGCGGCGCAACTGCCAGGGCGTCAGACCGCCGATCACGGCGGGTCGCACCATCTGCATGCGACCGTAGTGCTGGGCAATATGGGCGTTGAAAGCCTTGCCGACGTGATCGATGAACAAGGCGCTCGTCCGGCCCGGCTGTTCGATGGCCGGGATCAGGCAGGAAAACAGATTTTCGATGACGGTGTCGCCGGTGGCGATGCCGGGCGCGAGCGGAAGTTCGACGATGCGGTCAGTGCCGAGCGTATCGGCAATCTGGTCGAAGGTCCGGCGTGAGAGGTAGATGCTGGTCGTTTCCTCGCGACGCATCTTACCGGGCGGATCGAGGATCAGGCTGGCAAGCCCGATCGTGCCATGCGGGAAGGGAATGACGGGAATGAAGTATTCGCCGAGCTTTACCCGGTCCAACGCCGGTTCCTGACGCTGCAGGCCAAGCACAATACCGGCTTCGCCAGTGCTGCCCGTGACCGTCTCGGGACAGTCCAGGTTCATTCCGTTTTTGCATAGGACAGCTTCAAGCGCACCCGCTGGCGCGCTTAGCCTGAAATAGTCTTCGGACCCCGCACCATGATGCATCGTTGCTACGCCCCAAGCCTCACAACAGCCGGTCCCTCCGAGACCAATGCCAGCGACGATTATCAATTTTTGGAGCACTATCCTAGATAGTGCAGCGCGAAAACAGCAAGTTGAGTCCAAATGTGATGTAAATCTTCTATTGCTAATATAAACAATGCGCCAGCGCCTCACGTAAGGGGATGCTGACGCATCTGATCATATCGTGCGAGCCTTTTCAGCAGCTTAGGCGATCTTGTAACGTTCGGCTGGCTTGGCGCGCGATAGATTGGGCATCATGGCCTGGCGGGCGCCCTCGTAAGCATTCCACTGTGCGATCTCGGGAAGAGCAGGCACGGTCGCGAATTCGCCCTGGTCAAAACCGGCAAGCGCGGAGTCCACCAGATCTTCGGCCGACATGACGATTTCGTTCGGGAGATGCTCGACCGGCGTGCCGGCGATGCCCCAGAAATCGGTGGCGGTGGCGCCCGGCAGCACGACCTGGACCTTGATGTTCTTGTCGGCCAGTTCGTGCTTCAGCGACTGGCTGAAGGCAAGGACGAAGGCCTTGCTGCCGCCGTAAACGCCGTTGAGGACTTCAGGCGCTACGGCAACGATCGAAGCGATGTTGATAATGGCACCGCCACCGCGGGCGACGAAGCCGGGAACCGCCGCATAGGTCAGCCGCGTCAATGCCGTGACGTTGAGGTTGATCATCTGTTCCATCTTGTCGATGTCGGAGGCCAGCAATGGTGCCGTGCCGCCAACGCCGGCATTGTTGACCAACAGAGTAATGCTGGCATCGCTGTGCAAGGTCTCCTCGACGCGGGCGAGATCGGCCTTTTCGTTGAGATCGGCCGCAATGATTTCGACCGTGCGGCCGGTTTCGGCGGTGAGGCGCTGGGCAAGCGTCGTCAGACGATCGCAATTGCGGGCAACCAGGATCAGGTCATAGCCGCGCTGGGCAAGGCGGTGGGCATAGAGGGCGCCGATGCCGGTAGATGCGCCGGTGACGAGTGCGGTGCCTTTGTGTTCGCTAGACATTGTCTGTCTCCTTCGTTTCGGTTCAGAGCGTCGGCATCCGCCGTTCGCTTGAGAGGATTCATAGTCCAGCTTGTTCGCGTCTCAAATGTCATATATACCACCTTTTAGGACAAGATGGAGATTTCGGCCATGCAACGCGTCGCCTTTCTTTTGTTTCCTGGCTTTCAGGTCATGAGCCTGGCCGCGGCCTCGGTATTCGAATTCGCCAATCTCGAAATGAAGGAGCCGATCTACGAGACGCTCTACGTCTCCGAAACCGGCGGAAAAATCATGAGCTCGCTCGGCTTGGCGGTTGAAACTCAGGCGTTTGACGATCCGACGTTCGACACGCTGATTGTCAGCGGCGCGCCGCAGGAGGCTGTCCCGACGGCAGGGGAACGGCTGTTCATGCAGGAGGCGTTGGCGCGTTCGCGTCGTCTGGCTTCCATTTGCACCGGCACTTATTTCCTAGCCCATGCGGGCCTGCTCGATGGGCGGCGAGCGACGACGCACTGGATCGTGGCCCGCGATATCCAGAAGCGGTTTCCCAAGATCAAAATGGAGGAGGACCGCATCTTCATCATCGATGGTTCGATCTGGACGTCGGCCGGCATGACGGCCGGCGTCGATCTGGCCTTGGCCATGGTGGAAAAGGATCACGGCATCGACGTGGCGCGCGCGGTGGCGAAGAAACTCGTCGTCTATCACCGTCGAGCCGGCGGTCAGTCGCAGTTCTCAGCACTCCTGGAGATGGATCCGAAATCTGACCGGATACAGAGCGCGCTTACCTACGCCAAGCGCAATCTGCGCACGCCGTTGTCGGTGGAACAACTTGCCGAAGCCGCCCATTTGAGCCCCCGGCAATTCAGCCGGGCTTTCCGTTCAGAGACGGGGCAGTCGCCGGCCAAGGCAGTGGAGAACCTGCGCGTCGAGGCGGCGCGGTTGATGATGGAGGAGGGGCGGCACTCGATCGACGTGGTGGCGCAGGAAACCGGCTTCGCCGACCGCGAACGCATGCGGCGCGCCTTTCTGCGGGCTTTCGGGCAACCGCCACAGGCGATCCGGCGGAATGCGCAGCGGGAACATGCCGCTTGACTCGATATGGATATCCTCATTGTGGTGCCGGAATAGATGTCAGACGGCAGGTCGTGCGAACAGCTCGATCTCTTCGTCAAATCCCTTGAGCAACCGGCTGCCGATCGAGAAGCTCTGTTGATGGCCGAGCTTCTTGGCAAAATCCCGCGACATCAGTAGCGGCTCGCCGCTATCGCTGCACACGCCCTGTATCCGGCTGACGAGGTTGACGTCCGGGCCGATGACGGTGAAATCCAGGCGGCGGCCGGAGCCGATATTACCGTAGCTGACTTCGCCGTAGTGCAACGCGATGCCGGCCTGCAGCCGGGCATCGGGGAAATGCAGCGTTTCGAGGCGGGCGAGGATGGCATTGGCGGCAGCGAGCGCGGCATCGCTGGAGCGGGTCGCATCATAGCCGGGGAAGACGGCGAGAACGGCGTCGCCCATGAATTTCAAGACTTCGCCGCCTTCGCGGGCAATTGCTGGCACGACGGCATCGAAATAGATGTTCAGCAGTTCCAGCACGCGTTCGCCGGGCAGGCGATTGGAAAGCTCGGTGAAACCGCGGAGGTCGCAGAGCATGAGCGCGGCCTCCATGGTCTCGATCTCGCCCTTGCGGATGTGGCCGGCGAGAATGCGTTGCGCCGTCATCGGGCCGATATAGGTGTCGAGCAGGCTAAGCTCGACCTGCCGCAGCGTCCGGAGCTCGCAGGCATTGCGCAGCGAGGGCATGATGCGTTCGATCAGTTGCCGTTCCGAAACTGTGAAGCCGCCTGGACGTTTGGTGCCGAAAGAGGCGGCGCTGACCGGCCCGTCGGCATTGCAGAGCGGCACGATCATCAATTCCACCAGGTCACGGCCGGCGAATATGTCGAGCTGTTCCCATTGGTCACCGTCATCTCCCCGGCCGGCGATGACGATATCGCGGATGTTCATGGCCTTCCAAAGTGCGCTGTGAAGGAATGTTTGGGTAATGGTCCCGTGCTCGCGGTCGCGGATCTGTACCGGCTCGTTCGGCGACCATGCGACGGAGCGGCCGAGGATTTCCGGATGCAGGGTCATGAGATGCAAGGTCAGTCGGTCGACCGGAAGGCCGAGGCTTCTTAGGCGGCGGCCGAGACCGAAGGTCAGGCCGGCCTCGTCCAGCGCGTGAGCCTCGTCGCCCGAGAGCCATTCGATGAGAGCGAGGATGGCGGCCGGGCTGATGGCGCCCCGCTCGGAGACAGGATGTTCGATATCGAGAAGATCAGACAATGAAGTTGCAGACTGGGAAGTTGCAGGCTGGCGGGTCTTGACGGCGGTCATGATCGTGTCTCCTGAGGCAAGGGTGGGGTGCGGCGCCTAGTGAGCGCCGCCGCCTTCGATATGGCCGGGTTTCTTGAGCAACAGGCTGGCGATGAGGGCTGCGACTAGGGCGACACCGAGCAGGTAGAAGGTGTCGCTGTAAGCCATGATATTGGCCTGTTCCCGCAGGCGCAGCGCGACGGCGACGATGGCTTTGTGCTGGGCTGTCGCAACGTCGGAGACGCCGTGGTTCATGAAGTAGGCGGTCAGTTGCGCAATGCGGGTGCGGGTGGCTTCATCGAAGACCGTGACCGAGTCCGTCAGGATGTTCGAGTGGAACTGCTCACGCTTCTGGGCGAAGGTCTGCAGCATGGCGATGCCGACGGCGCCGCCGAGGTTGCGCATCATGTTGAAGAGCGACGAAGCGGAACCGGCATTTTCTTTTTCGATGCCCGAGGTGGCGATGGCCGACAGCGGAGTGAAGACGAGGGCCTGGCCGATGGCGCGGACGATGTTCGGCCAGAACAGTTGGTCGCTGGCATAGTCTGCCGTCATGTAGATGTTCATGAAGTTCGACGTGGCGAAGAGGGCGAAGCCGACGACGATCATGATGCGCAGGTCGATGCGCTTCATCAGACGCGGAACCAGCGGGATCAACAGGAGCTGCGGGATGCCGGTCCAGGCGAGCACCATGCCGATCTGCTCGGAATTATAGCCCTGAATGCGCGTCAGATAGATCGGCAGAATGAAGACCGAGCCGTAGAGCGCGATGCCTAGCAGGAAGTTGGCAACGATACCGAAGCCGAAGTTGCGGCGCGCCAGCAGGCGCAGGTTCAGGAGCGGATGGGCTGCCCGCAGTTCTATGATCAGGAAGAGGGTCAGCGAGACGGCGGCGATGACCGAAAGGCGGACGATAAATGGCGAGCCGAACCAATCGTCCTTGTTGCCTTCTTCCAACACGGTCTGCAGTGAGGCGAGGCCGATCGCCATGGTGATGATGCCGGGCCAGTCACCCTTGGCCAGCAAGCCGAGGTTCATCGGCGCGCGGTCGAGCGAAGCCCAGAGCATACCGACCATGATCGCGCCGGGGACGAGGTTGACGTAGAAGATATATTCCCAGCCCCAGTTTTCGGTGAGATAGCCGCCGATCGTCGGGCCGATGGCCGGCGCGAAGGTGGCCGACAGCGCGAAGAGGGCAAGGCCGATCGGCTGCTTGGCCTTGGGCAGAAGGGTGATGATGATGGTGAAGGCCATGGGGATCAGCACGCCGCCGGAAAAACCTTGAATGGCGCGCAGGATGATCATCTGCTGCAGGTTGGCGGCAAAGGCGCAGGCAACCGAGAAAATGAGGAACAGGATGGCGTTGACCAGGAGATAGGTGCGCATCGAGAACACGCGTGCGAGCCAGCCGGTCAGAGGAATGACGACGATCTCGGCGATCAGGTAGGAGGTGGAAATCCAGCCGCCGTCGTCCGTGCCGGCGCCGATCGCTCCCTGGATGTCTGCCAGCGAGGCATTGACGATCTGGATGTTCAAGACGGCCATGAAGGCGCCAAGCGTGGAGCTGATGACGGCCGTCCACATCTTCAGCGGGCTCATGGTGGCAGCATCGCTGGCTGCGGGTGCGGGCTTTGCGGAGGAATTGCTGTTAGCGGCGATCTGAAGCGTAGCCATGACGTTTCTCCTCTGGCTCTCTGGAAGAGACAGTCTCACGGGGAGGTCCGAGTGATAATCGAGGAAGGAAGGGAAGGATCATCCAGTTTGGCTGGATAATCCCTCGTCTCAGTGTCCGCCTTGAACTGCGGTCTTGGTGTCGATCTCGGGTTCGACCGACATGCCGGAGCGCAGCAGGCCGGCAAGGCTTGCGTCGTCCAGCGTGATCTTGACCGGAATTCGCTGGACGATCTTGGTGAAGTTGCCGGTCGCGTTGTCCGGGGGCAACAGCGAGAATTCAAGCCCGCTTGCCGGTGATACGCTATTGACATGACCCTTGATGGCGGCGTCCGGGAAGCTGTCGACCTTGATTTCGACCGGCTGCCCCGGGCGAACATAGGTCAACTGTGTTTCCTTGAAATTGGCGACGACATAAACCGCATTAAGAGGAACGACCGCCATCAACTGCGTGCCCGCAGTGACGAATTGGCCGATACGCAGCGTGCGGGCACCGACCGTGCCGTCTACGGGAGCGACAATTCCGGTGTAGGAAAGGTTCAACTCAGCCTGATGGGCGGCGGCGGCGCTGCGATCGCGCTGGGCGACGGCCTGGTCATGCTGGGTCTGAAGGACTGCGATCTTTTTCTGTTCGGCGATAAGAGCTGCCTGATCGCGCTGAAGGTTGGCTGCAGCCTGGTCACGTGCCGATTGGCTTTGTTCGGCGCGCTGCGTCGTGCCGGCGCCATTGCGGATCAGGTTCTGCGAGCGCTGCGAGTCCGCTTCGGCGAAAGTGAGCGAAGCCTGCGAGGCAACGATAGTGGCCTTGGCCTGGTCGATGATCGATTGCTGCAGGGCGATCTGGGCGTCGAGATTGGTAACGGCGGCCTCGGCGGCTTTGACATCGGCTTGAGCCTGGGTGAGGGCTGAGCGATAGTCGCGGTCGTCGATGCGGGCGAGTACCTGGCCGGCCTTGACGCGGTCGTTGTCGTTGACCAGCACCTCGGCGATGTAGCCGGAAATCTTCGGAGCGATAGTGGTGTAATCGGCCTTAACATAGGCATCGTCTGTTGATTCGATGAAGCGGCCGGTTGTCCAATAATGGTAGCCATAATTGCCGATGAAGGCAGCACCGGCCAGCAATGCGGCGGCGATGATCGTGCGCTTGACGATCTTGCCGCCCGACTTGGACTTCGGGGTCTCAGCGGCAGGGGTTCCGGTAGCAGGCGCCTCGGCGACGGCGGGCGTTTTCACATCTGCTTCCAGGACGGTCTGGAACTGTTCCTTGCGCGGCAACTCAACCATTGTCTCTCTCCATGGCCCTGACCTCGGTGCGGAGGTCCTTGTTTCGTTGGCTGGAGAATGCGCCGTGACGCGCCGCGTGATAATGTGCTTATATCGGGAAGGATCATCAACTCAGAGCGGATAATCGAGGGGCAACATGGACAGGCTGACGAGCCTCCAGGTATTCGGGCGCGTGGTGGAATGCGGCGGGTTCTCGGCAGCCGCCAGGCGCCTCAACATGTCGGTCACCATGGTTGGCAACCATATACAATCATTGGAGGACCGGCTCGGCGTCCGGCTGCTCAACCGCACCACGCGCAAGGTGAGCCTCACCGAAACCGGCAAGCTTTATTACGAACGGTCGAGCCAGATTCTCGCCGATTTGGAGGAGGCCGACAGCGCCGCAGGCGCGGCGACCTCGACGCCGCGCGGCACGCTGAAATTCTACACCAGTACGCATATCACCCGCTTCCTGTCGCCTGTCATCAGTGAATATCTGAGCCTCTACCCCTCGGTCACGATCGACTTGAATATCGGCGAGCGGATGATCGATCTGATCGAAGAGGGCTACGATCTCGCCATCCGCACGACGATGCCGCCCGATTCGAGCCTGGTGGCGCGGCGACTGACGCCCTGGCGGCACGTGCTCGTCTGTTCGCCGGACTACATCCGGAGACATCCGGCCGTGACGGCGCCCGCCGATCTGGCAAGCCACAATTGCCTGCGCTATTCCTATTATCCCTACGGCGACGACTGGCGCTTTTTCACTGAGGCCGAGGAACAGGTCAGCGTCAGGGTCGGAGGCAATATCGTCACGACAAGCGCCGAGACGTTGCGCTATATGGCGCAGAACGGTCAGGGGATTTTCCTCGCGCCCAGCTTTCTCATCATGGACGATCTGGTTTCCGGCGCGCTGGTGCGGCTGCTGCCGGACTATAAGCCTGCCGAATTCTCCATCAATGCGATCTATCCCAACCGTACCTATTTGCCGACGAAAACACGGATATTCATCGATCTGGTCGCGGAGCGCTTTGTCGAACATCGGAAATGGATGAGCTGAGGCGACAAGAATCCTTCAAATAACTGTCACGGACCTCGGATAAATAGCCGGCTACTCTGGTGCTCGATCTATTTTCGTTGCTGCCGGACCTGAAGCCGGAGGTGCGTGAGATCATGTCGACGCTCCAGCAAGTCGCCTTTCGTGCCGGCTGCTCGGTTGCGACTGCCAGCCGGGTGTTGAACCGCAATGGCCCGGTCAGCGACGAGATGGTGCGCCGCGTGCGTCGCGCCGCAGCCGAGATCGGCTACCGCACCAGCGGCCGTGCCGGCAATCGGCGGCCGGCAATCGGCGTGCTCATTCCGAGCATCACCAATCCAGTTTTCGCGTCCTCGCTCTCCAGCATCCAGAGCCGCGCCATGCATGCAGGGCACAGCGTACTGATCGCGCAATCGAACTATGATCCGGCGCAGGAAGCGGATGCCGTCGCATCGCTGCTTCAACAGCAGCCGACCGGTCTCATCCTCACGGTCTGCGACCCTGAACATAGTCCCGCTCTTTCCTCGGCTCTGCCGCCGACCGTGCTGCTCGGCAATCTGCCGACGCAACGCTTCACCGCAGCCGTGGCGACCGACAATTTCGGCGCCGGTCGGGATCTGACCGATCACTTCCTGCGCAAGGGGCATAGCCGCATCCTGTTCATCGCCGGCCATTTTGCTGCATCGGATCGAGCCAGGCAGCGCTATCTCGGATATGTCAAGGCGATGGAGGCGGCAGACTATCCGCCATTCGAGCCGTTGGAAATTTCCTTCGTCAACAGCCTGGACCAGCTCGATCTTTCGGACGTCGTGTCGCGCCTGAAGCCGACGGCGGTCATAGCCTCCAATGATCTCCTGGCCATCGGTGTCATGGGTGCGCTGCGGCGCCAGGGGTTTTCGATTCCGCACGACATCTCCGTTGCCGGTTTCGACGGCATCTCCCTCGGCCTACTGATGGAGCTTTCGTTGACGACGGTGGAGATACCGGAAGTGACGATGGGAGCGGCTGCGGCCTCGCTGCTGCTCGACATGGCGGAGAATGCCGCGCCGCCGCGCCACCTGACCGTGCCCTATAGGCTCCGGCCCGGTGGAACAGTGCGTAATCTCAAAGCTGTTTCTTAAGCGGGAACCCAGAATCTCATCGGATCTCATCCGATGGTAGCGGCGCAGTAGGAATATTTTTCCTGCCGCATCCGATAAGCGAACAATAATCCCTGGGCAGCGGCGGGTGGTCGCGGCATAAGTTGCATCAACAAGAGAGGCGGATCGTCTCTCGTGACCGTTTGCCAAGAAAGCTCTCTCCCATGCGCCGGATCCATGTTTGTCTTCGAATGTGCAGCCTGATTGGCTAATCTGTGCATTTGCGGTTATAGAGCCGCCAGTTTGTGAAGACCTACATCCGAGAGCATAGCATGACAACGCAACACGCCGGCCAACAAGCGGCTGCCAGGGCCGCATCAAACGGTCAGTTGGGAAGCGATACGGCGGGCGCAGCGCATTCGGTGCCGATGGTGGCTTTCGAAGGCGCCGGGAAGCGTTACGGGCCTGCCGGCGAAGGCGGCTTCACCGCCGTCGAGAGCGTCGATCTCACCGTTGGACGCGGCGCCATCACCGGCATTATCGGCCGCTCCGGCGCCGGCAAGTCGACGCTGATCCGCATGGTCAACGGGCTCGAGGCCGTCACGTGCGGCAAGGTGCTGGTCGATGGCGTCGACGTCGGCGGGCTCGGTGAGGACGGGTTGCGTAGCCTGCGCCGCCAGATCGGCATGATCTTCCAGCACTTCAACCTTCTGTCGTCGCGCACAGCCTTCGACAATGTGGCATTGCCGCTGGAGATCGCCGGCGTCGACAAAAAGACGATCCGCGCCAAGGTCGGGCCGCTGCTCGATCTCGTCGGTCTCGGCGAAAAGGCCGGCAGCTATCCGTCGGAACTCTCCGGCGGTCAGAAGCAGCGCATCGGCATTGCCCGCGCGCTGGCAACTGACCCGAAACTGCTGCTCTCCGACGAAGCGACCTCGGCGCTTGACCCCGAGACGACGCAGTCGATCCTTGAGCTCCTGAAACGGATCAATGCCGAGCTCGGTCTCACCGTTCTCCTGATCACCCACGAGATGGAGGTGGTGAAAACCATCGCCAGCCACGTGGCTGTCATCGACGCAGGCCGCATCGTCGAATCCGGCCGTACTTTCGATGTCTATACCAACCCGCAGCACGAGACGACGCGCACGCTGCTTGCCTCGGCGCTGAAACTGCCGCATTGGCTGCGCTCCGCCGTCAAGCCGCAGCCGGCGGCCGGCGACCGGGTGCTGGTCCGACTGGTGTTCTTCGGGGACACGGCCTTCAGGCCGCTGACCGGTCGGCTGGTCACCGAGCTCGGCTCGGACGTCAATATCCTTGCCGGCGCGATCGAGGAGATATCGGGCGAGCCCTTCGGTTCCCTTGTCGTCTCCTATTCGGCGGAGCCGGATGTCGTCGCGCGGGCCAATCGCTTCTATGCCGAAACGGGTCTCGTCACGGAGGTGCTCGGCTATGTCCCCTGATATGCTCTTCAACCTGCTCTCCAAGGCGCTGATGCAGACACTGCAGATGGTCTTCG
This sequence comes from Rhizobium jaguaris, assembly GCF_003627755.1. NCBI lineage: Bacteria > Pseudomonadati > Pseudomonadota > Alphaproteobacteria > Hyphomicrobiales > Rhizobiaceae > Martinezella > Martinezella jaguaris. The sequence continues at coordinate 3,846,353 of NZ_CP032694.1, read as the reverse complement.
TCGCCGGCATCGTCGGCTCGATCATCGGCCTGCCGATCGGCGTGTTCCTGGCCACCAGCGGCAAGGGCGAGCTGTTTCCGGCGCCGAAAACCAACCGCGTGCTCGGCCTTATCGTTAATGCGGCGCGCTCGACGCCGTTCATCATCCTGGTGGTTGCCATCGTGCCGCTGACGCGCCTTTTGACCGGCACGTCGATCGGCACCTGGGCCGCCATCGTGCCGCTCACCATCGCTACCATTCCGTTCTTCGCGCGCCTGGTCGAATCCGCGATCCGCGAGGTCGACAAGGGCCTGATCGAAGCCGCCCGCGCCATGGGAGCGACGCCGTTCCAGATCGTCTTCAAGGTGCTGCTCGCCGAGGCGCGGCCCAGCATGTTGATGGCGCTGACCATGACCATCGTCAGTCTGATCGGCTACTCGGCCATGGTCGGGGCTGTCGGCGGCGGCGGTTTGGGCGACCTCGGCATCCGCTTCGGCTACCAACGCTTCAATCCCGAGATGATGGTGCTCGTCGTCGTGGTGCTGATCGTGCTGGTGCAGGTGGTGCAGAGCGCTGGCGACGGGCTTGCCCGGCGCTTCGACAAACGCAACCGGAAGAACTGATCTTTTACACGCATAACCAATAGACATACCAAGGAGACACCCATGAAGAAGTTCATCATCGCAGCCGCCATTGCGGCCTTTGCCGCCGGCTCGGCCTTCGCCGAGAACATCAAGGTCGGCGTCACGCCGGGCGAGCACGCGCAGATCATGGAAAAGGTTGCCGAAGTCGCCAAGACCAAGGGCCTGAACATCGAGGTCGTCGAGTTCTCCGACTATGTCGTGCCGAACCAGGCGCTGGCCGATGGCGACATCCAGGCCAACTCGTTCCAGCACCAGCCCTATCTCGACAACCAGATCGCCGACCGCAAGTTCGACCTCGTCAGCATCGGGACGACCATCACCACGCCGATGGGCGTGTATTCCAAGAAGGTGAAGAGCCTGGACGAGCTGAAGGAGGGTGCTACCGTCGCCATCCCGAACGACCCGACCAATGGCGGCCGCGCGCTTCTGGTTCTGGCCAGCAAGGGCCTGATCAAGTTCAAGGAAAACGCGGGCATCAAGGTGACCGTGGCCGATATCGTCGAAAACCCGAAAAAGATCGATTTCGCCGAGATCGACGCCGCGCAGCTGCCGCGCTCGCTTGAAGACGTGGATGCCGCCGTCATCAACACTAACTACGCCATGGAAGCCGGCCTGAATCCGAAGGCCGACGCCATCGCCATCGAAAGCGAAAAGTCGCCTTACGCCAACGTCATCGTCGTTCGCGCTGCCGACAAGGACGCGCCTTGGGCCAAGACGCTGGTCGAATCCTACCACGATGAAAGCATCCGCAAGTTCATCAACGAGCAGTTCAAGGGCGCCGTGATCGCGTCCTGGTAAGACCTGCTCCATCAGGCGAAGACATCGAACGGTCCGGCTCTGCCGGGCCGTTTTTCGTTGGTCTGTGACGCCAATCGACGGCGCTTTAAACTGAACCGTCGATGCCCTTCTACAAATTCCTAGCCGTTAGACTGGGTATGCCCGCAAATGAAAACGCCGCCTCTCCAAAGAGAAGCGGCGTCGAATTCGTGATCAATCAAATATCAGCTGCGCGGCAGCATGCCTTCGACGTCGGAAGCGGCGTCGTCAAGCGCTTCCTTCGGCGTGGCCGAACCGTCGACGATGCGCGACAGGTTGTCGACGATCGTCTGAGTGACCTTGACGCCGTTTGCGCCGGGGAAGGCGTACCACGGGATCATCAGCGGCATCTGGTTGAGGCTTGCCTGGAAGAGCGGGTTCTTCTTGTAGAAGTCGCCAAGATAGTCGGCCGACTTGGCAGCAAGCTCGTTGTTCGGCACATAGCCGGTGCCGGGCACGACAACCGAAGCGCCATAGGGGCCGGCGGCGAACTTGGCGAACTTCCAGGCGGCTTCTTCCTTGACCGGATCATGCGTCAGGATGACGACGGCGTTGCCGCCGGTCGGCAGGTGGCCGTTGACCGGGTCGATCAGTGGGATCTTGGCGGTGCGCAGGTCGAACTTGGTGCCGACATTCTTGATCGTGTTGATCAGAGCGCCGGTGGTCTGGAATTCGAAGCCGACCTTACCGGCGGCAAAGGCCTGTTCGCCTGCCGGCTTGGTGAAGACCGGCATGCCGCCTTCCTTGACCATGCGTTGGATCATATCGACGGCCTTCTGGCCTTCCGGACCGTTGAAGGCGACCTTGGTTTCGTCGTCGCTCAGCATCTTGCCGCCGGCGCCGAAGAGGAGGGCGGAGAACATCCAGTCGTCGCCCTGCCAGCGGAAATCGATGCCGTCGACACCGTTGCCGAGAGCCTTGATCTTGCCGCCAAGCGCTATGACTTCATCCCAGGTCTTCGGCGGGTTGTTCGGGTCGCCGCCGGCTGCCTTCACGAGGTCGGCGTTGTAGTACATGATCGGGTTCGACGTCGCGAAAGCGAGGCCGACCTGCTTGCCCTTGACCTGGGCGAGCTTGAGAATGGTGTCGGAGAAGCCCTGGGCGGCCATGTCGCCGTCCTTCTGGACCAGCGGTCCGAGATCGACGGCGACATTGCGCTCGTCCATCATGCGCAGGCGGTTGAGGCCAATGAAGGTGACGTCGGGCATTTCATTCGTGCCGGCTTCGCGCAGGATGGTCTGGATGCCTTCCTCGTAGGTGGCCGAAGGAGCAGCGAACTGGATCTTGATGTCGGGATTTTGTTCCATGAACTTCTTCGAGATCGTGTCCATCACGTCCTTGAAGAAGCCGGGCATCGGGTAGTGAACCGTCAGGGTCGTTTCGGCGTAGGCCGGGACCGACACGACCATCGAAATGGCCGCGGCGGTGAGAATCTGGGTGATATGCTTCATCGCTCGTTCTCCTGTTTCGAACCGGTCATCCTTTGAGACCGGTCATGGTGATGCCCTCGACGAAGCGCTTCTGCGCGAGAAGGAATGCGACGACGAGGGGAAGGGTGATAATCAGCGTGGCGGCCATCAGCGCGCCGTAATCGTCGCCCGCCTCGGCAGCGCGGAAATACATGAGGCCGAGCGGTGGCGTGGCGTAGTTCTGGTTGCTGATGACGATCAGCGGCCAGTAGAGGTCGTTCCAATGCGCGACAACGGAGAAGATCGCGAAGGCGGTCACGGCCGGCCAGGCGTTCGGCACGATGACGCGGGCGACGATACCGAGCTCGGACATACCGTCGAGGCGGGCAGCGTGGATCAGATCGTCCGGCATGGCGCGGAAGAACTGCAGGAACATGAAGATCGCGAAGACCGAGATCGAGAAGGGCGCTACCAGGGCGGTGTAGCTGTTCAGCAGGGAAAGACTGTTGAAGGCGACATAGAGCGGCAGGGCCGTGGCGTGGATCGGGATCAGCAGGCCGAGCATGATCAGCACCATCATCGTGCGCGCGGCGCGAAACTTCAGCTTGGCCATGGCGTAGGCGCAGGGGATGGCGATCAGCACCTGAAAGAAGAAGATCAGGCCGCAGACGAGGACGCCGTTGAGCAGCAGCGTACCCATCGGCACCTTGCTCAGCGCATGGGTGATGTTCTCGACGTAGAAGATATGCGTCGGGATCAGCTTCAGGGCCGAGGTGAAGATATCGTCCTGCGCCTTGCCGGCGGTCGAGATCATGAAGATGTAGGGCGCCAGGAAGACGAGCGAGCCGAGGATCAGCACCGAGAGGCGCAGGATGCGGCCGGGGGTGAAGCCTGTGGAGGTCATGAGTAATGCACCTGCCGGTCGAGGACGCGGTATTGCAAGAAGGTCAGCACCACCAGGATGGCGAGAAAGACCGTCGTCATCGCCGAGGCATAGCCGACTTCGAGATAGACGAAACCTTCCTGATAGATGGTGAAAAGCAGGACTTCCGAGGCATGGTTCGGGCCGCCATCAGTCAGCGTCTTGACAGTATCGAAGACCTTGACGGCATTGATGATGCTAATCGTGGTCACGAACAGTGTCGTCGGCCCAAGCATCGGCCAGGTGACCAGCCAGAAGCGGTCGAGAGCCGATTTTGCGCCATCCACCTCGGCGGCGGCGTAGAGCTCGCGAGGAATGGCGGTGAGGCCGGCGAGGAACAACACCATATTGAAGCCGACAGACTGCCAGATGCCGATGATCGACAGGCTGTAGAGCGCCGTTGCCGAAGAACCGAGCCAGTTCGGGCGCGGCAGGCCGATGTCGGCGAGCATGGCATTGATCGGGCCGATGGTCGGATGGAAGAGATATTGCCAGACAGTCGCCATGGCGACGATCAGTGAGGCGACCGGCAGGAAATAGGCGGTGCGGAAGAAGCTGCGGCCAATACCTTCGCTTTCGATCAGCAACGCCACGCCGAGCCCAAGCACGATCGAGACGGGCGCGACGATAATGGTATAGATCGTCGTGTTCCACAGGGACTTCTGGAATGTGCGGTCCCTGAGCAGATGTGCGAAATTCTCGAAGGCGACAAAGCGAAAGCTCTTGGCGCCGAGCTGGAAATCGGTGAAGCCGAGAAAGACGACGGCAACGATCGGCAGGAGAACGAAAAGCACGATCAGGATGATGGCCGGCAGCGCCAGCAGCAGGGCCGTACGAGCCTCGCTGCGCTCGCGTGCGGCCACCGATTGCATCGGAATAGCCGTGGCGGCGATGCTAGCCATGGGCCTTCTCCCTGGTCGCATCAACTGCAACGGGCGCGGCGCTCAAGCGGCGGCCGTCTTCGGCAAAGACCATCGCCTGTTCGGCTGTCAGGGTCAGCGCAATGGGCATGTCGGCCGAAAGGCCGGCAACTTCGGCTGGCGCGAGCTTGACGACCATGGTTTCGCCGATGGCGTCGAGCTTGGCATAGACGATGACTTCGGAGCCGAGGAACTCTAGGCGTTCGATATGGGCTGCGAGCGCATCCTGTCGGCCCTGGGTGAGGCGAACGAACTCCGGCCGAATGCCCAGCGTGACATTGTTGCCAGTAAAGCTACCGCCTTCCAGCGCGAGCCTTATGCCACCGAAGGCGACGGTGCCGTTCTCGACCAATGCCGGCAGGAGGTTGATGCGCGGCTGGCCGACAAAGCGGGCGACTTCGATATGGGCCGGGTCGTCATAGATCGTCTGCGGCGCGGCCAGTTGCAGCAGTTGGCCGCCGATCATCACGGCGACGCGGTCGGCCATGGAAAGCGCCTCGGCCTGATCATGCGTCACATAAACCGTCGGCACGCCGGCGCGGCGATGCAGCTCGACGATTTCCCCGCGGGCATGGACGCGCAGGTTGGCGTCAAGATTGGAGAGCGGTTCGTCCATCAAGAAGACGCTCGGCTGGCGCACCATGGCTCGGGCGAGTGCTACGCGTTGCCGCTGGCCGCCGGACATCTGGCCTGGCTTGCGGTCGAGCAGATGGTCGATCTTCAGCGATGTCGCCATCTCGCGGACATCGCGGAGGATGCCGGCGCGGATCTTCTTTTGACCGGGGATCAGCGCGCCGATGAAGGGCAGGCGCTGCACGCGCGTCAGGCGACGCATGGCGAGCGGCACGGCGATATTTTCCGATGCCGTCAGATGCGGATAGAGCGCATAGGACTGGAAGACCATGGCGATGTTTCGGTCGGCCGCCGCCACGCCCGAGATGTCGCTGCCGGCGACCAGGATTTCGCCGCCGTCGGCATGATCGAGCCCGGCAAGAATGCGCAGCAGCGTGCTCTTGCCGCAGCCGGACGGGCCGACGAGGGCGATGAACTCGCCGGGCTCGACCTCGAGGCTGACGCCCTTCAGGATGTCGTTGGCGCCGAAAGACTTGGTGATGTCGCGAAGCGAGAGCGTGCTCATGCCGTCGGCTCCCGCTGAACTTTATGGGCTTCGTGCGGATAAACCTCCTCGACGACATCGTCGAAGTAATAGGTCGTCATGCCGGGAACGGCGACGATTTCGGTCGTCACGTCGTCGCCAAGCTCGTGCACGGCAGCGCCGATCAGACGTTCGCCCGGCATCAGACGCTCCATTTTATCGAGAATGAAGGAGGCGGCCGGCGCCCAGACCAAGGCCGTGTTGTCGAACTGCCCTTTCCAGGCCCAGTGCAGGTGGCCGCTGCCGAAAAGGGCGACGTCATGGGCTGCAATCAGATCGTAGAGACGGCGGCGCTGCGCCGGGCGCACGCTCCAATAGCCGGTGTCGCCTTCATCGGGCTCATCGACGAATAGCGGCTTGTGGGCGAAGAGCGCCACGCGCCGGCCGCCACGGCTTTCGAGCATTTCCTGCAGCCAGTCGAACTGCTTCTGTTCTTCGGCGTCCTCGAAGCCCATCAGCAGGCTGTCGAGGCCGATCAGCCGCCAGTTTTCGAGATCTTCAGCCCAATAATCCGGGCCGACGAGCCGACGCCAACGCTGCAGCCGCTCAGCATTTACGGGTTGAAGAGAACCGGGCAGATGGCCGACATCATGATTGCCGGGCACGATCAGCATCGGCACTGAGATCTGCCGCATGAGGTCCATGGAAAAGGCGATATCCTCATCCTTGTCGGCGCCGTCGACGCTGAGATCGCCGGTATGGACGATGAGATCGGCACCGCTCGCTTCGATCCACTGCGCCAGGGGCTCCCAATTTCCGTTGAAATGCGGCTTGCTCGGGCTGAAATGCGTGTCGGTGATCTGGATGATCTTCAAGGCGCTTCTCCGAAAATCTTAAAAGGAGAGCGCTTGCGGAGGGAGTTTCCTTCAAGACCGGCGCTTCTCGCCGCCCTGTTTAGAAGGCCCTGATGTCAGTTAGGTAACGGGTCTTTTCATCTGTTTTCCAGTTTTGTCACATCATCGTCAAATGGCGCCGATGCCCGTCATATGCCTCATTAAGACACTATACGCAGGGGTTGCAGGTGCTATAGATCGCCGCCGAAGGGGTACAGAAATGTCAGACGAACAAAGCCGCATTACCGCACTCGAAGAGCTGGTGGCCTATCAGGCCAAGACGATCGAGGAACTGTCCGATCAAGTGGCGGAGCAGTGGAAAGTGATCGAGCAGACGCGGCAGAAGCTCGACCGGCTGACCGAGCGCTTCCTGACGCTGGAAGAACAGAGCCTGGACGTACCGCCGCCCATCACCAAGCCGCCGCATTATTGAGCGGTTCCATCGTGAGACCTCAGAGTCCGTTTGAGAACGTCAGTGGCTGATCCGTCGGAGCAGATGACCGCCCTCACGCGCTCGCTGACATTGGTCACTCTTCGCTATTTGTCTTCGTATTGCGCTCAGTGAGTTCCTCGGCGAGTCCGATGAGAAGCCCTTCGGGCCCACGGATGTAGCAGAGCCGATACGCGTCTTTATACTGGACTACTTCGCCTACGAGCTGCGCGCCGCGCGTGCGGAGCCTTTCAAGCGTCCCGTCGATGTCGTCCACTGCGAACATGACGCGGAGGTAGCCTAGGGCGTTGACCGGGGCGTTCCGGTGATCTGCGACGACAGGCGGCGTGAGGAAGCGGGAGAGCTCGAGCCGGCTGTGGCCGTCCGGTGTGCGCATCATGGCAATCTCGACACGCTGATCGCCCAGTCCAGTGACGCGTCCGGCCCATTCTCCTTCGATCGTGGCCCGCCCTTCGAGCTCGAGGCCGAGTTCGCGAAAGAAATCAATCGTCCCTCCGAGATCTTCGACGACGATTCCTACGTTGTCCATCCGCTTGAGCGCCATGTTTCCAATCTCCAAGGTGTCGTTCGAACCTACAAGGTGTCGCCTCAAGCTGCCACAGCGTTTTCAAACGGTCTCTTAGATCAACAGACCCTGACCGCCGTCGATAAAGATCGGTGTGCCGGTGATGTGACGGGAGCGCTCGGAGGCGAGGAACAACACGGTTTCGGCGATGTCGTCTGCGCTGCAGGGCTGACCGTCGTTCAAGGGTATATTGCCTTTCGGCCAGACCATTGATCTCATTCGCCCCGCAGCCGAGAACGCCGATGGCCGCGCCCTGCGAGGCCAAACGAAAGGCCGATACCCGACGTTGCGCCGGTGACCAGCGCGACTTTTCCCGATAGCTCCATTCCACTCTCCCTGCCTGCTGCCGCTGCTAACCTGCCAGCGCAGCGATCGTTCCCAAGTTCTAATGGGTTCGCAGGCGATTCCGCTGCGGCGCATCATCACGTTTCGGTGTTTCACACGGCTGTGTGTAACAAAAAGCGCTGTCCTCCCGTATCCCCTGGTGACGAGAGATTTTATAATCACTGCAGGAGGAGATGGTCATGAACGGTGCGTCGAAAGATATAATCCGCAGGACATTGTCGCGTGTTGCCCGTCCTACCGCCTTTGCGGTCGGCGCGGTGCTGCTTGCCGGTGTCGCGTTGCAATTCATCAGCCGAGCCTCGGCCGAAGATGCGCGCGTCATCCCGGCGCCGACCGTGGATGAAAAGCCGGGTTCCGGCAGCGCGGAGACCACCGTTCTCGCAGGCGGCTGCTTCTGGGGCGTGCAAGGCGTGTTCCAGCATGTCAACGGCGTCATCAGCGCGACGTCAGGCTATGCCGGTGGCAACAAGGATGGGGCTCACTACGAGATGGTGGGCACCGGCGATACGGGGCATGCCGAATCCGTGCGCATCGTCTTCGATCCGCACAAGATCAGTTATGGGCATCTCCTGCAGATCTACTTCTCCGTCGCTCACGATCCGACGGAGCTCAACTATCAGGGGCCTGATAGCGGCACGCAATATCGTTCGGCAATCTTCCCGACCAATGCGGAACAAGCTAGCGTCGCAAAGGCCTATATCGACCAGCTCAATCACGCCAAGGTTTTCGATGGGGCTGTTGTCACCAAGATCGAGCCGGCACGGCAATTCTATGCCGCCGAGGACTATCATCAGGACTTCCTGACGACACATCCCGATTACCCCTACATCGTCATCAACGATCTGCCGAAGATCAAAAATCTGCAGCGCATTTTCCCGAAGGACTATCGCGCCGATCCGGTTCTGGTCGAAGCAAGCGCCTCGGCGAAGTAGCGCAGTTCATCCTGCGGGTCTGCTGGCGATGCTGGCCGATCACGGCAGCCTTGCAGGAAATGCTCGTTACTCTTCCGATGCCTGGTGTATTGGTCCATTCCCCAGGCATCAATCAGAGTGCTCTTCGTCATGATCGTCCGCGACCGGCCAGGTCTCTTCCAGCTTTTCTTCATCGTTCGCGGTTCGATTGTCCGCCGGATACTGCCGCAAATCGTGGTGATCTTCCTGCTGTCGACGCTGATCGTCTGGGGGCATGAGGAGCGACCGAACGTCATCCTCTCGTTCAGCGGCTCGCCCTTCGCGCTGCTCGGCATCGCACTTTCCATCTTTCTCGGCTTTCGCAATAACGCCTGCTACGACCGCTGGTGGGAGGGACGGCGCAACTGGGGCCAGCTTGTCTATACGGTCCGTGGCCTCACTCGTCAGACGCTGCTATTGGAGGCGGCCGGGGAGGCCGGTTATGCGGCGCGACGGAATCTGCTGCGGCTGAGCATGGCCTTCGTGCAGGCGCTGGTTTGCCATCTGCGGCCGGGCGGTGACGACAGCAAGGTTTTGCATCATCTGACGCCGGGCGAAGTCGAATTCTACCGCACGGCTCAAAATCGACCGGATCTGCTTCTGCGACTTATGTCCGCCGACCTTGCGCGTTTGAGGGCCGGAGGCGGAATTACGGATATTCAATACCAGATGCTCGATACTAACGTCGGCCATTTGGGGGCAGCGCAGGCAGCCTGCGAACGCCTCCGCAATACGCCGCTGCCCTTCGGCTATACGCTGCTTTTGCATCGCACGGCCTATCTCTTCTGCTTCCTGCTGCCCTTCGGTTTCGTGGATACGCTCGGCTGGGGCTCGCCTTTCGTCGCCGCCCTCGTGGCCTATACCTTCTTCGGCCTCGATGCGCTGGGGGACGAATTGGAGGATCCGTTCAGCAATCGTCCGAATGCGCTCGCAATCGGTGCTCTTGCCGATACAATCGAGATCAACCTGCGGGAAGCGCTTGGCGAAACCGATCTGCCGCCGCTGCCGCAACCGAAGGATTTCGTGCTGATGTAAGCTATCGGCAAAAATATTTGCCGATCCTTGGAATAAGGTCGCCTCGGCTTCCGTATATTGGGGTATGGAACGCAAAGGACGCACATTCGATGTTTTGGGGCAGCTCGGTTCGCTGAGACGTTATGCCCGTTCGCTCGTCCGCAATGCGGATGAGGCGGAAGATCTGGTGCATGATGCGCTGGTCAAAGCCTATGAACGGAAGTCTTCGTTCCGGCGCGGTGCGAACCTGCGCACCTGGCTGCTCTCGATCCTGCACAATGTCCATATCGATCGGTTGCGCCAAACGCGCTCACTCAATCGTCGTCACGAAGAAGCTGCCGCTGAATTCGAACCGGCACTTCCGGCTTCGCAGGACCATGCTGTGCGCCTGAAACAGGTGCGCGAAGCCTTCTTCAGTCTGCCGGAAGAGCAGCGCGAGGCGCTGCATCTCGTGGCCATCGAGGATCTTTCCTATCAGGAGGCGGCGTCGGCACTCGGCATTCCCGTGGGGACGCTGATGTCGCGCATCGCCCGCGCCCGTGCCGGCCTAAGGAGTTTCGAGGGGGCATCGCGAGCGGTTTCGCATCTTCGGCTCATCGAAGGAGGTGGCAATGAAGACAAGTGATCCGATCATCGATACCGATCTCGATGCCTATGTTGATGGCGAACTGACTGTCGCGCGTCGGGTCGAGGTGGAATCCTATCTTTCGGAGCGTCCAGAGATTGCTGCCAAGGTCATGGCCGATATGAGCATGCGCGGCGAACTGCGTATGGCGCTGGCCGGCGAAGGACTGGCGGCGAAAGCGGAAACCCGCGAGGCTGCACGGCGGCTGGAACGCGGGCTGGCCTACGGCCGGGTTCTAAGCTCGTTCCAGCGGGTTGCCGCCGTCGCCATGCTGATGGCGGCCGGCTGGATCGCTCACACATCCTTCGGCGCCTTTACCGCGAGCGAAGTCAACGCATCCGTTCCGGCGCCTGCCTTCGTTGATGATGCCGTGCAGGCCTACCGGGCGACGGCGGTTCGCGAAGCGATGACGTCGCAGCCGACGCATGCGGCCTACAATCCGGAAGACATCCGCGCATCGACGGCGATCGTTCTGCCGACACTGCCGGAAGGTTGGCACGTCACCGATGCACAGATTTATCCGTCCGAATTCGGCCCGAGCGTCGAATTGACGGTCAATGCCGGCGAAGGCGGGCACTTGTCGCTGTTTGCCGTCCGTCCGGGCAATTTCGCCGTCCAAAAGGTTGGTCATGTCAAGCGCGACGACGTTCAGGCGGCCTATTGGCAGATCGGCGAGGTCGCCTACGCGCTGATTGGCGACGGCAAGGCTGCCGAACTCGACGGCGAGGCCGAAAAGCTCGCCCGTACCTTGTATTAGTTTAAATTAAAGGAGAACGACTATGAACCCGACCAATCCGCGATACGGCTATGGAGCCGCCGCCGGCTCGCAGGCGCTCTTCGACGAAGGTCTGCGCAAGCATATGCTGCGCGTCTACAACTACATGGGTATCGGCCTTGTGGTGACCGGTATCGTTGCGCTGATCGTCGGCACAACGCCGGCGCTCTATGTGCCGATCTTTCAGACACCGCTGAAGTGGGTCGTCATGCTGGCGCCGCTCGCCTTCGTACTGTTCTTTTCGTTCCGCATCCAGTCGATGTCGGCGAGCGCGGCGCAGACGATGTTCTGGGCCTTCTGTGGCGTTATGGGCCTGTCGCTCGCTTCGATCTTCCTGGTGTTCACCGGCACCAGCATCGCGCGGACCTTCTTCATTGCTGCAACGATGTTCGGCGCGACCAGTCTTTACGGCTATACGACCAAGCGTGACCTCTCCAACATCGGCTCATTCCTGATGATGGGCCTGTTCGGTGTGATCATTGCCAGCGTCGTGAATATCTTCCTGGGTTCGAGCGCACTGCAGTTTGCGATCTCGGTCATCGGCATCGTCGTCTTCGTCGGCCTGACGGCCTGGGATACGCAGAACATCAAGGAACAGTATGCCGAGAATTACGATCAGGAGTCGTCGCAGAAGCTGGCCGTCTTCGGTGCACTGTCGCTCTACCTGAACTTCGTCAACATCTTCCAGCTCCTGCTGAATTTCACCGGCGAGCGGGAGTAGCAAAGTCATAGGATTGCGTCTCGTGGGGGTTTAGTGGGACGCAAGACGCGCCTGCGGTATCTGCGCCGATACCGCAGGCGCAACCTTTTTGGGGATCAGGTGACGGCGCGTTCATCCAGCCTATCGCGCAGCATGCTCCACGGAAGCAGCATGTTCGGCGCATGTTTGAGGAGGCTGTGAAATGGGATCGGCGCCGGCGGCGCGAAGGGGATTGGCAGATCATTCGGCTTCGTGCCGGCAGCCCAATCGGCCAGCACGCGGCCCATGGCCGTCGTCATGGCGATGCCGCGGCCGTTGCAGGCAAAGCCGGCAATGAGGCCGGGGCCGAGATCCACCAGATGCGGCAGGAAATCCGGCTCGACAGCAGCGATGCCGGACCAGCGATAGGCAAGCAGCGGAATATCCGTGAGATCCAGATGACGGGCGAGGCGACGGTGGATGGCGCTGGGCACCCGCTCATCCGCGCCCGGGCCGATGACATGCATGCCACCCGTGATCAGCCGGTTTTCGGCATCGAAGCGGAAGGTGAAGAGATTGCGCCGTGTGTCGGAAACGCATTGGCCGCCGGGCAATAGACATCGCCGTATCGAAGCCGGCAGCGGCTCCGTTGCGATCTGGAAGACCTTCAACGGGAAATAGGTGCGCGCCAGCGTCGGATTGAGGTGGCCGCCATAGGCATTGGTGGCAATCAGGACTTTGCCGGCCCGGACTTTTCCGCCTGTGGTCGCGAGCACCCAGCCGTCGCCTGCGCGCCGGATCGAGCCAACGGGGGAATGTTCGAAGATGCGCGCGCCGGCCGCTTCGGCTGCCATGGCAAGACCATGCGCATAGCCGACAGGATCCAGCACGCCGCCGGATTTGTCCGTCCAGCCACCGAAATAACCATCCGCTCCCGTCATTTCTCGAACCGCCTGCCGATCGAGGATTACGGCCGGCCGTCCGCGGCTTGCCCATTGTTCGACGCGAGATTTGACCTTCTCGAAAGCTACCGGCGAATGGGCTGGCTGGATCCAGCCGCTTTGCAATGCATCGCAATCGATATGGTGACGCTTGACGAGATCGAAGACCAGATCGGCGCTGCCGGCGGCCATCTGAATGAGACGCTCGGCACGTTCGGGGCCGAGGAGGGCAAGGATATTGTCCGGGTCCATCTTGGCGAAGTTCGGCACCACGAAACCGGCATTGCGGCCGGTCGCCCCCCAGGCGACGATTTCGGCCTCCAGAACGACGACCGACAGACCCTTCTCGGCAGCATGAAGCGCGGTCGAAAGGCCGGAAAAACCAGCGCCGACAATGGCGAGGTCGGCATCGAGATCTGTTTCCAGTGGCGGTCTGTCTTTGCGGTTGCGGCTGGTGGCGTGCCAGAGGGAGATTTGGGGATGGCCAGGCAAGTTTGCCGATGAGGAACTTCTGTGCATGGCCCCTCACCTCGACCCTCTCCCCGCCAACGCGGGGAGAGGGGGCGCTGCTGTTGCGGACGTGGCTATCTTACTCCATCGTCCCCTCTCCCCGCCTTGCGGGGAGAGGGCTAGGGTGAGGGGCCATGCACAACGGCGCGGCAAACTCACACTCGCCTGACAAAAACCATAGCTCATGGCGTCGCGCCGCTTTCATCCGCCACCGGTTTCCGCTCCGGCTTGCCGAAGCGCGGGGGGCGGGGCATGTCGCCGAAGAGGCCATTCGGGCGGACGAGCAGAATGACGCAGAGCATGACGCCGATGGCGACGATCTGCAGCGAGGCGGCGCGGGCCTGTTGTTCCGGCGTGAAGAGCACGCTGGTCAGCGCGCCGGAGCCGGCCCAGATCGCCCAGACGAGGATGCTGCCGATGACTGCGCCTTTGTTGCTGCCGGAGCCGCCGACAATCAGCATCACCCAAACCTGAAACGTCAGCGTCGGCACATAATTGTCCGGTGCGATGAAGCCGATGAAATGCGCCTGCACAGCGCCCGCCAGCCCCATGATCGCGCCGCCGACGGCGAAGGCCTGCACCCGATAGAAACGCGCGCTCTTGCCGAGCGAAATCGCGGCACGTTCGTCTTCGCGCAGCGCTTTCAGCACACGTCCCCAGGGACTGCGCGAGAGATGTTCCAGGGCGAGGAAGACAACCAGCGTCACCACGGCGACGATGGAGAGATTGGAGAGGTTGAAGAGCAGCGGAGTCTCCGCGAGAGTGGCAAAGGGGCGGGGGATGAAACCGACGCCGAAGGGGCCGCCGGTCAGGCTCTGTGCATTCAGTGCCACGAGCTGGACGACGACGGCGACGCCGAAGGTGGTGATGGCGAGATAGTCGGACCTCAGCCTGAGCGTGGCGAAGCCGGTGACGGCGGCGGCAGTGCCGGCGACCATCATGGCTGCGAGCCAGCCGATCAGGATCGGCATGTCGAAACCACCGAAGCGGCCGGCGGTGTCCGGCGTCGTCAGCAGTGCCGAGGTATAGGCGCCGATGGCGACGAAGCCGGCGAGGCCGACGTTGAAGAGGCCGGTCAGGCCCCATTGCAGGTTCAGTCCGAGGGTGATTAACGAAAAGATCAGCGCCGTGGTCAGGAAGAATGCGCCGTAGCCGACAAGATCCATCATCGTTCCTTCACTCCGAAGAGGCCGATCGGCCGGACGAACAGCACCGCCATCAGGATGATGAAGGAGACGGCGGCGCGCCATTCCGCGCCGATCAACTGCACAGCACCGGCTTCGGCAAGGCCGATGATCAGTCCGCCGAGAACGGCGCCGGGCACACTGCCGATGCCGCCGAGAATCGCGGCGGCGAACATCGGCAGCAGCATGTCGAAGCCCATTAGCGGGCGGATCTGAACGAGAATGCCGATCATGACGCCGGCGACACAAGCAAGCGCCCCGCCGACCAGCCAGGTGACGCGTACGACCTTGGCGACATCGATGCCGACGACCCGGGCAAGGGCCGGGTTCTGGCTCAGCGCCTGCATCGAGCGGCCCGTCTGCGTCCGCGTGATCAATAGATGCACGCCGAAAACCAGGATCGCGGTTACCAGCAGCAGCACGATCTGATCGGGGGTGATGCGGATACCGAAGCCAACGGGCATGGCGATCTGGATGGCGCGGCTGAAATAGGTCGGCCGCGACGTGAAGAGGAATTCCAGGAGACTGCGCAGCGCCATCGAGGCACCGAAGCTCGCCATGACGACGATGATCGCCTGACCCTTGGCCCGAAGGCGAGCGAAGAGAACCATGTCAAGGAGCAGCGCCAACAGGCCGGTCAGTCCCATCGCGATGACGACCGCGACGATCAGCGGCCACCCGAAAGAGAGCGGGCCGATCGGGGCGATCTTACCGAACATCGCCCCGATGGCACTGACGACGGCAAGCGTCGCATAGGTGCCCCAGGCCATGAGGTCGCCATGGGCGAAGTTGGAGAAGCGCAGGATCGAATAGGTGAGCGTCACCCCGATGGCTCCAAGGCCGACCATCGAGCCGGTCAGCAGCCCGTCGACAATGAATTGCAGGCTCATGCCGCACCTCCCGACTTGGTGTGTGCTGGCCGCTGGCCGAGATAGAGTTCGGCGACGACGGGGTCGTTCCAGAGTTCGGAAGCGACGCCCTCATGCCGGTCCTTACCTTCGACGAGAACGTAAGCGCGGTCGCCGATCGCAAGCGCTGCCTTGGCATTCTGCTCGACCAATAGGATGGTGACGCCCCCTTTGCGGATCTCGGTCAGCATCTCGAAGACCATTGAAACGAATTTCGGCGACAGACCAGCCGAAGGTTCGTCCAGCACCAGCACCTTCGGATGCACGATCAGGGCGCGGGCGACCGCCAGCATCTGCCGCTGACCACCGGACAGGTTGCCGGCAGCAATGCGGCGGTGGCGGGCGAGATCGGGGAAGGTCGCATACATCTCCGCGATACGACCAGGGATCTCGCGTGGCTTCAGGATGCCGCATGCTACTTTCAGATTGTCCTCGACCGACATCAGTGGAAAGACATTTTCCGTCTGTGGCACGAAGGCGAGACCGAGGCGGACCATGGTATGGGCGGGCGCGGCGGTGATATCCCTGCCATCCAGCAAGACCGTGCCGCCGGAGACCGGTACGAGCCCAGCGATCGCCTTGATGAAGCTCGATTTTCCGGCGCCGTTCGGGCCGAGGACGACGACGATCTCGCCTTGATGGACGTTGATCGACGCGCCGCGAACGATCGGCACGCCGGGCTCGTAGCCGGCAATGAGGTCGCGGACAAGGAGGGCGGTTTCGCTCATGCCGCACCTCCGAGATAGGCTTCGATGACCCTGGGATCGCGCGCCACTTCATCGGCTGTGCCTTCGCAAAGCAATTGGCCGCTCGCCATGACGAGGACGCGGTGGCAGAGGCGGGTCACCATGTCGATATTGTGCTCGATCAGCAGGAAGGTGATACCGCGGGCGTTGATGTCCCGAATACGATCGATGATGACTTCGAGCAGCGTCGCGTTGACGCCGGCCGCCGGCTCGTCAAGCAGGATGATGGCGGGATCGGCCATCATGACGCGGGCAAGCTCCAGCAGCTTACGCTGGCCGCCGGAGAGCACGCGGGCGGGTTCATGCGCCAGCCGCGACAGGTTGACGAGCTCCAGCAGCTCCGCCGCCTTGTCGTGGGCAGCTTTCTCCTCTGCTTTGACCCGCCAGGGTTTCAGGAAGTTTGCCAGCAGTCCTTCGCCTGCCTGGGATTGCGCGGCCAGCATGACATTGTCGAGCAGCGTCAGGTTCGGAAAGGGGCGGGGGATCTGAAAGGTGCGGCCCAGACCGCGGCCGATGCGACGGTGTGCGGCTTCGCCGGATACAGCCGCGCCGTTCAACATGATTTCGCCGCTGCTCGGCTGGACGCTGCCGGCAAGCAGATCGAACATGGTCGTCTTGCCGGCGCCGTTCGGGCCGATCAGACCGAGGATTTCACCGCGCCGGACATCGAAGGACACGTCGTTGACAGCGGTAACCCCGCCGAAGCGCCGCACCACGTTTTTGGCTGTGAGAACGGGTGTCGGGGTATCTTCTTCCAGCCGTTCGTTCAATGCACTCATGGATCCCTCTGGCCGAAGACGGTCGTTGCCACCTTCTGATTTTTGATTTGTGATCACACTTGTATTGATCACGCTAATCGGCTTTAATCGCCTCTGCAAGTCAAAAGCGGGGAGGCCATGCAAAAGTCCGCCGTCGTGAAAAGCAACCACCCCATTGCCGCTCAGCTCGCGCCGGTCGGCCGCGAGACCGTGCAGGATCGCGTCTATCTGGAGCTTCGTCGGGCATTGATCGGCGGCCTGTTCGAGCCGAGCCAGGTGCTCACCATTCGCGGTCTTGCCGATGCGCTGATGACCAGCACCATGCCGGTGCGCGAGGCGCTGGGCCGGCTGATCACGGAAAAGGCGCTGGAGGCGCTGCCCAATCGCTCCGTCCGCGTCCCGCCGATTACCCTCGATCGTATCGACGACCTGTTGCGCGCTCGCATCCTGATCGAAGGTGAGGCGATTGCACTGGCGGCGACGCGGATGAGCCCTCGCCAAATTTCCGTCATCGAGAGCATGCTCGGCGAGTGGGACGAGATGCGGGCGCTGAAGCAAAAGAAGGATGTCGACCGCGAGGTCACTCTGAACCAGAGCTTCCATTTCGAAATCTATCGTGCTTGTGGCTCGGCCGTGCTGATCCCGATGATCGAGAGCTTATGGCTGCAATCCGGCCCTTGCATCCGCGTGGCGATCTACGCCTTCTCCGAGGCCGGCGAGGTCGATACGGCGCATTTCCATCGCAGCGTAGTGGCAGCACTTTCGGCTCAGGATGCCACGGCTGCCCGCGAAGCGCTGATCGCCGACATCAGCCGGCCTTTCAATTTCCTCCGCAACAAGCTGCAAGCCGAAGCGGCAAACAAAGGTACGTCATGAGTACGCGCGCCATCCGCATCACCGAGCCCCGTTCCGCGCTTTCCGTCACAGCCGTGCTGCTCGACGGCAAGGCGCCGGATAATGCGGGGTTCCTTTGGGCCTATCTGGCCGAGCCGCGCCTCGTGCCCGGTATCCATGCCATGTGGACGGGACCGGAGATTTCCTGCCCGATTCCGCCGGATCATCTTGTCGGCCAGGAATGGGCAAATCCACTCCCGGCGGAAAACGCGACGCTGACGCCGCAGCCGGGCGATATCGTGCTGAGCTATGTGCCGGCGCGTGTCTGGGGTGGCAGCCCCAAACCGATCTTCGATATCGGCCTGTTCTATGGGCAGGGCGCGCGGCTGTTGTTTCCGATCGGCTGGCTGCCGGGCAGCGTCGTTGCACAGGTACGCCCCGAAGAGCGCGAGCATTTCGCGGCCGCCTGCGGCATCATCCGCCGCAACGGCGCCTGCGACGTGACATTCGCTGGCATCACGGAGGCGTGAGATGAGCGCATCAGACGATTCCTTCGAGTTGTTCGACCTGCGTGTCGAAGCCGTCATCCCCGAGGGCAGGCCGATCTATTGCGGCGCCAAGGAGGGTGACTATTTCGAGCTCAAGGGCGAAATGCTTTCGCTGCCGCCAGGGCAGGGTTTCTCCATCTATTCCATCTCCGCCGTATTGCCGCTGCTCGCGGCCAAGCAGCGGCCCACCCACAAGAACGACTGGATGACGTCGGATGCCGAGATCGCCTGTCCGGACCCCAACTGCGCGAGCCGTTTGCGGATCGTCAGAACAGGCAAGCGGCGGTTTAGCCACGCAGAGACAACGGCGGTGCCGTTGCCTGAGGAGACTAAGTAGATGAATGCCAAGACCTTCGAACTCAGCCCCGGCTATGCGATCTCCCGCGTCATCCGCGGCGGCTGGCAATTGGCCGGCGGCCATGGAGCGATCGACCGCGCGCAGGCTGTGACCGACCTCATCGCCGCTTTCGACGCGGGCATCATCACCTACGATTGCGCCGATATCTATACCGGCGTCGAAGAGCTGATCGGTGCTGCCCGCCTGCGGCTTGCCAAGGAGCGTGGGCTCGATGTCGCCGCCAAGATGAAGGTGCACACCAAGCTTGTGCCCGATCTCGAAATGCTGTCGCGCATCAGCCGAGACTACATCAGAGGCATCGTGGAGCAATCGCTGCGGCGGCTGAAAACGGAGCGGCTGGACCTTGTGCAGTTTCACTGGTGGGATTATGCGCTGCCCGGTTATCTCGACGCGCTCGGCTGGCTGGACGAGATGCGGCGGGAGGGTAAGGTCCGCAATGTCGGTACGACGAATTTCGATACACCGCACATCGCCGAAATCCTGAAAGCCGGTATTCCCCTAGTCAGCCAGCAACTGCAATATTCCGTGCTTGATCAGAGGCCCGCGAACAGTCTGGCAGCACTTGCGGCCGACAACAATGTCCGCTTCCTCTGCTACGGCTCCGTCGCAGGCGGATTCCTCAGCGACAGATGGCTTGGGCAGCCGGAGCCGGAGATGCCGCTCGAGAACCGCTCGCTGGTCAAATACAAGCTGATCATCGACGATTTCGGCGGCTGGGACCCGTTCCAGTCGCTGCTCCGAACGCTGAAGACCATCGGCGACTGCCATGGCGTCGATATTGCCACCATTGCAAGTGCCTGGGTGCTGGAACAGCCGCAAGTGGCTGCTGTCATTGTCGGCGCCCGCAATCAGGCACATGCGCTTACCAATGCGAAAATCATGGATATTGCGCTCACAGCGGAGGAGCGGTCTCAGATTGCCGCGATCATCGCTGAGAGCAACGGCCTGCTCGGCGATGTCTACACGCTGGAGCGCGACCGCACGGGGCGGCATGGCTCAATCATGCATTACAATCTGAACGCGGGGAAAAAATGAGCACGAGCCCATCCCTCTTCGATCGCGCCAAGGCCGAAATCATCGACCTGCATCGCTATTTCGCCGACTGGTATAACGCAGCCGACTCCCACCCGACGGATTTCAGCCGGTTCGAGAAAGTCTTGGGCGAGGGCTTTCGCATCGTCACGCCGGACGATGGGCGCATTATCGAGCGCGATTCCATCATCAGCCATGTCCGGGCCAACCGAAGCTGTTTTCACGGTGATTTCGTGATCGAGATCGATGATGTCACGCCTGGCTGGGAGGCCGCCGGCATCATCGTCGTGACCTATGTCGAGGCACAGTGCCGAGCCGGCGTCTGGACCTGGCGGCGGGCGAGCGCGCTTTTTAGCGAGAATTCATCGATGCCGAACGGCGTCGAATGGCGGCATCTGCATGAAACCTGGCTGCAGGCGCCTGAGACGAAACAGGCCAACCACTGAAATAGAAGTCGTGTACCTAACAAGGGGAACAAAGATGAAAAAGACGATATTTCAACTCACCACCGCTCTGGCACTCCTTGCTGCGGCAGGCGTTGCCAATGCGGCAGACTGCAAGATCACCGTCGGGCTGGTCATGGAGCTGACGGGGCCTGCCGGCGAATATGGCCAGGCGGGCGCGAAATCGGTCGAGATGGCCTTCCGCGACATCAACGCCGCCGGCGGTGTACGCGGCTGCGATCTGGTGACCGACACGCGCGACAGCCAGAGCCAGGGCAATGTCGCCGTAGATGCCGCGACCCAGCTCGTGCAGGTGAAGAAGGTGCCCGTCATCATCGGCGGCATCATCTCGTCGGTCTCGATTCCGATCCTGACCTCGGTCACCGCGCCGGCCAAGATCGTGCAGGTGTCGCCGGCCTCGTCCTCGCCGACGCTGACGGCGCTCGGTCGTGACGGCAAGACCAACGGCATCTTCTTCCGCACCATCACTTCGGACGCGCTGCAGGGTGTAGCGGCCGCGAAATACGCGATCGACAAGGGCTTCAAGAAGCTTGCGGTCATCCACGTCAACAACGACTTTGGCGTCAACATGGTGGCGGAGTTCTCTCGCGCCTATAAAGCGCTTGGCGGCACGATCGTGTCCGACACGCCTTATAACGAAAAGCAGTCGAGCTATGCCTCGGAAGTCACCGCCGCCATGGCTGGCAATCCGGACGGTCTTTATCTCGTCAGCACGCCGGTCGATGGCGCAACCATCGCCCGTACTTGGATTTCGCAGGGAGGCGTGCAGAAATTCCTGCTCAACGACGGCATGAACAGCCCAGATTTCATCGACTCGGTCGGCGCCGACTACCTCAAGGATGCCTATGGCACCTCCTCCGGCACCAGCCCGACCGCTTCGACCGACTATTTCATGAAGAACTACAAGGATTTCTCGGGAATCGAACCCTCCAATCCGGCGGCTGACCGTTCCTATGACGCCGGTGCCATCGTCGGCCTCGCCATCGCGATTGCAGGCTCGGACGATCCGGCCAAGATCAAGGATGCGATGTTCAAGGCGGTCGATCCCAAGGGCACGCCGATCTATGCCGGCAAGGATGAGTTCGCCAAGGCGCTCGGCCTGATCAAGGATGGTAAGCCGATCCGCTATGAGGGCGTCATCGGCCCGGTCGCCTTCGACAAATACGGCGACATCACCGGCCCGTTCCGTCTCTGGAAGATCGTGGGCGGCAAGGTGACGACGGATGGAGAGATGTCGACCGAGGACGTCAACAAGCTGCAAGCGCAGTTGAATAAATAAAGCCTGCGGTTCTTATATTTTCGTTTCCATGGGACGCCCGGTAACCCGTTCGGTTGCTGGGCGTTTCTGCATGCTAGGGAAGGCATTGATTTAGAACGTTCCAAATATAAAGGCTTCGATCTGTTCGATGTGAAGTATGGGAGATTCATCGGTGAGGCGGAGCTCTATCTCGCCCTTGGCGGGCGAGAAAGTAAAAACTTGGGACTAGGCGAAGGCTCGTGCCTCGCATAATTCTTAGTTTTTACAAGAGCGGGGGTAGGTGAAGACGCTACCAATTCCCGGCATACCGGTGCAAGATACAGATAAATTCTCCTGCAATTTCAATGGTTAGAAATTGCGCTAAGCTTTTGAGCTTGTTGAGATTCGGATATCGCAATTCCTAAACCAATGAAATTGCTTTCTCGCCCGCCAAGGACGAGAAAGGGCCTCGCATTTGCCGAGCCGACAAGCGTTCTCATCGCGGCGTCCATTATGGACTTGACAAAATTTGGAACGTTCCAAATAATCACCTCAACAAAAGGATTTAAAGCCCGCAGGGAGACGGATGAGCAAGGGACGCGTCACGGTCATCGATATTGCGCATGCCGCCGGCGTGTCGAAGTCGACCGTGTCTCTCGTTCTGCAGGGCAGCTCGCTGGTCAACGAGGCGACGCGGGCCAAGGTCAATGTTGTGATCCGCGAGCTCGGCTACGTCTACAATCGCGGCGCCGCCAACCTGCGGCAGGCGAAGTCGAAGATTGTCGGCATCGTCGTCAACGATCTCACCAACAGCTTCTTTGCCGAGCTCGCCGTTGGTGTCGATATGGTTGTGCAGTCGGCCGGCTATGTGCAATTCCTGTCCAATACCGGCGAGAGCGTAGACCGGCAGCGTGAGGTCGTCGCCTCGATGCGCGAGCATGGCATTTCCGGTCTGATCGTCTCGCCTGCGCGGGGCACGGAAGCGGCCGATTTCAAGCCGCTCACCAATGCCGGCATTCCAGTCGTGATCGTGGTGCGCAATATTCCCGGCGCAAAGGTCTCTTCGCTGGTGTCGGACAATTTTGCCGGCGCATCGGCGGCGGTCGAGCATCTGGCCGGTCTTGGCCACCGCCGCATCGCTTTCATGGGCGGTTTTGCCAACACCGCGGTTTTTGCCGAACGGCTCGGCGGCTATCGCGAGGCGCTGGCCAAGGCGGAGATAGCTTTTGACGACGACCTCGTCGTTGCCACCGCACCGTCACGGGCCGGCGGCGTCGAAGCGGTCGGCCGCGCCATGCTGCTTGCTCATAAGCCGACAGCGGCCGTGTGTTTCAACGATGCGGTCGCCTTCGGCGTATGCGACGGTCTGAGGGCACGGCGGCTTGAGCCGGGCGTCGATTTCGCAGTGGTCGGTTTCGATGATGTGATCGAGGCCGAGAGTGCAGTGCCGGCGCTGACGACGATTTCCGTCGATCCGCAGGGTATGGGCCGGCGGGCGGCACAGTTGCTCCTGAAGCAGGTCAATTCCGGCAAGGTGGAGGCGGAAGCGATCGTCAGCGCTGTGCGGTTGGTGGTGCGCCAGAGCTCCGGAGCTGGGTTGGACACAACGGCAAGGAGGGCCGTGTCATGACAAGTGGAGGTGTAAAATGGGGCCTGATCGGAGCAAGCACGATTGCCCGTGAATGGATGATCGGCGCCATTCGTGCAACCGGCGGCGACGTCGTCTCCGTCATGAGCACGGATGCGGAGCGTGGCCGGGCCTATGCGGCCGAGAACGGCATTGCCCAATCGGTGACGGATCTCGCCGACCTCGTCAGCGATCCGGATGTCGATGCGGTTTATATCTCGACGACCAACGAATTGCATCGCGACCAGACCTTGGCGGCGGTGAAGGCCGGCAAGCATGTGCTTTGCGAAAAGCCGCTGGCGCTGACGCTGGAAGATGCGAGGCTCATGGTGCAGGCGGCGAAGGGTGCCGGCGTGGTCATGGGCACCAACCATCACCTGCGCAATGCCGCCAGCCACCGTGCGATGCGGGAGGCAATCGCGGCCGGTCGCATCGGCAAGCCGCTAAGCGCCCGTGTTTTCCATGCCGTCTATCTGCCACCACATTTGCAGGGCTGGCGCCTAGACAAGCCGCAAGCGGGCGGTGGTGTCATTCTCGATATCACCGTTCATGACGCCGACACCCTGCGCTTCGTGCTGAACGACGATCCGGTGGAAGCGATCGCGCTTGGCCAGAGCGGCGGCATGAGCAAGGCCGGGCTTGAAGATGCCGTTATGGGCGCCTTGCGCTTCAAATCCGGCGTCATCGCGCAGTTTCACGACGGCTTCACCACGAAATATGCGGAGACCGGCTTCGAGGTGCATGGCACGGACGGTTCGCTGATCGGCCGCAATGTCATGACGCAGCAGCCTATCGGCCACGTCTTCCTGCGCAACAGGGATGGTGAGACGGAGCTGCCGCTTCATCATCACAATCTCTATGAGACGGCGCTTGCCGCCTTTCATGCCGCGATCGAAGGACGGGGAAAACCGTCAGCCACCGGCGAGGACGGCGTGTGGTCGCTGGCGACGGGCCTGGCCGTCGTCAAATCGGCCGCGACCGGCGGAGCTGCCAAGATCGAACCTGGACTTTGAGCGCCGCGATGAACAAGCATATCACTCCTGCGGAGGCGGCCGCCCTGATCCCCGATCGTGCCATCGTCTCCGTCTCATCCTCAAGCGGTCTCGGCTGCCCGGACCTGATGCTGAAGGCGATCGGCGAGCGTTTCGAGACGACGGGCCATCCGCGCGATCTGACGACGCTGCATCCGATCGCGGCGGGCGACATGAGCGGCATCAAGGGCGTTGATCATATCGCCAAGAAAGGTCTGCTGAAAAAGATCATCGGCGGCTCCTATCCCTCCGGCCCTTCGAGCTCCGAACCGCCACTGATCTGGCAGATGATCGGCGGCAACGAGGTGGCGGCCTACAATATCCCCTCGGGCATTCTCTTCGACATGCATCGCGAAGCGGCCGCCAAGCGTCCCGGCGTGTTGACCAAGGTCGGTCTCGACACCTTCGTCGACCCGGAACGCGAGGGTTGCGCCATGAATGCGGCCGCCGAGGCTGAGCCGGTGGTGAAGCGAATCCGCTTCGAGGGTGAAGACTGGCTCTATTTCAAGGCGATCGCGCCGCAGGTGGCTATCATCCGGGCAACCACCACCGACGAGCGCGGCAATCTCACCTATGAGCACGAAGGCGCCTATCTCGGCGGGCTCGACCAGGCGCTTGCCGCCCGCAACAATGGCGGCATCGTCATTGCCCAGGTCAAGCGTCTTGCCAAGGAAGGCTCGCTGAAACCGCATGACGTACGCATTCCAGGAGTTCTGGTCGACTATATCGTGGTCGACCCGGATCAGAAACAGACGACTCAGACGCTTTACGATCCGGCGATCTCGGGCGAGATCTTTCGGCCGCTCGACAGCTTCCGCGTGCCGGAATTCAATATCCAGAAGGTCATCGCCCGGCGGGTGGCGCAGGAGTTGCAATCCGGCAGTGCCGTCAATCTCGGCTTCGGCATTTCGGCCAATGTGCCGCGTATCCTGATGGAAGAAGGGTTGCATGGCGCGGTCACCTGGGTGATCGAGCAGGGAGCGGTCGGCGGCGTGCCGCTGCTCGATTTTGCCTTCGGCTGCGCGTCCAATGCCGATGCCTTCATGCCGTCGCCCTATCAGTTCACCTATTTCCAGGGTGCCGGTTTCGACGCTTCGCTTCTTTCCTTCCTGGAGATCGGCCGCGACGGTTCGGTCAATGTTTCCAGGCTCAGCTTCCGGCCGCATGTGACGGCCGGCGCCGGTGGCTTTGTCGACATTACGGCGCGGGCGAAGAAGATCGTCTTCTCCGGCATGTTCAATGCCGGCGCGAAGCTCGGCGTCGGGGAGGGCCGGCTCGTCATCGAGAAGGAAGGCAAGCTGAAGAAGCTGGTGAATGCGGTCGAACACGTCACCTTCTCCGGCCCGCGCGGCATCGCACAGGGGCAGGATATCACCTATGTCACCGAACGCTGCGTGATGAAGTTGACGCCGGATGGCCTGCTGCTGACGGAGATTGCGCCCGGCGTCGATTTGGAGGCGCATATTCTCGATCAGTCGGAATTCCCGCTGCTCGTTTCCGACCGGCTGAAGGTGATGGATGCGGCTCTGTTCCATGAAGCGCCCGTTGGTCTGACACTACCTGCCAAGGCCAGGCGTGTTCTGGGAGGAGCGGGCCATGGGTGAGGTCAAGGTATCCGTTGAAAGCTCCGTCGCGACGATCACGGTCTCGCGGCCGGAAAAGCTCAACGCGTTCGATATCGAGATGCTGAAGGCGCTGGCGGCAGCCTGTGACGAAGTCGAGGCGAACGGTTCCGTGCGTGTCGCAATCCTGACCGGCGAAGGCAAGGCCTTTTCGGCCGGCGGCGACATCAAAGCCTGGGATGGTATGGCGGCCAACGAGTTCGGTCATGCCTGGGTGCGCTTCGGCCATCGTGTCTTCGAGCGGCTGGCAACGCTCCGCATGCCGGTGATCGCCGCATTGAATGGTCATGCGCTTGGCGGCGGGCTGGAGCTGGCGGCCGCAGCTGACATCCGCATTGCGGAAAGCCAGATCAGGATCGGCCTACCGGAGACAAGCCTCGGCATGGTGCCCGGTTGGTCTGGTACGCAGCGGCTTACCAAGCGGTTCGGTGCGCAGATCGTGCGTCGCATGGTGCTGGGCGGAGAGATGTTTTCCGCCGAGGAAGCGCATGGTTACGGTCTAGTGGATGCCGTCGTCGAAACGGGAACGGCGCTTGCTGCCGCGAGGGATTACGCGGCGCGCATCGCCATGCGCGGACCGGCGGCGCTGGAGATTGCGAAGCTGATGATCGCTTCGGCCAATGGCGAGGATAATGGGTCAGCCGTCGAGGCGCTGGGATCGATCCTGGTCGCCAAAACCGGCGACCTCAAGGAGGGCGTTGCGGCCTTTGCCGGCAAACGCGCCGCCGAATTCAAGGGGGAATGGTGATGACGGTCCTTGTGAAGCCACAGGCGCTTCCCGACGTAAAGGTGCGCGAATTCAAGATGCTGATCGACGGCAAATGGGTCGAAGGCGTCGAGACCGGCACGATCGACCGCGTAGCGCCGAGCCATGGAGTCACTGTCAGCCGCTATAAATCCGCGACCAAGGACGATGTGCATCGGGCAATCGCCGCCGCGCGCGGGGCGTTCGACCATGGTCCCTGGCCGCGCATGACGGCGGCGGAACGCTCCAACATCCTCCTGAAAGCCGCCGACATGATCTCGGTGCGGGCCGAGGAACTCGCCTATCTCGATGCGATCGAGGCCGGCAAGCCGATCACCCAGGTGCGCAGCGAGATCGCCGGCTCCGTCGATATCTGGCGCTACGCCGCTGCTCTCGCCCGCGATCTGCACGGCGAGAGTTACAATACGCTCGGCGACGGCATGATGGGTGTCGTGTTGCGCGAGGCAATTGGGGTCGTCTCGATCATCACGCCCTGGAATTTCCCATTCCTGATCGTCAGTCAGAAGTTACCTTTTGCGCTTGCCGCAGGCTGCACGGCTGTGGTCAAGCCGTCCGAACTGACGTCGGGTTCAACGCTGGTGCTCGGCGAAATCCTGATGGAGGCCGGTGTGCCGGCCGGCGTCGTCAACATCCTGGTCGGCATGGGTGCCGATGTCGGCGCGTCGATGACCAGCCATCCGGATGTCGACATGATCTCCTTCACCGGGTCGACGGGCGTCGGGCGGCTAACCATGGCGAATGCGGCGCAGACGCTGAAGAAGGTTTCGCTTGAACTCGGCGGCAAGAACCCGCAGATCGTCTTTCCCGACGCCAATCTCGACGAGTTCGTCGATGCCGCAGTGTTCGGCGCCTATTTCAACGCCGGCGAATGCTGCAATGCCGGCTCGCGGCTGATCGTCCATCGCGATATCGCAGGGGATGTTACAGCGCGTATCGCCAGCCTGTCGGAAAAGGTAAAGGTTGGCGATCCGCTCGATCCTTCAACGCAAGTCGGCGCGATCATCACGCCGCAGCATCTGCAGAAGATTCAAGGCTATGTCTCGGGCGCCGCAAAGAGCGGCGCGACGGTGGCACATGGCGGCAGCCAGATCGATTTCGGCTTCGGCCAATACATGGCGCCGACCGTTCTCGCCGACGTCAAACCGGAGATGGCGGTGGCGAAGGAGGAGGTGTTCGGGCCAGTGCTTTCGGTGCTGATGTTTGAGACAACCGAAGATGCGATCCGCATTGCCAATTCCGTCGACTACGGCCTTTCCGCCGGTGTCTGGAGCCGCGATTTCGACACATGCATGACGATCGGGCGGCGGGTGCGGGCCGGCACGATCTGGATGAACACCTTCATGGATGGCGCAGCCGAACTGCCCTTCGGCGGCTATCGTCAATCAGGGCTCGGGCGCGAGCTCGGCCGACATGCGGTGGAAGACTACACCGAGACCAAAACGCTCAACATGCATATCGGCCGGCGCACCGGCTGGTGGATGCCGAGGTGAGATGAATGCGCCCGAGTGGACAGCTGACAGGTTCAGCCAGTAATGGTTGTGAACGCTTGGCGCAACGCGGGATGTGACGTTTTTCGTGCATGCCCATGGCTGGGAGGCCGTGGAGGATTTGTTCTTCGCGAGGGAGCGCAGAACAGGGGGAGCAGCGGGAGGAGGTCTTGCTGCTCAAGTGTCTAAAACCGGGAGGAAAATATGCGTAAGTTGATGACATCGGTGGCGGCGGCTGCCTTTCTAATGACGGGTACCGCAACAATGGCGCGCGCCACCGAAAGCGTCGAAGTCCTGCATTGGTGGACCTCAGGCGGCGAGGCGGCGGCGCTGGAAGTCCTGAAAAAGGACTTGGAATCGAAGGGCATCGGCTGGGTCGACATGCCGGTCGCCGGCGGGGGCGGTACCGAAGCCATGACCGTGCTGCGCGCCCGCGTCACCGGCGGTAACCCGCCGACCGCCGTGCAGATGCTCGGCTTCGACATTGTCGACTGGGCCAAGGAAGGTTCGCTCGGCAATCTCGATGAGGTCGCCAACAAGGAAGGCTGGGACAAGGTCGTCCCGACCGCCCTGCAGCAGTTCTCCAAATATGACGGCCACTGGATCGCCGCGCCTGTGAACGTCCACTCCACCAACTGGGTGTGGATCAACAAGGAGGCGCTCGACAAGGCCGGCGGCAAGGCGCCGACCAATTGGGACGAGCTGATCGCGCTGCTCGACAACTTCAAGAAGCAAGGCATCACGCCGATCGCCCATGGCGGCCAGGCCTGGCAGGATGCGACGATCTTCGACGCCGTCGTGCTCTCGCTCGGCAACGACTTCTACAAGAAGGCCTTCATCGATCTCGATCCCGATACGCTCGGCAGCCCGAAGATGAAGGAAGCCTTCGACCGCATGACGAAGCTGCGCTCCTATGTCGACGATAATTTTTCCGGCCGCGACTGGAATCTCGCCTCCGGCATGGTCATCGAAGGCAAGGCCGGCCTGCAGTTCATGGGCGACTGGGCCAAGGGCGAGTTCCTGAAGGCGAAGAAAGTGCCCGGCAAGGATTTCGTCTGCATCCGCTACCCGGGAACGCAGGGCTCGGTGACCTTCAACTCCGACCAGTTCGCTATGTTCAAGGTCTCCGCCGACAAGATCCCGGCGCAGATGCAGATGGCGTCCTCGATCGAAAGCCCGACCTTCCAGTCGGCCTTTAACGTCGTCAAGGGCTCGGTTCCTGCCCGCACCGACGTTCCGGACAGCGCTTTCGACGATTGCGGCAAGAAGGCGATCAAGGACCTGGCCGAAGCCAACAAGAACGGCACGCTGATGGGCTCCATGGCCCATGGCCATGCGAATCCGGCCGCGGTCAAGAACGCGATCTACGATGTCGTGACCCGCGAATTCAACGGCGATCTTTCGTCTGACGATGCGGTCAAGGAACTCGTCTCCGCGGTCGCTGCTGCGAAGTAGTCGCTACGGAGCAAGGAACGCCCCTCATCCGGCCTGTCGGCCACCTTCTCCCCGCCCCTTCGACAGGCTCAGGACGGGGAGAAGGGGATAGACGTACCTCCCGTCGTCCCTCGATCTCTTTGGAAACGAGGGAACACGGGTTCGTTCCCTCTCCCTGCGAGCGGGGAGAGGGCTAGGGTGAGGGGCCTGACTTGCTCCGTAGGCAAATAGTCAAGCTATAAGAGTTGGTGTTCGACCATGAACAGTCGCAGCCGAATGCAGGAGCTGTTACCCAAGCTGGTGCTGGCCCCGAGCTTCGTCGTCATTCTGATTTTCGTATATGGCTTCATCGCCTATACGGGCTTTTTGTCGCTGACCGACAGCAAGATGCTGCCGTCCTACAATATCATCGGCTTTGCCAACTACAGCAAGCTCTGGGCGCTGCCGCACTGGTGGCGGGCGATTACCAATCTCGGCATCTTCGCTTCGCTTTATATCGTCATCTGCTCGGTGCTTGGCCTCGCTTTGGCGATCCTGCTCGACCAGAAGATCCGCGCCGAAGGGCTGCTGAGGCCGATCTATCTCTATCCGATGGCGCTGTCCTTCATCGTCACGGGGACGGCGTGGAAATGGTTCCTCGATCCCGGCATCGGGCTCGAGAACACCATGCGCCTCTGGGGATGGGACAGTTTTTCCTTCACCTGGATCAAGGATTCGAAGATGGCGATCTATTGTGTCGTCATCGCCGCGGTCTGGCAGTCCTCGGGCTTCGTCATGGCGATGTTCCTCGCTGGCCTTCGCGGTGTCGACAACGAGATCATCAAGGCGGCGCAGATCGATGGCGCGTCGGCGGTTACCACCTATCGCCGCATCATCATTCCACTGATGCGGCCGGTATTCCTCTCGGCTTTCGTCGTACTCGCCCACCTTGCCATCAAGGCCTATGACCTGATCATCGCGCTGACCGGCGGCGGACCGGGGCAGGCGACCGAGCTGCCGGCCACCTTCATGTATTCCTACACGTTCACCCGCAACCTGATGGGCATAGGCGCCTCGTCGGCGATCATCATGCTGGCGATGATCTTCGCCATCATCATCCCCTATCTCTATTCGGAAATCGGCGGAGGGAAACGCGCATGAGCAACCCCAATCCGCAAAACGCCATCTCGCACGGGAAGCTGACGCGTGCACTGATCTATGTGGCGCTGATCCTGTTTGCCGTCTATTACATGTTGCCGCTCTACGTGATGCTGGTCAATTCCTTCAAGCCGCTCGAAGAGATCCGCCAGGGCGGCATGCTGAACCTGCCGCAGACCTGGACGATCGAACCATGGATTTCCGCCTGGTCGACGGCGCAGATCGGCGTGCAGCCGACGGGATTGAGGCCCTTTTTCATCAATTCGATCCTGATGGTCGTGCCCGCCGTCGCCATCTCCACCATTGTCGGCGCACTGAACGGCTATGTACTGACGAAGTGGCGCTTCCGCGGCGCGGAATTCTTCTTCGGCATGCTGCTGCTCTCCTGCTTCATCCCGTTCCAGATCGTGCTGATCCCGATGGCGCGCATCCTCGGCCTCTTCGGTATTGCCGGCACGATCTGGGGGCTGATCCTCGTCCACATCATCTACGGCCTCGGCTTCACGACGCTTTATTTCCGCAATTATTATGAGGCGTTTCCGACCGAGCTGGTCCGTGCTGCGCAGATCGACGGGGCGAGCTTCTTCCAGATTTTCCGGCGTATCCTGCTGCCATCCTCCGGGCCGATCATCGTCGTCTCCGTCATCTGGCAGTTCACCAATATCTGGAACGACTTCCTGTTTGGAGCTTCGTTCTCCGGACCCTATTCGACGCCGATGACGGTTGCGCTCAACAACCTCGTTTCGTCGTCGACGGGCGTCAAGGAATACAATGTCCACTTCGCGGGCGCAATCCTCGCGGCCCTGCCAACCCTCATCGTCTATATCGTCTCCGGCCGGTATTTCGTCCGTGGACTGATGTCCGGCGCCGTCAAGGGATAAGTCCATGTCCTTCCTGAAAATCACCAATCTGCGCAAGTCCTATGGGTCGCTCGAGATCTTGAAGGACATCAATATCGAGATCGAAAAGGGCGGATTTCTCGTGCTCGTCGGCCCCTCCGGCTGCGGCAAGTCCACCCTGCTCAACACCATTGCCGGGCTGGAGCCGATCACTTCGGGTGACATCGCCATCGCCGGCCGCTCGGTCAACGGCCTGGCGCCATCGCAGCGCGACATCGCCATGGTGTTTCAATCCTATGCGCTCTATCCGAACATGACCGTCGCCGGCAACATCGCCTTCGGCATGGAAATCCGCAAAGTTCCGAAGGAAGAACGCGAGAAGGCGATCAAGCAGGTGGCCGACATGCTGCAGATCGGCCATCTGCTCGACCGCAAGCCGAGCCAGCTTTCCGGCGGCCAGCGCCAGCGCGTCGCCATGGGCCGGGCACTGGTGCGCGATCCGCAGGTGTTCCTGTTCGATGAGCCGCTCTCCAACCTCGACGCCAAGCTGCGCGTCGATATGCGTACCGAGATCAAGCGTCTGCACCAGCGCATGAAGACGACGATCGTCTACGTGACACACGACCAGATCGAGGCGATGACGCTGGCGACCAAGATCGCCGTCCTGAAGGACGGTGTCCTGCAGCAATTCGGAACGCCTGCGGAAATCTATAATCACCCCGCCAACATGTTCGTCGCAGACTTCATGGGCTCGCCCGCCATGAACCTCCTGACGGCGAAGGTGGAGAGCGGGCCGCTCGGATTGCAGGTCTCGCTCGACCGGCCGAACGGTGCAGCCCCCCTGAAGCTGCCGATCAACAGCAGCGGCGCCGGCCTTGGCACCCATGCAGGCAAGGATGTGATCTTCGGCATCCGGCCGGAGGCACTGACCGACCCCGACGGTGCGGATCGCAATGCCCATTCGCTTGCCGAGGGTGACTGCCTGATCGAGGTGGTCGAGCCGGCGGGATCGGATACCTTCGCGATCGTCCGCCTCGGAGGCAAATCTGTCGTGGCGCGGCTGCGCGCCGATGCCCGCATTGCCCCTGGCCAGACGGCGCGGCTTGCCTTTAACCTCGACAAGGCGGTGTTCTTCGATCCGCAGAGCCAAATTCGGATAGGATGAGCAGCGGCATGGAAGAACCGGATATCGTCATCATCGGCTCGGGAATCGGCGGCTCGACCGTCGCTTCCGGCCTTGCCGCCTCGGGCGCCAACATATTAATCCTCGAAGCTGGTGAACGGCTGGAGGACCGGCCGGAAAATCGGGACCAGCGGGCGATCTTCGTGCGCGGCCATTTCCGCCCGAAGGAGACCTGGTACGAAAAGGACGGCAAGGGGTTCAATCCCGGCAACTACTACAATGTCGGCGGCAATTCGAAATTCTACGGTGCGGTGCTGATCCGCTACCGTCGCGAGGATTTCGAGGAGATGCGGCATCTGGACGGCGTGTCGCCGGCCTGGCCCTTTCCCTATGAGGAGCTGGAGCCGTGGTATAGCGAGGCGGAGCAGCTCTATCGAGTGCGCGGCAGCCTCGGGGACGACCCATGGGAGCCGCCGCATTCGCAGCCCTATCCATTTCCACCGGTCCCTGAAGAGCCGGCGATTGCCAAAGTCCGCAGGCGGCTGAAGGACAATGGCATGCATCCGCATTCGCTGCCGTTGGGCGTCGACATCGACAAGTGGCTCGCCAAGGGCCGTACACCCTGGGACGCGCATCCGAACAGCGCCGACGGCAAGATGGATGCCGAGACGGTGGCGCTCGCCAAGGCCCTGCAATATCCGAACGTCCGGCTGAAGACCGGCGCGCGCGTCACGCGGCTGGAAACCGCCGCTGATGGGCGGACGATCGCCGCGGTACATTATTCTGCCTATGGGGAGGCGCATGTTGTGCGGCCGAAACTGGTCGTCCTTTCGGCCGGCGCTGTGCAGTCTGCGGTGCTGTTGCTGCGATCTGCTGACGATGCCAATCCGCGCGGGCTGGCCAACCGCTCGGATCAGGTCGGACGCAATTTCATGAACCACAATTCCTCGGCCGTTTTGGCGATTTCGCCCTGGTATAGGAACGATTCGATCTATCAGAAGACCTTCGGCTTCAACGATTTCTATCTCTCGGATGGCGAAGGCGGGCCGCCGCTCGGCAATGTCCAGCTTTTGGGGCGCGTTTCCGGCACGATCCTCAAAGCGAACATGCCGACTGTTCCGGAGTGGCTGCTGAACAGCCTTTCCGCCCACGCCATCGATTTCTATGCCATGAGCGAGGATCTGCCGTCGCCGGAAAGCCGGATCATGGTCGAAGGAGACCGTATCGTGCTGCAGTGGGTGCGCACCAATTGGCAGGCGCATCTCGATCTCGTGAAGAAGCTGAAGGGTGTGCTGCGCAAGGCCGGCTTCCCGATCGTGCTGTCACGTCCCTTCGACAAGCGCACGCCGTCGCATCAATGCGGCACGGCCAAGATCGGCAATGACGGCTCGACTGCCCCGCTCGATATCTTCTGCCGCGCCTTCGATCATCCCAATCTTTTCGTTGTCGATGCCAGTTTCCTGCCGACTTCGGCGGCGGTAAATCCGGCACTGACGGTGGCTGCGCAAGCGCTGCGCGTCGCCGACCATATCGTGCGGGAGGAGCTTCGGTGATGAAGGCAAGACGCCCGATCGCCGTCGTCACCGGTGGCCGCAAAGGGATCGGTTTTGGCATCGCGCAGACGCTGGCCACGAGCGGTTTCGATCTGGCGGTCACCGGTATCGAGACCGAGCCGCCGCTGGTGGAGCTTGCGGAATTGAAAGCGAATGGTGGGCGGGCAATCTATTTGCGGTCTGATCTTGCCGATCTCTCGGGACACGCAGCAACCGTCGAGGCGATCCGGGCGGCTTTGGGCGACATAGATTGCCTCGTCAACAATGCGGGCATCGGCGCTGTCATGCGCGGCGATTTCCTTGATCTGACGCCTGAAAATTTCGACCGGATCATCGACGTCAATCTGCGCGGCACGGTGTTTTTCACCCAGGCCGTGGTTCGTTCGATGCTTGCGGCGAAGACGCCGCCGGTGCCGCGTTCGGTGATCAACATCACCTCGGTCTCGGCAGCGCTGAGCTCGCCCGAACGGCTGGATTATTGCATCAGCAAAGCCGGCCTTTCGGCCTTCTCGCAAGGGTTGGCGTTGCGGCTGGCGGAGACCGGCATCGCCGTCTTCGAAGTTCGTCCCGGCATCATCCGCACCGACATGACGGCGCAGGTCTCGGAGAAATACGACGCATTGATCGACGGCGGGCTGGTACCGATGAAGCGCTGGGGCGAGGCGGGCGATGTCGGCAGTATCGTCGCGGCGCTGGCCAAAGGCAGTTTCGGTTTTGCCACGGGATCTGTGATCCCTGCGGACGGCGGGCTAGGGATCGGGCGGCTCTGAGCCCGTGGCCCGTGATAAATTTGAGGACTGGAAATGACCTACGACTACATCATCACCGGCGCCGGACCAGCGGGCTGCGTACTCGCCAACCGTCTGAGCGAGGACCCTTCGGTAAAAGTCCTGTTGCTGGAAGCCGGTGGCGGTGATTGGAATCCGTTGTTCCACATGCCGGCAGGCTTTGCCAAGATGACCAAGGGCGTGGCCAGCTGGGGCTGGGAGACTGTGCCGCAGAGGCACATGAAAGGCCGCGTGCTGCGCTATACGCAGGCCAAGGTGATCGGCGGCGGCTCTTCGATCAATGCGCAGCTCTATACGCGCGGCAACGCGGCCGACTACGATCTCTGGGCCCGCGAGGATGGCTGCGAGGGTTGGGACTACCGCAGCGTACTTCCCTATTTCAAGCGCGCCGAGGACAATCAGCGTTTCGCCGATGACTACCATTCTTATGGCGGGCCGCTCGGTGTCTCCATGCCGGCCGCGGCGCTGCCGATCTGCGATGCCTATATCCGCGCCGGCCAGGAGCTTGGCATTCCCTATAACCACGATTTTAACGGCAGACAGCAGGCGGGCGTCGGCTTCTATCAGCTGACGCAGCGCAACCACCGCCGCTCGTCTGCCTCGCTTGCCTATCTTTCGCCGATCAAGGATCGGAAGAACCTGACAATCCGGACCGGTGCGAGGGTGGCGCGGATCGTGCTCGAAGGTCGCCGCGCTGTCGGCGTCGAAGTGGCGACGGACAAGGGCGCCGAGATCATCCGGGCCGAGCGGGAAGTGCTGGTCTCCTCCGGCGCCATCGGCTCGCCGAAGCTGCTGCTGCAATCCGGCATCGGTCCGGCCGATCATCTGACTTCGGTCGGTGTGCCAGTGGCGCACGACCTACCGGGTGTTGGCGGCAATCTGCAGGACCATCTCGACCTTTTCGTCATCTCCGAATGCACTGGCGATCATACCTACGACAATGTCGCCAAGCTGCATCGTACGCTGTGGGCCGGGTTGCAGTATGTGCTGTTCCGCTCTGGTCCCGTCGCGTCGTCGCTCTTCGAAACCGGCGGCTTCTGGTATGCCGATCCCGATGCCCGCTCGCCGGATATCCAGTTCCATCTCGGCCTCGGCTCGGGCATCGAGGCCGGCGTCGCGCGGCTGAAGAATGCCGGCGTGACGCTGAATTCCGCTTATCTGCATCCGCGCTCGCGCGGCACGGTACGGCTCTCTTCGTCCGATCCATCGGCCGCGCCGCTGATCGATCCGAATTATTGGAGCGATCCTCTTGATGTGAAGATGTCGCTCGAAGGGCTGCGGATCGCCCGCGACATCATGCGGCAGGATGCGCTGAAACCTTTCGTACTGGCTGAACGCCTGCCGGGCGATAATCTCAAGACGGAAGAGCAACTATTCGACTATGGCTGCACCAACGCCAAGACCGATCACCATCCCGTCGGCACCTGCAAGATGGGCA
This sequence comes from Rhizobium jaguaris, assembly GCF_003627755.1. NCBI lineage: Bacteria > Pseudomonadati > Pseudomonadota > Alphaproteobacteria > Hyphomicrobiales > Rhizobiaceae > Martinezella > Martinezella jaguaris. The sequence continues at coordinate 3,809,905 of NZ_CP032694.1, read as the reverse complement.
CGGACGCCATGGCGGTCGTCGATCTCGAGTTGAAGGTGCGAGGGCTTGAGGCCCTGCGCGTCTGCGACAGCTCCGTCATGCCTCGCGTACCCTCCTGCAACACCAACGGCCCGACGATCATGGTCGGCGAAAAAGGCGCGGATATCATCCGTGATCGTGATCCGCTACCACCGGCGATTTTCTCCTGGGAGAGGAACGATACGCGGCCACGAGCGCGGGCGGATGTTCGGTGAAAGAACGCTACTGGTAGAGTTTGGAGTTTGCGGAGGGTGCGATACCCCCTCTGTCCCTTCGGGACATCTCCCCCACAAGGGGGAGATCGTTTGGAGAATGTGGCTCGCCCTCGTTAAACAACAAACCTCAGTTGCCGCAGGTTCTGTGTTCGTTTGAGGCAAAGAGATACCACGGGTTGCCAATCTCCCCCCTTGTGAGGGAGATGTCACGACAGTGACAGAGGGGGTATCAGAGGTGCGGCATATTCGAAATTTGCTTCCTCTGACGCCCTTCTTTCGAGCCTAGCTGCCACTTACCACTCGGCCACACTGCCATCTTCATGACGCCAAACCGAGTTGCGCCAGCGATGGCCTTCCTTGGCGCGTTCGATGACGTAGGCTTCGTCCACTTCGATGCCGAGGCCAGGGCCTTGCGGGATGCTGACGAAACCGTCGGCGTATTTGAAGACTTCCTTGTTGGAGATGTAGTCGAGGATGTCGTTGCCCTTGTTGTAGTGGATGCCGAGGCTCTGCTCCTGGATGAAGGCGTTGTAGCTGACGGCGTCGACCTGCAGGCAGGCGGCAAGCGCGATGGGGCCGAGCGGGCAATGCGGCGCGAGCGCGACGTCATAGGCTTCCGCCATCGCCGCGATCTTGCGGCATTCGGTGATGCCGCCGGCATGGGAAAGGTCAGGCTGGAGAATGTCGACATAGCCGTCCGACAGGACCGACTTGAAGTCCCACCGCGAATAGAGCCGTTCGCCGAGTGCGATCGGGGTGGAGGCGTGATTGGCGATTTCTTTCAAGGCTTCGCGATTTTCGGAGAGCACGGGCTCTTCGATGAACAGCAGCTTGTAGGGCTCGAGTTCCTTGGCGAGAACCTTTGCCATCGGACGATGGACGCGGCCGTGGAAATCGACGCCGATGCCGATATAGGGGCCGATCGCCTCGCGAATGGTCGCAATGGTCTCGACCGCCTTCTCCACTTTGTCATAGGTATCGACGATCTGCATTTCCTCGCAGCCGTTGAGCTTGATCGCCTTGAAGCCGCGCGCAACGACGTCTTTGGCGTTGTTGGCGACGTCGGAAGGGCGGTCGCCGCCGATCCAGGAGTAGACCTTGATCTTGTCGCGCACCTGCCCGCCGAGCAGGGAATGGATGGGCTGGCCGAGCGCCTTGCCCTTGATGTCCCATAGTGCCTGGTCGATGCCGGCGAGTGCGCTCATGTGGATTGCGCCGCCGCGATAGAAGCCGGCGCGGTACATGACGGTCCAGTGGTCCTCGATCAGGAAGGGGTCCTTGCCGATCAGATAGTCTTCCAGTTCATGCACGGCCGCCTGGACAGTCAATGCGCGGCCTTCGACCACCGGCTCGCCCCAGCCCGTGATACCTTCGTCCGTTTCGATCTTCAGGAACATCCAGCGCGGCGGCACGATATAGGTCGTCAATTTGGTGATTTTCATGGGAATGCTTCCGTTTCGGCTTTGGGATCATATCAGCGGCGCGAGGCCGCGGATTTCGGGAATTCAGGTCTTGTTTTTCTCCGCCCGCCCGATCGCCTTTTCGGCGGCGGCAAGGTCGCGGGCGGCAAGGTTGAGCATGCGATGGGCACAGTCTCGCGCGGCGGTTCGGTTGCGCAGGCGCAGCGCCTCCACCAGGTCGCCATGGACGGCGATTGCCTCGTCACGGCTGTCGACGGCGACGTTCGAGGCGTGCAATGCATATTTCAGGCCGGCATGGATGGCGCTCGAGAGGCGGCGGAACACCTGGTTGTGGCTGGCGCTCAAGAGCACCGTATGAAACATCACGTCGGCTTCGGTGAAGCGTTCGGGATCGTCGCCGGAATCACGCATCTGTCTCCATGCCCTGTCGAGATCGGCAATCTCCTGGGCGGTAGCGCGTTCAGCGGCATATTCGGCGGCAACCGGCTCGATTGTGCGCCTGGCCTCTAGGATGCAGCCGAGAATATCGAACTCGGCGATATAGGGCCCCATCCACTCCAGTACGTCCTGATCGAGAATATTCCAGTCGTCCTTGTCGCAGACGGTGGTGCCGATGCGCGGCTTGCCTCGTACGAGCCCTTTCGATTCCAGGATCTTCAAGGATTCGCGGATGACGGTGCGGCTAACGCCGTAGATGTCGCAAAGGTCGTTTTCGCGCGGCAGTGCTGAGCCCGAGGGGTAGCGTTCGGAACAGATGTCCTCGGCGATCGCCGAGGTGACGTTCTTGCGCACGCGCGGACGGCGCTCCGGTGCCCCGTTCAGCCTATGCTCTTGCCGTTCAAACGAATCCAATTTCCTTCTCCGCAGTCGCTCTCCCGCGCGGCCGAGCCTCTGCTTAGCGGAATTCGTTCCACATGGCGATAAGCGTCGGAGCGTTTGGCGAGCCATCCTTTCCAAAAGTCACATTATTCGAATCATCATACATTGGCAATTGACTGGTATGATGATTTATCATACTTCAAGAACACTGCCTGGGAGGGCAGGTGCTTCATTTCGGATTTTTGGGAGAGAATCATGCGCTTTTTCAAAGCAGCTATTCTGGCTGGTACGGTTGCGGTTATCGCCGCTACCTCGGCCTTCGCCGCAGACGTGAAAATCGGCTTTGTGGTCAAGCAGCCGGAGGAACCCTGGTTCCAGGACGAATGGAAGTTCGCTGACGCGGCCGCCAAAGAGAAGGGCTTCACGCTCGTCAAGATCGGCGCGGAAGACGGCGAAAAGGTTCAGGCCGCGATCGACAATCTAGGCGCCCAGGGTGCGCAGGGCTTCATCATTTGCACGCCCGATGTCAAGCTTGGCCCCGGCATCGTCGCCAAAGCAGCCGCCAACCAACTTAAGCTGATGACTGTCGACGACCGTCTGGTCAGTGCCGACGGCAAGCCGCTGGAAGACGTGCCGCATATGGGCATTTCCGCTACAAAAATTGGCGAGAGCGTCGGTCAGGCGATCGTCGATGAAATCAAGAAGCGCGGCTGGGATATGAAGAATGTCGGCGCTATTCGCGTTTCCTACGACCAGCTTCCGACCGCCGTCGATCGCGTCGAAGGCGCCATCTCGGTGCTGAAGGGCGCCGGCTTCCCGGCGGCGAACATCTATGACGCGCCGCAGGCCAAGACCGACACGGAAGCAGCGCTGAATGCCGCGACCACCGTCCTCAATAAGCACGCCGATGTGAAATATTGGATTGCGTTTGGTCTCAACGACGAAGCGGTACTCGGCGCGGTGCGCGCAACGGAATCGGTCGGTATTCCCGCAGCCAACGTCATCGGCGTCGGGATCGGCGGCGCGGACTCGGCAATCAACGAGTTCAAGAAGCCGCAGCCGACGGGCTTCTTCGGCACGGTCATCATCTCGCCGAAGCGTCATGGCTACGAAACCGCGATCAACATGTACGACTGGATCGCCAACAGCAAGGAACCGCCGAAGCTGACGCTGACCTCCGGTTCGCTGGCGCTGCGCGGCGATTATCAGAAGGTCCGCAAGGATCTCGGCATCGAATAATCATCCTCCCCAGGTGATCATGGCCCGGTGGCAACCTTGCCGCCGGGTCCTTTTACCAGTGAGAGAAACATGGCCTTTCTCGAATTCAACGGCATTTCCAAGAGCTATCCCGGCGTTCAGGCGCTGTCGAATATCACCTTCCCCGTCGTCAGGGGTGCGGTGCACGGGTTGATGGGCGAAAACGGCGCCGGGAAGTCGACGCTGATCCGCATTCTTTCCGGCGATCAGTCCGCCGACGCCGGCGCGATCACCATCGACGGACAGGAACAGCACTACCATTCGGTGCGCGATGCCTTTCACGCCGGCGTCACCGTCATCCATCAGGAACTGCAACTGGTGCCGGAACTGACAGTCGCCGAAAACCTGTGGCTCGGCCGCTTTCCGGCCAAGGCCGGTGTCATCAACGGCAAGACACTGATTGAAACCGTGCGCGCCAAGCTGCGGGAGATCGGTATCGATGTCGATCCGGCGGCCAAGGTATCGTCGCTGTCGATTGGCGCGCGGCAGATGGTGGAAATAGCCAAGGCCGTCATGGTCGACGCCCGCGTGATCGCGCTGGATGAGCCGACCTCGTCGCTGTCGTCCCGCGAGAGCGAGATCCTGTTTTCCCTGATAGAGCGGCTGAAATCGAACGGCACCGTCATCCTCTATGTCTCGCACCGGCTGGACGAGATCTTCCGGCTCTGCGACAGCCTGACGGTATTGCGCGACGGCAAGCTCGCGGCAAACCATCCCGACATCAAGAAAGTTACGCGTGAGCAGATCATTGCGGAAATGGTCGGCCGCGAGATCAGCAATATCTGGGGATGGCGTGAGCGGCCGCTTGGGCCTGTCCGGCTGGAGGTCAGGGGCCTTTCGGGGCGGAAGCTGCCGACGCCGATCGATTTCTCCGTCCGCAGGGGCGAAATCCTCGGCTTTTTCGGCCTGATCGGCGCCGGCCGCAGCGAGATGGCGCGGCTGTTGTTCGGCGCGGACCATCGCCATCAGGGTACGGTCACCATCGATGGCGTCACCGTCGCTCCGAACAACCCCAAGGCGGCGATCCATGCCGGCATGGTGCTCTGCCCGGAAGACCGCAAGCTCGATGGGATCATCCAGGGCCGCTCGATCCAGGAGAATATCGCCATCTCCTCGCGGCGGCATTTTTCGCCATTCGGCATATTGAGTCCTCGCAAGGAGGCAGCCCTTGCCGATCAATTCATTGCCAGGCTGCGCGTGCGCACGCCGTCGCGCAAGCAGGACATCATCAATCTTTCCGGCGGCAACCAGCAGAAAGTCATTCTCGGTCGCTGGCTGTCCGAACAGGGCGTCAAGGTGCTGGTCGTCGACGAGCCGACGCGCGGTATCGATGTCGGAGCGAAATCGGAAATCTATGAAATCCTCTATGACCTGGCGGCCGGCGGGATGGCGATCGTCGTCATCTCCAGCGAGCTGCCGGAGATCATCGGCATTTCCGACCGGATCATGGTGATGTGCGGCGGCAAGGTCGCCGCCGATGTGGCGCGGGCGAATTTCAACGAGCGCCAGATTCTTACCGCCGCACTGCCGGACAAAAACGCCGCAGGCACATTCTGACCAGGGAAATTGTGACGATGTCTTCCGTGAAAAAAATCCTCCTCGGCGAACAGGGTCTCGTCGTCATCTTCGCGGTGGCCTTTGTCATCGTGTCGCTGACGGTTCCGAATTTCCTGACCGAGCGCAACATGATAGGCCTGCTGCAATCGGTGGTCACGATCGGCATCGTTGCCTGCACCATGATGTTCTGCCTGGCCTCACGCGATTTCGATCTTTCCGTCGGCTCGACCGTCGCCTTCTGCGGCATGATCGCGGTCATGGCCTCGAACGTCACCGGCTCCATTATTCTCGGTCTGTTAGCTGCACTGATCTGCGGCGCGATCGTCGGCCTGGTCAATGGTCTGCTTATCGCCAAGGTGCGCATCAATGCGCTGATCGCAACGCTCGCCACCATGCAGATCGTCCGCGGCCTAGCGCTGATCGCTTCGGACGGCCGCGCCGTCGGCATCAACGATCCGAATTTCTATCAACTGGCGCTCTCGACCTTTCTCGGCATTCCGACGCCGATCTGGATCATGGTGATCCTGTTCCTCCTGTTCGGCTTCGTGCTGAACCGTACCATCTTCGGCAAGAACACGCTGGCGATCGGCGGCAATCCGGAGGCTTCGCGGCTGGCAGGCGTCAACGTCGCCACGATGCGGATCTGGATCTTCACACTGCAGGGCTTTATCTGCGCGATCGCCGGTATTCTCCTGTCTTCGCGCATCACCTCCGGTCAGCCGAATGCCGCGATCGGGCTCGAGCTGCTGGTCATCTCGGCCTGTGTGCTCGGCGGCGTATCGCTGGCGGGCGGTCGGGCCTCGATGAGCGGCGTCATCGTCGGCGTGCTGATCATGGGTATCGCTCAGAACGTCATGAATCTTCTCAATATTCCGGCCTTCTATCAGTACCTTGTGCTTGGTTCGATCCTGCTGATAGCAGTGACGCTGGACAATATCCGCTCGGCTGCGGCCGGGCGCAGGAGGGGATAGCCAAAGGCTTTGGCCGCGGCCCGCACGTTAATTGTAACGGCCCTGTCGTCTTCGACGGATAGAGCATTATATTGCCGGTTGGGGCAGCCGTAGAGCATCCATCTTTCAGGCTGGATCGGCTGCTTCCCATCGGTCATAGCGGGGAGGGCAAGGGGCCTTTTCCGACGCTCAATCAACGACAAGGAGGACGGCATGCAGATCAATCGTACAGGTTCGGCCCAGTGGTCCGGCGGTCTGAAGGACGGCAAGGGTCAGATCTCGACCCAGAGCGGCGCGCTCAATCACTATCCCTATGGTTTTGCCAGCCGCTTCGAAGGCGTTCCCGGCACAAATCCGGAAGAGCTGATCGGCGCGGCCCATGCCGGCTGCTTCACCATGGCTCTGTCGCTGATCCTCAATGAGGCCGGCTTTACCGCGGAGAGCATGGAAACAACCGCCAAGGTCACGCTCGAAAGCGTCGAAGGCGGCTTCGCCATCACCGCGATCCACTTGACGCTAACCGGTAAAGTTCCCGGCGCCGACGAAGCCAAGTTCACTGAACTCGCCAACAAGGCGAAGGCCGGTTGCCCGGTCTCCAAGGCACTCGCTTCGGTTCCGATTTCGCTGGAAGTGCACGTGGCCTAAGCTGGCCATTTCGATATAAGGGCGTCGTGCCGGTGGTACGGCGCTCTTATTGAAATCGGTTTGATGGGTTTCTACCCCGCTGCACGAACCGGCAAATTCCCGCATATTCTGCTGGAAATCTACAATTCTACATTCACAGTTTGGACTACGCTCTCCACGCAAAATGCATTGTGCAAAAGGGGATTGCCTAAATGTCCGGACTTACGTTGATTCACGTCATTATCAGTCTGATCGCTATTGTTACCGGCATTGCGGTGGCACATGGTTTCCTGACCGGCAGGCGCTATGAGCGCACGACGCTGGTCTATATGGTCACCACGATCCTTACCAGCCTCACCGGTTTCCTCTTTCCATTCACCGTGGTGACGCCGGGGATCATTGTCGGCACGCTTTGCGTGCTGATCTTTATCCCGACCGCTCTGGCGCTCTACAAGTTCCGGCTCGCCGGGATTTGGCGGCTGGTCTACGTCGTCGGCGCTCTCGCGCTGCTCTTCTTCAACTGTCTCGTGCTGATCGTGCAGTCGTTCCAGAAGATTCCGCCGTTGCACGCTTTGGCTCCCGCCGACAACGCCCCACCGGTCCTCGCCTCGCAGCTAGTGCTGCTGGCGGTCATCGTCATCGTCGGCTTCCTGAGCGTGCGTCGCTTCCGCCCACAGCTTCAGGGCGCCTGAGCCGATCAAGCCTATCGACGACACGTTTTCAACTGCCTCGCTTCGCGGGGTGGTTTCTTGACATTTGCGCTTTGATGATTTACGAGTGACGAAAATTAAAAATCGTCACTCGTAAATCGAAAGTGCGTCCATGCTCGATCTTTCTGATGTCAGCGCCGATCAGGCGCGTCAGGAAAACATAACGAGGATCCTCGATTCCGCCGAAAAGCTGTTTCGCCACTATGGCTACAGCAAGACGACGGTCGCCGATATCGCCCGCGATCTCGGCATGTCGACCGCGAATATCTACCGTTTCTTCGCATCCAAGACGGAAATCCACCAAGCCGTCTGCGGCCGCATGCTCGCGCAGAGCTACAAGATGGCCTACGATATCCGTCACCTGCCGATCAGCGCGTCCGATCGCCTGCGCAACTATGTGCACGCTCAATACAAGATGACGCTCGAGACGATGCTCGACGAGCAGAAGGTGCATGAGATGGTGATCGTTGCCATCGAGCGCGATTGGCATGTCATCGAAAAACATATCGACAGCATCCACGATCTCATGGCCGAAATCATCGCGGAAGGCATCGCCGCCGGCGAGTTTCCCGAACAGGATCCGGCCGCCGCCTCGAAATGCTTCGGCGCGGCGACGATCCTTTTGTGTCATCCGCAGATGGTTGCGCAGTGTCTTGCCAAGACGAACCGGGCCGAGCCCGACGATCTCATCGAATTCGCCCTCAGAGCTCTGAGGAATAACAGTCCGCACGCTGGATGATCCGCGTGTCTTTGCATTGCCAATTGACCAAAGCCGTTTCATCAAGGAGAGCGACATGGGTTCGCTGACGACCACCACCACCATAAGATCCGTTGCCGGCGCCGCACTCTTTGCCGCCATTGCGCTCACGCTTTCCGGCTGCAACCAGAAAAAAGAGGAAACGGCGGAGGTGATCCGGCCGGTGAAGGTGGTCGAGATCGCTCAGGCGGATACAACGCGCAAGCTCGATTATTCCGGCTCGGTCAGGGCGCGGACGGATATGAACCTTGGCTTCCGTGTCAACGGCAAGATCGTCGAGCGCAAGGTGGATATCGGCGAAAAGGTCAAGCCCGGCGACGTGCTCGCGCGCATCGATTCCACCGATTACGTTTTGGCCGTGCGCCGCTCGCAGGCCGATCTGGATGCGGCGGAAAAGCAGGTGCAGACCACGGAACTCGCACGCAATCGCGCCCAGCAGCTCTTCGACAAGAACGTCGCGCCGAAATCGCAGCTCGAACAGGCCGAGCTTTCCTATGACCAGGCCGTATCGACGCGGGATTCCGCCGTATCAGCGCTGGCAGAAGCGAAGAACCAGGTCGCCTATACCGATCTGACGTCGGACATGAACGGCATCGTGACGACCATCAATGCCGATGTCGGCCAGGTGGTCGGTTCCGGCACGCCCGTTATCACTGTCGCCGTCGACGGCGAAAAGGAAGCGCAGATCGCCGTTCCGGAAATGGACATCGCCCAGTTCAAGGTCGGCAAGGACGTCAAGGCACACTTCTGGTCCGACGATGCACTGGTGCTCCCCGGCAAGGTGCGCGAAGTATCCGGAAGTGCCGACGCTCAGTCGCGTACCTTTGCGGTCCGTGTCAGCCTGCCGAACGATCCGCGCGTATTGCTCGGCATGACCGCGACAATCGAGGCTCAGGCCGACAATACCCAGCCGTACGTCTCTATTCCGCTGAGCGCGCTTGCCCAGAAGGATGGCCAGCAGATCGTCTGGCTGGTCGATCGCGGCGCCGGCACAGTGCATTCTCGTAGCGTCAAGGTTGCCGATTTCGCCGATGACGGGGTGCGCGTTGCCGATGGTCTCAAGGCCGGCGATGTCGTCGTTGCCGCCGGCACGCAATTCATGAACGAAAATATGAAGGTCAAGGTGCCGACTGCGCAGCAAGCATCGGCAGAGACAAGTGGCAGCGCCGCAGCGGCTGCCGATATCGTGCGCTAAATCGATCGAGGGGCGGGACAATGACTATGAACAGCACCTCCGAAGAAAAGAAGCGCTTCAACCTGTCGAGATGGGCGATAGCCCATCCCAGCATCGCGCGCTTCCTGTTTGCGCTGATTATCATCGCCGGCGCGCTCGGGCTCACGCATATGGGCCAGAAGGAGGATCCAGATTTCACCTTCCGCGTCATGGTGGTGGAGACCATCTGGCCCGGCGCTTCGCTGCAGGACATGGAAGACCAGGTGGTCAACAAGATCGAGCGCAAGCTGCAGGAGACGCCGCATCTCGATTGGGTCAAATCCTATACCCGTGCCGGCTTTGCCATCACCACCGTCCAGATCAAGGGCGACACCAACACCGAACAGGTGAAGGACGCCTTCTATCAGGTGCGCAAGAAGGTCGGCGATATTGCCAATACACTGCCGGAGGGCCTGCAAGGCCCCTATTTCAACGATGAGTTCGGCGATACTTTCATCACCCTGCATTCGATCAGCGGCGATGGCTACAGCTATCCCGAGCTGAAGAAATTCGCCATCCAGGCCCGCGATATGCTGCTTGCGACTCCCGGCGTCGAGAAGGCTGTGATCATCGGCGATCAGCCCGAGCAGATCTATATCGATGTCTCCTCCAAGGTGCTGGCCGAGCGCGGTCTGACGCTGAGTGCACTGCAGAATGCGATCGTCGGCCAGAACAAGGTCGATCCGGCCGGCTCTGTCGACACGAGCACACGCTCCGTGCGCATCTCGGTCGAAGGTGACGTCAACAAGATCGAGGATATCAAGAATCTCCGATTGACCGCCGGCGGCCAGGTTACGCGTCTCGGCGACATCGCAACGGTGAACGCCGGGCTGCAGGATCCTTACACGGCCAAGTTCCTCTATAACGGCCACGAGAGTGTCCAGCTCGGCGTCGTCATGGCCAATGGCAATAAGGTGACCGACGTCGGCAACGCGGTGGAAGAAACCTACAAGCGTTTCGAGGCCTCGCTGCCGGTCGGCGTACAGGTCGATCAGATCTCCAACCAGCCGGAAGTGGTGACCGATGCAATCAGCGAGTTCATGCATGCGCTCGGCGAAGCGCTGGTGATCGTGCTGATTGTCTCCTTCCTGTCGATCGGCTGGCGTTCCGGCCTGGTGATCGCCATCGCCATTCCGCTGGTGTTGGCGGCGACTTTCGCCATGATGTACGAGCTCGGCATCGACCTGCAGCGTATCTCGCTCGGCGCCCTCATCATCGCGCTCGGCCTCCTTGTCGACGATGCGATGATCGTGGTCGAGCTGATGGAACGCAAGCTGGAGGAGGGGCTGGTCAAGCTCGATGCCGCGAGCTTTGCCTATTCCTCGACCGCTTTCCCGATGCTGACGGGTACCCTGATCACCACGGCCGGCTTCATTCCGGTCGGTTTTGCCGCATCGACTGCCGGTGAATATGTCCGCACGCTGTTCTATGTCGTCGGCATCGCGCTGGTGATTTCCTGGTTCGTGGCGGTCTATTTCACGCCATGGCTCGGCTATATGATCCTGAAGCAGCGCCATCACGCCGGCCAGCACCACGATGTCTTCGACACACGTTTCTACCGTCGTCTGCGGTCGTCGGTGAGCTGGGCCGTGCGTCATCGCGTCATCGTGTTGCTTTTGACATTGGCCGCCTTCGTCGGCAGCCTGTGGTCGTTCCAGTTCATTCCGCAGAATTTCTTCCCGCAGTCTTCACGTCCTGAAATTCTGGTCGATCTCTGGCTGCCGGAAGGCACCAGCATCAAGGAAGTCGAGCGCCAAGCGCAGAGGTTGCAGGCCCGCATGGCCGATGATCCCGACAAGCGGTTCATCGCGACCTTTGTCGGCCAAGGCGCCCCGCGCTTCTTCCTGCCGCTCGACCAGCAGCTCACCAATCCGAACTATGCCCAGATGCTGGTTATGGCCAAGGACGAACCGGCCCGCGAGCGTCTGATCGTCAAGCTGCGCAGCATGCTTGCCGCCGACTTCCCCTCGGTCCGCGCCAAGGTCGACCGCCTGTTCCTGGGTCCGCCGACCGGCTGGCCGGTGCAACTGCGCGTCATGGGCCCGGATCGGCAGGAGGTTCGCCACATCGCCGACGAGGTCAAGGCGCGCTTCGCACAGAACCCGCTGCTTGGCGCCATCCATGACGACTGGCTGGAGCCGGTGCCGGCCATGAAGCTGGTGATCGATCAGGACCGTGCCCGCGCACTCGGCGTCACCTCGCAGCGTATCCGCCAGATGCTGCAGGCCTCGATGTCCGGCGTCACCCTCGACAACTATCGTGAGGGCGAGGAGACCGTGGGCATCGTCGCACGGGAGCCGGACGCCAGCCGCCACCTGCTGACGTCGGTCAACTCCATCTACATCCCGACCGACTCCGGCGGTTTCGTGCCGCTGTCGCAGGTCGCCAAGGTGGAGCCCATCATGGAGCAGAGCATCGAGTGGCGCCGTGACCGTCTGCCGACGATTTCCGTCAGGGCGACCCTTCCCGACGGCGTGCAGTCGAATGACGTCGTGGCCAAGCTCTACAACGACATGGCCGATCTCAGGAACAGCCTGCCGGCAGGTTACAAGATCGAGATCCAGGGCGGTGCCGAAGACAGCGCTGAAAGCCAGGCCTCGATCGCCGCCAAGGCGCCAATCATGCTTGTCATCATCGTCGTGCTGCTGATGGCGCAGCTCCAGCACTTCGGCAAGGCGATGCTGGTGCTTGCCACCGGTCCGCTCGGCATCATCGGTGCGGCCGGTGCCCTGCTGATCAGTGGCGCACCCTTCGGCTTCGTGGCGATCCTCGGCGTCATCGCGCTTCTCGGGATCATCATCCGCAATTCGATCATCCTCGTCGACCAGATCGACCAGGATATTGCGGCGGGCATGGACCGGAAGGAGGCGATCATCGGCTCGGCCGTCCGGCGCTTCCGGCCGATCATGCTGACGGCGCTGACGGCGGTGCTGGCATTGATCCCGATCTCGCGGGGCGTCTTCTGGGGGCCGCTGGCCTACGCCATGATGGGCGGCATCCTGGTCGCCACCGTACTGACCATCTTCGTGCTGCCGGCAGGCTACGCGCTCTTCTTCGGCCGCGAGCCGAAACAGAAGGGGCAAACGCCGGCCGAGCAAGAGGAGAGCAACGACGCCGTGGATCATCTACCGCCGGCTATGGCAGCGGAATAACAAGCGCGGGCAAAGCGAGAAGGGGTCTCCGCAAATGCCGGGACCCCTTTAATTTTGCTGGGCTGTTTGCTTAAAGCGGCTCAGGTTTAAGCGGAGTCGCCTGAACCGCTTTAATGTTTGTTTTTACGCCATTCCGGACGGAAACCGCTTCGCACTTGTCCTGGAACTGCTCAGGAGACCTGCGTTAGGATCGTGCACCGACCGTCGGCGATCTTGAGGACAGTCAGGCTTCCACCCATGGCGGCGGCGGTGTCGATGCCGATACGGTTGTTACCAAAGTCGGGTTGCAAGCCCGGCGTGTGACCATGGACCACCAGCAGCGGTAATTGCGGCCCTTCGGAGAGGAAGGGGTCGCGGATCCAGATCAGGTCTTGGTCGGTTTGTTCAGCAAGCGGTATGCCAGGCCGGATGCCGGCATGGACGAAGAGAATGGGGCCGATGATGATGGCGATAGGCAGAGAGCGCAGCAATTCGACATGCGCCCGCGGGACAGCCTGCCGAACGGTTTCGCCGAATTCTTCTATGCTCCGGCCTTCTTCCAGCAGCAGATATTCCGCGTCGACGCCATAGGAGGCGAGCGTTTGAACGGCGCCGAATTCAAGCCAATGGCTGTTGGCGCGCGGATCGTCCAGAAACTTCAGGAAGACGTCGTCGTGGTTGCCGCAGAGGATGTAGCGGTCAAAGCCCGCAGGCGACGGCTCGCACAGGTGCTGCAGCACGTCATTTGATCGCGGACCACGATCGACATAGTCGCCAAGAAGCATCAGCAGCTTCCGGCCAGGAATCGTGGCGGCATCCTCGACGATGCGCCTCTCCGCTTCGATCAACGAGTCGTAGCAGCCATGGATATCGCCTATCGCATAGATGGCTGTGTAGCCCTCTGCGGTCAGATCGATGCGTTGCCGCCGGTGTTGTTCCATGAACTTCGCCGTTCTCCTGCCGATAAGCCGATGAAATAGTCCGGTCATGGACGTACGCCAACACGCAGTGCAATCTTTTGAAATATTCTAATAGTTCCGCCATTTTAAGGCAGCGACAGGACGCTAGTTCAGCCGGTGGCTCAACGCAAGACACGTTGGAGGGCGGAACTTACACTAAGGTTAAGAAAAACAAGGGGATAAGAGCAGTTACGCTTTGATATGGCTAACGCGGCCTTTAGTGGCTGCGGCATTGGAGCGTTTTGCGGCGGATGAATGCTTGTTCGCCGATGGTTCCGCGGTCATTGGAATATCAGCCGCAAGCTCATCCTTCGACGCTTCGGCGACATCCTTCGAAATCGTCCGTGCCGTTGCGATCACCGTACGGTGAATTTCCTCGACGCGACGCTCATCGACACCGGCGACGAACGGGATGCTGACGGCCGCGATCACCGCATTCGAAGCATCGCGGACGGGGGCGGCAAAGGCATGAACACCGACCATCTGTTCGCCCGTATCGCGCGCCCAGTCGCGTTCCCGGATGAGGGCGAGTTCTTCCAGCATGCGTGCCGGGTCCGAGATCGTCTGGCTGGTCAGGGCATCGAGCTTGGAAAGGCGCCGGTCGATATCCTCCTGCGGGGAGAATGCCAGCAGGATCTTGCCCGCAGCGCCCGCATGGATCGGCAAGCGCTGACCGGCCGACGCCGTCAGCGCATATTGGCCGCGGCCCTGGCTGGCAGCAACGACGAGGATTTCGTCGCCCGACAGCACGGTAAGCTTGCCGCCTTCACCCGTGACATCAGACATCTGGTTCAGATGCGGCTGGGCGATCGCTAAGAGATCGTAACTCGCGACATTTGGCGCCACATGGGCTGCAAGCGTCAGCAGCCGCCGACCGAGCGTGTAGGTGCCGGCGGGCGAGCGGTGGACGAAATCATGCGCGCTTAGCGTATTCAGCATGCGGTAGACGGTGGTCCGCGACAGCTTCACGGCTTTGACGACCTCGCGGATCGTCGCACCTTCCGGTGTCCGCTCGAGCAGTGCAAAGACATCCACCATCCGCTCGATGACCGGAATGCGATATTTCTGCGATGCTTCTTCACTGATCTCAGCCATGCCAAATCCTTGAGATGGATGCCATGGGCGCGCATCCTCCACCCTTTTCCCCTGCATTCCTTACGCAAAGCGCTGCTTCCACGCAATGCACCATCAGTGCACCATCACTGCGATTGACTTTAGCAGAAAATTACTCCTAAATTCACACATGAACGCATCATAGTTCAAATAAAAACATCTGGCATCATATCCTCCGCAACATTTTGCGATGACGGTCCTGATGTCGAAGCCGGCGACATCCGTGGGAGCGGATGTGTCCGATGGCTGAGAGGAGATTGCCGGGGCCGCGATGGCTTTGGCTGAGGAAACAGTTCAAAGAGGAGGTACTGCACGTGAGGAATGTGAAATCGATTGGCCACGTCGCCGTCAGCGTCAAGGATATCGAGCGTTCGCTCGACTTCTACGTGAACAAGCTTGGTTTTGATGAGATGTTTCGTCTGGAGCGCGACAACCGTCTCTGGATCGTCTATCTGCGCATCACCGACACGCAATATATCGAGCTGTTTCCGGACGCGGTCGGCGACAGCGCACCGCCCTTTGCCAATGTCGGTTTCAACCACCTTTGTCTGGAAGTCGATGATATCGATGGCGCGATTGCCGAGCTGACCAGTAAGGGCGTCGTGCTCACCGCGGAAAAGAAGCTCGGTGTCGATCATAACTATCAGGCCTGGATCGCCGATCCCGAAGGCAACCGCATCGAGCTTATGCAGCTCGGCGAGAAGGCCCTGCAACTGCAGGCGATCGCCCGCATCAAGGCCGGGAGCTGATCGCGATGGATCTCTTCAAGCATCTCGGCCACATCGCATTGCGCGTTGCCGATCTGGATGCGTCGCTCGCCTTCTACAACAAGCTCGGCTTTCGCGAGATGACGCGGCTGCTGAACGACAAGGGCGAGGCTTGGATCGTTTATCTGCGCATCAATGACGACCAATATCTCGAACTTTTCCCCAAGGGCGTCGACAGGCCGGAAACCGGGCCGAACAGCATCGGCATCTTCCACATCTGCCTGACGGTCGAAAACATCGACACGACCTTCGCCGAACTGGCGAAAGTCGGCATCTATCCGAGCAAACCGCGCCCGGAAAAGCCGGGCATCGACCACAATCGTGGCGGCTGGATCGAAGATCCCGACGGCACGCAGATCGAGGTCATGGAAATGGCGCCGAACTGCATCCAATTCCAGGCCATCGAACGGCTGCGAAAAGAGCCGGCCTGAGGATAAACAGTTTCTCCCGGACGCCGTCGCGGGCGATGAAAATCGCTCTGGCGGTGACCGGGAGTTCCACGTTTAGGCCGTGCAGATGCCCGCGACACCGACCTTTTGGAAAAGATGCGGCCTAGCGACAGCGGATGAGGGATATGCGGTGATCGCGGCGCGGAAGTCCGGGTGACTGAAAGCGGCTTGAAACGTCTCGGTCGACTCCCAGATGGCATAGTTCAAATAGGTCGGGTTATCGCCCAAGGCCCGATGAAGCTGCGTCGAGATGAAGCCGGGCTGCCGCTTCATGAAATCGGCATCGTCCTTCCAGACTTCCAGGAAGCGCGCTTCGTCGGCTGGATCGAGCGTGAAGAGATTGACGAGCACGACCGGCGCGGCCTTGACAGCGAGCTGGCGGCCAATCGGAAATGTTTCGTCGAGTGGTTGCATGTGCGTCATTTGAGCCTCCGTTCATATTGGTATAATGATGTCAATGTGGTATGATGCATACCTAATACTTTGACATGATGATGTCAATAATAATATATGGTGACAAATGAACGACACGACGAGAAGCCCAGCAGGCGAAGCCTTGACCGATCTGATCCTTTCGATGTTCAGGGTGAACAACCTGACCCTGACCTGGGGAGACAGGCTTGTGGCGGCCTATGGGCTGACCAGCGCGCGATGGCAGATACTCGGTGCAATCGTGAATGCCGATCGGGCGCAGCCGGTTGCCTGGCTGGCCCGAGATCTGGGGGCAAACCGCCAGAACGTGCAGCGGATCGTAAATGACTTGCATGAGGACGGGCTGGTCGTATTCGAGCCCAACCCACATCATCGGCGGGCGCACCTCGTCGTGCTGACCGACAAAGGGCAGCTAGCCTATGACGCCGCGATCAGAGCTTATAACCCGCGCGTCAACGCGATGACCGAAGGGCTCTCGCTTGAAGACATCCAGACCGCACATCGCGTCATGGCGGCGCTGCGGGAACGACTTGATGGAGAACTAGATGCTGAAAAGCGCGACTGATCGCTAAGGGCGCTCACCGTCACCGTTCACCTAGGGCGGTTCGGTTTCACGGAATCTGAGAACCGCTCTATCCCTTTGTTTTTTCGCAATTTTCGGACGGAAAACCGCTGCGCACTTTTCCTAAAATTGCTCTAGCTGGTCCGATGTTTTTCTGCACATGGTCGGCAGGGCCGGGAGGGGCCATGCGGATTGATTTAGATCTTCGCTTCAAGTCTTGCCGCGAGAGGCTACGCTCTATCCTTCGAAGTACCTTTTGCGCAAAGGCAGAAGAAGGATTGCCGACGCAACTCCCAAAGCGGCGCCGATGAAAGTTTCCCAAATGCGCGCCGCAAGCACCCACGCTGAATATTCGCCACTGGCCGCCAAGGTGACAACCAACGCGAAGGCGAAAGCGGCGCATGCAATGTCGTAACGCTCCGGCAGAGCCATGGCGTAGATGATCATTGCGATTGCCGCCATGATCCAGATCAGGATTTGGACATCTGCGGCAATCGGGAGCCAGGCAAGACCCAAGGGAACGCCGATCATCGTACCGATCAAGCGTCCGCGAGTACGCTCCATTGTTCCGGTGAACGAATTTGTGACGGTATAAGTGCAGGCCGTGATGGCCCAAGCGGATTCCTGCATGCCGAACTTGTCGCGCGACGCGACGATGGCGATGGCGGCAACGGCCGCCTGCAACCCGGTTATCAATTCTGGCGAGCACCAGCCGCGCTCGGCGCTTTTCGGCATCGCCATGGTGGGCGGAAGAACCGGTCGCTCGGCAGGCCCGCTCAGCAGACGAGGAACCATTGCCGCGACGGTCGCAATCAGGCCTGCCGCCACGATGGCCCTTAGGTCCGACGCCGTGAGACCCGTGCCATAGGCAAGAAGTTGGCCAATATAGACCTGCGACCCAATCCCGCCGCCAAGAATTCCAAAGCGTTTGAGATAGCCGACAAGGAATGCACCACTCGCCAATATGAGTTCAACGCCGGGAAGCCCGGTTCCGTTGAGAGCAGGCGCACTTACGGCCATAACAAGTGCACCGGCTGTCGCAGATGCGGTAAGAAGTGCGATATCCCGGCTCGATTCGAAACGCGACGTCCGCGCTTCCGAAACACTCGCCCAAAGCGCGATGCCGCCGGCGAGTACACTTACGGAAGCGGCACCGGTGAGATGCGTCAGATCGTGAAGCGTGCCGAGCAGAGCTGCGATGCCGTAGGCCGTGACAAGCCGGAGCCCTTTGATGCGACGGTGAACGCCTGGGTCGATCCGATCGATCCATGAAATGACGCTTGCGGTCATTTTCTTGTAGGTGAGGACCGGGCCGGACGCATCAGCCGGCGCCGAGCGCTCCGGCGGGCGGCTTTCGATGTCGGATTCATCTGGAGTTCTGTCACTCATTGAGAAACTCAATCTCAATTAGACCGGTATGACATAACTATTAGCTGCTGCGTGATCGTTATGACAATCATAAAGCATGGGCACAAAGCACGCTGCGAGCGATCCCTTCGGCAGACTTGATCCGGCCGTCTTGCGAGGCGCTCGGAAATTCCCGCCGCGAAACAAAAATACCCGGCGAAATCGCTCTCGCCGGGTTCAGATACGATTGCTTCTCAAGCTCGATCAGAAGATCTGATCATAGGCATCCTGCATCGCCTTGACGAAATCGTCCTCGGTGCGGTTCGGGTCGCTCCAATATTTGTCGGCCTGCTCCCAGATCGTTCGATACCAGTCGGCATCGGCGGTGTTGAAGGGGTTGGAGACCTGCTTGTTCGGGTCCTTCAGCGTTTCGAGGACGAGCTTGTTGCAGGCGTCGAGATTGGAGGTGTCGACATCGGTGCGGACCGGGCTTGCGCCCTTCTTCAAGACGAAGGCGGCGTTGATTTTCGGATCGACGTCGAGCTTGGCGAAGTCCTCCTGCGCCTTGGCGGTGTCGGCATTATTGGTGTTGAGGAAGCCCCAGGCATCGACCGTCACGACCACGGCCTTGGTGCCGGGGATGTTGATGCAGTCGAAATCGGTGCCGAGCTTCTGGTTGGCGGCGAGGAATTCACCCTTCATCCAGTCGCCGTGGATCTGCAGCAGTGCCTTGCCGGTGATGACAAGGTTGGTCGTGTCGTTCCATTGGCGATTGGGCGAGCCAGGATCGGTATGCTGCTGGATCTGGCGGAAGCGCTTCAGCGCGGTGCGCATTTCCGGCGTGTCGATCACGCTCTTGTCGGGTTTTTCGCCGTAGAAGCGATTGTAGATATCTGGGCCTTCCTCGGAGGCGATCACTGCCTGCAGGAGGTAGGCCTTCTGGAACTGGTCGCCCCCTTGTGCGATCGGGATATAGCCCTTGGCTTTCACTTTGTCGAAATCAGCAAAGAGATCGTCGAGGGATTTCCAGGACTTGGGATCGACGCCGGTCGCTTCGGCGACATGCTTGTTGTAGTAGATCATGCCATCGATATGGACCGTCGCCGGCGCCTTCATGATCTCACCGTCGACCGTGATGTTTTTCAGGACGGCCGGCGGAAAGTTCTTGGTGGCGCCGATGCTGTCGAAGAGTTTCGTCAGGGGCACGCCGAGGCCCTGCTTGGTCAGGTCGCGATAGATGCCGGGATCGGAGTTCATGAAGATCGCGGGCGGATTGCCGCCGGTGATCATGTTCATCAGGCTGACATTGGCGCCGGAATCATGGGCGATCGACAGGTCCTTCCACTGGTGTCCGTCCTTGCCCCAGGCGTCCCGCAATACGCCGAGCGCGGCGATTTCGGAGGGTTTGGACCAGGTATGATAGACGACGACCTCATCGGCCGAAGCCGTGCCGCCAAGCACCGTGCCCGCCAGCAACGCCGCGGCCAGACCTAAAGCTTTCCACTTCATCATGCTTCCTTCCTCCCATCAGAATTGTCTTCAGAAAACTTGAGGCCTCAAAGCCGCTGCCCCGTCTGCGCGTCGAAAACATTCAGCTTGTCGAGCGGCAGATAGACCGGCAGATCCGTGCGGCCACGGTAGCGATTGGCATTGCGGCCATCGATGCGAACGGCGATCGTCCGCCCGGCAAGCGTCAGGAACGCGAAGGCATCCGCGCCGGACTTCTCGAAATATTCGACGGGGCAGTCGAATCGCACGGTCTCGCCGCCGTCCTCATGCGGCTCCGTGAAGAAATCCTCGGCGCGAAAGCCGACCTTGACCGCGCTGCCGGCCACGCCCTTGTTCTTCCATTTGTAAGCATCGAGGTTGATCGAGACGGCGTTCGGCTCATCGACCGCGACAAGGCCGCTACCGTTCTGCTTGACCGTGCAATTGAGCACATTCATTGCCGGGGAACCGACGAAATCGGCGACGAAGAGATTGGCGGGCTCGTTGTAGATCTGGTCCGGCGTGCCGAACTGCTGGATGACGCCCTTGTCCATGACCGCGATCTTCGTGGCCATCGTCATGGCCTCGACCTGATCGTGGGTGACGTAGACGACGGTGTTCTTCAACTGGTTATGCAGTTTCTTGATCTCGATGCGCATCTCGTTGCGCAGCTTGGCGTCGAGATTGGAGAGCGGCTCGTCGAACAGGCAGACGCCGTACTGTTTCACCAGTGCCCGGCCGATGGCGACGCGCTGGCGCTGACCGCCTGATAGTTGCGATGGCTTGCGGTCGAGCAGGTGCTCGATCTGCAGGAGCTTCGCAGCCCAGGCAATGCGCTTGTCGGCCTCCTCCCTGGAAATGCCCCGCGAAGAAAGGCCGAAGTTCATGTTGCCGCGCACGGTCTTGGTCGGATAGAGCGCATAGGACTGGAAGACCATGGCAAGGCCGCGGTCCTTCGGATCGAGATAGCTGACATCGCGCTCGCCGATCCTGATCTCGCCGCCGTCGATCTCCAAAAGTCCTGCCAGCAGATTGAGCAGGGTCGTCTTGCCGCAGCCGGAGGGGCCGAGCAGGACGAGGAATTCGCCGTCGCCGATCTCCAGGTTGAGGTTTTCGATGACGGTGAGAGCGCCGAATTTCTTGACGATATTATTGAAGGCAATGGTCGGCATTACGCTATCCCTTGATTGCGCCGGCGGTGATGCCCTGGACGAAGAATTTGCCGAGAACGAAATAGATGACGAGCGGGGGCAGGGCGGTGAGCAGCGCCGAGGCCATGTCGACCGCGTAGTTCTTGGCGCCCGTCGTCGTCACGGTGATGTTGTTCAGCACCACCGTCATCGGCTGCGTGTCCTGCGCGCCGAAGGTGAGGCCGACGAGGAAGTCGTTCCAGATGCCCGTGATCATCAGGATCAGCACGACGACCATGATATTGCCCGACATCGGCAGGACGATCTCGAAGAAGATGCGCCAGAAGGAGCCGGAATCGATCATCGCCGCCGCGATGATCTGCGGCGGCAGGCCGCGGAAATAATTGCGGAAGATCAGCGTCAGAAAGGGTAGAGACAGGACGCTGTGAATGACGGCGATGCCGAAGGTGGTGCCATAGATATGCAGGCCGCCGGCGATCTTGATCAGCGGGTACATGATGATCTGGAACGGCACGAAGGCGCAGATGAACAGCACGAACAGGAAGCCATTCGCCCATTTGACGTTCCAGAGCGCCAGGCCATAGCCGGTGACGATCGAAAGCGAGATCGTCAGTACCAGGCTCGGCGCCAGAATATAGAGCGAATTGACGAAGCCGACGCGCACGCCGTTGCAGTTCATGCCGGAACAGGCCTGTGTCCAGGCATAGGACCAGGCTTCCGTGGTCCAGGGCGAGGGCAGGGAAAAGATCTGCCCGAGGCGGATCTGATCCATCGTCTTGAACGAGGTGACGATGACGACATAGAGCGGCACGGCGAAGAAGGCGGCCGCCATCAGCAGGAAGACGAAGATCACGACGCGGCTCGGCCGGATCAAGGGCCGCCGCCGCGCCTTGACGGCGGAGGGGGCCGACGTGCCGGCATTGGAACTGATCGCCGTCATGTCGCGCTCCTCTTCTGTCTCCAGACCGTTACCAAGACCAGCGGCAGGAACAGGACGAGCGTGGTCAGCAGCATGATCGTGGCGCCGGCCGAGGCGTAGCCGAGATTCTGTTTCTGCCAATAGGCGTCGATGACGAAATAGGCGGGCATGATCGAGGCGCCGCCGGGGCCGGCATTGGTCATCGCGACGATGATGTCATAGGCCTTCACCACGCCGATGCAGAGCAGGATGATGCAGGTGAAAAAGGTGAGCTTCATCATCGGGATGATGACTTCTATATAGAGCCGCCAGAAGGGCACGCCGTCGAGGCGGGCGGCCTGCCAGATCTCGGTATTGATCGATTTCAGTCCAGACAGCATCAGCGCCATGAAGAAGCCGGTCGACTGCCAAACGGCGGCGAGAATGACGCCGAACATGACGGTGTCCTGGCTCGCCAGCCAGTTGAACGAGGCGCTTTGCCAGCCGAGTGAATGCAGCACGTTTTCGACGCCGAGGCCTGGATTGAACAGCCAGCGCCAGACGAGGCCGGTGACGATCAGCGATATGGCGAGCGGATAGAGAAAGATGGTACGGAAGATGCCTTCGCCGTGCACTTCCTTGTCGATCATCGCGGCCAGGATGAAGCCAAGGATGATGGAAAACAGGCTGCCGATCGCGAAGATCACCAGGTTTTGCAGCGATAACAGCCACGAGGCATCATGAAACAGCCGCCAATATTGTTTCCAGCCGACCAGTTCGTAGTCGGGAAAGCGTCGGCTTGCCGTGAAGGACAGATAGACCGTCCAGGCAATGGCGCCGATAAAGAATACGAGCGTCATCAAGGCCGCCGGCGCGACGGCCAGATGCGGCGTGACACGGCTCCACCGGATTCCCATGAGCCTCCTCCCCAGGTCGCCGCCCGCTCACTCCCAGAAAGCTTGCGATACCTGTTTTTATATGAACTTCCTCTAGTTCATAACGAATTAAATATTGGTGCGGGTTGCCGCAGATGTCAATGATGTCAGGGGATTCATTTGCGGCGGGGATACGGGCTTGTTTTTATTTGAATAGGTGAGGGAGATGCGACAAGCGCTTGGCCTATCTCGCCCTCGGCGGGCGAGAAAGCAAAATCAGTATTTAGCCGTGAGGCTAAGTGCTAGATTTTGCAAGAGAGGGGGTAGGCAGGGGCGCTCGGTCTCAAGAATGAGCAAGTAACGGACCCCCGCCCTTGCAATTTCAATGGCTTAGAAATTGCGCCAAGCTATTGAGCGAATAGAGGTTCAGATATCGCAATTCCTAAACCAGTGAAATTGCTTTCCCGCCCGCCAAGGGCGGGATAGGGCCGCCTCACCCTCCCGTTGCCGCGTCATGGTTCTTCTCCTCCGGCAATCAGAGCATTTTCACTCAGCAGATCGCGCCACAAGGTCGGGCCCCCGAATGCGCCGGACTTCGAGATCACCGTGGTCCCTTGCCATGGACCGCCGACAATTGTGGAGAGGGGCAGGCCTGGCGCGGCCTGGCCGGTAATGCTGAGGGCTGTGACGTCGAGCGCCGAGCAAAGATTTCGCAAGGTTTCGCCACCGGCGACAATCAACGTGGCCGGAGCCGGCAGTGTCTTGGCTATGCCGGCGAAGGTCGCCTCGATCCGCCTCGCCGCATCGTCGCGTTCGAGCCCTGTCGGCAGATCGACGCTGACCATGGCGACGCCGCTTTGCCGGATTTGTCGATCGACGGTATCGGCATCCGCGCCTTCCGAAAGCTTCAGCCAATAGGGGCCGCAGGCCTGGAGTTGCGCGAGCGTGATCGGCTGGTCCGAGCCAAACAGGCCAAGCACCGGTCTCTGCAGCCGGCGCGAAACAGGCACGGCGGACACGGATCGCGCGGGTCGCCCTTCGCCCGCGCGCTTTCCAGGATGAGATTGATGACGCGTTGCCAGATCGATATTCCGCGCTAGTGCCCGAGCCAGCCCGCCGGTGCCGCTCCAAAGGACCGGTCCCGGCAGCTCGGATGAAACCCACGCGATGACGGCGTCCAGGTCGTCGTCCGAATGGGCATCGAAAACATGGATGCCTTCCGGTATGGATGTTACGGCATCGGCAGGGTGCTCACTGAGCGCTGTGCTGAAGGCCGGCAATCCTTCCGCTCTCAGTTGAGCGGCCAGGTCGCCGCTGACATCGCGCCAGGCGTCGTTGCCGGCAAAAAGCACCTGCCGACCGCCCCTTGTGTGCCGCCCGTGATGCGGAAAGGCCGGCGCCAGAATGCAATGCCGCCAGTGGCCGAGCCGAAAGCAGGCTGCGAGTTCCGCTGCCCAAGGCCCGCGAAACAGGCTATCCACCTTCTTGAAGGCAAGATCGGCGCCCTCGAGCAGCGGCGCGAGGCCGCCGACGATAGCAGCTGCTTCGGCTGCCGATTTCTCGCGGGTGCCGCTATCGATGGCGAGACAATCCGGCAGGCTTACCGGAAGTGCATCTTCCCGCTGTACCTCGATCGGCCCATAGACGCCGACGAATTCGACCGCCGTGTCAAGCGCGCCGGTCAGATCGTCAGCAATGAGGCGGAGGGTGGGCATGAGCGATCATCGCCTCCAAAGGGCTCGGGATGCGGTGGAGATAAGCATGGGAATGACGTTCCGGTGTGCCGATTTGGGTGGGTGCAGTCTTTAAATTATGGGGGAGTTGTCAAGTCGAATGGGCCCGTAATCCGATTGGATGACCCAGGGGAACCTTGCTCGGAATGGTAGGCGGACTTATTCTGAACTGTTCGCGAGCCTGCCCCAGCGTGCAGCCGAGGCGGAAGGCCCGGCGACACAGGGAGGTTGTCATGAAAATCGCGTCGATACTTGCAATCGGCTGGATCGGATTTTGTGGAATCGCTTCCTTTGCCTTGGCAGAGCAGGCACATACACTGGTGGTTCCCAATGATGTCAAGTGGGGCCCAGCCCCCAAAGTGCTTCCTGCCGGAGCACAAGCGGCGGTCTTGTTCGGCGATCCCACGAAGAAAGGTTTATTTGCCCTACGGCTCAAAGTGCCAGCCGGCTACGCGATCCCACCGCACACGCATCCTGGGGATGAGGTGGTCACGGTGATATCGGGGACGACCAATTTTGGAATGGGCAAGACCGCCGATCGGAGCGCCACCAAGCCACTGCCTGCGGGCAGTTTCTTCGCGCTGCCGCCCGGCACGGCGCATTTCGTTTACTTTAACGAGGAGACTGTCCTCCAGATCACCACCAATGGCCCCTGGGGGATCAAATATATCAATCCGGCAGACGATCCTCAAAAGTCGCAATAGCTCGTTGGAGGCCTTGAAGGTTGCTGCCCTGTCGCGGAGCGCGACGGACGTCGCACCAAAGAATCGGTCCGCGCGCCGGTAGCCATTGGGCAATGAACAGCGTGCAGTCTTCGGCCTTCGCCGAGGCTTGCCGACGTTCGCTTCGTCGCCCTTCGCAGCGCCGCAGATCCGCGCTGCGGCATTCGCCACGTTTACTCGCAAGCTGATATGCGGCTATGCTCGCGTCCCGGCGATGGGGCATGGTGGTCCCTGTCGATCCAAGGAGAACAGAGTGAGCTACGATTTCCATGTGGGCCAGAAGGTCGTTTGCATCGATGACACGTTCAAGCATGTCAGCATCGACCAATTGATCCGCAAGGGGACGATCTACACGATCCGCTGGGTCGGCGAATATACGCATTATGTCGACGGCACGTTCATCGGCGTGAAGCTCGAGGAGATCCATCGCGGCAACGACGATGGCCCCGAGGGTTATGGTGCCGCCGATATGCCCTACCGCGCCAGCCGCTTCCGTCCGTTGGTGAAGGACAAGATCGCCTCGCTCAGAAAGCTGCTGGCGCCGACACCCGATGCGCCGGCGGAGTCGAAGGTCAAGACCAAGAAGACGGAAAAGGTCTGACGGGAAGACGGAATGGGCGGCCTGAATCTCTGCCGCCCTTGGGTTTAAGCCTGCCGCGCCCTGACAAGCCCATGCTCGATCAGCCGGTCGACGAGTTCCGGATAGGAAATGCCGGATGCGCCCATGGCCTTGGGATACATGCTGATATTGGTGAAGCCGGGCATGGTGTTGATCTCGTTGATGACGACGCTCAAATCCGGCCTCACGAAGAAATCGACGCGCGCCAGGCCTTCGCATCCAAGCGCGCGGAAGCCTTCGGCGGCCATGCGCTTCAGCACCTCGGCCGTCTCGGCGGGAATATCCGCGGGCACGGTGATCACGGCGCCGTCCTGATCGAGATATTTCGCCTCGTAGGAATAGAAGCCGTGCGTCGCCGCAGTTGCGATCTCGCCCGGCACGGAGACGAAGAGCGTACCGTCCAGCTGTTCCAGCACCGCGCATTCGATTTCCCGGGCGCGGACGAATTCCTCGACCAGCACCTTGCGGTCATGCCGGAAGGCCTCGGCAAGCGCGCTCTCGAACTGGCCGGCATCATGCACCTTGCTGACCCCGACCGACGATCCCTGACGGGTGGGCTTGACGAAGACCGGCGAGCCGAGCGCGCTCACGATCTCATCGAAGCTCTTGATATCGCCGCGCGTAAGCGTGACGGAGCGCGCGACCGGCAGCCCGGCCTCGCGCAGCAGGCGCTTTGCCATATCCTTGTCGATCGCGTTCGCAGACCCCAGAATGCCGCAGCCGACGAGGGGCACGCCGACGATCTGGGCAAGGCCCTGAATGGAGCCATCCTCGCCGTTGAGCCCATGCAGCACCGGAAACAGCACGTCGATATCAGGCAATTCGCGCGCACCTGCGCCGTCCAGCGCCATGAGGCGCCCCTTGCCGCCCGGAGCCAGGCAGACTTCCGTGCCTGCATAGGCAATCGGCTCAGGCAGCACGCCGCCCTTTTCCTCAACCAGCAGCCAGCGCCCCGCCCGATCGATCAGGATCGGCACGATCTCATATTTCCCGCCATCGATCGCCTTGATGACATTGCCGGCCGACATGATGGAAACCTCATGCTCGCTGGACTGACCGCCAAACAGAACGGCTACGCGTAGTTTCGACATTAAGGTTTTGCTCCCGGCTCAGACGGATGTGATGAGCCAAGGGTTTAAACGAGGGATTGCAGCTAAATTGGGGAGGAGGGTAGCGACGGAAATGGTTCTTTTTGTGCAGTAGGACGATGAATTTCTCGGCGGGCGCCGTGGTGTTTGCCTCTCGTTTGTTCTCGCGATGGAGGCGAGTTAAGACGATCCACGCACTGTGACCTATTCGAGCCTAAAGTGATATATGCGCCTGGCACAAACAGCGTCTGACAAGGCTCCGATCCCCGCTTGTTCGAATTTTTGGGCAAGCACCGAATTAGATACGCCTGGTTCGACGTAAAAATTATCTGGCATTGTCTGCGGAAAATGCTCGAGAGTGGCTCCGTTCACTTCGATTCTTATCCCTCCAACACAAGTTCCGAAAATGGAATTCTCAAGCTCTCGGACGACATAGTTGTCACCTCTTCTAAGGAATACCGTCACATCTTTGTCCTCAATCATGAAGTCATTCCGAATAACTGCGTACTTAATCGCGTCACTTCTTGCAGAAGTGCCAGCGGGATTGGTAGAGTTGAATAGCTTTGTTGGCGATTCGCCGCTATTTACCAGGTAGTTGTTTATATATATTCGCCCGAAATCATCCGCGTCGCCTCCTGCTATTATGAACTTCCTTACGTCCACCTTTTTCCGAGCGCCTTCCGGCATGCGTATCTCTTCAATTCTTCCCGTCCCGGCAATGATGTGAGGTTCGGCAGGAGGTAGCCACTCGCCGAAAAAATATACGATTGGAAAGCCGCTTGCCGTGCCTATGATTAAGCTTAAAAGCGCGCCAATTACGTGCTTACGTGCTCGCCGACTTGCCATCTTGCTTGCGGGCTTGCGGTTTGGTGCATGCTTGCGCTCTGGCGCATCAGTTGCAGACGGCTCCATTCAGAATCTCACAACGTTTTCGGCTCAGACTCGCCTGAGCCCAGCGGCTCCAGTTCGCGATGTCAGATATGTTGGCAGGAATGGCTGTTGGGGCGAGGTTCATTTTGAAGTGCAGTCTCTCGCAGACTCGGTAGGAAGGATCGGCACTTAGCGTCATGTAGGGGGCAATATGCAGCGGGTCAGCGGTCTCTCCGTTGCCGTAGCTAGGAAAATCAATAAATTCAATATTGTCAGCTTCATTACTCGAAGATTTTCCAGACGCTGGAGTAATGTTGAAGATCTTTTGAATATTCGAGCTTTCAGTGCTCAAAGAAATTGTCCCGCGAAGGCTGCAATCACCGATACCTGAGTTTGACGATATTATGTCCAAGTAATTATCGCCTGGAACAAGGAGCTGCAAAATAGATTCTTCATGCGGAAGCTCATATTTTTCTCTAATGTTATGCAGTGAGCTGTCCAGTATGTTATTAGTCGCTACATTGAACTCAGTGTCGAGGAATTGCGAAGGCTTGTGACACTGATACTGCATCAAGCAGTTCACCTCGCTACTAAATATCCTGTATCCATTAAAGAAAAACTCGAATGTACTGAACCCGTCGTAGGAATCTAACTTAATTGAAGCTTTGGACAAAGGCTCAGTGATGGGCTCCTTCGTCACAGCAATTTCTCGTTCGTACATCTGAAGGAAATCCGTATCACTTGGACTCATTTTTAACAAATCGAGAAATAACGAACATGAAAAAGCAAGAGAAAGAAAGAATATCGACCCCAATGCGAAAATAGGAAGCACCCACCGAGGAGGACGATAGTCAGACTCAACGTCAATAACGGGAAGTTTCTTTAATGGGCGACCGAGAAGATAGAGGAAAGCAAAGCCAAGCGTTGGGGTAAGCATAGCCGCGCAGAAACTCCGCAGGTCAACTGCGCCAACGCCAAACAACGTCGAGCCAAATGTTCCCACAAGCGTCGCCCCTCTTGTTGTGACGCCAAATAAAACCCGTTCTGGATGATGCCCTGTCCCATTATTATAATGATCTTATTTATCGCCAATGTCACGTTGCTTTTTTGTTGGCGGCACAACTTAAGCCTCCTAGCTAGGCTCAGGACCCATAAATCTGGCGTAACGCTATGATCGGCAGTTCTCACTCGGATCATTCATCAATTTGAGGATTTCGCACTCGCGTAGATCATGATTCAAAGGGGGAAAGCCGTAACATTGATCGGCGTGGGCCAAACGTCGCAGGTCGTTTTACAACCCTATTGAGATCATTGCGCGATTTCACGTCGGATCGGCGCAGTTTTACGGCAAAGGGGCTTGGCTATGTTCAGTTGGGTCGAGCTTTCCAAGCTGTTGCTCACTAACCAATCCGCTTTTTGCGGGCTTAATTGAATGCCGGGAGAAACTCACCAATGGAGCGCCCTATCCCAGGATTGTCCATGACGGCAGCAAAGATGTCGACAGCGCTTTTCTGGCAGGCCAAGCTGTACTTGCGATAGACTTCGATTCGCTCTTGTGGGCTACTCTCGTTTCTCGCGGATAAATAATCTGAATAAGCTGCATCGAACCCTGAGTCAGCCTTCAAGGAGGTAATTTCCGTCAGATAGATCATTGCTTGTCTAGCCTGATCTTCCTTGAGCCAAAATGCGGCATATCTCCAATTTTGCCTGGCTCTAGAAAACAGGGCGTCAAAATCAACAGGCATGGGAGGGTTTCGTTTGCCGTAGGTTGGTTCCGCCAATGCGCTAAATTGATCGCAGATAGCGAATGTGCTCTCCATTGCTTGCTCGACCAGTCGGTTTCGGTCTGAGGAGGTCAGGGCTTCCGTCATCACGCTCGCCTGTCTCACCGAGGTATACAATGCGGCGCATGAGACGATAAGAGCAGCCCAAGCCACCAGATCCAAGTCCTTTGGTAATGCCCGGAGCCTATCCCATATGTAACGCATTTGCTCGCCCTCTGAAACGCTAGAGCGAGGTTATTCGGGCGGCATGCAACTGTCCACAAGTCATCCTATGCGCGGAGGAAGAGCTCCGGCCGCGCACTCTTGAGAACATCCATCCAACATTGCGCGCCGATATTGCACGGATAATCCGTGCAATTCACGCTGTGTTCCGTGCATTTAGGTGGAGTTACACGCAATTATGCCGTGCTTCGTATGAGTAAATCTTTGAAAGACAAAGAAGAAAACTGGTGCTGCTAGAGAGATTTGAACTCTCGGCCTCTCCCTTACCAAGGGAGTGCTCTACCCCTGAGCTATAGCAGCAAACCGTGGCGCCAGTCGGTGCGCCGTGTTGGGCGAGGCGGCTATTGCCATAGGTGAGAGGTAAGTGCAAGCCGCAAATTTCAAGTTCGGCGAAAGATCGCGGGAAAAATTGTGTCGGTCTTTTGAAGGCTGGGGATTTCGGATATGGGAAGGGGATGTGTGCGGATAAGACGAAAACTGGTGATGAGCCGATCTCGCAAGGCGGTTTGACGACTGGCGGAGAGAGGCAAGGCGCGGGCGCGAAGCTGAATATCGAGGCGGAGCGGCGTCGGGAGCGGGCGGCGCAGAAGCTGCGGGAAAATCTTACGCGCCGCAAGCAGCAGGTGAGGGCGCGCCGCGCGGGCCAGGCGGATGAGACGGATGGGCTTCCCGCAGCAAATTCGTCCGATGCGAAGGATGCCGCCGCAAAAATGGACGAATCGTAATGATTGATGTCGCCCATCATCAAAGAGCCATCAAACGAATTGATGCGTTAATCTATTTCGTCTAAACAGCGCTTTCTCCCCAAACGCGTGGAATTTGGCGCACGGAACTTCAGGAAAGGCGGGCCCCGCCCGTAGTCATATATGGATCGTATCAGGATTGTCGGCGGCAACGAGCTCAACGGTATCATTCCGATCTCCGGCGCCAAGAATGCGGCTCTGCCTCTGATGATCGCTTCGCTGCTCACCAGCGATACGCTGACGCTCGAAAACGTGCCGCATCTCGCCGACGTCGAGCTTCTGATGCGCATCCTCGGCAATCATGGCGTCGATGTCGCCGTCAACGGCCGGCGAGAGCGTCAGGAAGACGGCTATTCCCGCACCATCCATTTCACCTGCCGCACCATCGCCGACACGACGGCGCCCTATGAGCTGGTCGCCAAGATGCGCGCCAGCTTCTGGGTCATCGGGCCGCTGCTTGCTCGCGAGGGCCAGGCGCGCGTGTCGCTGCCGGGCGGCTGCGCGATCGGCACGCGCCCGGTCGACCTCTTCATCGAGGGCCTGACGGCGCTTGGCGCCACCATGGAAATCGATGGCGGCTATATCAATGCCACCGCGCCGAAGGGCGGCTTGATCGGCACGCGCTATGTCTTCCCGAAGGTTTCCGTCGGTGCGACGCATGTGATGATGATGGCGGCAACGCTTGCCCGCGGCACGACGGTGATCGGCAATGCGGCGCGCGAGCCCGAAATCGTCGATCTCGCCAATTGCCTCATTGCCATGGGCGCCAAGATTTCCGGCGCCGGTACCAGCACGATCACCATCGAAGGCGTCACCTCACTCTCCGGCGCGCGTCACCGCGTCCTGCCGGATCGCATCGAGACCGGCACCTATGCCATGGCGGTAGCCATGGCCGGCGGCGATGTCCGGCTGGAAAACACCGACATGGCGCTGCTCGACACGGCGCTGGAAAGCCTGCGCCGCGCCGGCGCCGATGTTTCGGCGACCAATAACGGCATCCGCGTGCAGCGCAACGGCGGCGGCATCAAGCCGGTCGATATCGTCACCGATCCCTTCCCGGGCTTCCCGACCGACCTGCAGGCGCAGTTCATGGCGCTGATGACGCGCTCGACCGGCACGTCGCACATCACCGAGACGATCTTCGAAAACCGCTTCATGCATGTCCAGGAACTCGCCCGCCTCGGCGCGAAGATCTCGCTTTCCGGCCAGACCGCCAAGATCGAGGGCGTCGAGCGGCTGAAGGGCGCGCCGGTCATGGCGACGGACCTTCGCGCTTCCGTGTCCCTGGTCATTGCCGGCCTCGCTGCCGAGGGCGAAACGCTGGTGTCGCGCGTCTACCATCTCGACCGCGGCTTCGAGCGGCTGGAAGAAAAGCTGACGCGCTGCGGCGCCATGGTCGAACGCATCAGCGACTGATTCCTCGGCTCTCAAAAGCGGCTCATAAAAAGAGACTGGAGAAGCTCGTTTTCTCCGGTTGCGTCTTGCCCGCCCGCATCCTATTTCCATCACGGGAGAAATGCCGCTATCGGCATTTCTTGTCGGCGATCGGGGATATCAGGCGAATGACCAATCTCAAGCTAATGGCACTCGACAACGAAGACTTGGGCGTCATCTCTGCGCATATGCAGGACAGTGTCTTCAAGATTGGCGACACGAGCTATGCGCCGAAGCTCGGGCAGTTTTCGCTTGCCGCCAACCGTTTCGTCTGGGAACTGTCGGATCAAAAGGACAAGGCGTTCGAGCGTCATCGTTCGGCGCTGGTGTTCAAGCGGGTGCTGGCGGTACGCTCCAGCGGTGTCGACCGGCGCCGGCGCGACGAGGTTCTGTCGCTGCTCGCCATCCGCTTCGATCCGAAAGGCGAGGGGCCGGATGGCACGATCGAGCTGACGCTGGCCGGCAACGCGACGATCGCGCTCGATGTCGAATGCATCGAAGTTCAGCTTGCAGATATCGGCGGCGCGTGGGAAACGGCTAACAAGCCCAGTCATCCGGACGAAGCCTAGCAGCCGGACGACAAACGAGTGTCGGTCGCTTGAGGCGGCCTCGATGTAAAAGGATTATCAGCGTTGGCTATCTGGCTGGATCAGGCGTCGGAAGGATTCGAACAGCTGTTCGCCGCTTTCCTGACGACCAAGCGGGAAGTGTCCGAGGATGTAAATGCCGTCGTACGGGCCATAATCGATGATGTGCGGGCGCGAGGCGACGCGGCTCTTGCAGACTATTCCAGGAAATTCGAGGGCATCGATTTCGCCACGACGCCCATGCGTGTCACTGAAGCGGAGATCGACGCGGCGATCGCAGCCGTCCCCGCCGAGGTGCTGGGTGCCCTCAAGGTCGCCGCCACCCGCATTGAATCGCATCATCGCCGGCAATTGCCGAAGGACGACATTTATGAAGACGAACTCGGCGTCGGCCTCGGCTCGCGCTGGACGGCGATCGAAGCGGTCGGCCTCTATGTGCCAGGCGGCACCGCAAGCTATCCGAGCTCGGTCCTGATGAATGCGGTGCCTGCCAAGGTCGCCGGCGTCGAACGCATCGTCATCACCGTGCCGACGATGGGCGGCGCGATTAATCCAGCGGTACTGGCCGCCGCCCGCATGGCGGGCGTCGAGGAGATTTACCGCATCGGCGGTGCGCAAGCGATTGCGGCACTTGCCTATGGCACCGAGACGATCGCCCCGGTCGCCAAGATCACCGGCCCCGGCAATGCCTATGTCGCCGCTGCCAAGCGGCAGGTTTTCGGTACTGTCGGCATCGACATGATCGCAGGCCCCTCCGAAGTGCTCGTCATCGCCGATAAGCACAACGATCCGGACTGGCTCGCCGCCGATCTGCTGGCGCAGGCGGAGCATGACGAGGGCGCGCAATCGATCCTGATCACCGATGATGCGGCGCTGGGCAAGGCCGTGGAAGGTGCCGTCGAGCGGCAGCTCAAGCAGCTCGGCCGGTCGCAGACGGCGGCCGCGAGCTGGCGGGATTTCGGCGCCATTATCCTGGTTTCCGATCTGAAGCTGGCCATTCCGCTCGCCAACCGCATCGCGGCAGAGCATCTCGAGCTCGCCGTCGACGATCCCGATATGCTGCTTGCCGGTGTTCGCAATGCCGGTGCGATCTTCGTCGGACGTCATACCCCGGAAGTGATCGGCGACTATGTCGGCGGCTCCAATCACGTGCTGCCGACGGCCCGCTCCGCCCGCTTTTCGTCCGGCCTTTCCGTGCTCGATTTCGTCAAGCGCACGTCGATCCTCAGACTTGGCCCCGAGCAGTTGCGCGTGCTTGGGCCGGCGGCGATCGCGCTCGCCAATTCCGAAGGGCTCGATGCCCATGCGCGATCCGTTGCGATCCGCCTCAATCTAGAGGGGTAGGGCATGACTGACGGCGTTTTCCGGCTGAGCGACGTGGTCCTGGACGACACGATCGGCCGTTCGACGCCCGATGTCGAACATGAGCGCGCCGTCGCCATTTTCGACCTGATCGAGGAAAACAGCTTCGAGCCCGTCGGCCATGACGGCGGGCCGTACCAGTTGAACCTGTCGCTTGTGGACCAGAAGCTCGTCTTCGATATCCGAACCGAACAAGGGGCCGTCGTCGCCACCCATATCCTGTCGCTGACGCCGTTTCGCCGGATCGTGAAAGACTACTTCATGATCTGCGAAAGCTATTACGAAGCGATTCGCTCGGCCACCCCCAGCCGCATCGAGGCGATCGACATGGGCCGCCGCGGCATCCACAATGAAGGCTCGCGGACGCTGATGGAGCGGCTGAAGGGCAAGATCATCGTGGATTTCGACACGGCCCGGCGGCTTTTCACACTCGTCTGCGTGCTCTATTGGCGTGGGTGACGGCAATGGAACAGCCGAAGGCCATCGAACATAAGGGGAAGCCGCCGAGCGCCATTCTCTTCATGTGCGGGCTCAACACCATCCGCTCGCCGATGGCCGAGGCGATCGCGCGTGGAATGCTGCCGCAGGGCACCTATATCGCCTCGGCGGGCGTGCGGGCCGGTGAGCGCAACCCCTTTGTCGACGTCGTTCTCAACGAAATCGGCCTTTCGCTCGGCCGACGGCAGCCACGGACCCTGGAGGAGCTGGAAGATGATTTCTTCGACGTCATCATCACGCTCTCTCCCGAGGCGCATCACGCGGCTCTCGAACTGACGCGCGCAAATGCCGTCGATGTCATCTATTGGCCGACCATCGATCCCTCGGCTACAGACGGCACGCGCGAGCAGATCCTCCATGCTTACCGTGAGGTGCGGGACCATCTTCTTGGTCTGATCGAGAGCCGGCTGGTGGAGCATCGCGGCTCTCTTTAGAGTGCTCAATGAAACAAATGCAGAAAGCCTGATCAACGAGGTTCACAAAACCGCGGCGATTGTGTAGTTTCCGCGCAAATTTCCGGCGGCCTCGCTTTTTGCCATGGGCGCCGGCACCAACCCCACAGGAAAAGAAGCTTTAATGCCGAAA
The DNA here is from genome assembly GCF_003627755.1 of Rhizobium jaguaris. NCBI lineage: Bacteria > Pseudomonadati > Pseudomonadota > Alphaproteobacteria > Hyphomicrobiales > Rhizobiaceae > Martinezella > Martinezella jaguaris. The sequence continues at coordinate 3,774,945 of NZ_CP032694.1, read as the reverse complement.
GAAGAAGTCCTTGAATTTCCCGGTGTCGTCACCGAATTGCTGCCGAATGCAACCTTCCGCGTGAAGCTGGAAAACGAGCACGAGATCATCGCGCACACCGCCGGCCGCATGCGCAAGAACCGTATCCGCGTTCTCGCCGGCGACAAGGTGCTTGTCGAAATGACACCTTACGACCTGACCAAGGGCCGCATCACCTATCGTTTCAAGTAGTCCGCAGCTCGCATCCGAGCCGGCTCTCCGTCTGCCGCCCGTCACGGTCGAGGTTTTATGGCGCTGAAACACAAGCTGATACTGGCCTCCGGATCGCCGCGCCGCGTCGACATCCTGCATCAGGCAGGAATTGAGCCGGCGCGTCTGATGCCCATGGATATCGATGAGGACCCGAAGAAGTCGGAGCATCCGCGTTCGTTGGCACGCCGGCTTTCGGCGGAGAAGGGCGAGGCGGCGTTTGCGGCGGTGAAGGGTGATGTCGCCTGGCAGGGGAGTTATATCCTCGCCGCCGATACGGTCGTTGCCGTCGGCCGGCGGATCCTGCCGAAAGCGGAATTCGTCGACGAGGCGTCTTCCGCGCTGCATCTGCTCTCCGGCCGCAGCCATGTCGTCTACACCGGCATCTGCCTGATCACGCCTGACCGCAAACTGCGCCAGAAGGTCGTCGAGACCAAAGTTCGCTTCAAGCGGCTGTCCGGCAAGGATATCGACATGTATCTCGCCTCCGGCCAGTGGCGGGGCAAGGCGGGTGCCTACGGCATCCAGGGGCTTGCCGGCTCCTTCGTGCAGAAGCTGATCGGCTCCTATACGAATGTCGTTGGATTGCCACTTTACGAAACCATGCTGCTTCTCGCGGGCGAAGGATTCGACGTTTACGCAGAATGGCAGGAAGGATGATCGTCATGGCAGATGACAAGATCAAGGTGGGCGCAAAGGTCGAGCCGCTGCGCAAGACGCGCGCTTGCGCAGAATGCGGCCGGCCTTCGGTGCGCGAGCATTATCCCTTCTGCTCCGATCGCTGCCGCTCGCTCGATCTGTCACGGTGGCTGAATGGATCCTATGCCATTCCTGTTGCCGACGACGAGACCAAGGCGCCAGACGAGGAATAGGCGCTCCGCCAAGTCGACGAACCCTTTCATTTTATTCGTGAATTACCAAAAATCCATTTCCTGTCAAAAAAGAGTCATTTGCGGCTGGACATGGGCGAACAAGATGCTATAACCCCGCTCGCTTCCGGGGCGAACCAACCGCCCAGGGTCTTTCAAGACCTCTCGATCAGCGTGAAGCAGGGATGCCCAGGTAGCTCAGTTGGTAGAGCAGCGGATTGAAAATCCGCGTGTCGGTGGTTCGATTCCGCCCCTGGGCACCATTTTATTTTCACTTCGAAATCACCGCGATGTGCAGACGCGCGACAAGCTGCGAGCAATTTGTCGGCTTGGCCGACGCGCGTTACGGCACATCCATGACGTGCTGCAACATTTGGCAAGCGATTAGCGGCGTGACTTAGATCCCGCTGGAGTTTCCGATCCCGAATTTCCCCATTGTTTCAATCGGGATGTCGCGACCCGGCTCATCTGAAAGGGAAGGCGGGCTCGCGCTTTCGTGGGGTCTGTCAAGCGCGTCTAATGGTGGAGATTAGGGTGAAACTCACAACTTTAGAGGTATCGATTATTAATTCCGGTGAAAGAACCTTTCAAGATATTGATGGCCGCTGCAATGAAGCGTACGAATTATTGAAGGATCACCTATTGATTCGAAGCGACTATTACCGCACCTTAGATACTAGCGGGAAACGATCTCGCTAAGTCCGGCGTTTATTGCAATAGCAAGCTATCGAGGCGCCATGTTAAACAACGATGTGCTATTTAACACGTTCGCCCGTTCTTTCGAAGCACGGCGCGAAGTCGAGATGTCATTCTCCGAATACCTGGAAGCGTGCCGGGATGATCCGCTCTTGTACGCGAATGCGTCTGAGCGTCTTCTCGCCGCGATGGGTGAACCGCTGCTGATCGATACGGCCAAGGATACCCGTCTCGGGCGTATCTTCATGAACCGGACGATCCGGACCTACCCGGCTTTTTCCGGCTTTTTCGGCATGGAAGAGACGATCGAACGTATCGTTGCCTTCTTTCGCCATGCGGCGCAGGGGCTGGAGGAGCGAAAGCAAATCCTCTACCTGCTCGGGCCTGTCGGCGGTGGTAAATCGTCGCTTGCCGAGCGGCTGAAATCGCTGATGGAGGTCCACCCCATCTACGTGCTGAAGGCCGGCAATGAGATCAGTCCGGTGTTCGAAAGCCCTCTCAGTCTCTTCGATCCCGTGACAATGGGACCAATGGTCGAGGAGCGTTACGGCATCCCGCGCCGGCGTTTGACCGGTCTGATGAGTCCATGGTGCCTGAAGCGGCTGGAGCATTTCGAGGGCGACATTTCCCGCTTCACCGTGGTCAGGATACAGCCCTCCAGGCTGCGACAAATTGCCGTCGCCAAGACCGAGCCGGGTGATGAGAACAACCAGGACATCTCCTCGCTGGTCGGCAAGGTTGATATCCGCAAACTCGAGAGCCTAGCGCAGAACGACCCTGACGCCTACAGCTACTCCGGCGCGCTGAACCGTTCCAACCAAGGCATTCTCGAATTCGTCGAGATGTTCAAGGCGCCGATCAAGATGCTGCATCCGTTGCTGACGGCGACGCAGGAGGGCAATTATATCGGCACCGAGAATATCGGCGCCATTCCCTTCTCCGGCATTATTCTGGCTCACTCGAATGAGTCGGAATGGCAGACCTTCAAGTCCAACAAGAACAATGAGGCCTTCATCGACCGCATCTGCGTCGTCAAGGTGCCTTATTGCCTGCGGGTCACCGAAGAGCAGAAGATATACGAGAAGCTGATCGAGGAATCCGAGCTTAGCGATGCCCCTTGTGCACCGTCGACGCTGGAGACGCTTGCCCGCTTCACGGTTCTGACGCGGCTTGCCAAGCACGAGAACTCGACGGCCTTCTCCAAGCTTCGGGTCTATGACGGCGAAAGCTTGAAGGAGACCGATCCGAGAGCGCGCAGTGTGCAGGAATATCGTGATGCGGCCGGCGTCGACGAGGGCATGGACGGGGCTTCGACCCGCTTCGCCTTCAAGGTGCTGGCGGCGACCTTCAACTACGATACGACGGAGATCGGCGCCGATCCGGTGCATCTGATGTATATGCTGGAGCAGGCGATCCGCCGTGAGCAACTGCCGCTCGAGACCGAAAAGCTCTATATTGAGTTCATCAAGAGCGAGCTTGGACCGCGTTATGCGGAATTTATTGGACATGAGATTCAGAAGGCCTATCTCGAATCCTATGCGGATTACGGCCAGAATCTCTTTGACCGTTATGTCGACTACGCCGACGCCTGGATTGAGGATGTCGATTTCAAGGATCCTGACACCGGCCAACTCCTGGACCGAGAGCTTCTCAACCAGGAACTGACCAAGATCGAGAAGCCGGCGGGTATCGCCAATCCGAAGGATTTCCGCAACGAGATCGTCAAGTTCTGCTTGCGGGCGCGGGCAAGCCACGGCGGTAAGAATCCGTCCTGGACGAGTTACGAGAAGATTCGCGAGGTCATCGAAAAGCGGATGTTCTCCCAGGTCGAGGACCTCCTACCGGTCATCTCGTTTGGGTCCAAGAAGGACGGCGAGACGGAAAAGAAACATGGCGAATTCGTCGAACGCATGATGGCGCGTGGCTATACCGAGCGTCAGGTTCGACGGCTTGTGGAATGGTACATGCGTGTGAAACAGGCAGGATGAGCCACCAAGGAAGAAGGAATGCACATTGTTGACCGACGCCTGAACCCAGGCGGCAAAAGTCTGGAAAATCGTCAACGGTTTTTGCGAAGAGCAAAAGCACTGGTGCAGAGAGCGGTCTACGAATCCTCTCAAAATCGCGACATTCAGGACATTCTGAAGGGTGGCGAGATCAGCATTCCCATCGATGGAACCGAGGAACCCCGGTTCCATCGCGGCCCAGAGGGCCTGCATGAGCATATCCTTCCCGGTAACAAGGACTTCATTGAAGGCGATATCCTTCCGCGGCCGGAGAGCGGTGGCGGCAGGGGGCGGGCAGGCGGCGAGGGCAGCGGCGAAGACGCCTTCCGCTTCATCCTGACGCGCGAGGAATTCCTCGACCTTTTCCTCGACGATCTTGAACTTCCCGATCTTGCCAAGAAGCGGCTAACGACGACCGATCAGCCCAATCTGGTACGATCGGGCTATTCGGTGACAGGATCGCCAGCCAATCTTGCCATCAACCGCACCATGCGGCTGGCGATGATGCGGCGCGTGGCGCTGCATCGTCCGAAGCCGGAGACCGTCGCCGAGCTTGAGGCGGAGGCGGCCGAATGCAAAGACGAAGAGCGGCGTGCCGCACTCGAGGCTGAGATCAAGGTGCTGGAATCGAAGGTCCGGCGCATTCCCTACATCGACCCGATAGACATCCGCTATCGCCGTTTCGAGAACGAGCCGAAGCCGGTGGCGCAGGCCGTGATGTTCTGCCTTATGGACGTGTCCGGCTCGATGTCGGAGCATATGAAGGATCTCGCCAAACGCTTCTACATGCTGCTCTACATCTTCCTGACGAGACAGTATCGTCGCGTCGAGATCGTCTTCATCCGTCATACGGACGTCGCCGAAGAGGTGGACGAAGAGACGTTTTTCCGCAGTCCAGCGACCGGCGGCACACAGGTGTCCAGTGCACTCGAAGCCATGCGGCGGATCGTTCACGATCGTTTTCCGCCATCGGACTGGAACATCTATGCGGCGCAGGCATCGGATGGCGACAATGCTTATTCCGACAATGCGACGGCAGCGGCGCTGCTTACCAACTCCGTTCTGCCGGTCTGCCAGTATTTCGCCTATCTGGAGGTGGGGGAGGCGCGCAGTGTCGCGATCTCATCCGGTTCCGCGCTCTGGTCGCTCTATGAGCGAATTCAGTTGGGCTGGCCCGTGCTGTCGATGCGCCGCGTCAGCGATCGCAGCCAGATCTACCCGGTCTTCCACGATCTCTTTCAGCGCCGGGCGGCGGAAACTAGGGGCGGATGATGGCGACAGCATCGATGGAGCGGCTTTTTGAGGGTGCGGACTGGGATTTCGCGACCATCCAGCGGATCCACGATGCCTGCGAGCGGATCGCCATCGACGAGCTCGGCCTCAACGTCTACCCCAATCAGATCGAGATCATCACTGCCGAACAGATGCTGGACGTCTATTCGTCGATCGGCATGCCGTTGTTCTACAAGCATTGGTCCTTCGGCAAGCATTTCGCGCATCACGAAGCTTTCTATCGCAAGGGTTTGCGCGGACTTGCCTATGAGATCGTCATCAACAGTTCGCCCTGCATCTCCTACCTGATGGAGGAGAACACGGCGACGATGCAGGCGCTGGTGGTTGCCCACGCCGCCTTCGGCCACAACCATTTCTTCAAGAACAATTACCTGTTCAAGCTCTGGACCGATGCCGAGGGTATCCTCGATTATCTCAACTTCGCCAAGGGCTATATCGCCCGCTGCGAGGAGCGCTATGGTCATGCCGCCGTCGAGCGGACGCTGGATGCGGCGCATGCGCTGATGTCGCATGGTGTTCATCGCTATGCCGGCAAGAAGACGCCTGACCTGCGCGACGAGGAAAAGCGCGAGCGCGAACGGCGCGAATATGACGAGCGGATTTTCAACGATCTCTGGCGGACGGTTCCGGTCGGAAAGGGCAAGGCGGCGCCGGATCTCGATCTGGAGCGCCGGCGTTCGCTTGCAGGCCTGCCGCAGGAAAATATCCTCTATTTCTTGGAGAAGATGGCGCCGCGGATGAAGCCGTGGCAGAGGGAGATTCTGCGCATCGTCCGGCATGTGGCTCAATATTTTTACCCGCAAAGCCAGACCAAGGTCATGAACGAAGGTACGGCGACCTATGTGCACTACCGCATCATGACGCGGCTGCACGAGCTCGGCGGCATCGGCGATGGCGATTTCCTCGAATTCCTCAAGTCGCACACCAATGTCGTCTTCCAGCCTGCCTTCAACGATCCGCGCTATTCCGGCCTCAATCCCTACGCAATCGGTTTTGCGATGATGCAAGACATCGAGCGGATCGTGACGAAGCCGAAGGATGAGGACCGACAGTGGTTTCCTGATATCGCCGGGAGCGGCGATACTATGGCAGTATTGCGGGACCTCTGGGCCAACTATCGCGATGAGAGCTTCGTGTCGCAGTTCCTCAGCCCGCATCTGATGCGGAAGATGCGCATGTTCCACCTTACCGACGATCCGGAAGAGGAAGAAGGATTGTTGGTGGCGGCGATCCATGACGAGCGGGGTTACAAGCGCATCCGCCGCGAGCTGGCGCGGCAATATGATGTCGGTTGGATCGATCCGCATATCGAGATTGTCGATGTCGACCTTGCGGGCGACCGGCGGCTGATGCTCAAGCATACCGTGCTGAACGGCGGCCTGCTGGAGGATCTCGACGCCAAACGCGTGCTACAGCATCTCGCCGATCTCTGGAGCTATGACGTCCTGCTGCAAGAGGTCGACCGGTCTGGCTTGGTGCTGCGCGACCATCTCGTCCATCCGCGCCCGTCGGCCATTGCGGCGTGACGGCGCAGGATTTTAAGCGGCTTCCTTCGATTGGCGATAGTGGCCGCTGACCTGCCTGCCGTCTTCCGGCCGCAGCTTCAGGAAGCCCGGCAGCCCCAGGAGCGGAATCACCGCCATCAGCAGGAATGCCATGTGGAACTTGTCCGGCGTAAGCTGCGAGCCATCCAGCGTGACCAGTCCGAGCAGCATGGCGGCGATGGAGACGCCGAAGCTGACGCTCAATTGCTGCAGCACGCCGCCGAGGCTCGTGGCGCGGCTGAGCTGAGCGGCAGGTGTGTCGGAATAGGAAAGTGTGTTGGACGTCATGAACTGTGCGGCCCGCGATAAGCCGAAGACGAAGACGTAGACGATGATGAACCAGTGAGGCGTCTCCGGCCCTATCAGGGCGAAGCCGGCGACAATGGCGGCGCCGAACACGGCGCTCCAGGTCAATACACGGTCGAAGCCATAAAGGCGCAGCATCGTCGATGATACGGGACGCACTGCGAGAGAGCTCAATGCGCTGACGAAGGTCAGCGTGCCCGAAACGATCGGGCTCAAGCCGAAACCGACCTGCAACATTAGCGGCAGCAAGAAAGGCACGCCATTGAGGCCGACACGACAGATACCACCGGCCAATGTGCCGACTCGGAAAGTACGCAGCTTGAACAGCGTCAGGTCGACCGCCGGCGATTCCACGGTCTTCGCATAGCGAATGAAGCCAACGAGAAGCAGGCAGGCGGCCGCGAGGACGGCAATGATGGCCCAGACGGGAATGGTCGGCCGGCCGACATTCTCGATGCCGTACTGCAGCAGCACGCAGCCGACACCCACCATGATGAAACCCGGAAAGTCGAATTTGCTCGAGGTGTCGCGAACGGTGTCTTCGACGTAGCGCAGCGCCATCACCATACCGATGATGCCGAAGGGCAGGTTGACCCAGAAGATCCAGCGCCAGGAGAGATAGGTCGTGAGAAAACCGCCGAGAACAGGTCCGATCACCGGGCCGATAACGGCCGGCAATGTCATGTAGGTCATCGCAGTCACCAATTGGCTGCGGGGGAAGCTGCGGATCAGGATGAGGCGCCCGACCGGCGTCATCATCGCGCCGCCGAAACCCTGCAGGGCGCGCGTGGCGACGAGCATCGGCAGGCTGGTTGCCAGGCCGCACAGAATCGAGCCGATGGTGAAAGTGAAGAGCGACAGAGCAAAGATGCGTCGCGCGCCGAAGCGGTCGGCGAACCAGCCGCTCACCGGGATGAACATGGCGAGCGTTAGAATATAGGTTGTGACCGCAAGGTTCATGCGCACGGGCGTGGTGGCAAGGCTTCTGGCAATGTCAGGAACGGCCGTGACGAGGATTGTCGAATCGAGCTGTTCCATCAGGAATGCAACGGCGACCACGGCTGGGATGATGTAACGCAGGCGCGGGTCGCGGTCGATCGCGAAGACCTGGCCTTCAGGGGCGGTATCTGTCGAATCCATAGGAATGCAATTACTTTCCACGGCCGAATGGGAGGTTCGGCGCGTCAATGCTGGCGCATGATCTTATCCAAGAACCGCTTCGCACTTTTGGGAATCATGCTGTGGGCGACCGGCGATTCACCGGCCATCAAGACAAGGGTCATTTGACCACTATCGATGGCGCGGTGCAACAAAAAGCAGGCGGAACGGAGACCCTTCGTCGCAAACGCGATGTCAAATTTTCGCGAGCGGTTCTGCTATTTGACAGGTGACGGCGATGGGAGCGTCCATCGCGCCTTGTCGAAAACGATGCCCGTGCGGATCTCCTCCGGCGTTTTTCTCTCCAGCCCCAACTGAAGATTGAAACTCCTGTCGTTTTGGAATTCCCGGAAGAAGGCGAGTTTTGCGCCGAAAGCTCTCTGCGTCACGTCCTGCAGTTTGCCGATCGCTTCGAGCGCGGTCTGAAAGTCGAGCCAGCGGGTTTCGGTCAGCAGCTGGACGACGCCGTCAATGAATGTCTCGCCGATCGCGCGGCCGTCCACATTGTCGGGCATGATCACCTTGATACGGATATTGTCGAGCTCTCCGGCTGGCGTGCCGCGGATGATGATAAAGAATGACGCCGCGTTCGAATCACCGTTGCCGCCCTTCTGGATCTCGTAGCTGCATTCGTAAGTCCCAACGCCAAGCGCGCTCTGCCTCCATTCACCGACAGGCAGGCCCGATTTGATGAGGTCGGCGCACAGCATCGGCCCCGTTGTCCGCCAGCTTCGGATGAACGCGCCGCGCAGGGCGTCGACGGGCGTATCGAACAGGTGAGAGCGTCGAGCATGTTTTACTTTCGCCGCTGCCGGGGCTTTGGCAGGCGTGGCCGGCGTCTGCACAGGTGCACGTGCAGGCGCCGTAGTCGTTGCCGGATTGGCCGGCGGACTTCTCGGGGCGCCGGTTTCGGCCGGTTTCGGATTGGCAGCTTGGCCGGTGGCGGTTTGCGCGGCGGCGGCCGTCACGGCCGGGGTTGGGGGCTGCTGTGCCGCCCCCTTGAACAGGTCGAGATGATAGCGGGCATCAAGCGCCCGGAGATTGTGCATGCCGTTGGCAAACAGCGCCGTCGCCAAAATGATCGAGCCGATGACGATCGCCGCAATCCAGAAGACAGCCCTGCTTTTCTTGCGAAGTGGCGCCACCGACATGGTTCAGATCTACAGCTACTCCAGAGGAAACCTGCTCAACTGCAAAGGGTTGGCATTCCGCAGCCGATCTATAGCTACACAACATGCGTTTATGAACGATTGATCATTCTACCGTTTCTTTGTCAAATCGCAGCCCTGTTCAGGCGAAATGCGCCTTGAGCGTCCTGACGGTGGCGGCGTCGGTACGGCGGACAGTTGGTGCAGAAAATCCGAACGCAAGCAGGTGTTCATTCGTCTCCGTCTCGGCAACGGAGCAGGAGGAATGGATTTCGCCGATCGCCAATCTCGGCCAGAGCTTACCGACCGTCCCGATATTGACGCCCGAGCCAGGCATGATGGAGATGCGGCCGGCAGCGATGGCGATTGACCGTTCCAACACGGCGAGCCCTTTCACGGCCGTCTTCTCGCAGCCGGACGTCAGGATGCGCTCGAACCCCAGCGAAACGGCGAGTTCCACTGCTTCCTCGATATCCAGAACGAGATCGAAGGCGCGGTGCAATGTCATGCCGAGGCCTCCCGCATGAGCGACGAGAGCGGCGAGCGTATCGCTGTCCAGGCGGCCGTCCGGCAGGGAGGCACCGAGCACGACGCCTGGCAGGCCGGCATGCCTGACGGCATCAATGTCGCTCTTCATGACGGCGAGTTCATCTGCCGAGTAAACGAAACTGCCGGCGCGAGGGCGGATCATGGCGTAGGCAGGGATGGGCGCGCGCGCCGCCATCGCCATCAGCCCGGCACTCGGGGTCAGGCCGCCGACGGCAAGGGCGCTGCAAAGCTCGATGCGATCGGCGCCACCGGCGACGGCGGCGTTGAGGCCTGCAATATCCTCGACGCAGACCTCAAGCAGCATGGCTTTGCTCGTCAACAAATTTCAGCCCCAACACTGCCGCGCCGATAAGACCGGGCTCGACCCGGCATTCGCTCCGGACGACTAGCGGACGGTCGAACTTGCGAAGGATACGCGCGCGCACGGCCGCGTCCAGCCGAGCCAGCAAGGGTTCGACATTGGAAAGGCCGCCGCCGACAGGGACGATCGTCGCGCCGGTGATATTGACGGTCAGCGCGAGTGGCGAGGCGACGAGATCGACCAGCACATCGATCGTCCGCTCGGCCTTGGCATCGCCATCAAGCCATTGGCGGATGATTTCCTCGCTGGAAAATTCCAGTCCATGCAGGGTCTTGTGCAGGCGTTCGACGCCCCGGGCGCCGCCGACCGTATCGACGCAACCTTTTTGGCCGCATCCGCAGGGATAGGCAGGGATGGCGGCCGGCGGATTGCCGGCAAAAGATGCGATGATCGGGCCGTGGCCCCACTCGCCGGCAAAGCCGCCGGCGGCATTGACGAGGCGGCTATCCGCCACGAGGCCGCCACCGACGCCGGTGCCGAGAATGGCGCCGAAGACGATGCGGTGCCCGCGTCCGGCGCCGGACATCGCCTCCGCCATCGCGAAGCAATCGGCATCGTTGGCGATCAGGACGGGATAGCCGAGTTCCGCTTCCAGCTCGGCAGCAAGGCGCCGGCCATGGATGCAGGGAATGTTGGCGCAGGTCAGTGCCTGCGTGTCAGGGTCGACGACGCCAGCGATGGAAAAGGAAATGCAATCCGGCTTCTCTCCGGTCTCGGCGATAACAGCGCGCAAAGCCGCGACGAATTCGCCAAAATCATGCTTCGGCGTCGGGCGTCGGGCGAGCGGCGTGATGTCTGTCATGGAGTGGGCGATACCGCCTTTGATGGCGGTGCCCCCGATGTCGAAGGAAACGATCATAAATACTGGCCTGCAGGAAACGTCTTGCGCTTGCTCGCACCCTTTGCCGGTCTTTGCAAGGCCAATCGGCAAGCGGCGCCCATCCCTGGTGCGATCAGATCTTCGGGAGAACGATCCTGGCTTCAAAACCGTCCATCTGACCGGTGGCGGGCGACAGCAGATCGAGCCGGCCGCCGATCTGTGCGACAATGCGCTCGGCGATGGCAAGGCCGAGGCCGGAGCCGGAAGCTTTGGTCTTTCCGCGCCAGAAACGCTTTTTCAAACCGGCCAGTTCTTCCTGTGACAGCAGATTGCCACCGTTCAGAACTCGAACGATGCCGTTATCGATTTTGACGGTCACCTCGTCGTCGGCTGGGCCGTGGATCAGGGCGTTTTCGATCAAGTTGCGCATGACGATGGCGAAGCCGTCGATGTCGACGTTGCGGATCAGCTTTTCGTCCGCCTCGTTTTCCAGGAGAATGCGGCCGGCCGTGCCCGTGTCGCGATCGTAGTCGCCGATGATGGTTTCGATGATGGCGATCAGATCGGCGGGCTTGTCGCCCGCGCCGATGCCGGCCTGGGCGCGGGAAAGCTGCAGCAATTTCTCCGCCAGCCGGCCGAGATTGGAAAGCGAGGTCTCGATCCGTCCAGCGCGTTCGACAAGCGCCCCTTTCGGCAGCTCGGCGATCAGGCGCTGCGTCTGCGCGAGCGCGCCTGCGATCGGCGTGCGTAGCTCATGGGCGCTGTTGGCGGTGAATTCCCGCTCGGCTTCAAGGGCGGAGCGCAGGCGGCCGAGCAGCAGATTGACGGAACGGGCGATCGGCCGCAGCTCATGTGGCAGAGTGTCGCTCTCCAACGGCGCCATGTTACCGCCGTCCTTAGTGGCGATTTCCGATCGCAACCGGTCGATCGGCCGAAGAGAGCGGCCGACGATGAACCAAATGGCGAGAATGCTGCCCGGGATCAGTGCGAGCAGCGGCCAGAGCAGGGCTACGCCGCTCTCGCGCGCTGCTTCCCGGCGGTTCTTGAAGGCATCGGCGACATGCAGGAAGAGCGAGCCGTTCGGTGAGGATTCGGTATAGATTCGGTATTTCGCCGTGTTGTGGAATCCGATCTGCAGCGGCACGTCGTAGGGCGTCGTCGGCGCATCATGGGAATGCAGGAGCAGCTTGCCGGTCGCGTCGAGCACTTGGTAAGTCAGATATTCCCGATTGAGTCCCCTCTCCATGTTTTCGAGAGTTTGCGGATCGGCGGCGGGATCACGATCGGCGAGATCGTCGACCACCAGCGGGATCAGCCGCTGGGCGGTTTCCTGCAATGCGCCGTCGAAGGTCTCGGAGAGTTCCTTGTTGACCACATAGACGCCGATCCCGACGGCGATCAGCCAGAACAGGACAACCGTGCCGGTGAGTGCCGCGATCAGGCGGCGGGTGATGCTGGTGCGTTTGAGGCCCCTGCGTTGGGTCATCTCTCACCCAGGCAATAGCCGACGCCGCGGGCCGTGCGGATGCGGTCCCTGCCGATCTTCTTGCGCAGACGGCTGACATAGACTTCCACGGTGTTGCTTTCGATTTCCGAGCCGAAGGCATAAAGCGCCTCTTCGATCTGGTCCTTTGAGACGATGGCGCCTGGTCGCGCGACCAATAGATCGAGAACCGCCCATTCCCGCCCGGTCAGCACGACATCCTTGCCGGAGAGCGAAATGCGCCGTTGCGGCAGGTCGATTTCGAGATCGGCAAAGCGGATCGTCGGTTGCGGACTACCGCTATAGCGGCGAGCCACTGCCATGATCCGGGCGGAGAGTTCGTCAAGATTGAAAGGCTTGACGAGATAATCGTCGGCGCCGCTGTTCAACCCGTCGATCCGGTCGGAAATCTGGTCGCGGGCGGTCAGGATGATGACGGGCGTCTCGTCAGGCTTGCGGCGCAGTTTCCTGAGGAAGTCGATGCCGATGCCGTCGGGAAGCTGCAGGTCAAGCAGGATAAGGCCGTAATGCACGGCACTGGTGACCTCGGTCGCATCGGCCAGGTTTTTTACCCAGTCGATGGCATGCGGGGTCGCAGCGATATGGTCGCGAACTGCGCCGCCGATCGTCTCATCGTCTTCGACCAGAAGAATCCTCACCTGTCCCTCGCAACTTTCGCGCTGCATCAGTTAATGCCGCCGAACCTATCTGGTCAATAAAGGCCGAAATAAGCCACAATGAGAAGCTCACATCTTATCCTTGGGTTCTCCGACCGATAACGTTCACGGTGGCTATGGACAGAGATCGGAGCCGCGATTACTTCTTTCCTCCCAACAAGGAGCGCGGCTGCTGAACAGCCGCTGATCGAAGAGCTCGGGGAGGCTCGTTCATGCTGAAGGGAATTTCGCCGCTACTGAATGCGGACGTGCTGCATGCGTTGAAATCGATGGGGCATGGCGACATGCTGGCGATCGTCGATACGAATTTTCCGGCCGACGCAATTGCACGCCAGACCACGCTGGGCCACCTTCTGCGAATCGACAACGTATCGGCGGCCGAAGCTGTTGCGGCGGTGCTGTCGCTGATGCCGCTCGATACGTTTATCGCCGATGCGGCGGCGCGTATGGAGGTGGTCGGTGCGGCGGACGTAGTGCCCCAGGTTCAGGGGGAAGTGCAGGCGGCGATCGATAGCGCCGAAGGCAAACATTGGCCTTTGACGGCCGTCGAGCGTTTCGCTTTCTATGAGCGGGCAAAAACCGCCTATTGCGTGATCCAAACCGGGGAACGCCGCTTCTATGGTTGTTTTACCTTGACCAAGGGCGTCATCCCGCCAGAAAACTGAGTAACGTACCACATCAAAGCTCCGCCTGAAAAAAGAGGCGCCGTTTTTGCATTTGCAAAGGAATGTGATGGCCAGGAAGTTGGATTCCCAAGGGCGGCTTGACGACGCGGCGAGAGCTGGCTGGCTGTATTACGTTGCCGGGCGGACGCAGGACGAGATCGCCATCGCCATGGGAATCTCCCGGCAATCGGCACAGCGGCTGGTGTCGCTCGCGGTTGCCGAACGGCTGATCAAGGTGCGGCTGGATCATCCGATCGCCGCCTGCCTCGAATATGCCGCGGCGCTGCGCGAAAAATTCAAGCTTAGGCATGTCGAAGTGGTACCGAGCGATCCGAACGGAACGTCGTCGACGGTCGGCATCGCCGAAGCGGGGGCTGCGGAAATCGAGCGTTGGCTGAAACGCAGCGATCCGATCGTGCTGGCGGTCGGCACTGGCCGCACGCTGAAGGCCGCGGTCGATCAACTGCCGGTCATCGAATGTCCGCAGCATCGAGTCGTATCGCTGACCGGCAATATCGGTCCGGACGGATCGGCTGCCTACTACAATGTCATCTTCAGCATGGCCGATGCGGTCAAGGCGCGACACTATCCCATGCCTCTGCCGGTGCTCGTCTCCTCGGCCGCGGAACGCGAACTTCTGCATGCGCAGGCGCTGGTGCGCTCGACGCTCAATATCAGCGCGCAGGCCGACGTGACTTTCGTCGGTGTCGGCGAGATGGGTATCGAGGCACCGCTATGTCTCGATGGTTTTCTCGAGAGAGACGAGATGCTGGCATTGATGAAGCGGGGAGCGGCCGGCGAAATCTGCGGGTGGGTCTTCGACGGTCAGGGCAAGCTGATGTCTGATGCCATCAACGACCGGGTCGCCAGCGCACCGCTTCCCCCGCGCGAAGCCTCCTCAGTCATCGGAATCGCCAAGGGCAAACGCAAGTTCGAGGCCATCAAGGCTGCCGTTACTGGCCACCAAATCAATGGTTTGATCACCGACGAAGCGACTGCTGAATTTTTGCTCAAAGAATGAGCAAAAAATAACATCATAAAAACAAGTAGATGAGCTGCATGTTCGGCAACGCAGCAACGAATCCGCATTGACATTTTGCGGCAAAAGACGAGTAATTGCTCACGAGCAAAGCGAATGCTCATCTTTTGATCTTCTGGGAGGAAGATATGAAATTGAAAACTTTCCTGCTGGGCGCATGCTCCGCACTGGTGTTTGCTGGAATGGCGTCCGCCGAAACCCTCACGATTGCTACCGTGAACAATGGCGACATGGTCCGTATGCAGAAACTTACGGACGATTTCAAAGCTAAGAATCCCGACATTGACCTGCAGTGGGTCACGCTCGAGGAAAACGTATTGCGCCAGAAGGTTACGACCGACATCGCTACCAAGGGCGGCCAATATGACGTGCTGACGATCGGCACCTATGAAGTGCCGATCTGGAGTAAGCTCGGCTGGCTCGCGCCGCTCGATAAGCTTACCGCCGACAAGAACTATGATGTAGATGACCTTCTCCCGCCTATCCGCAGCGGCCTGACGGTGGACGGCAAGCTCTATGCCGCGCCGTTCTACGGCGAAAGCTCGATGGTGATGTACCGTAAGGACCTGTTCGAAAAAGCCGGCCTGAAAATGCCGGATGCGCCGACCTGGGACTTCATCGCCGACGCAGCCCGCAAGATCACCGACAAGGACCATGAAATCTACGGCATCTGCCTTCGCGGCAAGGCAGGCTGGGGCGAAAACATGGCATTCCTGACGGCGATGTCGAACTCGTTCGGCGCTCGCTGGTTCGACGAAAAGTGGAAGCCACAGTTCGATCAGCCGGAATGGAAGGACACGCTGGACTTCTACGTCAAGCTGATGAAGGACGCCGGCCCTCCGGGCGCTTCGTCCAACGGCTTCAACGAAAACCTCTCGCTGTTCCAGACCGGCAAGTGCGGCATGTGGATCGACGCGACGGTGGCAGCTTCGTTCGTTGCCGACCCGAAGCAGTCAAAGGTTGCCGACAAGGTTGGATTCGCTCTGGCGCCTGATAAAGGCCTTGGCAAGCGCGGCAACTGGCTCTGGGCATGGAGCTTGGCGGTCCCGGCCTCGTCGAAGAAGACCGAAGCTGCTGAGAAGTTCATCGAATGGGCAACCAGCAAGGATTACACCAACCTCGTTGCCCAAAAGGAAGGCTGGCTGAATGCACCTCCCGGTACCCGCGCCTCGCTCTATGCGAATGCGGACTATCAGAAGGCAGCGCCTTTCGCGAAGATGACGCTAGACTCGATCAATGCGGCTGATCCGGCGCACCCGACCGTCAAGCCGGTCCCGTATGTCGGTGTCCAGTTTGTCGCTATTCCTGAGTTCCAGGGTATCGGCACCGCTGTCGGCCAGCAGTTCTCTGCTGCCCTTGCCGGCCAGATCCCGGTCGATCAGGCCCTCAAGGCCGCGCAGCAACTGACCAGCCGTGAAATGACCAAGGCTGGCTATCCGAAATAAGAAACCTCCCAAGGTATGGAGGGGAGCGTCTATTAGCGCTCTCCTCCCTTAGGCCGCCGAGTGTCCGAACTGCTCTTCGGCGGCCTCTTTTATTTCAGCCGGTCAGCGGCCACTCTCCCTGCTAAAAGATAGGTCGGTACTTGCCATGGCAACGTTGCACACCCGTTCTACCGCCCGCGTCATGATGGCGCCCTCTGTCTTGCTTCTGTTCGCGTGGATGATCGTCCCCCTGGTCATGACGATCTACTTCTCGACGCTGAACTACAATCTCATGTCCCCCGGCGAACATAACTTCATCGGGTTTCTCAACTACCAATATTTCGTCACCGACCCGGCCTTCTGGAATTCGCTGCTGGTCACGCTTCTGCTCGTGGGCGGCGCGTTGATCATCACGGTGGTCGGCGGCATTGCCCTCGCGCTCCTTCTCGATCAGCCGATCTTCGGCCAAGGCATCGTGCGCATGCTGGTGCTGGCGCCCTTCTTCGTCATGCCGACGGTCGCCGCCCTTATTTGGAAACATATGTTCATGAACCCGGTAAACGGGCTTCTGGCGCATCTTTTCAAGTTTTTCGGGCTCGAGCCGCTGACCTGGCTGGAGACGGTTCCGCTGTTTTCGATCATCATCATCGTTGCCTGGCAGTGGCTGCCCTTCGCGACGCTCATTCTGCTGACGGCATTGCAGTCGCTCGACGAAGAGCAGAAGGAAGCCGCCGAAATGGACGGCGCCGGCGCGGTATCGAAGTTCCTCTATATCATCCTGCCGCATCTGGCGCGTGCGATCACAGTCGTCATCCTCATCGAGACGATCTTTTTGCTCTCGGCCTTCGCCGAAATCCTGGTCACGACCAATGGCGGTCCGGGCACGGCAACGACCAACCTGACTTACCTGGTCTATTCACAGCTCGTTCTGCAGCAGGACGTCGGCGGCGCATCGGCGGGCGGCATCATCGCCGTTATCCTCGCCAATATCGTCGCGATCTTCCTGATGCGCGCGGTCGGCAAGAATCTGGAGGCTTAAGATGGCACGCACTGTCTCAACCAAACGCAAGGTGGTCGTATCCGTCGCTGCCTGGGTGGTCGCGATCCTGATCTTCTTCCCGATCCTCTGGACGTTCCTGACGAGCTTCAAGACGGAAGGCGACGCTATCGCCTCACCTCCGCAGTTCCTCTTCTTCCATTGGACGCTGGAGAATTATTTCGAAGTGCAATCGCGCTCGAACTACTTCCTCCATTTCGGCAACTCGGTCCTTATTGCCTTCGGCTCGACGATCCTCGGTTTGATCGTCGCCGTTCCGGCCGCCTGGGCCATGGCCTTTTCGCCGACCAAGCGCACCAAGGACGTGCTGATGTGGATGCTGTCCACCAAGATGATGCCGCCGGTCGGCGCTTTCATCCCGATCTACCTGCTGTTTCAGGCTTTCGGCCTGCTCAACAATCAGTTCGCCAGCCGCCTCGGCATGGTCGTGGTGCTGATGCTGATCAACCTGCCGATCATCGTGTGGATGCTCTATACCTACTTCAAGGAGATCCCCGGCGAGATCCTCGAAGCGGCCCGCATGGACGGCGCATCGCTGGCCAAGGAGATCATCTACGTGCTGACGCCGATGGCGATCCCGGGCCTTGCCTCGACGATGCTTCTCAACATCATCCTGGCATGGAATGAGGCCTTCTGGACGCTGAATCTCTCCGCGGTGGACGCGGCGCCGCTCAGCACCTTCATCGCCTCCTATTCCAGCCCGGAAGGCTTGTTCTACGCCAAACTTTCGGCAGCATCGACCATGGCGATCGCCCCGATCCTGATTCTCGGCTGGTTCTCGCAGAAACAACTCGTTCGCGGCCTCACCTTCGGCGCGGTTAAGTAAGGAAGAGAAACATGGGTAGCATTGTCCTTAAGAAGGTTTCTAAGGTCTTCGGCGAAGCCAAGGTCATCCCTTCCATCGATCTTGACATCAATGACGGCGAGTTCGTCGTGTTCGTCGGCCCCTCCGGTTGCGGCAAGTCCACGCTGCTGCGTCTGATCGCAGGTCTCGAGGATGTTTCCGGCGGCCAGATTTTGATCGACGGCAAGGATGGCACCAATCTGGCGCCCGCCGAACGCGGTCTTGCCATGGTGTTCCAGTCCTATGCGCTCTATCCGCACATGAGCGTTCGGAAGAACATCGCCTTTCCGCTCAAGATGGCGAACATGCCGCAAGCGGAAATCGACAAGAAGGTGGCGGAAGCGGCTCGCGTTCTGAACTTGACGGACTATCTGGAGCGCAAGCCGCGCCAGCTTTCCGGCGGTCAGCGCCAGCGCGTCGCCATCGGCCGCGCGATCGTCCGCCAGCCCGCAGCCTTCCTCTTCGACGAACCCTTGTCGAACCTCGATGCGGCATTACGCGTCAACATGCGTCTCGAAATCAGCGAACTGCACAACCAGCTCAAGACGACGATGATTTATGTGACACACGACCAGGTCGAGGCCATGACCATGGCCGACAAGATCGTGGTCCTGAACCGCGGCAATGTGGAGCAAGTCGGTTCACCGCTCGAACTATACCGCAACCCGCAGAACCTTTTCGTTGCCGGCTTCATCGGCTCGCCGAAAATGAACTTCGTCACGGGCGCCTACGCGCAGAACCTCGGCGCCCATACGATCGGCGTCCGTCCGGAACATGTGCTGCTGTCAACCACAGAGGGTGACTGGCAGGGCAAGGTGAATGTTGCCGAGCATCTCGGCTCCGATACGTTCCTGCACATTGCTGCCGATGGCGTCGGCACCATCACGGCGCGCGGCACCGGCGATTTCCCGGCCCGCGCTGGCGATACCGTCTATCTGACGCCCGACAAAGCCCGCATCCACCGGTTCAATGAAAAGGGCCTGTCGATCTAGATCGAACCTCCTCGCCATGCCCGGCCTCACTCAGGATGGCGAATACCATTTAAACCTAGGCCCGCATCAGGTGGGCCTAGGTCATCCTAGCCGGATGACATCCCGGCCCATCCGGAGCAAAAGACCTTTTAGAAGGACTTGAGACATGACGTGCAAATTATCGCTCGCAACCCTTCAGGAGGCGGCTGCAACGGCTGCTATCCCGGCCTATGATCCGAAGTCGCTGTCGGCGGGCATCGTTCATTTCGGCGTCGGCAATTTCCATCGCGCCCATCAGGCAATCTACCTCGACGACCTCTTCAACGCCGGCCAGGACCACGATTGGGCGATCATTGGTGCCGGCGTGCTGCCGTCAGACAATGCCATGCGCGAAAAGCTTGCAGCGCAGAATTTCCTGACGACGGTGGTCGAGCAGGACAACAATCGCACCGCTGCGCGTGTTACGGCGCCGATGATCGATATCCTGCCGGTCGGCAACGTCAAGACCATCATTGCCAAGCTTGCCGACCCTTCGATCCGCATCGTCTCGATGACGATCACCGAAGGCGGCTACTTCATCGATGCCTCCGGCAAGTTCAATCCCGGACATCCGGCCATCGTCGCCGACGGTCAGAACCCGGATGCGCCGAAGACGGTGTTCGGTCTGATCGTTGCCGGTCTCAAGGCCCGCCGCGCTGCCGGTCTGCAACCCTTCACTGTCATGTCCTGCGACAACATTCCCCATAATGGCGGCGTCACCAAAGCGGCCGTCGTCGGTACGGCAAAGCTTTCGGACCCCGCCTTTGCCGACTGGATCACCGCCAATGTCGCCTTCCCGAACGGCATGGTCGATCGTATCACGCCGGCAACCGGCACGCGTGAAATCGAACTGCTCAAGGAAGTCTTCGATATCGAGGATAACTGGCCCGTCTATTGCGAAGAGTTCAAGCAATGGGTGCTGGAGGACAATTTCCCGGCAGGCCGTCCGGCGCTGGAAAAAGTCGGCGTCACCTTCGTTCCGGATGTTACGCCTTACGAGCACATGAAGATCCGTATCCTCAATGGCGGCCACGCGGCAATTGCCTATCCCGCGGCGCTCATGGATGTGCATTTTGTGCACGAGGCGATGGAAGAGCCCTTGATCCGTGCTTACCTCGCCAAGCTTGAAAACGAAGAAATCATTCCCGTGATCCCGCCAGTGCCGAACACGGTGCTTGCCGATTATTTCAAGCTGATCGAGCGGCGCTTCTCCAATCCGAAGATTGCCGACACCATTCCGCGCTTGGCACAGGATGGTTCGAACCGGCAGCCGAAGTTTATTCTGCCGTCGACCGCCGACCGTCTTCGCCGCAACGAAGATGTCGTAGGCTTGGCGCTGGTTTCGGCACTATGGTGCCGCTACTTCGCCGGCACCACCGACAGCGGCAAGGACATCGTCTTCAACGATGCCAGCGCCGACCGGCTGCATGCCGCAGCGCTGAAGGCCAAGGACGAACCGAACGCCTTCCTCGTCTTCGACGATATATTCGGCAACGTCGCCCAGTCGGATCTTTTCCGCAAGCGCTTTGCCCATGCATTAAAAACGCTGTGGGAAAAGGGTACGCGCGCCACCCTGCAGCTATACCTCGACAACAAACTCGCGGAATAATTGTTCATCGGCCGGGGCGCCCAAGTCCCGGCCGAATTTTTATGGTCGAAAGCTGCGTTTGAAGAGACGCAACGGAAAACAGGGTTCGGGTTGGATCAGCGATGACTGATGCGGAGAAGGGACTCGTAATCTTCGATTGCGATGGTGTGCTCGTCGACAGCGAGCCGCTGTCCGTCAGTGTGCTTATCGACGCGATGCACGATGTCGGCGTGGATATGAGCGAGGAAGATGTCTACAGCCGGTTCCTTGGCAAAAGCCTTGCCACGCTCGTCGACACGCTGGAGACCGAATTCGACGTCTTCATCGATCAGGAATTTCTCGATCGCATCCGCAACGACCTGTATGACCGCTTCCGGCACGAGCTGAAGCCGATCGACGGCATTGCCGAGACGTTGGATAGGCTGACCGTTCCACGTTGCGTTGCCTCCTCCAGCCAGATGGAGCGCATCCGGTTGTCGTTGGGCGTTACCGGTTTGTTGGAGCGGTTGGAGCCGAACATTTTCAGCGCCAGCATGGTCAAGCGCGGCAAACCGGCGCCCGATCTCTTCCTTTACGCCGCCAGGCAAATGCACGTCGCTCCGCAAGATTGTATCGTTGTCGAAGACAGCCCGGCCGGGATCACGGCAGCGAGGGCGGCCGGTATGACGGTTTTCGCCTTCACCGGCGGCTCGCATGCCCATTCGCCGAGTTATAGGGCTGAACTTGAGCGGCTTTCTCCTGAAGTCGTGTTTGACGCAATGTCGGATTTGATACACCTTGTCCGCAACAAGACGTAAGTGGATGGGGCCCCTGCTGTATGCGTGATCACGTGGTTGCGGTCGATATCGGCACTGGCAGCGCCCGCGCCGGCGTGTTCACATTACGCGGCGCCCTGCAGGGCAAGGGCGAACATCCGATCATCATGAACCGCCCGCGTGAAAATCACGCCGAGCATGACTCCGAAAACGTCTGGGCCGCCGTCTGCACGGCCGTGCGTGCCGCCGTCACGGCCTCCGGCGTCGATGCATCCGTTATCGGTGCCATCGGCTTCGACGCTACCTGTTCGCTGGTGGTGCGAGACACGGAGGGCAAGCCGCTGACGGTTTCGACCGGTGGCGAAGACCGATTCGATACCATCGTCTGGCTCGATCATCGGGCGCTTGCCGAAGCGGATTTCTGCACAGCCACCAAGCATCCGGTTCTCGAACATTCCGGTCAGTTCATGTCGCCGGAGATGGAAATGCCGAAGCTGATGTGGCTGAAGAAAAATTTGCCGCAGAGCTGGGCAAAGGCCGGCCATTTCTTCGATCTCGCCGATTTCATGACCTGGAAGGCTACGGGTTCGCTTGCACGTTCGCGCTGCACGCTGACGGCGAAATGGAATTATCTCGCCCATCGCAAACCAGGCTGGCAGACGGATTTCCTCAATGTGATCGGTCTTGGCGATCTGCGCGAGCACGGCAACCTGCCGGAAGAGACAGCTCCCGTCGGGCAAAGCGTCGGTACGCTGACCGCGGAAGCGGCTGATGCTCTGGGGCTCGACTGCGAGTGTCATGTCGGCGCAGGAATGATCGACGCCTATGCCGGCGCGCTCGGCACACTCGCGGGTCATTGCGGTGACCTCAACGCGCTGGAGCACCAGCTGGCACTGATTGCCGGAACGTCGAGCTGCGTCGTCTCCTTCTCGCGTGAGCGCAAGCGCAGCACCGGCATGTGGGGACCCTATTACGAGGCCGTGTTTCCGGACACCTGGCTGGTCGAAGCCGGGCAGTCGGCGACCGGCGCGCTTCTCGATTATATCGTCGCCATGCATGCGGCCGGCGGCGAACCGACGGCGGCGTTGCACGATCGCATCGTGAAGCGCATCGCGGAACTGCGCGCCGTCGAGGGCGATGCCTTTGCCCAGCGTATCCATGTGCTTCCGGATTTCCACGGCAATCGATCGCCGCTTGCCGATCCACACGCGGTCGGCGTCGTCAGTGGCCTGACGCTGGATGCGTCCTTCGATGGCCTCTGCCGCCTCTATTGGCGGACCAGCGTCGGAGTGGCGCTCGGCATTCGCCATATTCTCGAGCAGATGCGTGACTATGGCTACGTGCCCGATACGCTGCATGTCGCCGGCGGCCATGTGAAGAATGCCGTGTTGATGGAGCTTTACTCCGATATCACCGGCTGCAAGGTGGTCGTGCCGAAGATGAACGAGGCGGTGCTGCTGGGAACGGCAATTGCAGCTTCTGTTTCTTGCGGACTCTACGAGAGCTTGGCGGCGGCCGGCGCGGCCATGTATCCCGGCGGACACGAGCGCTTGCCGGACAAGCGCAAAAAAGAGCTTTATGACCGCGATTACCGGCGCTTTCTCGCCATGTACCGCCATCGCGCCGAACTGGATTCGATGGAATAAAAGGTAAGAGGGATCACTTGTCGATCGTTACCGAAGCGGCGTGTGGGCGAACATGCCTTCCAGTTCCTCGATCCTGTGGGTGCGGGTCTCCGCCTCTTCACCGGCGGCCTGAATGACGGTGGCAGCCAAGAATTCCAAGAGGGCCATCATCGCCGACAGATTTTCGTGACCGCTGGTGCGCAGGGGCGGCAGCGACAGTGTCATATTCGCGAATTCATGTGCCCATTCGGTGTATTGGCCGGTGATCAGCAGCACCTTATAGCCGGAGCGGCGGGCGGAACGCGCAAGCAGCCGGGAGGTCACGAAGCGGGGCGAATCGATGATCACCACCAACGCGTCGTTCGACTGATGGCCGAGCAGCTCGATATAGCTGCCGTTGGCGCCGTCGAGGAACTGCACATGGTCGCGGGCAAATGCGAGGCGGTCGCAGAGATGGCGCCCAAGGCTTGCGAGGCCAAGATGTGCTGTGACGAAAATCTCGCTGGCCGAAAGGATGGTCGCCACCGCATCCAGCCATTGCGGCTGGCTGGTGAGATTATAGATATGCTGCAGCATCTCGACTTGTTCGGCGATCTGGCCGGCGATCGGGCGTCCTTCGCTGGCGTCCTTTTGCAATTGCTCCAGAACGTTCGGCAGCTGCAGCGCCACCGGCGCCACATTTTCTCTCAGGTGCACTTTGATGCCATCCAGGCCCTGATAGCCGAGCGACCGCAGAAAGCGCCCCACGGTCATCGGGCTCAGCTCCAGCCTGTCGGCGACGGAAGAGGCGGTTTCGAAGGGCAATTCTGTCAAATGTTCAGAAAAATACTTGGCTATTCGGCGCTCGGCAGGAGTGCCTGTCTTGATATACTGTCTAAGTTTCTGCCCAAGGTCTTCCAAATGTTACGCCTCGCTAACGGTCTATCCGAAGTGCGATCGCGCCGAATGCAGAAACAATCGGAGTGCTTGCAAATTTTTGATGACCGGTGATCATGTTTAGGTTGTTGTTTTTCGTATGACACTCAACATATATTAGTGTGTACTTTATTACAACAATTCAAATGGGTGATGGTTATTACGCGCTTAACGTGAATATGTTGATATAAATGCAATCACTATTTACATATCGAGCTACGACCAAGGGGATATCTGACGAATGATCATCCATGCCGCGCGTCTTTCCATCGCCAACCTCTTTGCAGCCGAAACGCGTAAGGTTTTCTGGAAAGTCCTCGGACTGACGTTGTTGGCGCTTGTCGCTCTCTGGTTTGCGCTGCGCAGCACCTTCGTCACTTTTGTGTTGCCCTGGTTACAGAGCTTCATGCCGCCGGTACCGGATTGGACGAACTGGCTCACCTTTCTTCTGGCAGTTCTGGCGGGTCTCGGTCTGACGCTCCTATTGGCGCTGCTGATTTCGCCGATAACGGCGGTGATCGCAGGTCTCTTTCTCGATGAAGTCGCCGAGGTGGTGGAAAAACGAGATTATCCGGCCGATGCGCCGGGAAAGGCTCTGCCGTTTGCGGCGGCTATGAGGAGTTCGCTGAGATTCCTCGGCGTCGTTGTCGTCGGCAACGTCATCGCGCTGCTTCTTCTTTTCATTCCCGGCATCAATCTCATCGCCTTTTTCCTGGTGAACGGCTATCTGCTTGGCCGGGAATTCTTCGAATTCGCCGCCATGCGTTTTCGGTCACCGGACGAGGCACGGCGGTTTCGCATCAAATATGGCTTTACGGTCTTTCTTTCAGGGCTGGTGATCGCCGCCTTCCTCGCCATTCCGATCGTCAATCTTTTGACGCCGCTGTTCGCGGCTGGGATGATGGTGCACTTGCACAAGCTTCTTTCCCAAAAAGAAGCTCGCCGCATCTGAAACTTCGCGCGGCTGCGGCTCTAACCGGCTGCCTCAGCGCCGATCAGTTGCGGCGGTAGCGGCACCAATGGCGCGGGTATGTCGCAGGTCTTTTCCGGCGAGCGACAGAGGTCGGCGATGACGCAGCGTTCGCATTCGGGCTTCCGCGCCTTGCAAACATAGCGCCCGTGCAGGATCAGCCAGTGATGTGCGTGGTAGAGATATTTGTCCGGAATCACCTTCATCAGCCGTTGTTCGACCTCGTCCGGCGTCTTGCCGGGGGCGAGCAGCAGGCGATTGGCGATGCGGAAAATATGGGTGTCGACGGCCAACGTTGCTTGGCCGAAGGCCATGGAGAGCACGACATTGGCGGTCTTGCGGCCGACGCCCGGTAGCGTCATCAGCTCCTCGCGCGTCTGTGGCACTTCACCGTCGAAGTCCCGGATCAGTTTCTCCGATAGCGCCACGACGTTCTTCGCCTTGTTGCGGTAGAGGCCAATCGTCTTGATGTACTCGCGGATACGGTCTTCACCGAGATCGAGCATCTTGCGCGGCGTGTCGGCGACGGCGAAGAGGGCGCGGGTCGCCTTGTTGACGCCGGCATCGGTTGCCTGTGCCGACAGAGCTACGGCAACCACGAGGGTAAAGGGATTGATATGTTCCAACTCCCCCTTCGGCTCAGGCCGCTGGATGGAGAAGCGACGGAAGATCTCGTCCAAATCCGCTTTGGAATAGGGGCTTTTAAGAGCCGTTTTGCGGCTTGCCGTCGCATTTGACTTTTTCGCGTTTTGCGCGCTGGATTTGCTCTTGGGGTTTGCCATGAACGACCTATACTCAAGTCCTATGACTGAACGCAACGCCGATACTGACATCGATAACAACAGGCCGGTCTTCGCCGCTGAATTGTTTCCCCATCGCTCGCTGGGGCGGAGGGGGTTCAAGGTGACGTTGACGCTGACGGGGGCGTTCTGCCTGATCTATAGCATCGTATTCGTCATTCGCGGCGCATGGCCGATCGGCATCTTCTTCGGTGCGGATTTCATCCTGCTCTACGGCGCCTTCTGGCTGAACTATCGTTCGGGCAGGGTGCGGGAGGAGGTGACGGTGTCGCGCACCGACGTTTCGATCCGCAAATTCTCGCCCTCGGGCCGTATGGTCGAGCACCGCTTCAATCCATTCTGGACGCGCTTTCTCGTTCGCCGGCACAGTGAAATCGGTGTCGTGTCGATGCATGTCCGCGACCGAAGCCATGACACCGATGTCGGCTCCTTTCTCAATCCCGAGGATCGGGAGAGCTTTGCAAAGGCTTTTAAACGTGCGCTTGCGACGGTGACGCAGCGGATATAGATCGCTTGATGGGCGTGATCTTGTCCGAAAACCGCTTCACACTTTTCGGGAGCACGCCTTTACGCAAGAAACGGGTGGTTTCTTCGCCTTCTTCGTGGTGTTCTGGCCCACAAGGAGAAAGACTATGAATGCTATCGCAAAGTTGAAGACAGACATCACGCCGGACGGACCTGACTACAATACCGTCCGCCGGGTGATCGAACTCATCACAGAAGACTATCGCGACCAGCCGTCATTGGAGACGATCGCCGACCGGCTCGGACAATCGCCGACTCAGTTGCAGAAGACGTTTACACGTTGGGCCGGATTGTCGCCAAAGGCCTTCCTGCAGGCCGTGACGCTCGACCACGCCAAGCGACTATTGCGCGAGGAAGATTTGCCCTTGCTGGAAACCTCGTTCGAAGTGGGTCTCTCCGGTCCAAGCCGGCTGCATGATCTTTTCGTCACGCATGAGGCCATGTCGCCCGGCGAATGGAAGGCGAAAGGCGGCGGGCTGGTCATCCGCTACGGGTTCCACATCTCGCCTTTCGGCCTGGCGCTGATCATGGTCACCGACCGCGGCCTTGCGGGCCTTGCCTTCAGCGATTCCGGCGACGAGAAGGCCTGCCTGGAAGATATGAGCTGCCGTTGGCCGAACGCGCAATATGTCGAGGACCTGCAGGCGACTATGCCCTATGCGGCGCGGATTTTCGAGCCGTCGAAATGGTCGAGCGAACAGCCGCTGCGGGTGGTGCTGATCGGCACGGATTTCCAGGTGCGGGTCTGGGAAAGCCTGTTGAAGATCCCGATGGGCCGGGCCGTCACCTATTCCGACATCGCCAGAGATATCGGCCAGCCGACGGCGATGCGCGCGGTCGGTGCTGCAGTTGGCCGCAATCCCGTCTCCTTCGTCGTCCCCTGTCACCGCGCGCTCGGCAAGAACGGCGATCTCACCGGCTATCATTGGGGCTTGACGCGCAAGCGGGCGATGCTGGGCTGGGAAGCCGGGAGGGCGTGAATGTCCTACCTTCTCCCCGGCGGGGAGAAGGTAGGAGTCCTCAAGCTGCCTTTGCCATCGCCATCTGCAGCAGCGCTTTTGCCGCGCTTTCGTCCGTGATCAATGTGTTGCAGCCGATGCGCTTGATGGTGGCGCGGATCGCAAGGGCGCGGTGGGCGCCGCCGGAAGACAGAACAATGTGCTTGGCCTTCTTCAGCGTGTCGAGATCGACGGACATCACGCGCTTGTTAATGGGATGATCGACCGAATTTCCCTCGGCATCGAGAAAATTGAACATGGTGTCGCAGACGCAACCCGCTTCGATCAACTGATCCAGCACCTGTTTCGATATGAAGCCTTCCGACAGCGACGTTGAGCGAGGGCCGATGTCACCGCAACTGACGATGGCGAGATCGAGGCTTTCGGCGAGCCGGTAGATAGCCTCAAGACCACATTTTTCGATCAAATTTCGCTTGGTCTCGATGGAATCGACCAGGAGCGGCGCCAGGAACATGTAGCATTCCGCGCCAAGCTGGCTTGCCAGGCGCCAAGTATAATCGATCGGATTGGTCTGCTGGACGGCGACGATGCCGCCGAGCAGCGAAACCACTTTACAATTGTCGCGGCGCGGTGGGCGGAAGCTTGCAAGCGAGGCAGTCATGGTCCGGCCCCAGCCGACACCAATCGTATAGTTGTCGGGGATCGCTTCAGTGAGAAACTGACCGAGCGCCAGGCCGACACTTTTTGCCTGGGCGTCGACGTCTGCGCTTGCAGGTGAGGGAACAACGATCGCCTCGTCCAGTCCGTAGGCGCGCTCGAGCTTGATTGCCAGTTCGACGCAATCGTCGATGCCTTCATTGATCCAGATCTGCACTTCACTGCGACGCATTGCCTCGTCCAGGAGGCGGATGACGGTGGTGCGGCTGATGCCGAGCTGTTCTGCGACATCCTTCTGCGTCAGGCCCTGATTGTAGTAGAGCCAAGCCGCGCGCAGCCTCAAAGACGCCGTCTCGGAATAGGCGGTGTGTGTCCCGCGTCTAAGTTTGGCCACAGGTCCTCCGGCAAGATTTTTGCACGCCTTTTTATTTTAATGACCGCAAGCGACAAAGGTTGCGGATGACAGGGGCGGCAAGATCAGCTCTTCTTCTGCCGATATTCTATGGCCTGAAACTTATGTCAATTGAAATGCACAAATGTCCTTGACTTTTCGTCGCGAGATTGATGATAGTCGCCGTGAGGAAGTCGGTCTTTGTCCAGTCGAGGAGGACAATGTGCGAGCGCTGCGCCGTAGACATGTCTGGCCAAGCAGAGAGCCATATAGGGCGCTCGGTTTCGGCGAAAAGCCTGTCTTTGGCAATTGCTTCTTCGCGGCTTTGACCGTTCACCGGGAATGGAACTTTCGCGCTTTTTCTCCCGTTACCGAGGCATAGGAGAAGGAACGGCGCAATCCGCTTGCAGTCTTCGTGTCGTCCATCGAACCGGACGGAATTTCGCCGGTCAATATCTCTCACAGTGGGCCAATTCAACAAGGATACGTATCATGACATCCAAGCTTGACCAACTTCGCGCTATGACGACGGTCGTGGCCGATACCGGCGATATCGAGGCGGTTGCCCGCCTGAAGCCGGTCGACTGCACGACCAATCCGACCATCGTCCTCAAGGCGCTCGGCACGCCGATGTTCGCCGATGCAATCAAGGAAGCCGTTGCCTGGGGCAAGAAGCAGGGCGGCACGCCGGACGCTATCGCAGCAGCGGTTGCCGACCGTCTGGCAATCTCCGTCGGCGCCGCTCTTTCCGGCCTCGTTCCCGGCCGCGTCTCGACCGAAGTCGACGCCGATCTGTCCTTCAACACCGAAGCTTCGATTGCCAAGGCCCGCGCCATCATCGCCGCTTACAAGGAACGCGGCATTGGCCAGGATCGCATCCTGATCAAACTCGCTTCCACCTGGGAAGGCATCCGCGCTGCAGAAGTCCTGCAGAAGGAAGGTATCGACTGCAATCTGACACTGCTCTTCAGCAAGGCCCAGGCCGTTGCCTGCGCCGACGCCAAGGTTTTCCTGATCTCGCCCTTCGTCGGGCGCATCCTCGACTGGTACAAGAAGTCGACCGGCAAGGAGTTCACGCCGGAAGAAGATCCGGGCGTTCTTTCCGTCCGCGAGATCTACAACTACTACAAGGCCAACGACATCAAGACGATCGTCATGGGCGCTTCCTTCCGTAGCGCCGGCGAAATCGAAGCGCTGGCCGGCTGCGATCGCTTGACGATCAGCCCGAACTTGCTCGACGAGCTTGCCAAGGATGAAGGCAAGCTGGAACGCAAGCTTTCGCCGGAAAACAAGACCTCCGTTGCCAAGGTCGCGGTCGACGAAAAGACCTTCCGCTGGATGATGAACGAAGATGCGATGGCGACCGAAAAGCTCGCCGAAGGCATTCGCGCATTCGCCAAGGACCTGATCGCTTTGCGGACCATGGTGGGCAAGGAATTGCAGCTCGCTGCCGCCTAAGCGGTTAGTGAAAGCCTCCCTCGGTGAGATGAGGGCCGCACACATCTATATCGAGGGGCGTCACATCGTGGCGCCCCTTTTTGTTGGTGCCCATTCACGCTCTACATCCCGTTCTGTGGTCGGTTGGTTCGCGTAACAGTGGCGTAAATTTCGATCATGTTACCGTAACGTACTTACCTGCGGGTGTTTCCCTCCGCTATCTGGTTCCGGTTCGCGACAGCCGCGACGGATAGCAGTTGTTACCGAAAGCTGGAGGGGACATGAAGAACAGACTCATTTCCGTGGCCTTTGCCGCTGCCCTTGCGTCTGTCGGGGCGGTAAGCGCCGATGCGGCCGATTTGGTCATCTCGATGCCGAATTGGCCTTCAGGTCAGGCAACGGCGAATATCCTGAAGGTTGCGATTGCCAAGGAATATAAGCTCGATGCCGAGGTCCGGGAGCTCGGAACGCTCACCGCCTTCAACGGTCTCGAAAGCGGCGACGTCGACATCAATCCCGAAGTATGGCGGCCGAACCTCGACAGCCTGATCGAGAAATACGTCAACGAAAAGCACGTCGTCGAGGTGGCGGCGCGCGGCATCGATGCCTGGCAGGGCCTTTGCGCGACGCCGGATGCAGTCGCGGCCGGTATAAAGGACATCTCGGATCTGAGTGATCCCGCCAAGACTGCGGTTCTGGATACCGACGGCGACGGACGCGGAGAGCTGTGGATCGGGGCACCGACATGGTTGTCGACAGGCATCGAGAGAGTGCGCGCCAACAGCTATGGCTACGCGAAAAATCTGACCCTGATCGAAGCCGAGGAAGATGTCGGCATGGCTGCGGTCGATGCGGCAGTCGCGACGGG
Source organism: Rhizobium jaguaris (assembly GCF_003627755.1). Lineage (NCBI taxonomy): Bacteria > Pseudomonadati > Pseudomonadota > Alphaproteobacteria > Hyphomicrobiales > Rhizobiaceae > Martinezella > Martinezella jaguaris. The sequence continues at coordinate 3,744,278 of NZ_CP032694.1, read as the reverse complement.
CCGGCCGATGGTATTTGCCTGCTACGCGCCACATCACGTCTTCGAGCTGCACAATATCGTGCGACTGACAGAGCCGCCCTATGATGCTTCCAAATGGAAGATCGCGCCAGCGAGCGATCCGACCTGGATCAGCGATTCGAGCGCACCGGTCGCCTGGCCCGCCACGAGTTTTCACATTGCCTATGCCACCGCCTTCGCAAAGAAACATGCCGACGTTGCGAGCTTTCTCGAGAAGGTCGATTTTACGCCAGAGGAAATTACGCACATGACCTACGCCCTGCAGGTGGACCGTCAGCCGCCCCTGGAATTCGCGAAGCAGTGGGTAGACAGCCATGCATCCCGCGTCGACGGATGGGCAAAGCCATGAGAACAGACCCAACAAAGAACCCCGAGACAGTGGCTCAGGTGGAGGCAAGATCGGAACGAGGCTGGAGGCGCAATACAACCGTCATGCTCATGGCGGCAGCCATCGGCCTTGGGCCTCTCGTTGCGCTCGCGGCGCAGACGCAGATATTCGATCCGCAGACCCGAACCTGGGTCGACTACGATGCGAAGAAGGCTCGCCAATATTACGCCCGCAACAAACAGGTGCCGGATGCCTTTCGCAGGCAAGTCGTTCCCTTCCGGACGGCAGAAGAGCCGGGAACGATCATCATCGACGGCAACCAGCATTTTCTCTACCTGGTCCAGCCCGGCGGCCAGGCGATCCGCTATGGCATAGGCGTTGGGCGGGAAGGCTTCGGCTGGGCCGGCATCGTGCGGGTCGGGCGCACGGCGGAATGGCCGACCTGGACACCGCCCGCCGAAATGGTCGCTCGTGATCCGAATGCGGTGAAATGGGCGAACGGCATGCCGGGCGGACCCGACAACCCACTCGGGGCGAGGGCTCTCTACCTGTATGAAGGCAACAACGACACGATTTACCGCATTCACGGCACGCCGGAATCATGGTCAATTGGACTTGATGTCTCCTCCGGATGCATACGCATGAACAACGACGATATCATCGATCTGCACTCTCGCGTGAAGATCGGGGCGAAGGTGATTGTGCTGATGCAGGGCGCGGCACTCTATAAGGGCGTATGACCGCAAAATGGGGGATGAAGAATGACGAAATCGAATGGCTGGTCCGCGGCACGATTGCTTTTCCCGCTTGTGATCCTTGCGCCAGTGACGGCATGCGTATCCTCGCCGCCGCCCGACCAGATGGCTCGAACGAAACTACAGACGGCACCCGCCGATCTGCAGCTCTTATGCGCTGACGCTGCGGCAAAATCGGCCGGCCTTACTCAGAGCAAGGTGCTTCCGACGAATTCGCAGCAATTGGATGCAAACACCTACCGCGTCGAGTTGAATGCGACCGGCCGCAGATTTAATTGCATCATCGACAACACCGGCAAGGTCGCTTCGGTGCAGCCGGTGGCGTGAGCCCAACCCGCGCCGCTAAGGCAAGAGGTGTCAGGCGAAGAATTCCGCTCTGATCTTCTCGGAATCGCTGCCGATCGTCGGGGCGGCAAGATCGTTCTTGCGCCTGACGCCATTGATACGGATCGGGCTTGCCGTCGTGCGAACGGAAGCGCCGTCGCCACGGGTTACCGTCTGCAACATGTCGAGCTGCCGGAACGCGGCGGTTTCCAGCAGTTTCGGCCAGTCCAGCACCTCCGCCGCCCAGATGTCGGCGGGCTCCAAGATGGCGAGCCATTCCTTCACCGTCTTCTCATGCAGGCGGCTGGCGATCAGGCTCTTGATCTCGTCGCGGCGGGAAAAGGCCTCGTCCGGCGTGTAGTCGGCAAGCGCTGGAAGCTCGAAGAGAGGCGCCAGTTTCGGCAGCGGCGTCATGGCCAGCGCCAGCCAACCATCGGCGCAATGATAGACGCCATAGGGGGCTGAGAGATAGGCGTGGGCATTGCGCACGGAGGATTTCTTCGGCGGGCGACCGCCATCGTTCAGATGGGTGGTCAGGACCTCGAACTGGAAATCGATCATGGCCTCCAGCAGGCTGGTTTCGACGTGGACGCCCTGGCCGGTGACGCCGCGCCGCACGAGGCCGGCGAGAATGCCCTGGACGATGAGATTGCCGGCCAGCATGTCGGCGACCGCTAGGCCGAAGGGCACCGGGCCATCATCGGCCTCGCCGTTCAGCCACATGGCGCCGGAGCGGGCCTGGGCGAGCAGGTCCTGGCCGGGAAACTGTCGCCACTCGTTGTCCGGGCCATAGCCGGTGATGCTGCCGTAGACGATGCGTGGATTGATTTTGGCGACCGAGGCGTAGTCGAGACCCAGGCGATCGATGACCCCAGGGCGGAAATTCTGGATGATGACATCGGCCTTTTCGATCAGCGTCCTAAGGTCTTGCAGGTCACCTTCGTCCTTCATGTTGACGGCAAAGCTCTCCTTGCCGCGATTGATTGCGTGGAACAGCGTCGAGTCGCCACCGATCTCGGTGTCGCTGAGATAAAGCCTGCGGCAGAGATCGCCGCCGTCGGGACGCTCGACCTTGATCACCCGGGCACCGAGGTCGCCGAGCCGAAGAGCGGCCATCGGCCCGGCCAGGAACTGGCTCATATCCAGCACCGTAATGCCGGCGAGCAGGCTGTCCTTGTTTCCTGTGGTCATCTCAGCCCTTCAATTCCGGAGCATCGGCGGGCCGGCCGTTCTTGTAGCGTACCGTCTGGATATGCTCGCAATAAAGCACCAGCTCGCCTTCGCCCTTGAAGACTTCGTACGAAGAGCGGATCAAACCGAGATCCTTGTATTTCGGCTGTTTGTCGAGATTGGTGCGGATGGTGTAGATCGTGTCGCCGATGAAGGTGGGCTTGATGAAGCGCAGCTTGTCGTAGCCGTAGGAGAAGGCGTTGATGCAGTTGGTAGCGACGAGACCGAGGCCGGCGGAAAAGACGAAAGCACCGGCGACGAGGCGTTTGCCGAACAGGCCCTCCGTCTCCGCAAAGATCTGGTCGCTGACATAGGGATGCATATCGAGCACGAGGGCGTTGAACTGCTGGGATTCGCCTTCGGAGATCGTCCGCCGCAGCGACCGGATCTTGTGACCGATCTCGAAGTCTTCATAGAACCAGTTTTCCGAGTTCCAGACGGGAATGTCGGCATGATCCGCCGGCATGGTCTTCGGATGGGTGCTGGAAATGCCGACGGTGGCAGTCATGGCATGGGCTTTCGATGGACTTCTATGGCGCGCTCAGAGAGACCAGAGTCGCTTGGCGTTGAGCTGATAGAGGTGGGCGCGCTCGTCGGCGCTCGCCCCCTGCGTCAGCGCATGGGTAGCGGCGACCCAGGTGGAGAGACCGCCGCCCAGCGTGCAGACGGGCCAGTCGCTGCCCCAGATGACGCGATCCCAACCGAAGCTTGTTATCGAATGCTCGACGAAGGGGCGCAGCGTGTCGACGGTCCAGCTGTCGGGATCGGCATAGGCGACGATGCCGGAAATCTTGACGACAACGTTCGGCCGCTTGGCGATTTCAGTGATCCCCGAGGTCCAGACCTCGCTGAGGCCGTCCTTGACGGCTGGCACGCCGCAATGGTCGAGAATGAACTGAACATTGGGATTGAGATCGGCCAGCGCGATCGCCTTGGCGATCTGATGCGGCAGCACGCAGAAATCGAAGGTGAGGCGAGTGCCGGCAAGCCGCTTCAAGTTTTCCCTGAAGAGCGAGCCTTCGGAGAGGTCGTCCGGCACCACATGCAACACGCGGCGAAAGCCCTTGACGAAGTGATCGGCAAGCACGCGCTCGAGATAGGTTGGAAAGCCGGCATCTTCCGGACGGCAGGCGGCGATGGCCCCGCGGATCAGGCTGCCGGGCTGTCGGCTCAAGCCTTTGACGTAGTCCGTTTCCCGCTCAATATCGCCTTCAGCGACATCCACTTCCATGTGGAGCGTGTCGGTTATCCCCAGGCGCTGGGCTTCGCGGGCATAGTCTTCATAAAGGCTGTCGCGGTTCAGCGCGCCGGCCCCTTCCAGCCAGGGGTATCCAAGTTTCTCGCGATCGACGATGTGCAGGTGGCTATCGAAAAGCATGGCGATCCTCCCATCATGCTGATCAATATATACTCACAGAAGAATAGTTTATTCAAATAGAAATTATATTTCGGCGTTGTCCAATGTGCCGGCGACGGTTTCGGACACGTCCTTGGCGGCTTCGCACACATATTGAATCACCTGCTCATAGCTCGGCGCATTCGGATTGACCGGCTGGATATAAGGGCAGGTGAGCGCGGCCAAAGCGTAGCCATCCAACGCCAGAACGGGTGCCGAAATGTTGCGCACTCCATTGGTCTGCAGGCTGTCCATCGTCTCGAAGCCCTTCTCCTTGATCAATTGAAGGCGTTCTTCGAGATCGGCGGGCATCGGCCCGTCGTCGTCCTGTTGGCGCTGCTGCTCGTTGATCATCATCTTTCGATGTTTTTCGTCGCGGAAGGCGAGCAGGACGTGGCCGGAGCCGGTGTTGAACAGGTTGATCTGGGCGCCGACGCGGATCGAAATGCCCCAATAGGTCGGTGAATCCTGCTGGGCGATGACAATGACCGAGCCGCGGTCGAAAATCGCCAGGTGGCAGGCCTGCTCGGCGCGGTTGGAGAATTCGCGCATCAGCGGCGTGGCAAAGGAAACGAGCCGGCGCACCGGCGCATGATAATGTGCCAGGCCGAAGAGTTTGAGGGTCAGATAGAAGCGGTCGCCATCCTGCCGCTGCACATAGCCACGCCGGACCAGGCGATCGAGCATGCGGTAGAACTCGTTCGGGCTTTTACCGAGCGCCTTGGCGATTTCCGCCTGCGTCAGGCCGCCGTCGATCCGCGCCAGCAGTTCCAGAATGTCAAGGCCTTTGTCCAGCGCCGGTGCGCGGTATCGGTCGCTATCATCTTCTACGCTCATGAAGGGCCTCATGTATCAGTGAAATATGATTCATTCATATATGAATGAAAGCGATTTGCAAGCGCTGGCAATCCCGGCTTGACGGTCGATGAATAAGATGTTTACATATAAATCATTGATCCATATTTGGGTCGTGAGGGCGATCGGGCGGGGTGTCCGGTCCTTTAGGGAGGAAATTCAATGAGGAATTTGAAGACCGGCCTCGCAGCCGGCATACTGGCATTGTTTGCGAGCTCCGCGATCTCTGCCGCCGACCTGCCCGGCAAGTTCCCGGGTGTGACGATCGACGCCAAACTGATCGGTGGCCAGCAATATGAGCCGCTTTATGCGCGCATTTCCGAGTGGGAGAAGGAGACCGGCGCTAAGGTCAACATCCTCTCCAAGAAGAACCACTTCGAGCTCGACAAGGAAATCAAGTCGGACATGGCATCGGGTGATATTTCCTGGTGCGTTGGTTCGAACCACTCATCCTTCGCGCCCCAATATCCCGACCTCTATACCGATCTCAGCAAGCTGCTGCCGAAGGAAGAGATCGCCAAGTTCGTCGATTCGACCATCGAGGCATCCACCATCGACGGCCGGCTGATCATGCTGCCGCGCGCCCAGTTCGACGTGTCGGCTCTCTACTATCAGAAGAGCCTCTACAACGACGAGACCAAGAAGACAGCATTCAAGGCCAAGTATGGCTACGATCTGGCTCCGCCGAAGACCTGGAAGGAGGTCTCCGATCAGGCGACATTCTTCGCCAATCCGCCGAACTTCTTCGGCACGCAGTTCCCCGGCAAGGAAGAGGCGATCAACGGCCGCTTCTATGAAATGCTGATCGCCGAGGGCGGCGAATATCTCGACAAGGGCGGCAAGCCGGCCTTCAATTCCGAAGCTGGCGTGCGTGCGCTCGACTGGTTCGTAAACATGTACAAGGCCAAGGCCGTTCCTGCCGGCACGACGAACTATCTCTGGGATGATCTCGGCGCCGGTTTTGCGTCGGGCACTGTCGCTCTCGATCTGGATTGGCCGGGCTGGGCAACCTATTTCAACGATCCGAAGTCCTCGAAGATCGCCGGCAATGTCGGTGTCGTCGTGCAGCCCGTCGGCTCCGCCGGCAAGCACACCGGCTGGTCCGGCCATCACGGCTTCTCGGTGACCGAGGCCTGCAAGAACAAGGATGCCGCCGCCTCGCTCGTCTGGTTCCTGACCAATGACGACTCGCAGAAGCTCGAAGCCGCCAACGGCACGCTGCCGACCCGCAAGGCGGTCTGGGATTGGGACATCCAGCAGGCTGCTGCCGATCCCTACAAGAAAGAAGTGCTGAGCACCTTCCAGGAATCGATGAAGTATGCTTTCCCGTTCCGCGCACGCCGCAATGGATCGAAATTTCCAACGTCGTCTATCCTGAGCTTCAGGCCGCCATCCTTGGCGACAAGACCTCGAAGCAAGCGCTCGACACGGCCGCACAGAAGGCAACCGACGTTCTGAAGGACGCCGGCGCGCTCTGATCGCCGCAATCAAAGTCCCGCATCCGGTTGAGGGTGCGGGACTTCTCTAAAAATTGCTTATGACCAGTGCCTTTAGGGGCCGGTCTGTCCGGCTGGATATGTTCCGGCCTCTCGGCCCCATGCAATCGCATTCCACGCAGTTCGGGCCACGCTGCTGAGGAATGCCGACAGGTGCAAACCATGTTCAAGAAAATATCTCCACCGGTCCTGCTGCTTCTTCCGGCGATTATCGTGCTCGTGGCGGTGGTACTGTTTCCGTTGCTTCTGTCCTTCTATTCCAGCTTCACGCCGTTCCGCCTGACACGGCCTGCGACGCTCTTCACTTTCATCGGCTTGCGCAATTATACCCGCATTCTCACCGATCCGGTCTTCCTGGCAGCTTTCGTGCGCACCGTCGTGCTGCTGACCATCGCGCTCAATCTGGAAATGCTGCTCGGTCTCTGCCTGGCGCTGCTGATCAACAAGGCGACCCACGGCAAGCGCATCCTGCGCACGCTGATGATGTTTCCGATGATGTTTTCGCCCGTGCTCGTCGGTTTCCAGTTCAAATTCATGTTCAACGACAATGTCGGCATCATCAACAATGCCCTGCAGTCGCTCGGCATAACCAATAGTGCCATTCCATGGCTGATCGACGGCAATCTGGCGCTGCTGTCCATCGTCATCGCCGAAGTCTGGTCGTCGACGTCGGTCTTCGCCATCCTCATCCTGGCCGGCCTGCTCGCCATGCCGCAGGAGCCGGTGGAGGCCGCCAAGGTCGACGGCTGCACGAGCTGGCAGACTTTCCGTTACGTCACCTGGCCATTCCTGATGCCGTTCGCTTTCATTGCCATGACCATCCGTTCGCTCGACGTCGCCCGCGCCTACGACATCGTCAAGATCATGACCGATGGCGGCCCGGCGCGGCGCACGGAGCTGATCTGGACGCTGGTCGGACGCACGGCCTATGCCGATGCGCAAATGGGGCTCGCCAACGCCATGGCCTATGTCTCGATCATTCTGTCGATCGCCTTCACAGTCTATTTCTTCCGTAAGCTGGCGCTTGCCCGCACCCAGATCGGAGCGGAGTGGTAATCATGGATCGCAATGCCGAACAACGCATGCGCCGCCGCATCGGAAAAGTCGCCTATCTCATCGGCCTTTTCATCGCGATGCTCATCATCTGCCTGCCGGGCTTCTGGATCATTCTCAGCTCGCTGCGGCCCACGGTCGAGATCATGGCGAAGCCGCCGGTCTGGATACCGCAGGAGCTGTCGCTCGACGCCTATCGCGCCATGTTCGGCGGGGCAGGGCAGGGCGGCATCCCCGTCTGGGATTATTTCCGCAATTCGCTGATCATCTCCGTGACTTCCACGATTATTGCGCTGATCATCGGCATGTCCGGCGGCTATGCTTTCGCCCGCTACCGCTTCGCCGGCAAGTCGGCGGTTTTCCTCGGCCTGATGCTGACGCGATCCGTGCCGGGTGTGGCGCTTTCGCTGCCGCTCTTCATGGTCTATGCGCGCCTCGGTATCATCGACACGCATTTTGGCCTGATCATCACCTATGTGGCGCTCAACGTACCCTTCACGATCTGGTTGATCGACGGTTTCTTCCGTCAGGTGCCGAAGGATCTCGCCGAAGCGGCGCAGATCGACGGCTGTACGCGCTGGCAGGCCTTCTGGCAGGTGGAGTTTCCGCTCGCCGGTCCGGGCATCGCGTCTGCCGGCATCTTCGCCTTCCTCACCTGCTGGAACGAATATGCGCTGGCATCCCAGCTCACCCGCTCGGTCGATTCCAAGACGTTGCCGGTCGGCCTGCTCGACTATACGGCCGAGTTCACCATCGATTGGCGTGGCATGTGTGCGCTGGCGGTCGTGATGATCCTTCCGGCGCTCGCTCTCACCTTCATTATTCAGAAGCATCTGGTGTCGGGTCTGACATTCGGTGCGGTCAAAGGCTGAAAACCCCATGGCTCAGGTTTCGCTCATAAAACTCGTCAAGCGCTACGGCGCCCTGGAAATCGTCCACGGGATCAATCTCGATATCAAGGACAAGGAATTCATCGCGCTCGTCGGGCCTTCCGGCTGCGGCAAATCGACGACGCTGCGCATGATCGCCGGCCTCGAAGAAATCTCCGGCGGTTCCATTGCAATCGGCGACACCATCGTCAACGACCTGCCGCCGCGCGATCGCAACATATCCATGGTGTTCCAGTCCTATGCGCTCTATCCGCACATGACCGTGCGCGAGAACATGGGTTTCTCGCTGAAGATCGCCAAGCAACCGCAGGCGGAAATCGACCAGCGCGTCAATGAAGCTGCCGCCATCCTCAGCCTGGAAGCGCTGATGGATCGCCGGCCGGCGCAGCTTTCCGGCGGCCAGCGCCAGCGCGTCGCCATGGGCCGTGCCATCGTTCGCCAGCCGGAAGTCTTCCTCTTCGACGAGCCGCTGTCGAACCTCGACGCCAAGCTGCGCACGCAGATGCGCACCGAGATCAAAAAGCTGCATGCCAAAGTGCAGTCGACGGTGATCTACGTCACCCACGATCAGGTGGAAGCGATGACGCTTGCCGACCGCATCGTCATCATGCGCGACGGCTATATCGAGCAGGTCGGCACGCCGGATGAGGTGTTCAAGCGGCCAGCAACCCGTTTCGTCGCCGGCTTCATCGGCTCGCCGCCGATGAATATCGAGGAGGCTACGGTTTCGGCCGGCGCACTGCTGTTCAAGAACGGCGACAAGTTGCCGCTGCCAGGGCAGTTCGTAGGCCAGGTCAAGGATGGCGAAAAGGTTGCCTTCGGCCTGCGTCCGGACGATATTTTCCCAAGCGGCCATGGCCTGCATTCTGGCACTGAGTCAGCGGTGCACGAGGTAACGTTGCCCGTCGCCATTACCGAGCCTCTCGGCAATGAAACCCTGGTCTTCGTCGAATTCGCCGGCCGCGAGTGGGTGTCGCGCATGCTCAATCCGCGCGGTTTAAAAAGCGGCGAGCAACTGAAAATGAGCTTCGACCTCAGCCAGGCGCATCTCTTTTCCGCCGAGACCGGCAAGAGCCTGGCAATCTGAGCGAGGGAGGCAAGAACATGGCCCGCATCGAGAAAATTGAACTGCGCATGGTCGATCTGCCGCCGAAGGTGAAGCGGACGGATGCGATCCAGAGCTTCGTCAGCCAAGAGACGCCGATCGTCACCATTACTGATTCCGACGGCGCTGTCGGCACCGGCTACAGCTATACGATCGGCACGGGCGGTTCGTCTGTCATGCGGCTGCTGTCCGATCATCTCGTGCCGCTGCTGATCGGCGAGGATGCCGATTGCATCGAAGCGATCTGGCACAAGATGGAGTTTGCCACGCACGCGACGACGATCGGCGCGATCACAGCCCTCGCGCTCGCTGCCGTCGATACGGCGCTCTGGGACCTGCGTGCCAGGAAGCAGAAACTGCCGCTCTGGAAACTTGCCGGTGGCGCCAAGGATCGTTGTCCGCTTTACACAACAGAAGGCGGCTGGCTGCATATCGAGAAGGAAGCACTGGTCGAGGATGCCCTGCAAGCGAAGGCCAAGGGCTTCTCCGGCTCGAAGGTGAAGATCGGCAAGCCGCACGGATCCGAGGACTACGATCGGCTCTCGGCTTTGCGCCTGGCGCTCGGAGCCGGCTTCGAGATCATGACCGACTGCAACCAGGGCTTTACGGTCGACGAGGTCATCCGCCGTGCTGCGCGGCTGAGAGAGCTGGATCTCGCCTGGATCGAGGAGCCGCTGCCGGCCGACGATCTCGACGGCCATATCCGCCTGACGCGCTCAACGCCGACACCGATCGCGGTCGGCGAATCCATCTACTCGATCCGGCATTTCCGCGAATATATGCAGAAAGGCGCCTGCTCGATCGTTCAGGTGGACGTTGCCCGCATCGGCGGCATCACGCCCTGGCTGAAGGTGGCGCATGCGGCCGAGGCCTTCGATATTCCGGTCTGCCCGCACTTCCTGATGGAACTGCATGTCAGCCTCGTCTGTGCCGTGCCGAACGGCAGATATGTCGAATATATCCCGCAGCTCGACGACCTCACCACCAAGGGCATGGAGATTGTTGACGGCAAGGCCATCGCGCCCGCTGAACCCGGCATCGGCATCGCCTGGGACTGGGAAGCGGTGAAGGCGCGCTCGATCGGTGAATTCACGCGCGAAATTCACGGCTAAGAGAGGAAGAGGCCATGCAGCGAATGGGGATGGTGATCGGCCTGGAGCCGGCAAAAGTCGAGGAATACAAGCGCCTGCATGCGGCCGTCTGGCCAGAGATTCTGGCGCTGATCTCCGAGTGCAACATCACCAACTATTCCATCTTCCTGAAAGAGCCGGAAAACCTGCTCTTCGGCTATTGGGAATATGTCGGCACGGATTTCGCCGCGGATATGGCCAAGATGGCTGCGAGCCCGAAAAACCAGGAATGGTGGTCCGTCTGCATGCCCTGCCAGAAGCCGCTCGATACCCGCAAGGAAGGCGAGTGGTGGGCGATGATGGAAGAGGTGTTTCATCTTGACTGATTTGCAAGGAGTGCCCCTCACCCTAGCCCTCTCCCCGCAGGCGGGGAGAGGGGACGACCTCTTTTGTTACGGCCTTCCGATTTCTGTGAGCTTGAGGGATGACGGAGGGTGCGCCCATTCCCTTCTCCCCGTCAAAACGGGGAGAAGGTGGCCGACAGGCCGGATGAGGGGCTTCTCACGACCGGAGCTGAACTCATGACCTTCGATCCCAAATCCCTGCGCCAATGGTGGCCGAAACCCCCCATGCCGCGCCCGATCGTCATCCTCGGCGCCGGCAGCATCGTCGACGATGCACATCTGCCGGCCTACAACAAGGCAGGTTTCCCGGTCGCTGGCCTCTATGATCCGAACGGTGAAAAGGCAAAGACCCTGGCGGATCAATGGGGCATCCGCGCCTTCGCGTCCGAGGCCGAGGCGCTTGCTGTTGAAGATGCGATTTTCGATCTGGCGACCCCGCCGGCGGCTCATGCCGGTATCCTTGCCAAGCTGCCGCGCGGCTCTTTCGCGCTGATCCAGAAGCCGATGGGCAGCGATCTGGCCGCGGCGACGGAAATTCTGCGGGTGTGCCGCGAACGCGACATCAAGGCGGCCGTCAATTTTCAGCTTCGGTTCGCGCCGATGATGCTGGCGCTCTATGATGCCGTGGAGAAAGGTTACCTCGGCGAGGTCGTCGATTTCGACGCCTGGCTGGCGCTCGCGACGCCCTGGGGGCTCTGGCCATTCCTGAAGGGCCTGCCTCGCATCGAAATTGCCATGCACTCGATCCACTATCTCGACTTCATCCGCGGCCTGCTCGGCAATCCCAAGGGCGTACATGCCAAGACCATCGGCCATCCGAACCACGAGGTGGCACAGACGCGCACCGCCGCCATCCTGGACTATGGCGACAAGGTGCGCTGTGTGCTCTCGGTCAATCACGACCATGATTTCGGCCGCAAGTTCCAGGCTTGCGAATTCCGTATCTCCGGCACTAAGGGCGCGGCCTATATCAAGCTCGGCGTCAATCTCGACTATCCGCGTGGCGAGCCGGACGAACTCTGGATTCGGCCGGCCGACGGCAGCGATTGGGTCGAAGTGAAGCTAGAAGGTGCCTGGTTCCCGGATGCCTTCGTCAACCGCATGGCCAATCTGCAGCGCTTCGCTTCTGGCGAGGACAAGACATTGGTCGGCTCCGTCGAAGATGCCTGGCAGACCATGGCGCTGGTCGAGGCCGCCTATCAGTCGAGCGCTGCTCCCGCGACGCCGATTGCAAAACTTCCAAAGGCTTGAGGAATGGCAGAACAGACGATCTACTTCGAAGACTACGAACTCGGGCATGTCCGTATGACGACCGGACGGACGATCACCGAGACCGATTTCGTCGTCCATGCCGGTCACACCGGCGATTTCTTTCCGCATCACATGGATGCGGAATTCGCCAAGACCTTGCCCGGCGGTCAGCGCATTGCCCATGGCACGATGATCTTTTCGATCGGCGTCGGGCTGACGGCGTCACTCATCAATCCCGTCGCCTTTTCCTATGGCTACGACCGGTTGCGGTTCATCCGCCCCGTGCATATCGGCGACACGATCCGCACGCGGGTGACGATATCGGCAAAAGAAGACGATCCGAAGCGCCCGGCATCCGGCCGCGTTGTCGAACGTTGCGAGGTGCTGAACCAGCGTGACGAAGTCGTCCTCGCTGCCGACCATGTCCTGATCGTCGAACGCAAAGCGGCAAGCTGAGAGAGAATGATGGTGAAACTCAAGGGAATGACCTGGTCGCATCCGCGAGGCTACGATCCGATGGTGGCATGTTCGAAACTCTGGTTGGAAAAGACCGGTGTCGAGATCGCCTGGGAGAAGCGGTCGCTGCAGGATTTCGAAACCTTTCCGGTCGATGAGCTTGCCGCGGCCTACGACCTCATCGTCATCGATCATCCGCATGTCGGCCAGATCACGCGAGAGAATTGTCTGCTGCCGCTCGACGATGCCGGACATGCGGATGAACTGGCTGCGATCGCCGCCGGCACGGTCGGACGATCTTATCCGAGCTACAACTGGCAAGGTCGGCAATGGGCCTTTCCGATCGATGCGGCGACGCAGGTTCAGGCCCACCGACCGGACCGGTTGAGCGGGCCGATCGCCGATCTCGCCGAGATCGTATCGCTGGCAGCCAAAGGCAGGGCGATCCTGCCGATGCGGCCGCCGCATTCGCTGATGACCTTCTTCACGCTTGCGGCGCATCTCGGCACACCCTGCAGCATCGAGGGACCGGAGTGCATCGCCAGGGCTGATGGAGAAGTCGTGCTCGACTGGATGGCACGGCTCGTCGCAGGCATGGATGCGAGATGCTACGAGATGGACCCGATCGCCGTCTTCGATCTGATGAGCGAGCCGGATTGCCCCTATGACGTCGTTCCCTTTGCCTATGGCTATGTCAGCTATTCCTTTGCCGGATTCCGACCGGCGCGCTTAGCTTTTGCCGACATGCCCGTGATCGACGGGCGTGTACCGAACGGCTCGGCCCTCGGCGGCACGGGTATTGCCGTTTCGGCCAGGACGCAGGCGCCGGAGGCGGCCAAAGCCTTTGCGCGTTGGATTGCCAGTGGGCCGGTGCAGGCCGGCGCCTATGCCAGCGGCAACGGTCAACCCGGCCACTCCGATGCGTGGGTCAGCGATGCCGTCAACGCGCCTGCACTTGATTTCTACCGCAATACGCGCGCCACGCTTGAGGGGGCATACGTTCGGCCGCGTCATGACGGCTACATGGCGTTCCAAAGCGAGGCTTCAGACATCATTACCAATGGACTGCGCGCCGCCGAGCGGCATACAGTCCTCATCGACAAGCTTAACCGGCTCTTCGCGCAATCGTTCGAAGGCTAGAGCGGGACGGCTCTAGCTGTTTGTTTTCGCATGGTCTTATCCGCAGGCAATCAAGCGTTTTCGCTGGGTTGCCTTCGGTCTCGAGATCATGCCCTGGAGGAAAGGATCAGGATTATGGGTCACGGATTGGAAGGCAAGAAGGTCGTCATCACGGCGGCGGGGCAGGGTATCGGACGGGCGACGGCCGAGCGCTTCATTTCGCTCGGTGCGCATGTCTACGCCACCGACATCAACGAGCAGACGCTTTCGACGCTGGAAGGCGCCAGCAAGCATGTGCTGAACGTGCTCGACAGCGCCGCGGTGAAGGCTTACGCCGACGAACTCGGTCCGATCGACGTGCTCTTCAATTGCGCCGGCTTCGTGCATGCCGGCACCATCCTCGACTGCGAAGAGAAGGATTGGGATTTCTCCTTCAATCTCAATGCCAAGGCGATGTACACGACCTGCCGCACCTTCCTGCCGGGCATGCTTAAAAAGGGCAAAGGCTCGATCGTCAACATGTCCTCGGTCGCCTCAAGCGTGAAGGGCGTGCCGAACCGCTTCGCCTATTGCGCCTCCAAGGCGGCCGTGATCGGCCTTACCAAATCGATCGCCGCCGATTTCGTCTCCAAGGGCATCCGCGTCAATGCCATTTGCCCGGGCACCGTCGACAGCCCGTCGTTGCACGAGCGCCTGCGCGCTACCGGCGATTACGAGAAGGCCATGACCGATTTCATCGCCCGTCAGCCGATGGGGCGCATCGCCGATGCCAAGGAGATCGCGGCGCTGGTGACCTATCTCGCCGGCGACGAGGCGGGCTTCACCACCGGTCAGATCCATGTCATCGACGGTGGCTGGACGGCTTGAATTAACACCTTATCCAAGATCGGAGGTCTCGCATCGCGAGGCCTCTTTTTGTTTGCCACGTCCGTCAGAGAATCTATATCTGAGAGAGAGTTAGTGATTGGGAGAGTGGCATGCCGACGGACGGACAGCAGCATCGTTCCAGGGCCGCCATGCTGCTACGCAGACATCAGGTGATTCTTGTCAGCGTCGCGGTCGGTGTCGCCGTCTTCCTGCTCCTGACTTCGCGCGCGTTCAATGCGACCAATGGGCTCTTCGCGTGGAACGCCACCGCCATCGTCTATGTCGTCTTCAGCCTATACCGGATGCTGACGTCCGATGTGCATCGCATCCGCAAGCGCTCGGCCGATCTCGATTTTTCGGATGCATTTCTGCTGTTCCTGTCGATTGCGGCCGCAGTTGCCAGCGTTGGCGGAATTGCTCTGGAACTGCTTGGCGTCAAGGACGCGCCGCCGGAGGTGGCGCTTTTCCACGCATTGATGGCGATCGTCACGATCCTGATTTCCTGGGCGTTCCTGC
Source organism: Rhizobium jaguaris (assembly GCF_003627755.1). Lineage (NCBI taxonomy): Bacteria > Pseudomonadati > Pseudomonadota > Alphaproteobacteria > Hyphomicrobiales > Rhizobiaceae > Martinezella > Martinezella jaguaris. The sequence goes on along the minus strand of NZ_CP032694.1, from coordinate 3,729,145 downwards.
ATATACTTTTCACAACGCATTATGCGCATCGCTTCTATGGTGATTTGCATAAGGGACCGGGACTGAAATTCGCCGAACCGGTGGTGGAGCCGATCTATTGGGATTTCCTCTATTTCTCCTTCACCATCGGCGTCGCCTCCCAGACCGCGGATATCGGCGTCTCTTCCGTTAATATGCGCAAGCTGGTGCTGTTGCATTCGATCCTGTCGTTTCTGTTCAATACGACGATCCTGGCGCTTGCGATCAACGTCGGGGCGAGCTTGCTGTAGCTCGCGCCCTCACGCGCCTCCATAGTGTCGGCGTCCGCCGTTCATCCTACAACCGCATTGCCGGCCAGGACCGCCAGGATCAGGAACACTAGGAAGACGATCACGAAGATGGTGAAAAGCACGCGGGCGATCGTCGCCGTTGCGGCCGAGACGCCGGAAAAGCCGAAATACCCGGCGATCAGTGAAATTATGAAGAATATCAGAGCCCACTTCAGCATCAGAAAAACTCCTCTGCGTTGCGTCGAATAATGACGCATGAAACGGGAAAGTGTTCCGCAATCCATAGGTTCCGGGCCGCTTGGCCCAAGCTCTCAGATTTATGGGCTCAGCATGACCCGATATCACGCGTCTCGGAACTCGGGCCTACCGCCGCAATTTACGATCGGCCCGAGCTGTCACAAATGCGGGGGACTAACGATCGAGCGCAAATACGACCTCATAGAGCCCGGGACTGGCCGCTCCGAGCAATTTGTTGCGTTCGAGAAAGCCCTCTTGCCGAAGCCGTTCGATGACGAACTGTGACGCCTGCAGATTTTCGCACTGGGCGTAGTTGACGACACGTGTACCATCGAGACTGCGATGGAGGCTGGCCGATATCCAGCCTGGAGTGGAGCGAGCAAACTCAGCGGCTTCGGCCAGAAGCTCGATCAACGGCTCCTGCTTGTCCTCCGGAACCGTAAAAATATTGATTTGCGTGACAACACCGCTATTGGCGCGAATGATAGGCATGATGATCTCCTCAACGGTTGGAGGCGACATCATCGGGGGGCGATTGGCAACAGCCTATTGCCACTACAAACCCCGACGTAGACGCCGGTTGTTTGTCGTGGGTTCGCTTGCCAAAGCGACACGGAGCTTCCAATTCTGGAAGAGGTCGGGGTTACCAATTCCGACCAACGTCCTTCTCGACCAAACAAAAATGCCAATTTTCTTGATCGCGGTCAACGCGTCTTTCGTCGCTGTGATCGACCCGCTGCGGTCGATTACAGCGGCAATTCCGACCGTTCCTTACGTCTCACCCATGGTTGATCATCACATGCCGGACGGCGGTGTAGTCCTCCAGCGCATAGACCGACATGTCCTTGCCATAGCCGGATTGCTTCAGGCCGCCATGCGGCATTTCATTGACCAGCATGAAGTGGGTGTTGATCCAGGTGCAGCCATATTGCAGGCGGGCGGCGGTTTGCATGCCGCGGCTGATGTCTTTGGTCCAGACGGAGGAGGCGAGGCCATAGTCGCTGTCATTGGCCCAGGTCACGGCATCGTCGGCGTTGGTGAAGCGCGTCACCGAGACGACCGGGCCGAACACTTCGCGGCGGACGATCTCGTCATCCTGTGTGGCGCCGGCAACCACGGTCGGGGCATAAAAGAAGCCTCGATCGCCTGAAGTCTTGCCGCCGGTGGTGATCTCCATATGTTTGTGTTCGGCGGCCCGGGTGACGAAGCTTTCGACGCGGTCGCGCTGGCGCTTGGAAATCAGCGGGCCGATCTCGTTCTCCGTGTCGTTGGCCAGGTTGAATTTGATGCTGGAGACGGCGGAGGTGAGGTCGGCGACGAAATTGTCGTAGACCTTGGCATCGGCATAAATGCGGCAGGCGGCGGTGCAGTCCTGGCCGGCATTGTAATAGCCGAAGGTCCGGATGCCTGCGACCACGGCATCGATGTCGGCATCGTCGAAGACGATGACAGGGGCCTTACCGCCGAGTTCGAGATGCGTGCGCTTCACCGTCTTGGCGGCGGCCTGCAGCACTTTTTTGCCGGTGGCGACGTCGCCAGTGATCGACACCATGTTGATTTTCGGATGGTTGATCAGCGCGTTGCCGACGCTCTCGCCGCGGCCGAGGATGACGTTGACGACGCCTTCCGGCAGGATGTCCGCCAGCAGCTTCGCCATCTTCAGCGCCGTCAGCGGCGTCTGTTCCGAGGGCTTGAAGACGACGGCGTTGCCGCCGGCAATGGCCGGTGCCAGCTTCCAGGCCATCATCATCAGCGGGTAGTTCCAAGGCGCGATCGAGCCGACGATGCCGATCGGATCGCGGCGGATCATCGAGGTGTGGCCGGGCAGATACTCGCCGGCGACCGGGCCATGCAGGTTGCGCACCGCGCCGGCGAAGAAGCGGTAGCAATCGACAATGGCGGGGATTTCGTCATTGAGAACGGCATTGATCGGCTTGCCGCAGTTCAGCGCTTCGAGCGCTGCGAAACCCTTGGCGTCCTTCTCGATAGCATCTGCGATCTTCAGGAGATAGGTGGAGCGTTGGCCGGGCGTCGTCTGCGACCAACTCGCGAAGGCTTTTTCGGCGGCGTCGACGGCGGCATCGATCTGGCCGAGCGAGGCTTCCGGCAGGTTGAGCACCGTCTCCCCGGTCTTCGGATTGAGGATATGCTCTTCCGTCTCCGTACCGGCTTCAAAGCGGGAGCCGATCAGCATCTGTGTATCCATAATTATCTCCCTTTCATTTGCCGCCGCCGGCGATTTGGTCGCCGTCGCGGGTAAGATAGTAGGCTGCCAGGATCGGCAGGAAGGTGACGAGCACCACGACCATGGCGACGACATTGGTGACGGGGCGCTGGCGCGGGCGGATCAGCTCCTCCAGCATCCAGATCGGCAAGGTCATCTGCTGGCCGCCGGTGAAGGTGGTGACGATGACCTCGTCGAAGGAAAGCGCGAAGGCGAGCATGCCGCCGGCGAGCAGCGCCGTGCCGATATTCGGCAGGATGATGTGGCGGAAGGTCTGGAAACCGTCGGCTCCGAGGTCCATCGAGGCTTCGATCAGCGAACCGGAAGTGCGGCGGAACCGGGCGACGGCGTTGTTGTATACAACGACCACGCAGAAGGTGGCGTGGCCGAGGACGATCGTCCAGACCGAGAAGGGGATATCGAACAGGCTGAAGGCCGAGCGTAGCGCAATACCGGTGATGATGCCCGGAAGCGCGATCGGCAGGATCACCAGCAGCGAGATCGCCTCGCGCCCGAAGAATTTCGTCTGGCTGACGGCCGCTGCGCATAGCGTACCGAGCACGAGAGCGATTACCGTCGCGACAGTTGCTACCTGCACCGACAGCGCAAGCGACGACCAGACATCCGGCCGGTTCCAGGCTATGCCGAACCATTGCAGCGTGAAGCCTGGAGGCGGCCACTGATAGCTCTTCTCCTCCGTCGTGAAGGCATAGACGAAGATCAGCAGGATCGGCAGATGCAGGAAGAGCAGGCCGCAGGCGGCGGCGATCTTCAAGGGCAGGGAAGCCTGTTGGCCGCGATCAGAGCGCATCGAAAGCTCCCTGTTTCTTGGCGATCCAGAGATAGATGGCCATGATGACGATCGGCACGACCGAGAAGGCTGCAGCGAGCGGCACGTTGCCGGCCGTGCCCTGTTGTGCATAGACGGCCTGGCCGATGAAGAGGCGCGAGGAGCCGATGATCTGCGGGATGATGTAGTCGCCGAGTGTCAGCGAGAAGGTGAAGATCGAGCCTGCGACGACGCCGGGCAGCGCCAGCGGCAACAGCACGGTGCGGAAGGTCTGGTTCGGCGTGGCGCCGAGATCGGCGGAAGCTTCGAGGAGGTTGGCAGGCACTCGCTCAAGGGCAGCCTGCGTCGGCAGGATCATATAGGGCAGCCAGATATAGACGAAGACCAGGAAGGTGCCGATATAGCTCACCGACAGGGAATTGCCGCCGACGATGGGCAGATTGAGCACGCCGTCGAGCAGCCAGCCGAGATAGAGCTTGTCGAAAAGCCAGGTCAAAATCCCTTCCTTGGCGAGGATCAGCTTCCAGGCATAGACCTTGACCAGATAGCTCGACCAGAGCGGCAGCATGACGCCGAGATAGAACAGCGCCTTCCATTTTCCCTTGGCGTAGCGTGCCGCATAATAGGCAATTGGAAAGGCGACGAAGGAGGAGGCGATGGTCACTAGCGCCGCCATCACGATGGTGCGGATGATGATGTCGAAATTGGCGGAATTCAAAAGCTGCGCGTAGGTCGAGAGCGTGAATTCGTAGTTCACCATTCCCGAGAAGTCGTCGATCGAGAAGAAGCTCTGCAAGAGTAATGCGATCAGCGAGCCGATATAGATGATGCCGAGCCAGAGCAGCGGCGGCGTCAGCATCAGGAAGAGCAGGAGTTTAGGGCGGCGCCAGAAGAGATCGGACAGGCGGCCGAAGAAGCCCCCGCGGCTTGGCAGGATCGAGGTGGCCGCAGGTGCAGCCGTGATGATAGCGGCCGATGTCATGCGGCGTCGTCCATATAGTGTACGTCGGCCGGCAGCCAGGCGATGCGCACCGAGGCGCCGGTTTCCGGAATCGGCAGGCCGGCGGGCACGGTGACATGCATGCGCGTACCATGCGCTTCAACCGAAAGGCGGGTGGCTGCGCCGAGGAAGCTGGTTGCCTGTACCGTCGCCGAAACACCGGCATCCTGTGTCAATCGTATCGCCTCAGGCCGCAGGCTCGCCCAACGTCGTTCGCCGCCGAGCGACGACATCGTCTCAGGGGCAATCACATTGGAAGAACCGACGAAATCGGCGACGAATCTGGTCTTCGGCCGCTGATAGATATCGTGCGGCGTGCCCTCCTGCACGATCCTGCCATTGTTGAAGACGGCAACGCGATCGGCCATGGAGAGCGCTTCGCCCTGATCGTGGGTGACGAAAACGAAGGTGATGCCGAGCGCCCGCTGCAGCCCCTTCAGTTCCTCCTGCATCTGCTCGCGCAGTTTCAGATCCAGCGCACCAAGCGGCTCGTCGAGAAGAAGGACCTTCGGCTTGTTGACGAGGGCGCGGGCGAGCGCCACGCGTTGGCGCTGGCCGCCGGAGAGCTGGCCGGGGCGGCGGGCGCCATAGCCCGGCAGCTTCACCAGTTCCAATGCCTGTTCAGCGGCCCTCAGCCGTTCGGTCTTGCCGATGCCCTTGACCATCAGCCCGTAGGCGACGTTGTCGAGGATGTTGAGATGCGGGAAGAGGGCATAGTCCTGAAAGACGGTGTTGACGTTGCGGCGATAGGGCGGCACGCCTTCGGCGGTTTCGCCGAAAATCTCGATATGGCCGCCGGTAGGCTGCTCGAAACCGGCAATGAGCCGCAGGCACGTGGTCTTGCCGGAGCCGGAGGGGCCGAGCATGGCAAAGAATTCACCGGAAGCGATCTCCAGATCGACGTGATCGACGGCGCGGACCTGCCCGAAATGGCGCGATACCTGCTGGAAACGAACGGCGGTCATGGGGTGCTCCCGGGAATGCAGAGATGACGGGCATGTTTTTCCGTTGCGCCTCTCCGTTTGGAAGAGGCGCGGCGAGGCGATGAGGGGCGTCAGATGTCGGGCCCCTCATCGTCCCGATGCGATCGCGCTCTTTAGGCTGGAGAGGCGGTCGCCACGATCGGCGTGAGCTATCTGCCCCCAATCACGCCGATATAGTCCGAAACCCAACGATGGTACGGCACGCATTCGCTCTCGGTGGTGCACTTGGCGACCGGGGTTTTCCAGAATTTGATCTTGTCGAAATGATCGTAACCGTTGGTGGCGCAGCCGCTGTCGGTCAGCAATTCGTCGCCCTTGCAGGCCGCGGGGACCGAGGGGACCGCGCCGAACCAGGCGGCAGCGTCGCCCTGGACCTTTGGCTGCAGCGAATGTTCAATCCACATATAGGCGCAGTTCGGATGCTCGCTGTCGGCATGCAGCATGGTGGTATCGGCCCATCCAGTCGTGCCTTCATCCGGGAAGGTCGAGCCGATTTTCTGCTTGTCGGCCTGCAGGAGGTTGACCTGGAACGGCCAGGAGCCGGAGGCGACGACGCCTTCGTTCTTGAAATCATCCGTCTGGATCATGGCGTCATGCCAATAACGGCTGACGAGTTTGCGCTGGCCGCGCAGAAGGTCGAGAGCAGACTTATATTGGTCTTCGTTGAGCTCGTAGGGGTCCTTGATGCCGAGTTCAGGCTTGTGGGCCATCAGGTAAAGAGCGGCATCGGCGATATAGATGGGGCCGTCATAGGCCTGAACACGGCCCTTGTTGGACTTGCCGTCCGGCAGGGTCATTTCCTCAAAGACGACGTTCCAGCTCTTCGGCGCCTGGCCCTTGAAGGCGTCGGTATTGTACATCAGGACGTTCGGCCCCCAGAGATAGGGAACGCCGTAATGAACGCCGTTGACGGTATGCCATGGCGCATTTTTCAAACGTTCATCGAGGTTTTTCCAGCTCGGTATCAGATCGACGTTGATCGGTTGGACGCGTTTGCCGGCGACAAGGCGCAGCGACGCGTCGCCCGAGGCGGTGACGAGGTCGAAGCCGCCTTCGTTCATCAGCGCCACCATTTCATCGGAGGTGGCGGCGGTCTTGACGCTGACCTTGCAACCTGTGTCCTTCTCGAACTGGGTGACCCAGTCGTAATTCTTGTCGCTGTCGCCGCGCTCGATATAGCCAGCCCAGGCGACGATGCTGACGGCGCCTTCGCCTTTACCAAGCGTTTTCAACGGCTCAGCAGCAATGACCTGCGTGGCGAAGCTTAAGCATGCGAGCGCAGCCGTGCATGATTTCAGCAAATGCTTCATCGAATTCTCCCGGTTCTTGAGCCAGTTGGTCTCGGAGCCAGTTTCTGGCGTTTTGTTCCCGAAGAAAAAGGTGACGCGATTTTGCCGTATTCGCAAATTCATTTATCAGAAAGTCGATATCGGAATTTCCGATATGTGCTGAAAATTTACCGCTGACGCCCCGAACGCATCGCTTCGGCGATACCGACGAAATCGCGGGCGGCTTGCGGCAGGCTCGAGCCCTTGCGCCAGACCATGCCGACCTGCACCACCGGCAGCGAGCCGGAGACATCGCGACTTTCGATACGGTCGCCTTCCAGCGACCAGGGCCGGTAGACGAGATCCGGCAGCAGCGCCACGCCGGCGCCTGTGGCAACCAGGCTGCGCACCGCCTCGACGGACCGGGTGCGGAAGGCGACATGCGGGCGAGCGCCGAGTGCCGTCAGCAGCTTGCCGGTATTCTCCTCGATCTCGTCGATGGTCAGCATGATCAGCGGTTCACGGGTGATGTCGGCGACGCTGATGATGTCGGCGGAGACCAGGGGGTGGCCCATCGGCAACCAGAGGCGATAGGGGGATGTTTCAAGGATTTCGGCCTGCAGCGCCATGCGGTCGCGCAGGTTGGAAATGACCATCACGGCAACGTCGAGCTCGCCGCCGACCAGCAGATGTTCGAGATAACCGCCATTGTCCTCGATGGCGCTGACCTCGACGCCGGGGCAGGCGCGACGGTAGCGCGCCAGGAGGTCGGACAATACATAGCCGGCAACCAGCGAAGTGACGCCGATATTCAACGTACCGCCTGCGGCGTTCCGCTGGCTGGAAAAACTGGTGCGCGCGTCGGAAACGGTCGCGAGGATTTTCGTGGCATGGCGAAGGAACTGGTGGCCATTATGGGTGATGGACAACCCCCGCGGATGGCGGTCGAAAAGCTCGACGCCGAGATCGCTCTCCAATTCCTTCAGCGCTTCGGTGACCGAAGATTGCGAGATCGACAGGTTCTGCGCGGCGCGGGTGATGGAACCCTGTTCCGCCACGGCGACGAAATATTGAAGCTGTCTCAAAGTGAAGGCCATGCCCCGGTTAGAGCACGGCCGTGCCATCCGAGGCAAGCGCCGGCATCGGTCTGAAAGGCTTGGACCTTTTTTGGTAACGGAAACGCGAGCGGCGCAAGATTCACCTCTTCTTTAAGTATTCCGAAACGCGATGTCCCTAACGTGAGAGTTGATCATTTTGTCGCGTTGGAGTGCTCTATGGTGGAGCAGTTGGCGTGAGCGCCTTACTGCACATTTTCCGGCCATCCCGGAAGCTTGTCGTTATCGTCGGCGGAGTGGCCTTGTTGATGGGCTGTTCCGGCGTCTTTGCGCTTTATATCGGCAAAGACAAGCTTCTGGGCCTCGCCTCAGCCTCCCCGAATGGCCTGAAATGCAGCGATGTCAATCTCGTCACGATCCGCAAGGAGGAGCGGTTCTGGGTGCGTAAATATATCCGCACCGATCCGACCGACGGCCTAACGCGCGTCAGAACGGCACTTCGCGTTGCGAAGGCCGTCTATGACGAGCAAAAGCCGGATCTCGTTCAGGTGGTCGTTCTCGATAAAAATGGCCCGACCTTGCGGTCCGATATTCGCGGCCGAGCGCTAGGCGCCGATGTCGTCTATGTGCCGCATCCCGGCAAGGTTGCCGATGGCAGCGTCGAGGAGCCGGTGACGGCGCGCTATTACAATGGCGGAGCGAGCGCCGCAGGGCTCTTTTATGGTGAACAGATCAACATGTTGCCCAAGGATATCGACGACGCGCTGGCGGCGCTGAAAGATCACTCCGATTGCGACAATCCGCTGGCCGCCGACAACGAGTCGGGCGGCGACGCGAAAAAGGACAAGCAGAAAGCCGCAGAAGCCGCCGAACAAAAGGCGGCCGCTCGCGTGGAAAAGGACGAAGCGCCTGCGACACCTCCAGAACAGCGGCCCCCTGCTTCCACAGGCAAACTCCCGCCTGAGGGCGACAATACCGGCAGCTTCATTGGCGCCGACGCCGCCGACCCGGATACAACGCGATCGCCCGGTCTCGACCCGACCATGACGGGCGCTAGCGATCGGCGGTCACCGGTGACGAATTGACTGTAGGCGACCTTTGCCTCGCCGAGGCGAAGGTCAAAATCCCTCAATCGGCCAAATGCTTTTCGCCGATCGCCTGATAAAGCGCAAACAATGCCTCGTGGACCGCGCCCGCGAGACGGTAGAATTCCGGATTGGCAAGAACGGCGGGATGTTGCAGCAACTGGTCGTCGGTCATGTCGAGCATGAGCGACGTGGTGTGCATCGCCTCATGGCAGCCGAACGTGCCCGGCGCGTATTGGGTCAGATCGACATCGCCAAGCTCGGCGAGATCGGCCAGGCGCTGGTGCTCGAGATCGGCGTCCGTGATCGGGTTTTCTGTCTCAGTCATTTTTCGTGCCTCTTGTCTCCGGGGCGGGGTTCGCCGCGCGTTGGCGGGACTTATACGCAATCCGCAAGCAATGGCCCAATGAAAAAGGCCGCCATGGCATAACCCGGCGGCCTGTCGTCTGTGCGAAGCCGTCTTAGGGCGGTTCAGCGTTTCACGGAATCGCTTTCCCGCTCTATCCTTTTGTTTTTTCGCATTCCGGACGGAAAACCGCTTCGCACTTTTCCTGGAATTGCTCTAGTCCGTCTTGCTGCGCCGTGCCGGGAACAGGATGATGTCGCGGATCGACGGGGAATTGGTGAGCAGCATGATCAGGCGGTCGACGCCGATGCCGAGGCCACCGGCAGGCGGCATGCCCTGATCGATGGCGTCGAGGAATTCCTCGTCCAATTCCTTCTGCTTCTCGCCGCGGGCATGTGCCTGTTCGAGCTGCTCGACCATACGGGCGCGCTGCTCTTCCGGATCGTTAAGTTCCGAGAAGGCGTTGCCGAGTTCCCAGGCGTTGCAATAGGTCTCGAAGCGTTCGACGAGGCGTGGCTCGCCCGGCACTTCCTTGGCGAAGGGCGAGATGTCTTTCGGGAAATGCGTGACGTGCGCGGGCTGGATCAGCGTGGCCTCGACCTTCTCTTCGAAGACGAAGGCAAGGCATTCGCCCCAGGTCGCATCCTTCTCGACCGCGAATCCGGCAGCCTTTGCGGCGGCGCGGGCTTCCTCATCCGTCTTGATCGCCAGGAAGTCGATACCGGTCGCTTCCTTGACGGCATCGGGCATCGGTACGCGGCGGAACGGGCCTTTGAAGGAGATCTGCTTGTCGCCGAAGGCGAATTCGGTGCTGCCGTGGATCGACATGGCGAGCGTCGAGAACAGGCGCTCGACGAGGTCCATGATGTCCTCGTAGTCGGCATAGGCCCAGTAGCACTCCATCATCGTGAATTCGGGATTGTGCCGGGTGGAGACGCCTTCGTTGCGGAAGTTGCGGTTGATCTCGAACACCTTGTCGGTGAGGCCCGAAACGAGGGTGCGCTTCAGGAACAGTTCCGGCGCGATGCGCAGGTACATGTCGAGCTTCAGCGTGTTGTGATGCGTCTTGAACGGCTCGGCGGTGGCACCGCCATAGACCGAATGCAGCATCGGCGTTTCGACTTCCATGAAGCCGTCATTCTCCATGAAACGGCGGATGCCGGAGACGATGCGGCTGCGCTGCTGGAAGCGAAGCTTCGATTCTTCGTTGGTCATGATGTCGAGATGGCGCTTGCGGTAGCGCAGCTCGATGTCGGACAGGCCGTGCCATTTTTCCGGCATCGGCAACAGCGACTTGGTCAGCATGGTGATTTGCTGGGCATTGATGGTCAGCTCACCGCGCTTGGTGCGGCGCACGACGCCGGTCACGCCGATGATGTCGCCGATATCGATCATCGGCAGTAGGGCGCGGGCCTCTTCGCCGGTAACGTCCTTGTGGCTGAAGATCTGGATCTTCCCCGAGGCGTCATGGATATCCATGAACATGCCGGAATTGCGCGAGGAATAGACACGGCCGGCGACGGTGACGACATCGCCCGTTTCCGTATCCGGCTCCAGCCCCTCATATTTCGCCGCTAGCTCGGCGTTGGTCAGCGTCCGGTGAAAGTGTGCCGGATAGACCTCGCCGATCTGCTCGCGCAGCAGCTTCAGCTTCTGCGCGCGGACTTCCGTCGCGTCGGAGGAAAGGGCTGATGTTTCGGTCTTGTCGTTCATGTTTCTAAAATCCGGTTCAGTTCTTCGGGCCGACGAGGGTCGCAACGGTCTGGGCGGCAAGTTTCAGCCGCTGGCGCACAACGGAGCGGCCAAGGATCGCCATGCTATCGAAAAGCGGCAGGGAACGCGACGAGCCCGATACGGCGACGAAAAGCGGTGCAACGATGACCTTCAGCTTCTTGCCCATGCGGTCGGCAATGGCGCGCAATTCCGCCTCGATCGTCTCGACATCCCATTCGAGGATCTTTTCGAGGTCCGGCTGCACAGTGTTCAGGATTTCCAATAGCTCCTCAGGCGTCGACTTGATCTTGGCAAAAGCCGAGGGATCGAGGTTGAGGTCGGACTTGAACAGGAAGCCGGTGAGGTCGGGTAGTTCGCCGAGCTTGGAAATGCGCGACTGCGACAGCTTCAGACCTTCCCTCAGGCGGTTGTTTTCCATCGCCCAGGTCAAGACCCGGTGCTGGAATTCCTCTTCGGACAGCTTCTCGCGAATCCAGCGCCCGTTCAGCCAGTCGAGCTTCTGGATGTCGAAGATCGCACCGGCCTTGGAGAGGTTTTCCGGATCGAACTTTTCGGCGAGCTCGTCCATGCTCAGAAGCTCTTCGCCCTCGGCGATCTGGATGAAGAACAGGCCGAGGAAGTTCATCAGCGCCTCGGGGATATAGCCGAGTGCGGTGTAATAGGAGATCGAGGTCGGGTTCTTACGCTTCGACAGCTTCGATTTGTCGGCATTGCGCATCAGCGACAGGTGCATGAACTGTGGCGGTTCGAGGCCGAGATACTGATAGATCAGAATATGCTTCGGTACCGAGGCGAGCCATTCCTCGCCACGTGCGACATGGGTGATCTTCATCAGATGGTCGTCGACGACATTGGCCATATGATAGGTCGGCATGCCGTCGGCCTTTAGCAGAACCTGCATATCGACCGCATCCCACGGGATTTCGACATCGCCATAGACGCCGTCATGGAACTTGCAGGAGCCTTCGGTCGGAATCTTCATACGCACGACATGCGGCTCGCCCGCGGCGACCCGCGTGGAGACTTCCTCGGCAGTAAGGTTCAAACAGTGCCCGTCATATTTCGGCGGCAGGCCGGCGGCGCGTTGGGCAGCGCGCATCTGTTCCAGACGCTCGGGCGTGCAGAAGCAGCGGAAGCCGTGGCCTGCTTCGACGATCTTCTCGACATAGGGCTTGTAGATATCCTTGCGGTCGCTCTGGCGATAGGGGCCGTAAGGACCGCCGACGTCAGGGCCTTCAGACCATTTCAGGCCGCACCATTTCAGCGCGTCGAGCACCTTCGTCTCGAATTCCGGCGTCGAGCGGGTCGCGTCCGTGTCTTCGATGCGCAGGATGAACTCGCCGCCATGCTTCTTGGCGAAGAGATAGTTGAACAGCGCGATATAAGCGGTGCCGACATGCGGCTCGCCGGTCGGGGAGGGTGCGATGCGGACGCGAACGCCTGAAGTGGTCATCTTGTTTGCCCGTCAGAAAAAGCCAGGCCGCTGCTTGCGATAAGCGCTGCCCGGCTGGAGATGTTTATCTCGATCAGGAAACCGGCCGGAAAAGGGCGTCTTGGCGCTTCAATCCCGCGTTTTCCGTTTGGCTGGCCTTAGGCCATATTCAAGGAGTGGCGTCAAGGGAAACTGCGCCGCGAGGCTTCTCGGGCGAGGTTGCCGACATTGCGCCGCATCGATTTGAGCCGATCTTTCAATTTTATAGGGTTTCTTTACTCCTCATAGGGTCACAGGGATAAAAGCGGGCCGGTCGTCGAAATTGATTTGCAATTTTCGCGGTAGTTGCGAAGTAGGCCATCAATCGTTTGCCGCGAGGAAACAATGAAGAAATTGATTTTGAGCTTTTTATTGACAGCAGCCATGTTCGATGCCGCCGCGGCACACTCGACAATTGCGCGCGACAGTTCGGCGCGCCTGATCGAATCCTACCGCGCCTATATCGGTAGTGACGATCTCTACAATTCCAAGGGCGAGCGCCTGACGGCGCCGTGGCAGATCATCCGCCAGAACCGCGCGAACTATCACGCCTATCGCCGCCGCGATCGCGGCGATAGCTTCTTCTCGGCGGCGTCCGATCGCCAGAAGCTGGAAGCTATGCTGGCAAACGGCAATATCGCCAACGATGGCGGGAACCTCATCGTTCGTGGCAACGTCTGGATCGAGGCAGATATCTACGGACACGGTGACATCGGCCAGTGTGTCCACATTCACGTCCAGGACTGATTAGGCGCCATGAAGGTCGCACTTATTTCCGGTGCGGCTTTCGTGATCAACTGTCGCCGGCAGCTCTTTTTCGCCTGTTTCGCGCCAACATGTTCAACAGCTCGACCGCGGCCGAGAAGGCCATCGCGGCGTAGATGTAGCCCTTGGGAACGTGGAAACCCATACCTTCAGCGATCAGTGTGGTGCCGATCATCAGCAGGAAGCCGAGCGCTAGCATGACGATGGTCGGGTTCTTCTCGATGAAGTTGGCAAGCGGGGTGGCGGCCACCAGCATGACGGTGACTGCGGCGATGACGGCGATGAACATGATCGGCAGATGCGGCGTCATGCCGACGGCGGTGATGATGCTGTCGATCGAGAAGACGAGGTCGAGCAGCAGAATCTGACCGATGGCCGATGCAAAGCCTGTCGTATTCGATTTGGCGATGAAGTCCTCACCATGTTCTTCGGGATCGACGTTGTGATGGATTTCCTTGGTTGCCTTCCAGACCAGGAACAGGCCGCCGCCGATCAGGATCACGTCCTTCCAGGAAAAGCCTTCGCCGAAGACTTCGAAGACCGGTTCCGTCATTTGTACGATCCAGGCGACGGTAGCGAGCAGCCCAAGGCGCATGACCAAGGCGAGGCCGATGCCGACCCTGCGCGCTTTCACGCGGTGTTCTACAGGCAGTTTGTTGGTCAGGATCGAAATGAAGATGAGGTTGTCGATGCCGAGGACCACCTCCATGACGACGAGCGTGACGAGCGCAACCCATGCGCTCGGATCCTGCACCAAATCAACAATGTCCATCGGCGATTTTCCCCTGGTCAGCGTCCGCCGATGCTGCCCCAGCTCCGGCTCCCCAATAATGGTCGCTAATGTAAGGAGTGAAATCGCAGGCGCAAGCGTCGCCAATATTTTCGCCGGGGGCGCGCATATTTCTATGTCTTCAAGGGAATCCACACCTCCGTCACGCCCATGCCGGTGTGGGGATCGAAACGATCGTCGTAACGTTCCATCATGTCGGGCACGCCGCCATGCTGGTGGCCGGATTGCGGCAGCCAGTCACCGAAGATCTGGTGCACGGTGGCGGAGATGCCGGAAACATGGCCGCGATGGGTGAAGACGGCATAGCGTTGCGGCGGCAGCTTCAGGGTCGTGAAGCCCTCCGGTAGATCGTCGGCAGCAGTGACCTCGGCGGCAGACATATAGCGGAAGCTGTCGGTCTCGCCCTCGGCCTGGATGCAGACGCCATAGGCGACATTGCCGACTTGGCAATGGATATGGCCGAAATATTGGTTGAATTTCTGCCAGAGCGAGGGAATCCCCTGCGTGGCTTCATAGGCATAGGTTTCAGCAAGGCCGGCGAGCAACATTGCAGGGCGGGTCTCGAAACGCGGTGCGTCGAGTTTGGGAAGGCGGGTGTCGTCCATTCTGATCGGCTCCAGCAAAACAAGGTTTCGGGCGTGCCTCTGTTTGCGCAAACTATCGGGTGTCATCCCGAATTGTTCGCGGAAGGCACGGGTGAAAGCCTCATGCGAGCCGTAGCCCGCATCGAGGGCAACCTCGAGAATGGTCGACGAACTGTTGATCAGCGCAAGGGCCGCCCCACTGAGCCGCCGGCCCCTGATATAACCGCTGATCGAGTGGCCGGTGGTGAGGCCGAAGACGCGCGAGAGATGATAGCGCGACAGGCCGGCCGTATCGGCAATCTCGTCCAGCGAAATATCAGATGAGAAATGGCTTTCGATGAACCATATAGCTCTTCCGATCGCGCTCATATTCGATTCCCTGGTTGCCCGCCCATTGTTAGGCGTTGACCGGCTATCGGGCTTGATCGCGATTGCGGGATTGGGACGGATATCCGCCGGCTATCGGAAGGCGGTCAGGCCTGGTCTTTCCGATTGATACCATAAGCAGCCATGAAGACGCGAACGGCGCCGCGTACGACATAATCGATCTCCTCTTTCGAGGGAGGGAAGTCCATGTCGCCAAACAGCCTCAGCTTGAAGTAGCTGCCGCTGGCCATGTCGAGGAAATGGCGTGCGGCCATATCGAAGTCCTCGATGCGGAGACGACCGGCCGCAACCTGACGTTCGAGAAAGCCGCGCAGAACGGTGCGCAGGTTTTCCGGGCCGGTGAAGAAGCGTTGACAGAGAGACGGCATGCGTTCGCGTACACCGATGACGGTGCGCATGGCGCTGATGGTCTTATCCGATGTGACGTGGGTCACGAACACCATGCCGAATTCATAGAGACTGGTGGCCACATCGGCATCATCGGCAAGCGCGGTGCGTACCGTCTCGACGAAACGCGCACGCTCACTGTCTATCATGGCGGAGAACAGATCTTCCTTATTGGCGAAATAGACGTAAAGAGTGCCTTTGGAGACGCCGGCTTCGCGCGTGACGTCGTTCATGCTTGCGGCATCGAACCCCATTTTCATGAAGACGCGTGTGGCACCATCCAGAATCTGCTGGCGCTTGACGGGGTCTTCGCCGGCGGCCCAACGCCCTCCCGATGCGGGTGCGTTTACGACTGCGGTATTTTGCGGTTCGTGTTTCATCGTCTCCGTTTAGCTCGATCACTTTTTCTGAATCTTAATCAGATTCGTTAATTAAATCGAACCGTGTGGTTCGATATGACTTGATATGGAATGAAAAACGATCTATGTCAACTGAACTGAACCGTTCGGTTCGATTATTTTACCCAGATTTCCGGTGGTAGGGCAATGTCGTCAAGTCATAGTAGCAATGTAGCGCGCATCATTGATGATTCCGCTGATGTCGAAGTGGAAGCAAAGAGCGCCGGTGCATCTCTTGAAGCTCCTGCCGCGGAAAAGCCTGGCAACCAGCCCCCCGCCCAGGCTGCGCCTGCTGCTCCGGTACAGGCGGCCCCACCGCCGGCCGAGAAGAAGCGGCGCAGCCTGGTGCTTCCCATCATTGTCGCTCTGGTGCTCGTCGGTGGCGGCTGGTACGGCTACGAGTGGTGGACGAACGGCCGTTTCCTGGTGTCGACCGACGATGCTTATATCGAAGGTGACATTGCGACCATCCAGCCGAAGGTGACGGGCTATGTCGCCAAGGTGGACGTCGTCGCCAACCAGCAGGTCAAGGCAGGCGATGTGCTCGCGACGCTCGACGACGGCGACTACAAGCTGGCGCTTGGCCAAGCCCAGGCTTCGCTCGACACCGAGCAATTGTCGCTGCATACCATCGATGCGCAGATTGCTGCCGGTCAGGCTGCGCTTGCCCAGTCGCAGGCCCAGAAGGTCGCCTTGGAAGCAACGGTGCGCGGCGCACAGATCACCCAGACGCGCGCTGCCGAGCTTCAAGCGAAGTCGGTCGGCACTACGGCCTCGTTGGATAGCGCCAATATCGCCCTTGACCAGGCGAAGGCTAATCTCGTCGGCGGCGATGCGGCCATCGCTTCGGCCCAGGCCAATATCAACCTGCTGCAGGCGCAGCGTCGCCAGGCCGAAAGCACGATCAAGGGCCTGGAGGCCGCTCGCGACAAGGCGGCCCGCGACCTCTCCTTCACCGTGCTGAAGGCGCCCTATGACGGCGTTGTCGGTAATCGTTCGGTCCAGGAGGGTGATCTTGTCTCTCCCGGCCAGAAGCTGATGGCGATCGTTCCGACCCGCCAGCTCTACATCGACGCCAACTTCAAGGAAACGCAGATCCAGCACCTGGTTCCCGGTTCCAAGGTCAACGTCCATGTCGACGCCTATAGCGATCATCCGATCGTCGGCACCGTCGAATCGATTTCGCCCGCCTCCGGTTCGGTCTTCTCGCTGCTGCCGCCGGAAAATGCGACGGGCAATTTCACCAAGATCATCCAGCGCGTGCCGGTTCGCATCGCCCTGCCGCAGGATGCGCTCAATAGTGGGCGCCTCCGTGCCGGCCTGAGCGTCGTCGTTGACGTCGACACCCGCACGGCGCCGGACAAGTAAGCTCGGGAGAGACAGATCATGTCGTCGGCCAGCATTACCGCAGGTTCGGCCCCTCGTGTGGCCGCCCCCGCCGCTCCTCCGGCGGTGGACCATATCGAGCCGAAGAAGCTCATCGCCTTCCTCGCGATGGTGCTCGGCATGTTCATGTCGATCCTCGACATTCAGATCGTCTCTGCGTCGCTCAGCGAAATCCAGGCCGGCCTCAGCGCCGGCTCGGATGAGATTGGTTGGGTGCAGACGGCCTATCTGATCGCGGAGGTCATCATGATCCCGCTGTCGGGGACGCTGGCGCGCATCATCTCGACGCGTTACCTCTTCGCGATCTCGGCTGCAGGCTTCACCATATCGAGCGCGCTCGCGGCGACCGCCACCAATATCGACCAGATGATTATCTATCGTGCGCTGCAGGGCTTCATCGGCGGCGGCATGATCCCCTCGGTCTTCGCGGCGGCCTTCACCATCTTCCCGCCGTCGAAGCGCAATGTCGTCTCGCCGATCATCGGCCTGATCGCCACGCTGGCGCCGACCATCGGGCCGACCGTCGGCGGCTATCTCTCCAACGCCTTCTCCTGGCATTGGCTGTTCCTGGTCAATATCCCGCCGGGCATCGTCGTCGCCATCGTCACCTGGAATTTTATCGATTTCGACAAGCCCGAGCTGTCGCTGATGAAGAAATTCGACTGGTGGGGCCTGATCTCGATGGGTATCTTCCTCGGTGCGCTGGAATACGTGCTGGAAGAAGGCAACACCAACGACTGGTTCAACGACAGCTACATCGTTGCGGCAGCGATCGCTTCCGGCATCGGTGCAATCGTCTTCTTCATCCGCGCCTTCACTGCGGAATTTCCAGTGGTCGATCTCAGGGCTTTCACCAACAAGAATTTCGCCTTCGGCTCGATGTTTTCCTTCGTGATGGGCATTGGTCTCTACGGCCTGACCTACATCTACCCGCTCTATCTCGCCCGCATTCGGGGTTACGATTCGCTGCAGATCGGTGAAACGATGTTCGTCTCGGGCCTGGCGATGTTTTTCACCGCGCCGCTTGCCGGTTTCCTGTCGAGCAAGCTCGATCTGCGCATATTGATGATCATCGGCTTCACCAGCTTCTCCGCCGGCACCTACATCATGATGCACCTGACCGTGGATTGGGATTTCTGGGAACTGCTGATCCCACAGATCCTGCGTGGCGTCGGCCTGATGCTCTGCATGGTGCCGATCAACAACATCGCGCTTGGAACCATGCCGCCCGCTCGCATGCGGGGTGCCTCCGGCCTGTTCAATCTAACGCGTAATCTCGGTGGCGCTGTCGGCCTCGCCATTATCAACACGCTGCTGACAACCCGGCAGGATCAGCACTACTTCAATTTGCGCGACAATATCCATTGGGGCAACCCGGCGGCCGTCGATCAGTTGAACAACATGGCGGCCAATTTCAACACATCGGGTTTGGATGGCCAGCAAGCCGCGCTGAAGCAAATGGTCAACATGGCGGAGCAGCAGGCGATAATCATGTCGTTCAGCGACATCTTCCTGATGCTCACCGTTCTGTTTCTGGCGATGATCTTCGGTGTGCTGATGCTCAGCAAGCCGAAGACGGCCGGCGGAGGCGGCGGCGGCCACTAAATTCTCCTTATCTCTCTGAAATTGAAGGGCTTCTCAAATCGAGAAGCCCTTCTGCATTTGTGCTTTTTGACAGGAAATGTCGGAAGCGAAAAATTTCTGATTTACGTACATCAGAATTAGCGGTAAGAATCTTGTCAGGAGGAGCTGATGAGACCCACCGTTTACGACATCGCCGCTGCCGCGGGCGTCAGCCTCGCGACTGTGGACCGGGTGCTGAACCAGCGCCCGGGCGTGCGTCTCGTGACGCGCGAGAAGGTGGAAGCAGCCATCCGAGAGATCGGCTATGTGCGCGACGTGGCGGCCGCCAATCTGGCAAAGGGCCGTATCTATCCAGTCGTCTTCATCCTGCCGACCGGCGACAATTCCTTCATGCACGGTCTTTATGCCGAAGTGCGCCAGGCGATGACTCGATCGGCCTTCGACCGCACCGAGATTCGGATTGTCGAGGTGCCTGCCTTCGACGCAGCGGCCCTGGTGACCGCGCTCGACGCATTGCACGGCACGGATCTCGCCGGGGTGGCCTTGGTGGCGACCGATGCGCCCGATGTCCGCGCCGCCGTCGACCGGCTGGTGGAAGCACGGGTTCCTGTCGTTACCCTCGTTTCCGATCTCACTGGTTCTACACGGCATCACTATGCAGGCGTCGACAATATCGCTGCGGGCCGCACTGCGGCGCGGCTGCTTGGCCGGTTCCTTGGCGGGCGCAAGGGTGATCTCACCGTTCTCGCCGGCTCCATGCTGGTGCGCGACCATCGTGAGCGCCTGGAGGGATTTGCCTCCGTCATGGCGGCGGAATTTCCGCAACTGCGGCTGCTGCCGGTGCTTGAAGGTCGCGACGATCCGGAGATCGCCAATACCCTCATCTGCGAAGCTCTTTCTGGCAACAATGATATTATCGGCATCTATAGCCTCGGCGCCGGCAATCGCGGCTTGATCCGGGCGCTGAAAGCGACCGGGCAGGGGCGAGGGCTGACCGTCGTCGTGCACGAACTTACCGAACATACCCGTGCGGCCCTGCAGGACGGTACGATCGATGCCGTTCTGAACCAGGACGCCGGCCATGAAGTGCGTAGCGCCATACGCGTCATGAAGGCGACGGCGGACGGCCAGGGCGTCATCGCCGGGCAGGAGCGTATCCGTCTCGACATTTTCTTGAAGGACAATCTGCCCTGACCATCAAAACCTGCGGCAGAGCATAGGGAGTACATCTAATGTATTTGGGTCTCGATCTCGGAACGTCCGGCGTAAAAGCGATGCTGATCGACGGCAACCAGAAGATCATCGGATCGGCCAATGGCGGGCTCGACGTGTCGCGCCCGCATCCAGGTTGGTCGGAACAGGAGCCGGCGCACTGGATTCGCGCCACCGAGGAGGCTGTCGCCGGCCTGAAGGCGGCACATCCGAAGGAGCTGGCCGCGGTGCGCGGCATCGGTCTATCCGGCCAGATGCACGGAGCGACACTGCTCGATGCCGGTGACAAAGTACTGCGTCCCTGCATTCTTTGGAATGACACGCGCAGCTATCTCGAGGCTGCCGCTCTCGACGCCGATCCGCGTTTCCGGACGTTGACGGGCAACATCGTCTTCCCCGGCTTCACCGCACCGAAGCTTGCCTGGGTCGCCAAGCACGAGCCGGATATCTTCGCTAGGGTGCGCTGGGTGCTGCTGCCGAAGGACTATCTGCGCCTATGGCTGACCGGCGAGCATATGTCTGAGATGTCCGATTCCGCCGGCACGTCCTGGCTAGACACAGGCAAGCGCAAGTGGTCTTCCGAGCTGCTTGCCGCCACCAACCTCGATGAAAAACAGATGCCGACGCTGGTGGAAGGCACGGAAGTAGCCGGCAAGCTGCGCGGTGAACTGGCCTCGAAGTGGGGTATTGCCGGTGACGTCGTCGTGGCCGGTGGGGCAGGGGATAATGCCGCCTCGGCCTGCGGCATGGGCACGGTCAGTGATGGCGCGGCCTTCGTCTCGCTCGGCACCTCGGGCGTACTCTTTGCCGCCAACGGCTCCTACCTGCCGAAGCCGGAGAGCGCCGTTCACGCCTTCTGCCATGCGTTGCCGAACACCTGGCACCAGATGGGCGTGATCCTGTCGGCAACCGATGCGTTGAACTGGCATTCGGGCGTCACCGGCAAATCCGCTGCAGAACTCACCAGCGAACTCGGAGATGCCCTGAAAGCGCCGTCTGCCGTCATCTTCCTTCCCTATCTTTCCGGCGAACGCACGCCGCATAACGATGCGACCATTCGTGGCGCGTTCATCGGTCTCGGCCATGAGAGCGGCCGTGCGGTCCTCACCCAGGCGGTGCTTGAAGGCGTCACCTTCGCCATTCGCGATAATCTCGAGGCATTGCGGTCGGCCGGTACCGATATCGCCCGCGTCACCGCCATCGGCGGCGGCTCGCGCTCGCGCTACTGGCTGGCCTCGATTGCGACTGCGCTCGGCGTTCCCGTCGATCTGCCGGCCGACGGCGATTTCGGAGCAGCCTTCGGCGCTGCCCGTCTCGGCCTGATCGCGGCAACCGGCGCCGATCCCGTCGCCATTTGCACGCCGCCGAAAACAGCCGGCACGATCGAACCGGTAACAGCGCTGACTGGCGCTTACGAGGATGCCTACAAGCGTTACCGCGCCCTGTATCCGGCTATCAAGCCGCTGAGCATAGTTTGAGGGGAAACCCCCTCACCCTGCCCTCTCCCCGAGGGGAGAGGGTGAGACCGAGCTTGCGGCAACCGCCCATACCTTCTCCCCATCGGGGAGAAGGTGGCCCGAAGGGTCGGATGAGGGGGCGCCACACGGCACGAATAACAATGTCGAAATACCAAACCCAAGGAGATAGAACATGAGCACCGGATTTTTTGGTGACATCAAGAAAGTGAAATATGAAGGCCCGGACAGCACCAACCCGCTGGCCTTTCGCCACTACAACAAGGATGAAGTGGTTCTCGGCAAGCGCATGGAAGACCATCTGCGCTTTGCCGTTGCCTACTGGCATACCTTCACCTGGCCGGGCGGCGACCCCTTCGGCGGCCAGACCTTCCTCCGTCCCTGGTTCCAGGACACGATGGAAGCGGCGAAGCTGAAGGCCGACGTCGCCTTCGAATTCTTCACCCTGCTCGGCTCGCCCTATTATTGCTTCCACGATGCCGACGTGCGTCCGGAAGGCAAGAATTTCGCCGAGAACACCAAGAACCTCAACGAGATCGTCGACTACTTCGCTCAGAAGCAGGCCGAAACGGGCGTCAAGCTGCTGTGGGGTACGGCGAACCTGTTCTCCAACCGCCGCTATATGTCGGGCGCCGCCACCAACCCGGATCCTGATGTCTTCGCCTTCTCGGCTGCGACGGTAAAGACCTGCATGGACGCGACGCACAAGCTCGGCGGTGAAAACTACGTTCTCTGGGGCGGCCGCGAAGGTTATGAAACCCTGCTGAACACCGACCTGAAGCGTGAGCTGGACCAAATGGGCCGCTTCCTCAATCTCGTGGTCGAATACAAGCACAAGATCGGCTTCAAGGGCACGATCCTGATCGAGCCGAAGCCGCAGGAGCCGACCAAGCACCAGTACGACTACGACGTCGCGACCGTCTATGGTTTCCTGAAAAAGAACGGCCTCGAAAACGAAGTGAAGGTCAACATCGAGCAGGGCCACGCGATCCTCGCCGGCCATTCATTCGAGCATGAACTGGCGCTCGCCAATGCGCTCGGCATCTTCGGCTCCATCGACATGAACCGCAACGACTATCAGTCCGGTTGGGATACCGACCAGTTCCCGAACAACGTTCCAGAAATGTCGCTCGCATATTACCACGTGCTGGCAGGTGGCGGCTTCAAGACAGGCGGCACCAACTTCGACTCGAAGCTGCGCCGTCAGTCGCTCGATCCGGAAGACCTGCTGATCGGTCACATCGGCGGTATGGATTGCTGCGCCCGCGGTCTCAAGGCCGCCGCCAAGATGATCGAGGACAAGGCCCTGTCGCAGCCGCTGGCCGACCGCTATGCCGGCTGGGATTCCGCTGAAGGACAGAAGCTTCTCCGCGGCGAATATTCCCTCGACCAGATCACGCAGTGGGTCGAGAGCAAGGATGTCAACCCGCAGCCGAAGTCCGGCAAGCAGGAACTTCTCGAAAACATCGTCAATCGTTACGTTTGATCGACGAAATCCGGGAGGCGATCACCGATCGCCTCCCGCTCTATCGCCTGAATGCGCGGCTCGAAATGGATATGGAATTTCCGCAGGGGTCCTTGGCATTGGCGAACATGTAGCCGTCGGCTTGATGTAACGGTCCGAATTCAAGCCCCACGTTCGCGCATTTGGCGCGAAAAGCTTCGACATGCTCGACGTCGAAGACCAGTTTTACCAATGATTGACCCATCTTTTGGGTCTTTGCTGCCGGATGGATCATCAGATTGGCGCCGCCATCCGGTGCGAGCAGCTCGACAATTCGATCACCGTCCTGCCGAAGCGGCTTGAAGCCAAAATGTTTCTCGTAGAAGGCGATCGTCGCTTCCACGTCGCGGGCATAAAGGATGAGTCTGCCGAGCAGCATGCTAGGCATTCCTATCGCCGGGCGCGCGACGGTGCCGAGACCGAGTTGCGCACCACGAGGTCGGGTCGCAGCAGGATTTCCGTCTCGGCCGGCTGGCCGTCCGACAGGAGTTCAATCAGGAGCGACATCGCATGCTTGCCGATGGCGGTTCGCGGCTGCCGGATCGTCGTCAGCGCGGGCGACATGAAGACGGCTTGCGGCACATCGTCGAAGCCGGTCACCGAAAAATCCCTCGGAATGTCGTAGCCGCGCGCCTTCAGCCCGATCATCACACCGATGGCCGTCTGATCGTTGACACACATGAAGGCTGTCGGCAGCGTGTCGCGCATGAAGAGCTGCTCGACGGCCAGCCTTCCGCTCTCGATCGTGCCGTCTCCCTCGAACACGATGCGCAGGTCGGTGCCGATATCGGCGGCATCGAGCCCCGCGTCATAGCCCATGCGCCGCCGGCTGTAGGCGAGGCGGGTGCGCGAATCGCCGATGAACGCAATCTTCCGATGACCCTCGGCGATCAGAAGGTCGACCGCCTTGCGCGCTCCGGCGATATCGTCAACGCCGACATAAGGAATGCCGCCGTTGAAGACCGGCTCGAAGACGCCGACGCTCGGCGGAAGCCGCGCCGTCATCGTCTGGTGTCCGAAGGGCAGGATACCGGTGAACAGGATCAAACCGGCCGCCTGGTTGGAATTCAGGAACTTCAGATATTCCAGCCCGCGCTGAGCATCGTTCTGCGTGTGGCCGATCAGGACGCCATAGCCATGCGAGCGCGCCTCATTTTCCAGCCCGATGAGAATATTGGAGAAATTGGGATCGCCGATATCGGGTGCGACGACGAGAATCATGTTCGAGCGGCCAAGCCGCAGGCTGCGCGCCATGGCGTTGGTGGTATAACCGGTGATCGCAATCGCCTGGTTGACCTTCAGGCGCGTCGAGTTCGCGACCTTCTCGGGCATATGGATTGCCCGCGAGACCGTTGCGATCGAAACGTTGGCAATTCGGGCGACGTCTTCGATAGTTGCGGGCGTGGAATTAGACACTGCGCTCTGCCTTGGGTCTCGTCTCGGACCGGACACTACACAGACTTCCGCGGAGATCAAATGCGACCGCGGAAAATTGTGCAACATGGAATGATGTAAACCTTTACACGGAATATGTAAAGGTTTACACAACATGGAAGTGGGTGGAGCCACAGGGGAGGGAATGATGAGTTCGGAGGCCGTCGACGGTGCGGTAGTGCTGTCCGCGAGGCGAATTTGCAAGTCCTTCAGCGGCGTGCAGGTACTGTTCAGCGTCAATTTCGATCTTCGGGCCGGCGAAATCCACGCGCTGATGGGCGAGAACGGTGCTGGCAAGTCGACACTTGTCAAGGTTCTCTCCGGTTTCGAGCAGCCAAGCTCCGGCGAGATCCTGCTCGACGGCCAGCCGGTGAAGTTGCCGCCCAATGGCGCCGCCGAAGCGCTTGGCATCGTCATCATCCACCAGGAATTCAATCTTGCCGAACATCTGACCGTTACCGAGAGCCTGTTTCTCGGTCGTGAAGTCACGCGTTTCGGCGTGCTCGACCGCAAATATATGCGCGCCGAAACGCGCCGCGTCCTCGATCTCCTCGGTTCGCATGTCGACGTGAATGCCTTGATCGGCACGCTTTCCATCGCGGACAAGCAGATGGTGGAGATCGCCAAGGCGATCAGCCGGGATGCCAGGATCGTCTTCATGGACGAGCCGACTGCGGTTCTGTCGCGGGAGGAAACCAACTTCCTGTTCAAACAGGTGCGCAAGCTTCGTGACCAGGGAACGAGTTTCGTGTTCGTGTCGCACAAGCTCGATGAGGTCATGGAACTGACGGACCGGGTCACGGTCCTGCGCGACGGCCAATGGGTGAAGACGTCGCAAACCTCGCTGCTCGACGGCGAATCGATTGCCCAGTTGATGGTCGGACGTGAGCTTTCCAGCCTCTATCCCGCCAAGAATGAGCCCGATGTCGACGAGAAGATCGTGCTCAGCGTCAATTCCCTTTCGACCGGCTACGTGCACGATGCGAGCTTCGAGCTGCGCAAGGGCGAGATTTTGGGCTTTTCAGGCATGATCGGTTCGGGCCGGACGGAGCTGATGGAAGCGATCGTCGGCCTGCGCTCACGCGTCGCCGGTGAAGTCGTCGCCAACGACCAAACGGTGCCGCCGCATGACGTGCATGCGGCCATCGATGCCGGGCTTGCCTATATGACCAAGGACCGGAAGTCCAAAGGCTTGCTTCTGAATTCGGGCATGGCCGTCAATCTGACCCTCCAGTCCCTGGATCGGCATGGCAAGTACGGTTATTTGAGCGCCTCCAGCGAGGCCGATGCACTGGCGCGGGCGCGCCGGCGTTTCGACATCAGGGTCCGCGATGGAAATATCGTCGTTGGCCGCATGTCCGGTGGCAATCAGCAGAAATTGCTCCTGGCAAAGGTCATGGAAACCGACCCGCGGATCATCATCATCGACGAGCCGACGCGCGGTATCGATGTCGGCACGAAGCAGCAGATCTATCATTTCATTTCGGCGCTGGCGCGTGATGGCCATTCGATCGTCGTGGTCTCTTCGGAAATGCCCGAGGTCATCGGGCTGTGCACGCGGATCGCGGTGATGCGCGAGGGCCGGATCGTTGGCATGCTTGAAGGCGACGAGATCTCCGAGCAGGAAATCATGCGTTATGCGGCAGGCCTGAAGAAAAAGACCGCTGCCTGAACGGGCGGCATAGGGCGGAAGAATTCCCAGTAGTCATGGGACGGGAGGTTGGTTTTGGTTATGAGCGTGGGCGAAGAAAGCAGCGGCAAGACCAGTCGGCGAGGGCGTTCCTGGCGTGACGTCGATCTGAGGGCCGTGGCACCGTTTGCAGCGCTGGTGCTGCTTCTGATCGTAGGCGCACTGGTCAACCCGAACTTCATCGGCATTACCAATCTCACCAATGTCGCGACGAGATGCGCCTATATTGCGATCATCGCGGTTGGTGCCACATTTGTCATCTCGGCGGGCGATCTCGATCTGTCTGTTGGCGCGATGGTCGCCTTCGTCGCGAGCTTGATGATCCTCTTGATGAACTCAGGCGTCATCGCCGATCCGGCCCTGATGTTGGCGGCCGCGATGTTTTTCTCGATCGTCGCCGGTCTCCTGTGCGGCTTGGCCAATGGTCTGATCACGACCATGGGCAAGATCGAGCCGTTCATCGCGACCCTGGGCACGATGGGCGTCTACCGCGGCTTGACGACTTGGCTGTCGCAGGGCGGCGCCATCACCTTGCGCCCGGCCAACCTGCAGGCGCTCTACAAGCCCGCCTATTACGGCTCCGTGCTCGGCGTGCCGGTGCCGATCGTCGTCATCATTGTCGTTACCTGTATCGCGGCCTTCATTCTTTATCGCACCCGTTACGGTCGGCATGTCATCGCCGTCGGCTCTAGCCGCGACGTAGCGCGCTATTCGGGCGTGGCGGTCAATCGCGTGCGTACCGTTGCCTTCGTCATCCAGGGCCTGTGTGTGGCGATCGCCGTTCTTCTCTATGTGCCGAGGCTTGGTTCGACATCGGCGACGACAGGTAGCTTGTGGGAGTTGCAGGCGATCACTGCCGTCGTCGTTGGCGGCACGGCGCTTAAAGGCGGCGCGGGCAGGGTATGGGGTACCGTCTGCGGCGCCTTCATCCTCGAACTGGTCGGCAACATCATGCTGCTTTCCAATTTCATCAGCGAGTATCTGCTGAGTGCTATCCAGGGTGCGATCATCATCATCGCCATGCTGGTTCAGCGCTCGCTGGCTCGCAAACAGCCATAACCGGGTCTAAGGGGCGCCCGGTCTCTATGACAATGCCCTGTCTCTATCTGGGAGGATGAAATATGCGTAAAAGACTAATTGGTCTGGCTGTCGTGCTGGCGGCACTGGCCGGCACGGTTCACGCCGAGGACAAGAAGGTCACCATCGGCGTTTCCATTCCGGCAGCGGACCATGGCTGGACCTCGGGCGTTGTCTTCCACGCCGAACGCGTCGCCAAACAATTGATGGCGGAACATCCGGGGCTTAACATCATCGTCAAGACCTCGCCCGACGCCGCAAGCCAGGCAAATGCGGTGCAGGACCTCGAGACCCAGGGCATCGACGCTCTCGTGATTCTGCCGTCGGATCCCGATCCGCTGGTCAACGCCATCAAGGAAGTCAAGGACAAGGGTAAGTTCGTCGCGCTCGTCGACCGTGCGCCGAGCAACAACGATAATTCCGTCCGCGACCTCTATGTTGCGGGCAACAATCCTGCGCTTGGCCAGACGGCGGGCGAATATATCAAGGCCAATACGCCGAATGCTCAGGTCGTCGTCATCCGCGGCCTGCCGATCCCGATCGACCAGCAGCGTCAGGACGGTTTCGACAAGGGCATTGCCGGCTCCAACGTCAAGGTTCTCGACCGTCAGTATGGCAACTGGAACCGCGACGACGCCTTCAAGGTCATGCAGGACTATCTGACAAAATTCCCCAAGATCGATGTTGTCTGGTGTCAGGATGACGACATGGCCGTCGGCGTGCTGCAGGCGATCGATCAAGCCAAGCGTACCGACATCAAGTATGTCATCGCCGGCGCCGGTTCCAAAGATATGGTCAAGAAGGTCATGGACGGCGACAAGCTGATTCCGGTCGACGTTCTCTATCCGCCGGCAATGGTCGGGACGGCCATGGAACTGACCGC
The DNA here is from genome assembly GCF_003627755.1 of Rhizobium jaguaris. Lineage (NCBI taxonomy): Bacteria > Pseudomonadati > Pseudomonadota > Alphaproteobacteria > Hyphomicrobiales > Rhizobiaceae > Martinezella > Martinezella jaguaris. Next base: position 3,701,127 of record NZ_CP032694.1, on the reverse strand, counting down.
TTCCAACTTCTATGGCCAGGTTCCGGTTCGCGGCAACTATATCCTGGATGCGACCTTGGTCACCAAGGACAATGCCAAGGATTTCTACTTCCCCGATTCGCCGTTCTGATCGGCTGATCCACGCATTTCGAGAGAGGCGCCCGCCGGTTCCGGCGGGCGTTTTCGTACGGTCTGCCACGCAGTTTTTCCGAGCGCGGCGATTTTTGCGGCACGTACCTCTTGCCGTCGAAGGCGGGCCGTGATTAGGTCTCCATGCATTCGACTTTTGGCCTGACGGCCCTATTGTTTTTTGAGGGCTGGACGCCTTGTTCGCCCCGAATGAGGTGTTAAGACGCTTCGGAAACGTTTACAGTTACACGATCAGGGAGGAATTACGCATGAAGACGATCAAGGGCCCAGGCCTGTTTCTCGGGCAATTCGCAAGTGACGAAGCTCCGTTCAACTCGTGGGATTCGATCACCAAATGGGCAGCTGATGCCGGCTATGTCGGCGTGCAGGTACCGACCTGGGCAGGCCAGCTCATCGACCTGAAGAAGGCCGCGAGCTCCAAGGACTATTGCGACGAATTCGCCGGCGTCGCCCGCGCCAACGGCGTCGAGGTCACTGAGCTTTCGACCCATTTGCAGGGCCAGCTCGTTGCGGTGCATCCGGCTTATGATGAGGCTTTCGACGGCTTTGCGGCGCCGGAAGTGCGCGGCAATCCGAAGGCGCGGCAGGAGTGGGCCGTCGAGCAGGTGAAGATGGCGCTGTCGGCTTCCAAGCATCTCGGCATCAAGGCGCATGCAACCTTCTCCGGCGCTCTTGCCTGGCCGTTCCTCTATCCCTGGCCGCAGCGCCCGGCCGGCCTGGTCGAAACCGCCTTCGACGAGCTTGCCCGCCGCTGGACGCCGATCCTCGATCATGCCGATTCCTGCGGCGTCGATGTCGCCTATGAAATCCATCCCGGCGAAGATCTGCATGACGGCATCACGTTCGAAATGTTCCTGGAGCGGGTCGGCAACCATCCGCGCGCCAACATGCTCTATGACCCGTCGCACTATGTCCTGCAGTGCCTCGACTATCTCGACCACCTTGATATCTACAAGGACCGCATCAAGATGTTCCACGTCAAGGATGCGGAGTTCAATCCGACCGGGCGTCAGGGCGTCTATGGCGGCTATCAGAGCTGGGTCAACCGCGCTGGCCGCTTCCGTTCGCCCGGCGACGGCCAGGTCGATTTCGGCTCGATCTTCTCGAAGCTGACCGCCAATGATTTCGACGGCTGGGCCGTGGTCGAGTGGGAATGCTGCCTCAAGCATCCGGAAGACGGCGCACGCGAAGGTGCCGAATTCGTCAAGTCGCACATCATCCGCGTTACCGAAAAGGCGTTCGACGACTTTGCCGGCAGCGGCACGGATCAGGCGGCCAACCGGCGCATGCTGGGGCTTTAGGATCCAGTCCCTTCCCCCCCGCAATGCGGGGAGAAGGTGGGCTGGAGCAATTGAGCATAGCGAAATTGCGACAGGTCGGATGAGGGGCTTTCTCGATATTTTCCGCTAATTCCGGACTTGCTGAAGGCTCGGCCCCTCACCCTAGCCCTCTCCCCGCGGGCGGGGAGAGGGGACTATCGCGCCAAGCGGTCGCATCCCACACATTTCATTTTTCAGGAGGAATCTATGGCAATCGAAGGATCATCGGAGCAGACGCGTGAGCCGCGCATTCGGCTTGGCATGGTGGGCGGAGGCGCGGGCGCCTTTATCGGTGCGGTGCATCGCATCGCCGCGCGCATTGACGACCAGTTCGATCTCGTCGCCGGCGCGCTGTCGGCCTCGCCGGACAAGGCTATCGCTTCGGGCCGTGATCTCGGTCTCGATCCAGCCCGCACCTATGCCAGCTATCGCGACATGGCGATCCGCGAAGCCAAGCTGAAGAACGGTATCGAAGCGGTTTCGATCGTCACGCCGAACCATGTTCACTACGACGCCGCCAAGGAATTCCTGAAGCGCGGCATCCATGTCATCTGCGACAAGCCGCTGACCTCCAACCTTGCCGATGCCAAGAAGCTGAAGAAGGTGGCCGACGAAAGCGGCGCACTCTTCATCCTCACGCACAACTACACCGGCTATCCGATGGTCCGCCAGGCGCGTGAGATGATCGCCAATGGCGAGCTCGGCGATATCCGTATCGTGCAGGCGGAATATCCGCAGGACTGGCTGACGGAGAATATCGAGCAGTCGGGCCAGAAGCAGGCAGCTTGGCGCACCGATCCATCGCAGTCCGGCGCCGGCGGCTCCACCGGCGATATCGGCACGCACGCCTATAATCTCGCCTCCTTCGTCACGGGCCTCGAACTCGACAGCCTTGCCGCCGATCTCGACAGCTTCGTCGAAGGCCGCCGCCTTGACGACAATGGTCATCTGCTGCTGCGCTTCAAGGCAAAGGGTAAGGAAAAGCCGGCCAAGGGCATGCTGTGGTGCAGCCAGGTGGCGCCGGGTCATGAGAACGGCCTCAAGCTGCGCGTCTACGGCACCAAGGGCGGCATCGAATGGACGCAAGCCGACCCCAACTATCTCTGGTACACGCCGTTCGGTGAATCGAAGCGCCTCATCACCCGCAACGGCGCCGGATCGGGCGCTGCGGCTGCACGCGTCTCGCGCATCCCCTCCGGCCATCCGGAAGGCTATCTTGAAGCCTTCGCGACGATCTACACCGAAGCTGCGCGCGCCATCAACGCCCGCAAGAAGGGTGTGGCGATCGATCCGGCCGTCGTCTACCCGACCGTCGATGACGGCGTGAAGGGTGTCGCTTTCGTCGAGGCCTGCGTTGCCTCTTCGAAGCGCAATGGTGCCTGGGTCAAGCTCTAATCCGCGGGAATGGGACGGCAGGTTGTTTGCCGCCCCGTCCTCCTCGACCTCTGACTGCAACGTTGCAGTTTTGTCATTTCAGGACTGTACAAGGACGTTTTCGTAGGTTTAAACCGCGCGCGGCCCAATATCGTGAGCGCGGGTCGATCGCAGCCGGCCGTCCCGCCGTTTGAAAGAAACGAGGTTAGTCATGATTGATCCAAAAAGCTTCGCCGCCCGTTTCCCGGGCGATTTCACGTTCGGCGTCGCCACTGCCGCTTTCCAGATCGAAGGCGCCACCAAGGCGGACGGCCGCAAGCCGTCGATCTGGGATGCCTTCGCCAACATGCCGGGCCGCGTCTATCATCGCCACAACGGTGATGTCGCCTGTGATCACTACAACCGCCTGGAACAGGATCTCGATCTCATCAAGGAGATGGGCGTCGAGGCTTATCGCTTCTCGATCGCTTGGCCGCGCATCATTCCCGACGGTACGGGTCCGGTGAACGAAGCCGGTCTCGATTTTTATGATCGTCTCATCGACGGCTGCAAGGCGCGCGGCATCAAGACCTTCGCCACGCTTTATCACTGGGACCTGCCGCTGACGCTTGCCGGGGACGGCGGCTGGACGGCGCGTTCGACGGCCTATGCCTATCAGCGTTATGTGAAGACTGTCGTGGGCCGCCTCGGCGACCGCCTGGATTCGGTCGCCACCTTCAATGAGCCCTGGTGCATTGTCTGGCTTAGCCACCTCTATGGCATCCACGCGCCGGGCGAACGCAACATGCAGGCTGCGCTTTATGCCATGCACTATATGAATCTCGCGCATGGCCTCGGCGTCGAGGCAATCCGCGCGGAAGCGCCGAAGGTGCCGGTCGGTATCGTGCTCAATGCCGCATCGATCCTGCCGGGTTCCGATAGCGCCGAAGATCAGGCTGCGGTCGAGCGCGCGCATCAGTTCCACAACGGCGCCTTCTTCGGTCCGATCTTCAAGGGTCAGTATCCGAAGGAGTTCGTCGAGGCTCTCGGCGATCGTATGCCTGTCGTCGAGGATGGCGATCTGAAGATCATCAACCAGAAGCTCGACTGGTGGGGCCTGAATTACTACATGCCGATGCGCGTCTTCGATGACGCGTCCAAGAGCGGCGATTTCCCTTGGACGAAGGACGCGCCGCCGGTCAGCGCCGCCAGGACCGATATCGGCTGGGAAATCTACGCACCGGGCCTGAAGCATGTCGTGGAAGACCTCTACAAGCGCTACCAACTGCCGGAATGCTACATCACCGAAAACGGCGCCTGCTACAACATGGAAGTCGTCAACGGCGAAGTCGATGACCAGCGGCGCCTCGATTACTACATCGACCATCTCGGCATTGTCGCCGACCTCATCAAGGACGGTTATCCCATGCGCGGTTATTTCGCATGGAGCCTGATGGATAATTTCGAATGGGCGGAAGGTTACCGCATGCGCTTCGGTCTCGTCCATGTCGATTACGAGACGCAGGTGCGCACGATCAAGAAGAGCGGCAAGTGGTATCGCGAACTCGCCGGTCAGTTCCCGAAGGGGAACCATAAGGCGGCTTGATGCGGTTCTACCTCCCCTTTGAGGGGGAGGTCGCGCGCAACGCGCGGGTGGGGGTGATCTCTGGTATCCGCAATGGTCACCGCACCCCGGACCTTCGGTCCGACCCTCCCCTTCGAGGCAGGGGAATCGCATATGAGGAAGTTGTGGCGTTTGGTGAGGAATTGGATTCTGTAGGTTCTCCAGAAGTTGGTCTGGAGAGATTGCATGCGAGGCTTGCAGGATCTGTTTTGCGAATTGCCGGATGGTCGGGCAGCGAATGCCCGGCATTCTTTGGCTGATGTGTTGCTGATAGCCTTTGCTGCCATGTTGTGCGGGGCGGAAAGTTGCGTGGACTTTGCCGCCTTTGGCCGCGACAAGCAGGATGTGCTGAGCGAATTTCTGCAGTTGGATCATGGCGTTCCCAGTCACGACACATTTAGCCGGACGTTTCGTCTGCTGGAGCCTGCGGCATTCGAGGTGGTGTTTCGTCGCTTCATGACGGCCTTTGCCGCCGCGCTTGCCCATGCGCAAGGGGATCAGGACGAAAGACTGCCGGTGCTGGCGATTGACGGCAAATCGCTGCGCGGAGCGGTCGAGGCTGCTGGCAGCACGACGCCGCTGCATTTGGTGACGGTCTGGAGTGCCGAGCAACGGCTGGTTCTGGGCCAACGCCTGGCCGCCGGCCGCAGTGAAGTGACGGCGGCGCGTGAGATCATCGCCCTGTTAGATCTGGCCGGCAGCATCGTTACCGCCGACGCCTTGCATGGCAGTCGCCGGACGGCGCAAGCCATCCGGGCACGCAGTGGCGATTATGCCCTGATGATCAAAGGCAATCGCGGTCCGCTTCATCGGGCCGCGGCAGCCTTGTTCGCCAATGTCGAGCCGGCTGCCGCCGCAAGCCCGCACACATCCGCCGCGCACGGCCGGGTGGAAGAGCGTCGCGCCTGGGTCCGGGCGGTCCCGGATTGGGCCGAGACCTATCGCTTCGACGGCTTGGTCGCCATGGCCAGGATTGATGCGCGCCGCCTCGTCAACGGGCAGGAAGAACGCCAGACGCGATATGTCGCCCTATCGTGCCTGCTTCATCCCGACGAGGTCCTCAGGGTGGTGCGGGCTCATTGGTCCATCGAAAACAGCCAGCATTGGATTCTCGACGTCGCCTTCGGCGAAGATCGTATCCACACACGAAACGATCACACTGCGCAGAACCTCGCCATCCTCCGCCGTCTCGCCCTCAACCTGCTGCGATCCGATCCAACGAAGGACTCCATCCGCCTCAAAGTCAAAAAGGCGGGATGGAACAACTCCTTCCTCAAATCTCTCCTCGCTCAAATGCGATAGCCCTGCCTTCGAGGGGAGGGTAGCTATCGCCCGAATCGATGGCGCCTGATAAATCTTGCGCATGATCCAGCGTCCTCTCTCCCTCTACGCGCTCTGCGGTAGTCAAAGACAGGTCTCCACCAGCCGCCGGCTGCTGGAGGCTCTGCAGCGGGTCTCCTCTGACGGAGTCTCCATCGAAATCTGCGATTTGATCGGCAGTCTGCCGATCTTCAACCCGGATCATGAGGGCGACAGGACGCCTCCTGTCGTCGAAACATTCGCCGCAAAGATTCGCGATGCGGACGGGCTGATCGTCTCCTGTCCGGAATATGCCCATGGCATTCCCGGCGGCTTCAAGAATGCATTGGATTGGCTGGTGTCGCGCGACGAGGTGCCGTTCAAGCCGCTGATGTTTGCACACGCGTCGTATCGCGGCGATCTTGTGCTGGAGCAACTGACCGAAGTCCTGAAGACCATGTCGCTCCGTATCGTGTCGGAGGCTTTTCTGCGGGTGCCGCTCGCCGGCAAGAGCGACGAGGCGCAGGCGTCGGTCCTAGCCGAGCTGCAACAGAGCGGCGCGCTGAGAGCCGGTCTCGATCGTTTTGCGCAGGCAATCCGCGCATCTGTATGAATGCTTGCTGCGCCAATAAATATACAACCCTTTCATGCAATAATCATAGGTTCGCTTTAACCGTTTTTTGAAGACCTGAAGGCAGACTTCTCAAGCTAAGGAGAAGCGCATTGGGAGCAGTTTTCGGGTCAATCCAGCGGAATACGCAAATCGGTCGTCATTCCATCGTGACGGCCGTTTTGTTTTCATTCGCTTTGGTCGTCACGGTCGTCACGCTGATGGTGCTGACGGCGATCGGTCGGGTGGCGGACTATTCCAACAAATTAGACGACGAGCGCTCCTGGGAAACCACCGCCGGTGCGCTGAAGACCTTCGAAGGCCTGCTCGACGCGACGCTGCATGACTATGCAGCACGAAACGCCGCCGCCAGGAATGTCTATGAAGAAAACGATCAGGAGTGGATTGCCGGCGCCTATGGCGAAATGTCCTCCGATGGCTCCCTGTTCGACATGGCGCTGGTCGTCGACGACAGCAACAAGCCCGTCATCGCCTATCGCGACGGCAAACCGATGACCGATAAGGTCGAGGATGTCTTCGATGCCTCGATGTGGGCCTTGGTGGATCAGGTACGCAAGACGCGGGTAACCAGCGTGCCGGAAGCAAGCGGCTATGTGATGACCGACAAGGGCATCGCCGCCATCGGTGTCGCGACGATCCGCGAAAAATCCGGCCATATCCCCGTGCCGGAAGGCAAGCGCCGTTATCTGATCTTTGTCCGGCATCTGGATGCCGCCAAGATCAAGATGCTTTCCAACACCTATGTCATCAGTGGCCTCAGGCTGGTGCCGCCGGACACGACTGCGCGCTATGCCGTCTCGATCGTCGATCCGCTCGGCAAGCCGCTCGGGCGGCTGGTCTGGACCTCGCGCGGGCCAGGTGACGTCAGCTATCAACAGGCCCGTCCGCTGGTCCTCGGCGCACTCGGTCTGGTCGGCATGTTTTTCGTGGTGCTGCTGATACTGGGGTCGTTGGCAGGTCGCCGGCTGAGAGCGGAGGAGGCGTTAGCGCGGCAGGGTTCGCTGCGAGACCGGCTCAGCGGCCTTCTCAATCGCGAGGGTCTGCGCCTTGATGTCGACCGATTGGTGGAAAGTGCCCGCGCCGACGGCAGCAATGTCCTGCTGCTCTATCTCGACCTCGACGGCTTCAAGGAGATCAATGACGCCTACGGCCATGGCACCGGGGATCAGTTGATCCGCGCCGTCGCGGCTGGACTGAATGTGCTCATTCCGCCGACGGCGGCGCTCGCGCGCCTTGGCGGCGACGAATTCGCCGTTGCTTTTCCGACCAAGGAACTGAATGACGCGCCGGCGCTCAGGCTTGCGGAACAAGTGCTGGATTTCTTTGCCGAGCCGTTGGAGATCGGCCGCCGTGTGGTGGTGGTCGGCGCCAGCATCGGCATTGCCAGCTCGCCGGAGGGCCGGATCGACCGCGAGGAGCTGGTGCGTCGCGCCGACCTTGCCATGTACAAGGCCAAGGAAGCCGGCCGCGCCCGCATGACCTGCTACGAGACGGCTATGGATGCCGATCGCGAGGAACGCAACGCGCTGGAACTTGACCTGCGAAATGCCATCGAAAAGGAAGAACTGACGCTCGCCTATCAGCCGCTGGTCGATGCCAAGACCCATGAGATCACCGGCGTTGAGGCATTGGTGCGCTGGAGCCGGCCCGGTTACGGGCCGATTTCGCCCGAAGCCTTCATTCCCGTCGCCGAGACGAGCGGCTTGATCGAGGCACTCGGGCTGCTCGTGCTACGCAAGGCCTGTGAGGCGGCGCAGCAATGGCCAGACCTGCGGATTGCGGTCAACGTCTCGCCGGGACAATTCCGCAATCCCGCTTTTGCAGACTATGTCCGGCATGTCCTGAATCACGCAGAGATCGAAGCCGAACGCATCACGCTGGAAATCACCGAAGGCTATATCATCCAGAATCCGGAGCGCACCCGCCAGTCGATCGAGCGGCTGAAGGCGCTGGGCGTCAAGGTGGCGCTTGATGACTTCGGTTCGGGCTTCTCTTCGATCGGCTATCTCCGCCAATTCGGCTTCGACCGCATCAAGATCGACCGATCGCTGACCATGGATGTGCTGACGGATAGCCGTGCCCGCGAGATGCTGCAGGCGACGGTGGCATTGGCGCGCTCACTTGACATTCCCGTGACGGCGGAAGGCATCGAGACGGAAGAGCAGGGGATCGCCCTGCAGCTCTTCGGCTGCGACGAGCTGCAGGGTTATTTCTTCGGCAAGCCGCTGCCCGAAGCGGAAATCAGCAAGCGGCTGAAGGCGCAGACGGCCCGCGCGCTTGCCGGCGAGCAAGAAGCGGCCGCCTGAATTCTTTAGCCGCCAATATGCTCCAGGCCGCGTTTGCGGGCGAGCATCACCTGGCGCTGGCGCTCGCGAAAGCGCTTGCGGTCTTCCTCGCTGCGGTCGTGATAGCATTGGCTGCAGGACACACCGGCTTCATAGAAGGGTGAGGCGATCTCTTCGGCGGTGATGGGATTGCGGCAGGCATGGCAGAGCTTGTGATTGCCTTCCTTCAGGCCGTGTTCGACCGAGACGCGTTCGTCGAATACGAAGCAGGCGCCTTCCCACAGACTTTCCTCGGCGGGTACTTCCTCGAGATACTTCAGGATGCCGCCCTTGAGGTGGTAAACCTCGTCGAAACCCTGTTCCTTCATGAAGGCGGTCGCCTTCTCGCAGCGGATGCCGCCGGTGCAATACATGGCGATCTTCGGCTTGTTGTGCAGGCCCTCGTTCTGGCGCACCCATTCCGGAAATTCGCGAAATGTCTTGGTCTTCGGATCGACCGCGCCCTTGAACACACCGATCGCCGTCTCGTAATCGTTGCGTGTGTCGATGACGATGGTGTCGGGGTCGGAGATCAGCGCATTCCAGTCCTTCGGCGCTACATAGGTGCCGACGATCCTGTTGGGGTCGATATTCTCGACGCCCATGGTGACGATCTCTTTCTTCAGCTTCACCTTCATGCGGACGAAGGGCATCTTCGATGCCCGGCTTTCCTTGTGCTCCAGGCCCGAAAATTCCGGCTGGGCGCGCAGGAAGGAGAGCACTGCGCCAATGCTTGCATCAGTGCCGGCGACGGTGCCATTGATGCCTTCATGGGCGAGCAGCAGGGTGCCCTTGACGCCGTTTGCTTCGCAGAGCGCAAGCAGCGGCTCCCGCAAGGCCTCGAAGCGCGGAAAGGATGCGAAATGATAAAGAGCGGCAACGAGGAACGCGCCGCCTGCTTCATGTCGTGAGGTCGAAAGGATGTCCGTCATGCCGCGGAAATACAATTTTGTGCGTCGGCAAGCAATCGGGATTCGTATTTTGACGCTGCGCCATCGGGTCACGCTCGCCAGCGAGGCGTTCCCTGTTCTGCACTACCATATAAATACGCGCAACGGCGACCGGTACGCGGTGATGAGGTTAATGTGTCGAAGAACATGCTGACGGTAAGACCATATGTCCCGGCCGATGCCGATCTGACCATCGACATATTCCTGAGGGCGATCCGGGAAGTGGCGTCGAGGGACTACGATCAAGCCCAAGTCGATGCTTGGGCCAAGGTGGAAGACAGGGAAGCCTGGGCGAAACGACGATCAAGCAGGCTGGCCTGGATCGTCCAGTATGGGAGCACGGCAATCGGGTTCGCCGATCTGGTGCCCGATGGGCTCTTGGACATGATGTTTGTCCATCCCGATTATCAAGGCATTGGCGCAGCCAGTCTGCTCCTGACGACGATCGAGTCAGAGGCAAGAAAACAGGGGCTTGGGCGCATTTTTACGGAGGCGAGCCTCACTGCCAGACCGTTTTTCGAACGAAGAGGTTTCGCCGTCCTGACGTCGCAGAGTGTGGAAAAGCGCGGGCAGACGCTCGAAAATTTCCGTATGGAAAAATCACTGCGATAGATGGCCGCTACCCGCAAAATCTATCGCTGGTGATGATCGCTCCCCGAGGAGCAAGAAATCGGCTTCGTACCTCGGTTCCGAGCGCGTAGGGCAGATTTCCTCAATCCCCCGCTTCCAGCCACAGCCGTTTGATCGTCCGCGCTTCCTGCTTCGGTTCGTCGGCGAAAACCCAGCGGGCCTTGGTCAGCGCATCCTGGCGGGCGGTTTGTTGGCGGGAGATAATCGCCTCCAGCAGGCGGGCGTGGTCGTCGCTGCCGTTGAAGAGATGCGGCTCGCGATCGGTGACCTCGGAAAGCATCGACAGATCGAGATAGCGGCCGAGCACGTCGACCAGCGCCTTGGCTTCGAGTTGTTTTGCATGCATGGCGGCGGGCCAGATGTCGCGCAACAGCGCATGATGCATCCAGCAATCCTGGCCGCGTTTGCGCAGCTCGTGAAACTGATCGGTATGGGCTTCGGCATGGCATTCGGAGAGCGCCTTGGCCGCCTTGCGCCCCGTCTTGCGCCAGCTCTTTTGAAAAAAGCGTGCGGCCTCGCGTCGGCCACTGTCGAAAGAGGTCGCGTTTAGCGCCTCCAACGCTTCGCGGCAGGTGGCGACTGCGGCATTCGCCTTCTCTTCGAGATCGGTTTCCTCTTCCGACAGCCGGTCGCGCCGGACCGTCAGTACATCGATGACGCGGGCAAGTGCTTGGGCTTCGTCCTCGCATGTCGCCGTCTCGTGCAGATGACGACCGGCCTCGACGAGGGCGGTGGCGTCGCGAACGTGGGAGAGCGTTCGCGCCATTTCCCGCAGCCTGTCATTTTCCACCTGCTGGAATTCCGGCGCGCGCGGGGCGATCAGCCGGTAAAGCCCGCGGACGCGCTTGATATGCTTGCGGGCCGTGTGCACAGCCTCGTGGAGGCCCTCCGGCCGATCGGTCAATGCCGCAATCGCTTTGCTAAGCTGCCGTGCGGCGGCGGTGCGTACATCGTCGTCAAAGGCCTTGTCAGGCCGAATGCGATAACTCATCGTATTCCTGCTCGAATTGCGTCGCGAGCGCCTGGTTGGAGTAGCGATATTCGCCGGTCACCTCGCGGCCAACCCAATCCGGCAATTCAGGATCATCGCTTTCGTCCTCCATCTCGACCTCGGCGATCACCAGGCCGCGATGCGCGCCGCGAAAAACGTCGACTTCCCAGACGAAGCCTTTGAAGGGCACCTTGTAGCGGGTCTTCTCGATGACGAGCCCGATAGCATTGCCAAGCAGCTCCTCGGCATCAGCAATGGGGATCTCATATTCAAACTCGTCGCGCGTCATCGCCCTGCCAATCTTCATCGTCAGGGTGGCGACCGTGTCGTTCGTCAGGCGAACGCGCACGGAACGGTCGTCCATAGAGGCGATATAGGCCTGCCGTAGGGTGAGTTTCTCGGAAACGAGGTCGCGCCAATGATCGCCGCGCACCAGAAACTTTCGCTCGATCTCTTTTGCCATGCGCTCGACATGCTCCGCCCGCATCATATCTAAATAGACTAACGGAAGTTTTCTGGATTTCCTACCCACTCTATTCAAACTTAGCTTTTGTCTCGACAAGGACCTTCCGGAAGGCTATTCGAAAACCGGATTTCAATCGTTTTAAGGGAGCACGCCGACCATGGGCGAGAAAACCGAAAAGCTTCTTTCCATCCTGAAACTGCAACCCGTCGTTCCCGTCCTCATCGTCGAAGATGCGAAATCGGCCGTACCGCTCGCCCGTGCGCTGGTTGCCGGCGGCTTGAAGGCAATCGAGATCACACTTCGCACCGCCGGCGCGCTCGACGCCGTCCGCGCCGTGGCAGAGGAAGTGGAAGGCGCCGAAGTCGGTGCCGGCACGATCCTGAATGTCGCGCAGTGGGAAGCTGCCGTAGAGGCCGGCTCGAAGTTCATCGTCAGCCCCGGCACGACGCAGGAGTTGCTGGACGTTGCCCGTAGCTCCGATGTGCCGCTGCTTCCGGGTGCGGCGACGGCGAGCGAAGTCATGGCGCTGCGCGAGGAAGGCTACAAAGTTCTGAAGTTCTTTCCCGCCGAACAGGCCGGCGGCGCTGCCTATCTGAAGGCGCTGTCCTCGCCGCTGTCAGGAACGCTATTCTGCCCGACTGGTGGCATTTCGCTGAAGAATGCTCATGATTACCTGTCGCTGCCGAACGTCATCTGCGTCGGAGGCTCCTGGGTTGCGCCGAAGGAACTGGTCGCGGCCGGCGATTGGGCGGGGATCACCAAGCTCGCCGCCGAAGCGGCCGCACTGAAGGGCTGAGCCTTTCGAAAAGCCGATTTGAGGGCGTGCATGGCCTCATGCGCGCCCTTTTGCTATACCCATAAATAAACCTCCACCTATGGTGGAGGACTGGACGAGTTCTACACGGTAGTTGAGAGACCTCCTGCTTGAACCGCTGGCGCGGCCCAGACTTCGAACAAGGAGGTTCTATGGATGAGCAAACGCTCTCGCATGCGACGTGGGACTGCAAGTATCACGTTGTTTTTGGCAGCAAATACCGAACGAAAAGACTCTACGGGGACGTACGGCGTGAGTTGGGAGAACTCTTACGTCGGCTGGCACAGCAGAAAGGCTGCCAGATCGAAGAGGGTCATTTGATGCCCGACCATGTGCATATGTTGATATCGATCCCGCCGAAATACTCGGTTGCGCATATTGTCGGCTTTTTGAAGGGCAAGACAGCCCTTTACGTTGCCAACAAATATGCGCGCAAGCGCCGCTACAAGGGTTATCACTTTTGGGCGCGCGGGTATTTCGTATCGACGACGGGCTACAACGAGCAGGTCGTCAGACAATATATCCGTAATCAGGAAAAGGCCGACAAAGCTTCCGACTTTGCCGACCTCTTCAATCGTAGCTACTAAGCGCTAACAAAACCGCTTCTAGCGGTTCAAGCGCAGCGTTTCAAACCTCCACCTTTGGTGGAGGTTATGACTTTTTCGGAAGGTTTGTATTTGCGGCCGCACCTTCCTATTTCCCTCTCGCAGTTTTGCTCGCGCATGATCTCGCCCAAAAACCGCTACGCACTTTTTGGGATCATGCTTCACAAAGGACGGAGGACCATCAACATGATCGACGCCCGCAAGCTTCTGGACCAGTTCCTGGGATCGCAAGTTCCGGGAATGCAGGGAAGCGTGAGAGACAAGGCGACCGAAGCCATCAATCTCGCCAGAGACAATCCCTTGGCGACGAGCGCCATTGCCGGCGTGCTGCTGGGCACGAAGACCGGACGCGAGATTGCCGGCAACGTACTAACGCTCGGCGGTCTCGCCGCCATCGCCGGGCTCGGCTATCAGGCCTACAAGAATTACCAGGCCGGCGACACGCCACAGGCAGCGCCGCAACCTGCCCAGCAGGCGGAACCGCAATTCCTGCCGCCGCCTTCCAATTCCGGCTTCAGCACTGCGCCGGCGATCGCCAGCAATGATTTCGCGCTTTCCCTCGTCCGCGCCATGATCGCTGCCGCCCGTGCCGATGGGCATATCGATGATGTGGAGCGGCAACATATTCTCGGCAAGGTGCAGGAAGCAGGTGTGGGCGCGGAAGCGGAAGCCTTTTTCGAGCGCGAGCTTGCCAATCCTGTGGATCTCGACGCCATCGTCGCATCGGCGCAAACGCAAGAGCAGCGCGTGCAGATCTACACTGCGTCGCGCTTGGCGATCGAGCCGGATTCGCGGGCGGAGCGCCGCTATCTCGATCTTCTCGCCGGTCGTCTCGGTCTCCCCGACGCGCTGGTCGATCATATCGAGGCAACAGTCGCAAGCGCCAAGGTCTGATCGTCGTTGGGGAAGGGCCGGTTGCCTTTCGCGGGCGGCTGGCCTAAGCCTGCGCCGGACAACGAATAGTGGCGCGGGAAGGAATGCCCATTTTGACGGATAAAAACAGCGAAACCCGCTCCACGGCGATCGCCGCCGCCATCATTCTGCTGGCCGCCATGGCGCTGCTGTACCTGATGCCCAATGTCATTGTCTGGCTCGGCAATGTTTCGCCGTGGCTCGGCACCGGCTTCGGCGTCATCGTCATCCTGGCCTTTTTCTTGGTCTTCTGGCTGAGAGCCCGCTATCAGAGGCGCAAGAACCGATAATCCAACGGATCAGGTCTGCAGCGATGCACCGAGCAATATAATGCCGGTGCAGATGACCAGCAGTGCGCCAAGAATTTCGATGCCGTTGCCGACCCATGTCGAGAGCTTCGAACCGCGACCGGTGAGGTGCACGGCGGTCCCCTTGGCGAAGACGGCGATGATGGCGAGCAGGGAGACGGTCAATGCTGTGCCGACCGACATGGCGAGGACGGACAGCAGGCCGCCGAGATAGAGCCCGTTCAGCATCGAAAAGGTCATGACGAGCAGCGCGCCGGAACAGGGGCGCAGGCCGACGGTGATGATCGCCGACCAGGCTTCGCGGACGCTGAATTTCTCGTTCGACAGCATTTTCGGATCCGGCAGATGCGAATGGCCGCAGGCCTCGCAGAGCATGCCATTGGCCAAATCATGCGTCGGGTCGTCGCAATTATACCGGTTGCCGGTCTGCGGCGTGGCGCGGAGGCGGGAGAGTTTTTGCACAGGAGCTGAGCCGTTCGAGCCGCCTTCGAAAAGCGACATGCTGACCGGGCCGGCCGACGTCGCAAATTGCACCTGCTGGCGTTGCGGCCGGCTCTGGATCATCGAGCGCAGTTTGCGGAACAACAGCCAGCCGCCGAAGATGATCACCATGACGAAGCTGGTGATCTCCATCGCATTGGTGGCCATGGTCATAGTGATGCCCGAGCCGCGCAGGACGAAATAGGCGGCCCCGACGACGAGGACGGCGACGAGGCCCTGGATGAAGGCCGAGATGAAGGAGATGACGATGCCGCGCTTCAGCTCGATCTCGTTTGCGACCATGTAGGAAGAGATGACGGCCTTGCCATGGCCGGGGCCGGCGGCGTGAAAGATGCCGTAGGCGAAGGAGAGGCCGATCAGCGTCCAGAGCTGCCAGGGATCCTGGCGCATCGCCTCGATGGATTTGGTGAGCGCCCGATAGAAGGCCTGTTGCTCGTAGTTCACATAGAGGAAGATCGGCGCCAGCGGCCCGCCGATCGGCTGGAAGCTCGGTTCCGCCGTGCCGATGCCGAGCGGCGATCCGGTTGCATGGGCAAGGCTTGCCACTGCCAGAAAGGCGAGGGCTGCCGCCGGAAACAGCTTCGATATTCGTGACGTCAGCATTGGACGTCTATCCGCGTTGCGAAGAGCTTCGACATGGTCGTTCCCGTCGGATCGTTGAAGAAGGCATCCGTCAATGTCGCCTTGTTTTCGGCGATGACTTCGTCCGGATCAGGGCGCACGACCTTCTGCGTGCAGGCTTTGAAGGCGTCGCCTTCGGTCACCAGCTCATTGTCGCTGGGGAAATCGATCGAGGTGTAGAGTGTCGGATCGTAGATGCCGAAGCTGAGCTTGTTGCCTTTCAAAGGCATCGGCTCGGACGGCTTGACGGCGAAGAACATCAGGAGCTGGCCGTCCTTGTAGTCGACATTGATAACGTCCGGCTTGTTCACCTTGATGGCTTTGCCGTTGAACGTCAGGTTTGTGTAGTAGTCGTAGTCGGCCAGCGAATCGCGCACAGTTTTGCCGACTTCCTTGAGCTCGTCCGGGTCGAGCTTCAGATTAGTGTTCTTGTCAAAATCCATCAGCACCGAGGAGGAGAAAACCTCGTCGAAGCGCCAGACATTGCGCAGCTCCTGCACCGTGCCGTCAGCGCCCGCCAGCACTTCCAGACGCGCTTCCACGAAGATATGCGGATGTGCCGATGCCGCGACAGGCGCGAGCAACAGGCCTCCGGCCAGGCCGGCAACATGTACAGGGGTGGATTTTCTCATGCGTCCGATGTGCTTCGTGAGCATTGATTCACTTCGATTTCTGGTCAGGAAATGAGACGGAATTGGGACCGCGGGCAGAGCTGAAATGCTTAGCCGTTCTTGCGGAACCAGTTATGCAGGTAGTCGACGAAGATGCGCACCTTGGCCGGGAGATAACGGCGGTGCGGGTAGACAGCGTAAATGCCGCGGTCGGTGGGGAGATAGTCGTTGAACAGCGTCAGCAGTTGCCCGCTTTCGATCGCCTTGCGGCCGATGAAGTCCGGAACGACAGCGATGCCGAGGCCGGCGAGGGCAGCTCGCAGCGTGGCATGCGGGCTGTTGACTTCGAGCGTGCCGTTGATGGCGACGTTGAACGTGGTGCTGTCGGCGTCGACGAAACGAATACTGCCTTGCGATCGGTTGTTGGAGTCGATGATGAAAGGCACGTGCGTAAGATCGGCTGGACGTTCCAAGGCGGGGTAGCGGTTGAGGAATTCCTGCGTTGCGCAAAGATGGACGCGGAAGTCCGAGATCTTGCGAGCGATCATGCCGGAGTCTTCGAGCTTGGTAATGCGCACGGCGACGTCGAAGCCTTCCTCGATCAGATCGACGAATCGGTCATCGGCGGCGATCTCCAGCGCGAGATCGGGATTTTCCTTGGCGAAGTCGATCAAGGATTGCCCGACATCGGCATCGACGAAGGTGCGCGGCACGGAGATACGCAGACGGCCCTTTAGCTGCTGATTGCTCTCGCGCACGAGGTCGGCAAGATTGTCGATTTCTTTCAATATGTCGGAAGCTGTGCGATAGTAGGTGTGGCCCGCTTCTGTCATCGAGAATTGCCGGGTCGTGCGATTGAGCAGGAGAGCGCCAAGCTCATCCTCGAGTTCACGGACATACTTGGAAAGCAGCGCCTTGGAACGTCCGGTTTTCCTGGCGGCCGCGGAAAAACCTTCCGCTTCGACCACGTCGATAAAGGCGCGAATCCGGGTCAAAGTGTCCATGGCGAAGCCCTCGTTAACTGTCGCAAGTTATTGAACAAAATGCGCTGATTTGTTCAATTATTTTTTTCGGGCATTGGCGAAAAAAATTCTTGATTATTACGGCGAATATTCTTATCTCGGGTTCAGCCCAAAGTCGCACGTGCCCGTGGGTGTCCGCCGATCCTCGATGTGGTGAGAAAATCGGTAAGGTACCTGGAATTAACCCCTCCAGTCGCTATTCCGGCCAACCGGAAAATGCGAGGACATCTGAAGCAACGACGGTGCGGGCCTTTTTGTTCTCTCCCGGCTTTCCATCAGCCGGGGTTACTGAAGAGGCACACCTTCATTGCCGGAAGTGCGGTTGGGATTTTCCCTCCAATCCATGGCAGACAAAGCCGAATCCGCGCTGCGTTCGTAGCACTGGTTCATTATCTGCGCTTCGCGCGTTTGCACGGTTCCGGGGTCTCCACCGGCTGGTACCTAAGCGAATGAGCGTCGCCCTTTGTCCTCTGGGTTTTCCCCGGAGCTTTTGGAATTGAAAAGGGAATTGACATGACCACGCAACGTATTCGCGACTTTCTCGCTACCCGACGTCCGGACGGTCCCTGCCTGGTGGTTGATCTCGATGTCGTCCGCGACAATTTTCACGCCTTCCGTCACGCCATGCCGGACAGCGCCATCTACTATGCTGTCAAGGCCAACCCTGCTCCAGAAGTACTGCGCCTGCTCGCTGGTCTCGGCTCCAACTTCGATTGCGCGTCCGTCGCTGAAATCGAAATGGCGCTAGATGCCGGTGCGACGGCTGCCCGCATCTCCTTCGGCAACACGATCAAGAAGGAGCGCGATATCGCTCGTGCACACGCACTCGGTATCAACCTCTTCGCCGTCGACAGCCACGAAGAAGTCGAGAAGATTTCCCGTGCCGCTCCCGGCGCCCGTGTGTTCTGCCGCGTGCTGACGGATGGCGAAGGCGCCGAATGGCCGCTGTCCCGTAAGTTCGGCTGCGTCCCGCAGATGGCTGTCGACGTTCTCGTCTACGCCCATCAGCTGGGTCTGGAATCCTACGGCGTGTCTTTCCACGTCGGCTCGCAGATGACCAAGGTCGATGCCTGGGATGCTGCTCTTGCCGATGCCAAGCGCGTCTTCGTCTCGCTGGCCAAGCAGGGCATCCACCTGCAGATGGTCAACATGGGCGGTGGTTTCCCGACTAAGTACCTGCGCGACGTTCCGTCGGCTGAAGCCTACGGCAAGGCGATCTTCGCGTCTCTGCGTGCCCATTTCGGCAACCAGATCCCGCACACGATCATCGAGCCAGGCCGCGGCATGGTCGGCAACGCCGGTGTGATCAAGGCTGAAGTCGTCCTGATTTCCAAGAAGTCGGACAACGATGCCGCTCGCTGGGTCTTCCTCGATATCGGCAAGTTCGGCGGTCTCGCCGAAACCATGGACGAGGCGATCCGCTACCCGATCCGCACGGAGCGCGACGGCGACGACATGGAACCCTGCGTCATCGCCGGCCCGACCTGCGATTCGGCCGACGTGCTGTATGAAAAGAACCTCTATCCGTTGCCGGTGACGCTCACGATCGGCGACGAGGTCCTGATCGAAGGCACTGGTGCCTATACGACGACCTATTCGGCTGTCGCTTTCAACGGGTTCGACCCTCTGAAGGCTTACGTTATCTAAGGTTTGTCCTCGCCGCCCCCGTAGTTAGCTGGGGCGGCACCTTCACAATAGTTCGTCACCACCGCTGATAACGGTATTGGGCACGGGAGGCCGAGATGGCCGCTGTTCTTGATTCTGTACGCGCATTCTTTGCGCCTTCCACTTTCACCCTCGACCTGGAAAATGCAGGCGATGTCGTTGCGCGCGAAAATCTGTTGGATCGCGTCATGGGCGCCGATCGCCGCAAGAAGTCGTCTGAAAAGCTCCGCCGCGGCCGCGTTCCGGCAGAGGGCTTGGCGCTTGTCGCCCGCGATCGCGCCGGCCATGTCATCGGCACCGTTCGTCTGTGGAACATCGAGGCCGGCGTCGACCGGGAAACCCGCCCGGTCGACGCGCTGCTGCTTGGCCCGCTGGCTATCGATGGTGCCCACGCAGGCAAGGGCGTCGGCTCGGCGCTGATGCGCGCCGCAGTCCTCGAAGCCAAGAAGCGCGGCCATGGCGCCATCCTGCTGGTGGGCGATGCGCCTTACTACGAGCGTTTCGGCTTCTTCGCCGAAAAGACCCGCCACCTCGTCATGCCAGGCCCGTTCCAGCGCAACCGTTTCCTGGCGCTGGAGCTCAAGGATGGCTGGCTGAATGGTGCTGCCGGCATGATCGTCGCCAGCGGACGCAAGCTGGGTCAGCCTCCGATCGCCATGGCTGCTTGATCTCTTCCTTCTCCTCTCGGGGAGAAGGTGCTCGATGCGCCGGAAGTCGTCTCAATTGAGCGCTTCCGGTTAAGAGAACCGCAATAGCGCCAATGTAGTTTCGGCACCCACAAGGTTTGACAGGGGCGACGTCAACATGGTGCTGGATCTACGGACGATTTACGTTGTCTGTGCCGTCGCTTGCCTGGTGCTCGGCTGCGTGCAGCTGCTGGCCTATGCAACGGGGCGTTTCGAGCGTTGGCCGCTCTGGTGGGGTATCAGCAATCTGCTGCTTGGTTTTGGCAGTTTCGGCGTTGCATTGCGCGATATTGTCCCCGATTTCGTTTCGGTTGGTCCAGCGAACAGCCTGACACTTGCTGGCTATGTGGCTCTTCTCATCGCCATTCGCGTGTTTGCCGCCGAACGCGTCAATCTCCTCTATTACGGCGTCTTCATCATTCTCGCCTCTTCGCCGACCTTCTTGGTCTTCAGCGATGGCGCCAGCTACCTGCTGCGCATTGCCTATTTCTCCGCCATCTTCTGTTGTTGTGATGTCGCCATTATGCGCCAGGGTCTGCGGCTGGTTCGACGAGAAAAACTGGTATCCGGTTGGATTCTCGTCGGCCTCTTCGCGCCGACTGCACTGATTTTTGCAGGACGGTCGACCCTGGCACTGATAGGTCGGCTGGATGGCGATGGCCTGTTTGACAAGGCCGGCCCGGATCAATGGCTGGCGCTCACGGCTGCCGTCTTCATCTGCCTGCGCGGCATAACCATCGTCCTGATGGCCTCGGAGCGCAGCCGCAACAAGCTCATCGAACTTGCCCACCACGATCCGCTGACCGGCGCGATGAACCGAAGCGGGCTTGCCGATGCCTTCGGGCGGCTAGAGGCAATGCAGCGGGCGGGAACGGCGGCGCCTCTTTCCGTCTTCCTGATCGACATCGACCACTTCAAGACCCTCAATGATACGCATGGCCACGCAGTCGGCGACAGGATCCTTCTGCTGTTCGTGCAGGCGGCGAGGACGCAGCTTGGCGCCGGCGATATCGTGGCGCGACAGGGCGGTGATGAATTCGTCGTGGTGCTCGAAAGCACTGCAATCGATGCGGCCGTGCATATTGCCGAGCGCATCCGTGCCGCCTTCCACGAGGCTGTGCAGCGTGAGGCTGGTTTGCGTGTCCTGCCGACGCTGTCGATCGGCATTACCGAAGGGCGGGCAGGGCGGGACGGTCTCGGGGCTTTGCTGCAAGGGGCCGATGAAGCGGTTTATAGGGCCAAGCGCGACGGCCGCGATCGCGTCGAGGTCCGTCCGCCAGTGCCGGAAGACGCAGCCGTAGAAGCGGCGTAGAGCGGTTCAGCTTTTCAAAGAGACACAGACCGCTTTATCTCTTTTTGCAATTCCGGACGGAAAGCCGCGGCGCACAATTCCTGGAATTGCCCTAGTTCGCCGCCTTCGCCCCATCCTTCGCCGGGTCGTAACCGTCCGTCAGCGTCTTCAGAAACGCGACGACATCGGCGATTTCCGTATCGTTCAGAGCCGGCGCATCGCCGAGCTTGCGGTTCATCGGCGCGTCGATGACGTCGATATTGGCCTGATATTGCTCCGGCATGTCGTTGTATTTCAGGACCTTGCCGTTCGTGTCCTTGGGATAGATCTCCGCCGGATTGGTATCGCGCTTGACGTAGAAGCGGGTGACGTCCTCCAGCGAGTGGTAGACGCCATTGTGGAAGAAGACGCGGCGCGTGGCGACATTGCGTAACGTCGGTGTCTTGAACAGTCCGCAATTCTGTGGCTGAGCGGAATAGGCGTCATGGCGCAGCGGGCCGCAGATGCCGGTGTCGTAATAATGCGGGTCGGCATTGGCCGGAATGTCCGGATTGCGCGGTGCGCCAAGCGCCTCGAATTCAAAATCGGTGAAGTTCGGCATGCGGCCGTCATCGGTCATCTTGTCGAGATGGCAGGAGGCGCAATTGCCCTTGTTAGGATCGTCGAACAGTTTCAGCCCGCGCATTTCGGCGTCTGATAGCATCGCCTTGCCGCGCAGATAATAGTCGTATTTGCTTGAATAGGGGTGGAAGGACGGCTCCTCGATCTGGTAGCGCGCGAGCGCGAAACCGGCCTCGGCGATCGTCATGTCCTGATCGTTGAGAACATTGTTGCCGAAAAGGGCGCCGATGTCCTTGCCGTAACCCTGCCTCAGCTTGGCATAGACTGCGGCGGCATCGGCATTGGCCATCTCGAAAGGCGAGATCATCGGCTGCAGCGCCTGTTCTTCGAGCGAATCGACGCGGCCATCCCAGAACATGCCGCCCTGCGGCACCAGATCGGGTGCATTCGAACCGGCCTTGACGACGGCCTGCGCCGTCAGTGGCCCGGTGACGGTCGTCGCGGCACTCGCAAGCGCTACACCAGATGCCTCGGTCATCGGTGCCGCCTCCGCTGCCTCGTCGGCAGCACTTTCCGCGCCGACAGAGAAGGAAGGCGTCGACATCTTATAGGCGAGACTCGGGACAGCGCGGATGCCCGGCTGGTCGAGATGCGGTCCCCCCAATTGCACGGCGCGATCATTAGCCGGCGCATAGTGATTGTTGGGATCGTGGCAGGTTGCGCAGGACATCTGGCCACCGCCGGACAGCGATGGGTCGTGGAACAGCTTCTGCCCGAGCTGGGCGACGGCGCTCAGCGGCGCCGTATCGTCATAGGTATCTGCAGCGGCCTTGGCGGTGGGTTCGCTTGCCAAGCCGATGGTCGCCCCCGCGAGCGATAGGCCCGCGAGTGCGATCAGGGGGAGGAAACGGTGCTTCGTGTTCAAGGACATTTTCCATCCCCCATTCTTGGCTTAGGAGGCGCTGTTGCCGGTCTTCGTATCGAGAATCAGCTTCTGCGTATCGCCCTTCGACCAGTCGAACATGTTGTTCAGCGAGCCGGAGATGGCATCGAACGAGCCGCCGCCGAGGCGTTCGCCGCCCATCCAGTTGTCTTCGATGAAACGCATCACCGAGGTCTGGTCGGTCAAAGTATGGTCGACGAAGTTGACCTTGGAGTAGGGCGAGATGACCAGCAGCGGCTGGCGCGTGCCATAGCCGCAGCGGCCTTGCGCCGGCTGACCGTTGACGCCCGGCAGCGGCGTGCCGTTCGAGCAGCTATCGCCAGTCAGCACGTCATAACCCTTGACGCCGAGCTTCGACGGATTGACGACGGCATGTGCGTGGTCATACCAGCCATCGGAATCGTCGTAGAGCACGATGATGGCGGTGTCCTTCCAGTCCGGCGAATTCTGGACGGTGTTGACCACCTGCGTTACGAACTCCTGCTCGTCGAGCGGATCGGAATAACCGGCATGGCCATCCTGATAGGCCGGTGCCTTCAGGAAGCTGACGGTCGGCATGCTGCCGTTCTTCAGGGCCGCGTAGAAGTCCGTCATGTCGTACTGGTGGTTGGCTGCATCGGTGGTGCCGATTGCAGCGATCGAGGACGGACGCGCGTGCGTCGGGTTGGCGGTCGAGGCGTAGTACTGGAACGGCTCGTGATGGGGAATGTAGTCGGCGCTGTTGACCTGGGTGACGGTCGAGGTCGTGGCGCGCTTGCAGCCGGTCGTGCCGTCGGCATTGGTCTGCGTCAGATCGAAGCCGCCTTCGAAGAAGCCCCAGGTGATCTTGTGTTCGTTCAGCATGTCGCCGATGTTCTTGCCGTACATCAGCGCTGTCTGGCCGGCCGAGCAGGCATCGCCGGTCGGGTCGAAGTCGCTGATCACGGTCCAGCCGCCGTTGCCGTCAGGTACGATGCGGCCCTTTGAATAGGTGCCGTCCTTCTCCAGCGCATAGCCGGGCGGCAGGATGGCGCCGTTGGTCTGGCCGGAGATGAGGTTCAGCGCGCCAGGGGTCGACGGTCCAAAATTGGTGGAGAAGGAATTGTCGTTCATCGCGTAGCGCTGGGCGTAGTTCCAGAGTGCCGTGACGGTGTTGCCGTCATAGTAGCCCATGACCTGGCCCTTGGTGCCGAAAGCGCCGGCGGCACCCTTGGTGCCCTTGCCGGTATTGGCCGGGAAAAGGTCCATCGCAAAATTGTTGTAGGCGGCCTGCTCGGCGGTATAGCCGTGGTTCTGCGACTGTGCGGCTGCTTGCGTGCGATCGAGGCGGAAGGGGGCAGCGGCATCGGCGCCGTTGGCCGTATTCGTCTTGTTCGGGTTGTTGTCGATGAGACCGGCATGGGCGAGCGTGTTGATGTCGGTCGGCGTGTTGTCGGCGGCCTTGAATGCCGGCTCGCCGTCGACGTTTGCGGCCTTGGGGTAGGTCGCGAAATAATGGTCGAAGGAAACGTTTTCCTGGAACACGACGACCAGATGTTTGATCGGCGTCGCGGTATTCGTCGGCGCCATATCGGCGGCACCAGCGGTGGAACAGAGCGAAATCAAAGTGAGCGCACTGCCGGCAGCGAGGGCGGCGCGACGCGAAAGACAGATCATAGTCATATCCTCTCGAGTGGGGGTCCGCGCCCCGACGCTTAAAATGCGCCGCGCCGAGGCGGAGGGAACAATGCCGGGCTACCAAGCGTATATGACAGTTCCGTGAAGGTGAATGCCGGAAGAAGGATGTGTTGTCTATGAGGAACGCAACTAAAGGGTTGTTTTTGCTGACATGAAAGAGGAGGTCGCCGGCAGGTGCCGCGGACACGCGTAGCCTGCTACCTTATGTCACGGGGCACACCCGTTAGCTAGATATTCTGATCCATCGTCTCGGCCGGAATCTCGTCGGCGCGATGGATGCGGACGACCGTCGCGGGAACGCCGGCGACGGTGCAATGGGCCGGGACCGGCTTCACCACAACGCTGCCGGCCGCGACTTTGCTGAAGGCGCCGACTTCGATGTTGCCGAGGATCTTTGCGCCGGCGCCGATCATCACGCCGTGACGGATCTTCGGGTGCCGGTCACCGGTTTCCTTGCCGGTGCCGCCGAGCGTGACGTTCTGCAGGATCGAGACTTCATCCTCGATGACGGCGGTCTCGCCGATGACGATACCAGAGCCGTGATCGAGCATGATGGACGAGCCGATCTTTGCGGCCGGATGGATATCCGGACCGAAGACGAGTGAGGCAAGATTGGAAAGCCAGCTAGCGATTTCCGGCCGGCCCTCCGACCACAGTGCATGGGCGATGCGGTGGGTCTGCAGCGCGTGGAAGCCCTTGAGGTTCAGCAGCGCATGCAGATAGGTCGTGCAGGCGGGATCGCGCGTGCGGACGGCGGCGAGATCCGCTTCTGTCTGCTTCAGGATTGCGGCGTGCCGCGTCAGCACATCATGAAACAGGGCGAAAAGAGCATCGGTTTCGATGCCAGCAACGGAAAGCCGGGCGACCAGGACATTGGCGAGGCTTTCAGCATCGGTCTGCGTCGCAATGACCTGTGCGGAGAGCAACGGACGTAGCGTCGGTTCGCGGCCGGCGAGATCGACGGCCTCATGGCGGATCACGTCCCAGACCCTGCCGGCAGCGGCAACAGAATGTCCGGCGATTGCCGTTCCTGTCTGGGACATGACTATTTCTTTCTGATCAAGCGGAAACGTCAACCACGCCGCAATCGCCGGCCTCGGAGGCAAAGGCGAGCAGCTTGCCGGATTTGCTCCAGCTCATCGAGGTGATCGCACCTTTGCCCGGGCGGCGCAAGAGCGCTTCCTTGGCGTCGCCGATGCGCACGGCCAGGATCATTCCATCGATGAAGCCGATTGCCAGGATATCCTCCACCGGATGGAACTTGACCGAGGTCGCCATGATGTTGGCGCGGGTCCCGAGCTCCAGCGGTGCCTTGCCCATCGGGCCGTCCTTGCCCTGAAACGGCCAGACGATCGCCGCCGGTGCGCCGGAGGAGGCGAGCCACTTGCCCTTGTTGGACCAGGAGAGCGATTTTACCTTGGCGGGATACCCCGTCATGCGCATGTGTCGGGCCTCGGCGCCGGGCTTCGTGTCCATCTTCCAGCCATGCAAGGCGTTTTCCTGCATGGTGGTGACGACGAACTGACCGTCCGGCGAGAAGGTGACGCCGGTGTGGGCGCCCTTCCATTCGAGATTGATCGGCTGAGCGGTCATGCCAACCCAATGCAACGAAACGCCGTTGTAGCGCGCGACCGCGATGCGCAGGCCTTTGGGCGCGAAGGCGATGCCCTCGACGGTTCGCTCCTCGGTAAATTCCTTGGTCGAGCCATCGGCGAGCCGCACGAAGCTGCTTTTCCCGTATGCGTAAGCGACCGTGCCCTGCGGGCCGGCGGCGAGCTGGGTGATCCATTTGCGTGGTGCTTCCGCAAGCACGGCAACGCCGCCGTCAGCAGCGATCCGGAGAACCTTGCCGTCCTCGCCGCCGGAAATCAGGCTGTCGCTATGGGGATCGCGAATGCAGGTGAGCATGCCCTGATGGGCTTCCGTCACCTTCTCGCCGCCATCCAACCGATGGATCGCGCCGGCAGCGCTGGCGAAGAAGGGGGTGTCACCTAAAAATTCGACGGCCAGAACGTGGCCGTCGATATCAAGCGGAGCGACAGTCGACATCAGGCGGCCGCCTCGCAGGCCTTGAAGCTCTTTTCGAGTTTTTCACGGTCAAGCTCGCGGCCGATGAAGACCAGGCGGCTCTCATGCTTTTCGCCGTCCTTCCAGGGACGCTGATGATCGCCTTCGATGATCATGTGGACACCCTGGACGACATAGCGCTCCGCGTCGCCCTTGAAGGCTATGATGCCCTTGAGGCGCAGAATGTTCGGGCCATCGGTCTGGGTGACCTTCTGGATCCACGGGAAGAAGCGTTCCGGGTTCATCTCGCCGCCGCGCAGTGAAACCGACTGCACGGTCACGTCGTGAATTGGCGACGGGCCATGGCGATGATGATCATGGTGGTGATGATCGTGATCATGGTCGTGGTCATGATGATGGTGGTCATGGTCATGGTGATCGCAATCCGGGCCGCAGACATGATCTTCATGGCCATGCTCGAGGAAATGCGGATCGTTCTCGAGCGCGCGCTCGAGGTTGAAGGCGCCCTGGTTCAGAACGCGGGCAAGATCGACGCCAGAGCGGGTGGTCTTGTAGACGCGGGCGGCCGGGTTGATGGCGCGGACGATGTCTTCGATCTGAGCCAGCTCTTCCGGAGAGACGAGATCGGACTTGTTGATGACGACGACGTCGGCAAAAGCGATCTGGTCTTCGGCCTCGCGGCTGTCCTTCAGGCGCAGCGGCAGGTGTTTGGCGTCGACAAGCGCAACGACGGCGTCGAGTTCGGTTTTGGCTCGGACATCGTCATCCATGAAGAAGGTCTGGGCGACGGGAACCGGATCGGCAAGACCGGTGGTCTCGACGATGATGCCGTCGAAACGGCCGGGACGGCGCATCAGGCCCTCGACGACGCGGATCAGGTCGCCGCGCACCGTGCAACAGACACAGCCATTGTTCATCTCGTAGATTTCTTCATCCGATTCGACGATCAGATCGTTGTCGATGCCGATCTCGCCGAACTCGTTGACGATGACGGCGTATTTCTTGCCGTGGTTTTCAGAGAGAATACGATTGAGCAGCGTCGTCTTGCCGGCGCCGAGATAGCCCGTCAGAACGGTGACGGGAATGGGCTTTTGCGTGGCTGTTTCGGTCATGGGAGCCTCGAAATAAGGGAGTTTGCCCCGGAGAGCGGAAAGTAATCGAGCTCCATATAAGGAGTTGGCGGCGCCAGTTCAAAGGCTTTTGTATGTTATAAGATCACATTAGGTTTGGGACGGCGGGTTCGATGTGGTTCAGCCTAATGCCTCGACATCAAACCCATCGACATCCCTGAGCAATTCCACCAATCCCTTCACCGCATGGGCGATCAGCCGCTCTCCCTTCTCCGCCGTTGCAGCACCGGCGTTGCCGGCTACACCCTCTGTGCTAAGGTCAGACATCTTCCAGCCGAAAGCATGGGGACCATAAGCGCGCAGATGCTTGAAGCGTCTGATGAAATCGGATTGCCGCGAAGGAAAATCCGCGGCCTTGGTCATGTCGACTTTCTCTGGGTAAAGCGCCAGCATCACCGACGTCTCGATATCGCCGCCGTGGATATCGATGGCCTTGTTGTCCGGCGCGATCAGCCCTTCCGGCACGCCGAAACGCGTCCAACTGGTCGCGACCGCCAGCATGTCGAAGCGAACACGCGCTTCCGTCGCCACGATGGTCATCAAGGGCGAGTTGCCGCCATGGGCGTTCAGCATGACGAATTTGCGGATGCCGAGATGGTGCTGGTTTTCGGCAATACCCATCCAGCGATTGACGGCTTCGTCGAAGGCAAGTGTCCTGGTGCCGGCGATATCCATATGCTCGATCGAGTAGCCGACCGGCTCGACGGGCAGAAAAGTGACGGGCAAATCGGCTGGCAGCGCAGACTTCAGGCGGGTCACGATGCCTTCGGCAATCAACGTGTCGGTTTCGAAAGGCAAATGGGGGCCGTGCTGCTCGTGGGCACCAAGTGGCAGGACGGCGATCCAGTTTGCCCGGTCTATTGGCGTCAGCGTCCTATCATTGTCATCGAAACGCGGCATAGGCTGTGCCATCTGTGGATGTGCCTCTTGTTTATGTCAATAACCTGCGCAATGTCATATCGTGATGCTGACGCGGCGGAAAGATCAACGGAATCACGATGGGTAAGAAGAACAAGGACGGGAAAAAAGGTAAGTCGGGTAAAAAGAAGGACCACGGCGAATACACGCTTGCCGATTTGTCGCCTGCATTGACGCAGGCGGCGCGGTCGATGCGCACGGTTCTGACCCGCAACCTGACGGCCAGCGGCCTTTACGCAGGGCAGGATGGTGTCATCCTTGCGCTCGCGGCGAGCGACGGCCTGCCGGCGGGAACGCTGGCGCAGAAACTCGGCGTCAAGGCGCCGACGATGACCCGCACGATCGGCCGCATGGAGGCGCAGGGCTTTGTCGAGCGACGACCGGATGCCGCTGACGCTCGGTTGACCAAGGTCTATCTCACCGAGGCCGGGCGCAATAGCGTCACCGAGATCACAAGCTCGGCGGCTGCTTGCGACGAACTCGCCACCCGGGGCTTTTCGGAGAAGGATGTCCGCTCGCTCGTGCGCCTGCTAAAGGCGATCGACGGCAATCTTCAGGCCGGCGACCATGACGAAGATGATGGGGAATTCTGAGAATCCTCGCGGATTCGAGTTGCACGGCGCGATTTAAGCTTTTAATTAAAGTTTTTAAATTCCGGAATCGTGAGACGACGGAATGGCATATTTGGCTGCGTTTCACGAGGAGGGGAGCGCATGGCGCAAAAGATAAAGCTTTCGACCATTGCGGAAACGCTGGGCATTTCAACGGCAACCGTATCCCTTGCCCTACGTGACAGCCCGCTGGTGGCGGCGAATACACGCGAGAAAATCAAGGATCAGGCGCGCACGCTCGGTTATATCTACAATCGCCGCGCGGCAAGCCTCAGGACATCGCGATCGGGGATCATCGGCGTCGTCGTCCACGACATCATGAACCCGTTTTATGGCGAGATCCTCAAGGCGATTGAAAGCGAGCTCGACCGCAGCCGCCACACTTTCATTCTCTCCAACCATTACGATTCGGTCGAGAAGCAGCGGACCTTTGTCGAAACCCTGTTGCAGCTCGGCGGCGACGGCATCATCATGTCACCGGCGATCGGCACGCCGGCTGAAGATTTCGATCTGGCGGAGGAAAATGGCATGCCTGCCATCCTCGTCGCACGTTCGATGGAGGGGCTGGATCTGCCGACCTTTCGCGGCGACGACAGCTACGGCATTTCGCTGGCAACGAATCACCTGATCAGCCTCGGCCACCGCACCATCGCGATGATCGGCGGCACGGACCAGACCTCGACCGGTCGTGATCGCTATCAGGGTTATGTGAACGCCTTGCGCAAGGCGGGCATCGAGGTCGATCCCGATCTGCGCATTCCCGGCGCTCGTTCCAAGCAGGGCGGTTTCGAGGCGGCGGTGCATCTTCTGTCATTGCCGCAGAAGCCGACGGCGGCCGTCTGCTGGAACGATCTCGTGGCGATCGGTTTGATGAACGGCATTTCCCGCGCCGGCCTCGTGCCGGGCAAGGATATTTCGGTCACCGGCTATGACGATCTGGAGGAGGCGGCGATCGCGACGCCGGCGCTGACGACGGTATGGAACGGCCAGGCCGAGGTCGGAAGGCTTGCGGCGCGCGCGCTTTTGGATAGGCTGGCGGGCAGCCATGAGCCGGATGGTATTCACCTTATCAAGCCGGAAATGCGCATCCGTCAATCGACGTCTCCCTATCAAGCGCGCCAGTAGCGCCGAACCGCGTCTTCAAGAGGAAAAATCATGTCCGATAACCGCATCGCCGTCCTCGTTCCGGGGAAAATACACCCGCGTGTTCTCGAAACGCTCAAGGGTCACTTCGACATCGTTGCGCTTGACCGCAGCGAGAGCCCGAAGGTCGATGCGGAAACGGCGGCGCGTGTGCGCGGTGTAGCGGTGTCGGGCGGCTACGACGCCGTCTGGATGGATGCCTTCCCCAATATCGAAGTC
The DNA here is from genome assembly GCF_003627755.1 of Rhizobium jaguaris. Classification (NCBI taxonomy): domain Bacteria; kingdom Pseudomonadati; phylum Pseudomonadota; class Alphaproteobacteria; order Hyphomicrobiales; family Rhizobiaceae; genus Martinezella; species Martinezella jaguaris. The sequence goes on along the minus strand of NZ_CP032694.1, from coordinate 3,671,166 downwards.
ATCGCCAATTTCGGTGTCGGCTATGACGGCATCGATGTCGGGCATGCGGCTTCGAAGGGCATCGTGGTTACGAACACGCCCGATGTGCTCAACGATGAGGTGGCCGATACAGCGATTGCCTTGCTGTTGAATACGCTGCGGCAATTCCCGCAAGCGGAAACCTGGCTGCGCGAGGGGCGCTGGGTCAAGGAAGGGGCCTTTCCGCTCTCGCCCTTCTCCATGAAGGGACGTCGCGTCGGCATTTACGGCCTTGGCCGCATCGGTCTGGAGATTGCCAGACGGCTGGAGCCGTTCAAGGTGAAGATCGGCTATCACACACGCTCGCCGCGGGACTCGTTGCCTTACGACTACTATTCGACCCTGAAGGAGATGGCAGAATCGGTGGATACGCTAATTTCCATCGTGCCCAAGACGCTGGAGACCCACAAGGTCATCAACGCGGAGATACTGTCGGCGCTCGGACCGCAGGGTGTGTTCATCAATGTCGGCCGCGGCTGGTCCGTCGATGACGATGCGCTCATCGCTGCTCTGGGCAACGGCACGCTGGGTGCCGCCGGCCTCGATGTCTTCTACGACGAACCCAATGTCCCGGCCGGTTATCTCTCGCTGCCGAACGTTTCGCTGCTGCCGCATGTGGCATCCGCTTCGGTGCCGACGCGCAACGCCATGGCCGATCTCGTGGCGGACAACATCATCGCATGGTTCACCAACGGCAACGTGCTGACGCCGGTGCCGGAGACCCCCGTTAAATCGAAAGGCTGATTATACCGCCTGTTGCCGGCGAGGGGTGGCCAAGGGCTGCTCCTTGCCGGCTGCATAGTCGCGCACGGCATCGCCAAAAGCGGCAAACAGTTTGCGCGATGACGAATCCGTTTCCGCCCAATATTCCGGGTGCCATTGCACGCCGACGGCGAAGGCTTTGGCGCCAATAACGGAGACGGCTTCGATCGTGCCGTCTTCCGCGACTGCTTCCACCTGCAGCCGCGGCGCCGTATCGGCGATCGCCTGACGATGCAGTGAGTTTACCCGCACTTCGCCGGGACCGACGATGCCGGCGATGCAGGAGCCTTCCTTGACGAAAACGCTTTGGCGGATCGAATACATCGTGTCGCGGTCGACATCCGGCTGCTTGCGATGGTCCCAGATGCCCGGCTGTTCCTGGATTTCACTCGCGAGCGTGCCGCCAAGCGCGACGTTCAGTTCCTGAATGCCGCGACAGATGGCGAGCATTGGGATGGCTCGGTCGATAGCGCGGCGAATGAGCGGCAGCGACGTAGCGTCTCGTGCCGGATCGAAGGGGCCATCGCTCTCGCGCGCTTCCTTGCCGTAGAGCGAGGGGTGCACATTGCTGGCGGAGCCGGACACGAGCAGACCGTCGACGCGGTCGAGAATGGCGTCGACATCGTTGCCATCGTCCAGCGCCGGGACGATCAGCACCATCAGGCCGGCGGCATTGACGGCCGCGCGGACATATTGGTGCTGCACCGCATGCCAGGTCACACCATCGAATTCGCGGATATCGGCAGGAACGGCGACGATCGGTCTGGACATATGAGGCTCCGGAGAAATGCGAAACGATCAGGATCAGTTGAGACCCCACAATGAATATGGTGTCAATGCGAGCGCCAGTCACCTTCATACAAATCTACGCGAAGAGCGGCTATTCGGCAACGCGGAATGGTTGCGGCGAGGCTTTGTTTCCGTTCGTCATGACGATGTACAGGAATCGCCATAATACGGTGCAAAAGCAATCTTGAAAGACAATGCGCGGCGTGGTTAGCTCCAACGCTCGCGCCATAGTCGGGAGAGCATTTTTCCCGCAATGCTATCTATACGGGAGGTTTCGATGGATCGCCGTTCGTTCATCAGGCGGGCTGGAGCAGTTGGCGCGGGCGCGGCTGCCTCTGCGCTCGCCAGTCCCGCTGTGGCCCAGGAATATCCGAAGATCACCTGGAAGATGACCTCCTCCTTCCCGAAGAGCCTGGATACGATTTATGGCGGCGCAGAGGACATTGCGGCGCATGTTTCGGATGCGACCGGAGGCAATTTCGTCATCCAGACCTATGAAGCCGGGGAGATCGTGCCCGGCGCGCAGGCGGCCGACGCGGTGAGCGCGGGGACGGTCGATGCCGCTCATACCTGTTCCTATTATTTCTGGAACAAGGACCCGACCTACGCCATCGGCACGGCTCTGCCCTTCGGCCTCAATGCCCGGCTCTCCAATGCCTGGTTCTATCAGGGCGACGGCAACAAGCTGATGAACGAGTTTTACGCCACCCAGGGTATTTTCGGCCTGCCGGCCGGCAATACCGGCGCGCAGATGGGGGGATGGTTCCGCAAGGAAATCAATACGTTGGACGATCTTAAAGGCTTGAAGATGCGCATTGCCGGTCTCGCCGGCAAGGTCATCGAAAAGATCGGCGTCGTGCCGCAACAGGATTTCGCCATCAACGACATCTATGCCGCACTCGATAAAGGTACCATCGACGCTGCAGAGTGGGTCGGTCCTTATGACGATCTCAAGCTCGGTTTTCAGAGGATCGCCAAATATTATTATTATCCCGGCTGGTGGGAGGGAGGTGCCGTCGTGCACGCTTTCTTCAATCTGGAAAAATGGAACGCGCTGCCGAAGAACTATCAGACGATCCTGGCGGGTGCCTGCGCCTTCGCCAACACCAACATGCTGGCGAAATATGATTTGAGAAATCCGCAGGCGCTGAAGGAGATCGTGAAGCAGGGAGTGACGCTGCGCCCCTTCAGTCAGGAAATTCTCGAGGCCTGTTTCCAGGCGGCGACCGGAATTTATGCCGATCTTTCGAAGTCGAACGATTATTTCAAACGGATTTACGAGGATCAGGTTGCTTATAAGAAGGATGCCTATCTCTGGATGCAACTTTCCGAGTATACCTTCGACACTTTCATGATGATCCAGCAGCGGGCCGGCAAGCTGTGATTGGCGGCACGTTGATATTCATCATTTTCTATTTTAGCAATTTTTGATTGATGAAATATAGTCTGAGTAGAGTCGGTTTTAGTCGATTGCACGAATACGGTGCAAAATATCACTCAAAATCGGCGTAAGTTACCGACATGATTAGAAAATCTGTCCAGATACCTCTTATTTGGGCAATCAAATTTTAAAAAGTTTCAATTAGTGTGTCCGCCGCACCAGGGGAACTCTGAATGAAGCCTCAAAGCCCGGACACCGTGCCGACGGATGTTTATCTGTCGTTCGTAAGTTCGCTTTTCGGAAACCGTAAAACGCTGTTTACGGGTGTGTTCGTTCACATCTTGAGCTATGTCATTGTTTTTCTGAGCACGGGCGCCGACATCTATCTCGGTCTCTGTCTGGCCTTTGCGGCCGTTTTCGCCTCGCGCATGTATTCGTTCCGGCAATTCGACGCCGCCGATAAACATGTCTTTTCGCGCGCCGACATAGCGCGTTGGGAAACGCGTTATGTGCTGGGCGCTGCGGGCACCGCCGGCATTCTTGGTATCGGCAGCGGCTATGCGATCCTGATCGTCCAGGACCCGCTGGCGGAATTCATCTGTATCGCCGTGACTATGGCATCGATGGTGTCGATCGTCGGCCGCAATTATGGTTCGCAAAAGGCGATCGATCTGCAGACCATGGCCTGCTGCCTGCCGATCATCGTCGCCTGCCTAATGTCGGAACAGCTTTACAAGGCCATCGTCTCCATCATGCTCGTGCCCTTCGGCCTGACGACGCGCTCGATGGCCAATGGCGTGCGCGAGTTTCTTTACAAGAATGTCATCGCTTCGCGTGAGATATCGCTGATTGCCGACCGGTTCGACACGGCGCTCAACAACATGACGCATGGTCTGTTCATGCTGGACGCCGACAATCGCATCCTGGTGGTTAACCGCAAAGCCTGCGAGCTTTTGAACCTGGCGCATCAGGAACAGCTTAGGGATTGTGAGTTCGACGTCGTGCTGCGCTATGGCGCCCGGCACGCCTTCATCGACGGCTCGCTGCCCGGCCTGATCCAGCGACAGATGGCGCAGCTCGTTAGCGGCTCGCTGTCGCGCACGCTGATTCAATTCAATGAAGACTTATTTCTGGAATTTTCGGCAAGCCGGCGCGCCGATGGCGTCGTCATTCTGATTTTCGAGGATGTGACGCCGCGCATTCGCGCCGAGCGCAAAATCCTGCACATGGTGCGCTTCGATCCACTGACGGGATTGCCGAACCGCGAATATTTCGTCGAGACGATAAAGGAAAAGCTCGCGGCCCGCGCCCAGGAGGGCCAGATCGGCATTCTGGTTCTCAACGTCGACGACTTCAAACACGTCAATGATACCAAGGGGCATGTCATCGGCGATCGGCTGCTGGTCGCCATAGCCGCCCGATTGCAAGAGAAGGCGGGCAATATGGCACTCGCCGCGCGTCTCGTCGGGGACCAGTTTGTGTTGTTTTTTCCCAACGAGGATGACGAGCCCGATTTGGACGGCCGTGTGCGCGCGCTGCACGCCGCCATGGCCGGCCTATACGACGTAGATTGCAATAGTTTTCGTGTCTCCTTCAGCGGCGGCTATGTAACCATGCCGAGCCGGGAGTTCCGTCCGGAGGAGTGGCAGATCAAGGCCGACTTGGCTTTGTTCGAAACCAAGTCGCGGATGAAGGGTGGATGCTCCGCCTTCGAGCAGGAAATGGATGCCCGTTACGTCGAGCGGCAAAAATTGAAAGAGGATCTGCGCGAGGCAATCGAGACTGGCAAGCTGCACGCCGTCTATCAACCGATGTTCACGCCGGATGGCAGTCGCATCGATTGCTGCGAAGCTCTGTCGCGCTGGGTACATCCGGAAAAGGGCTCGATTCCGCCGAATGTCTTCGTGCAGATCGCCGAGGAGATGGGCATCGTCACCGGTATTACCCGCTTCATGCTCAATCAGGCCTGCCGGGACTGCGCCACGTGGCCGAAGCCGATCTCGGTCTCGGTCAATCTCTCGGCACAGGACCTGCGCAGCGACGATATCGTCACCATGGTCATGGAAGCGCTCGATGCATCGGGGCTGGACCCGTCGCGGCTGCATCTGGAAGTAACCGAAAGCTGCTTGATGGATGAAGTCGCGACCGTACGGTCCATCCTCACCGATCTGCGCGCCAAGGGCATCACCATCGCCATCGATGATTTTGGTACCGGCTTTTCAAGCCTCAGCTATCTCGATTCGCTGCCTGTGGATATCGTCAAGATCGACCGTTCCTTCGTACGTGATATCACCAACGACAGCCGCCGTTTCAAACTCCTGTGCGGCATCATTGATCTCTCAAGGGCTCTTAGCCTCGAAATCGTTATCGAGGGAGTGGAGACGCCGGAACAACTGGCGCTCATCGAAGAATATGATTTGGCCGATATCATCCAGGGCTATGTGTTTTCAGTTCCCGTGTCGCAGGAGAGTATTGTCGATATGGTGGGCAATCTCGGCCGCAATCAGCGGGCCATGCGGCAGGATAATGTGGCCTGAACTCTCGCCTCACTGCCGACTCTGCCGCATATGCGAGGAGGAGACGGCCAGCGGTGGGCGGTCTCCCAGTCTGGGCGAACGTCGAGTCTGCCGAACTCAAACTGTCCAGAACAAACCCGTCTATCTTTGGTGACAGGCAGACATCACTGTCATCAATGCCTCTTGCCTGTCCTTACGTCAGGTTTCCCCCAACATCTCACAATAATCGTTAGATAAGAATCCGTGAATATTCGAATCTATACCGGTATTCGTAGTCAAAAAATTAACCTTAACGAACAAATAATTAATAAAAATTAAAACGAATATTGATCAATTTTTCGGTTAATACCAATAATGGACCGTTACCATTGTGGAATACGGCCATGACTTATATGAGTACTTTGAAAAATAGCTTTGCTGGGAAGCTTATGGAGGTGCTCGATCATGTCGAATATCGTCGGATCGAGAGCAGCGAGGACATGGAGGATGTCGCTCGGCTGCGTTACAAGGCCTATAAGGCGCATGCGGTTTTGCCCGTTGCAGCCAAGACCATGATCGACGCCATCGATTTCGACGAACAGGCCTATATTTTCGGTGTCTATTACTATGAAGAGCTGGTGAGTACGGTGCGTGTGCACCACGTCACGCCGGACCATCGCGTTTGTCAGTCCACGGGGATTTTCCCCGATGAAATCCATGCCTTCCTCGATGCCGGCATGACGCTGATAGACCCGGCCCGCTTCGCGATCGATCCCGATTTCGAGCTTGAAATGCCGGCGCTACCTTACTTGACGCTGAGGCCGGCAATCGTCGCGGCTATCTATTTCAATGCCGACCGGGTGATGCAGCATATCCGTCCGGCACACGCTGCTTTCTACAAGCGTGTCTTCTATGCCGACACTATCGTGCCGCCGCGCATGACGGAGACCTATGGTTTCGAACTGACGTTGCTTGCTTCGCGGTCGAAAGAGATTCGCGGCAAGTTGATGGAACGGTATCCCTTCTTCGATTCGGAACCCTATGAGCGGCGGATGATGTTCTCCCGCGATGTAGACGGCGGCACGCTCCCGCTGACCATCCTGCCAACGGCGCGATTGGCTGCAGGTGGGCGCACCGCTGTTCGAGAGCAATTCGGCTAAGCCTTCTTAAGCCGTGCATTCATTGAACGCACAAAGATCGCTCTCGACCTTTGAATCTAGGGCATTCTTGTCCGCTTTCAGGTGGGACCACCTGAAAGCGGGATGCTCCAGCCTCTGCGGCGTTGTCGTGCATTGCATTTTTCGTCGCTTTGTGTAACGCCTCGATTGTGGGAATTTGGCTGCGGCATATCCTCTGGACGTGCTGCTGCTTTCGAGGATGAACTCCAGCCGATCGGCTCTTGTCGGGCCGACGGATGGGTGGATTGAGGGGAGATTTTTGAATGGCCGAACATCATACCGGACCGATCGAGACAGGTGCTCCGATGGATTACAAGGAGCATGAGAAGACCTATAACCTGTTTCTGCGGGCGGCCAAACTCGGGACTACTATTGTTGTCGCCTTGCTGATCGGCATGACCGCGGGCTTTTTCGGCCACGCCGGTTTCCTCGGCGGGTTCCTGATTTTCATTATCCTTGCTTTTGTCGGCAGTTATTTGACGCTCTGATCGACGCAGGGCCGACCGGCCCGTGCTTTCCGTGAATCTTGGCCTGATTTTGCAGGTTATTGCGCTCCTGTATCCAGTGGTGCTGTCGTTTGACGCGAGGTGGTGTCGTTGGGCAATCTGGTTTTCGTTGCCAAGGAGACCGTGGCGGATGAGACGCGCGTTGCGGCGTCCGTCGAAACGGTAAAGAAGATGAAAGGCCTTGGCTTCGACATTGTGGTCGAAGCCGGCGCGGGTGCTCCGTCGCGCATTCGGGATGGCGAATACGAAGCCATCGGCGCGCGTATTGGCTCCGTTCAAGACGCCGCTCAGGCCGATGTCATCCTCAAAGTACGCCGGCCGACCGGCGACGAGATCGCGGGCTATAAGAGCGGCGCGATCGTCATTGCCATCATGGATCCCTATGGCAACGAAGCCGCACTTGCCGACATGGCACGGGCCGGACTGACGAGCTTCGCTATGGAGCTGATGCCGCGCATCACCCGTGCACAGTCGATGGACGTCCTGTCGTCGCAGGCCAATCTCGCCGGCTATCAGGCGGTCATCGAGGCAGCTGCCGTTTATGACCGGGCGTTGCCGATGATGATGACGGCGGCCGGTACGGTGCCGGCAGCGAAAGTGTTTGTCATGGGCGCCGGCGTGGCCGGTCTGCAGGCGATCGCGACGGCAAGACGGCTTGGCGCGCAGGTGTCGGCGACGGATGTTCGTCCCGCCGCCAAGGAGCAGGTCGCCTCGCTTGGCGCCAAATTCGTCGCCGTCGAGGATGAGGAGTTCAAGGCGGCGGAAACGGCCGGCGGATATGCCAAGGAGATGTCCAAAGACTATCAGGCCAAGCAGGCGGCTCTGGTTGCCGAACATATTTCCAAACAGGATATCGTCATTACGACGGCTTTGATTCCCGGCCGCCCGGCACCACGGCTTGTCAGCCGCGAGATGCTGAAGGCGATGCGCTCCGGCGCGGTTGCCGTCGACCTTGCCGTTGAACGCGGGGGCAATGTCGAGGGTGTCGAATTCGGGACCGTCGCCCATGTCGAGGGTGTCAAGGTGGTCGGATATCCCAATATGGCCGGGCGCATTCCGGCGAGCGCGTCTGCGCTCTACGCCAAGAATCTCGTCACTTTCCTGGAAACGATGGTTGACAAGAATACCAGGAGCCTTGGGCTCAACCGTGCCGATGAACTGATCAAAGCGACGATGCTGACCGATGGCGGCGAAGTCGTGCATCCGAATTTCGTCGACCCGGATCAGCCGACGGTCAACAAGGGAGATCTCTAGATGGCCAGCCAAGCAATGGACCAGGCGCTTCAGCAACTGGATGACGCGGTCAACGCTGTGATGACCGCTGCCGCCCAGGCGCCGGAATCCGTCAGCGCTGTTTCTGGCGGTGCGATCGATCCTTTCGTCTTCCAACTGGCGATCTTCGTATTGGCGATCTTCGTCGGCTATTATGTCGTCTGGTCTGTGACGCCAGCCTTGCATACGCCGCTGATGGCTGTGACGAATGCGATTTCCTCGGTCATCGTCGTCGGCGCGCTTCTGGCGGTCGGCATTTCCGCCAGCGGGCTTGCCACCGGTTTCGGCTTTGTGGCGCTGGTGCTCGTCTCGGTTAATATCTTCGGTGGCTTCCTTGTCACCCAGCGCATGCTGGCGATGTACAAGAAGAAAGACAAGTGAGGGCGGCATGCTGAGCAATATCGCGGCCTTCCTCTATCTCGTCTCCGGCGTGCTGTTCATCCTGGCGCTGCGCGGCCTGTCGCATCCGGCCACCAGCCGCCGCGGCAATCTCTACGGCATGGTCGGCATGGGCATTGCCATCGCGACGACGCTGGTTCTGGCGACGCCCTCCTTCGGCGGCTTGGCGCTGATCATCCTCGGTCTTGCCATCGGCGGCGGGGCAGGGGCCCATATCGCCCGCGTCATTCCGATGACCTCCATGCCGCAACTCGTCGCCGGCTTCCATTCGCTGGTCGGTCTGGCGGCCGTGCTGGTCGCTGCCGCGGCACTTTATACGCCGTCTTCTTTCGGCATCGGTGCTATCGGCTTGATCCATCGCGAGGCCCGCATCGAAATGGCGATCGGCGCGGCGATCGGCGCGCTGACCTTCACCGGCTCGATCATCGCCTTCCTGAAGCTGGACGGACGCATGTCGGGCAAGCCGATCCTGCTGCCGAACCGACATGTCATCAATTCCGCGCTGCTGGCGCTGATCGTGTTCTTCATCATCGGTCTGACCGTCAGCGAAAGCCATTTCGATTTCTGGGCGATCGTCGCTCTGGCCCTGGCGCTCGGCGTATTGCTGATCGTGCCGATCGGCGGCGCCGACATGCCCGTCGTCGTATCGATGCTGAACTCCTATTCCGGCTGGGCGGCGGCTGGCATCGGCTTCACACTCGGCAACCTGGCGCTGATCATCACCGGTGCTTTGGTCGGCTCCTCGGGTGCGATCCTCAGCTACATCATGTGCAAGGGCATGAACCGCTCTTTCATTTCCGTGATCCTCGGAGGTTTCGGTGGTGAGGCGGCTTCCAGTGGCGCCGACAATAGCGACAAAACTGTCAAGCTCGGCTCGGCAGAGGATGCTGCCTATCTGATGGCCAATGCCTCGAAAGTCATCATCGTGCCGGGGTACGGCATGGCGGTCGCCCAGGCCCAACATGCGCTGCGCGAAATGGCCGACAAGCTGAAGGCAAACGGCGTCGACGTGAAATATGCCATCCATCCCGTCGCCGGCCGCATGCCCGGCCACATGAATGTGCTGCTTGCCGAAGCCAATGTTCCTTATGACGAAGTGTTCGAGCTCGAGGACATCAATTCGGAATTTGCGCAGGCCGATGTCGCCTACGTCATCGGCGCCAACGATGTCACGAACCCGGCCGCACGCGACGACAAGACCTCGCCGATCTACGGCATGCCAATCCTTGACGTCGACAGGGCCAAGACTTGCCTTTTCGTCAAACGCTCCCTTGGATCCGGCTATGCCGGTATCGACAACACGCTGTTCTACAAGGACGGCACGATGATGCTGCTCGGTGACGCCAAGAAGGTGACCGAGGAGATCGTCAAGGCAGTCAATGAGTGATTCCGTTCTCTGTGCCAGCAATGGACTTCGTCAGTCGTCTTTGCGAATACCCGGAGGCGAGCCCACGATATCGGCGACTTGAAAGATTGCCGGAATCGAATGATCGGCTTCAGGGGAGTGCTCGCCAAGCAATATGGTTTTCAAGCCGGCGGCGCGTGCGCCCTTGATGTCGGCATCGACGTTGTCACCGATCATCCAAACGGCCCGCGCTCGGCCAAGCCGTTCGAAAACATATCTGAAGAACCCCTCATGCGGTTTTTCGAAGCCGACGATTGCGGAGGAAAACGCCATCGCTATGGGGTCCGAAAGGCCAAGACCATCCACGATCAACTCCAGTTCCGGCGCAAAATTGGACATGATGACGTGAACCCAGCCGCGCTCAGATAAGATCTCAAGGGTTTCGACTGTCCCGTCGATTCGCCGCCAGCCGCTTATGTCGAGATAGACCGAGCGTGCAAGCCGTGCTGCCTCTCGGGAGACGGAACTCGAAAGCCCGAATTGCTGCAGGGCATCCGTCGAATATTTCTCGATATTCGTCCACCAGGAATCTGCGTCCCCGGCATATTTGTGCATCAGTTCTTTCGAGTGCCATGGAAATGCTGGTGACAGAAGTGGCCTCAGGTCAGCGGTCGAAGCAGAAAAGGTTCCATCGATGATCCGCGCAGCATCCGCCAAAGCGCCAGCAAAACGGCCAGGACGAACTGCCAGCGTTCCCTCGAAATCCCATATCAAAACGTTTTCCAATATTTCATGCATCGATGCGCCTTTCTCAATTTTCGGAGTTGAAAAGACCGATTTGGTCCAGCTAATCGCTCAGCACGTGACGATGGCTGCGATCCACGACTGCGCCGACGTATCCGTCGGGCCGAACAAGTACACAGTCGCCGCGCCACAGATGAGGACATCGACCTCAATGCAATGAGACATCGCGCTTTCCTTTGCCGTGATGAGTGCGATCTGAAAAAGGGTATTCTCAGAAGCGGGGTTGCGACCAACGCTTGCAGAAACCCTCGATGTCCTCCGACTGGAAGTCAGCAAGCCTTTCGATCAAGGTTTCAAGCGGCCAATTCCACCATGCGATTTCGGTAAGCTTTTCCGCGATGTTTCGCGTGAACCTCTCCCGGATCGGCCGGGCGGGAACGCCTCCGACGATCGTGTACGGGGTGACATCCTTCGTGACGACGGCACCGGCCGCGAGCACCGCGCCATTGCCGATCGTCACGCCCGGCAAAACGATCACTCCATGGCCAATCCAAACATCGTGGCCGATGATCACACGGTCGGCGCCACGCTTCCTGAAAAATTCAAAGTCGCGTTCTGCGCCTTCGAAATAGTATTCGGGACAATAGGTGAACCGATGCATGGACGGACGCTCGATCGGATGATTGGGCGCGCCCACCCGGACATTGGCTGCGATGGCGCAAAATCGGCCGATGACCGCATCTGCGATCACACAATGCTGGCCGAGATAGGAAAAATCTCCGAGTTGGGATCTGCTGACCGAAGTCTCGGCAAGAATCTCGCATCGATCTCCTATTTGGGAGGCTTTCACGCAGGCGGTCGGATGAATGATCGTTTCGGCAATTTTGGGCCGGACAAGTTCGGATGTGTAAGCCATCACCAATTCCGCTTATTGAGAGGGGATCACAGTTGCAGTGCGGCCATGGCCGTGCCTTGAAGCAGCGAATTTGTGTACGCGAGGGCAGAGGCGCAGAAGTCGGGATCGTCCGAGGCTGCCCAACTGACGATATAGAGCATTTCGATCAGACTGCGGTTGACCATGTTCGGATGCGTAACCAGCGCGAGTGCACGATCGCGGCCGAAACCGTCGCAGAAGGCGGAAAATATGACTGGGTTCGAGGCCATCGTCTTGGACAGGAGAATGGCAAGATCGGCCCAGGGATCGCCAAGGAACGATTTTTCGAAGTCGATCAGGCCAATGAAGCGAAGCGGCGCCCCGTCCTTGCCCGGGTCGACCAGAAAATTACGCGCCGAAAAATCGTTATGGACGAAGACAAGTGGCCTCCGGTCGGCCAGATCGGCACCATCGAGATATTCGATTGCGCGTCTGACCACATCGAGTCCGCCAACAGATTTGCCGTCCAGCCGCCTGCGGGTATGAGCCCATCGCTCCGCCAGTGTTTGATGCAGCAGGTCCGGCGGCTCAGTGATCGAGGCGTCCTGCAGCCGAGCCAGGATCCCGCCGATCTCACGATAGATATTCGCGTGATAGGCAGGATTTCCCGCCTGAAGGGATAAGGGATCGCCTTTGAGCCGGGTCTGCAACAGCCATAGGAGATCGTCTTCTTCGTCGCTGTGAGCGACATATTGCGGTCCCGGAATTCCTATTCTTTCCAGGAACGCCAGCGAGGCCATTTCGGTCTTTCGACGCTGGCGGGGATCGATGTGGAAGATCTTCAAAATCAGGCCGTCATTGATCGTGAATACTTCATTTCGTCCGAGATACGTTGATATCCGGGTGCATCGCACCGTCTTGCCAAGCAACTTTGCTAGCCTGGAAGCCACGGTTGATTCCGACGTTTGCGTGAATTTTCTCATTTGGGTGGATCGCCTATCGATGTCCGTTTGGCATTGCAGGAATGCGATCAGTGTGTTTGCTTATCGTCGGTATCGTGCGGAGCTGGCATGGAAAAACCCGTTTTCTCTGAAACACGGATGTCATAACCGTGTGCTTTAGGGGCGAAAAGCTCGTAATCCTGACCGAATTCGTCAGAAAATCTTACAATCAGGGAAGCCATGCCTCGCAACCTGCCGCTTCTTTCATACCTTCGCGCATTCGAAGCCACGGCGCGCCTCGGATCGGTCACGCGCGCTGCCGATGAACTGGGGCGGACACACGCCGCGATTTCCAGGCAGTTGCAGCTCCTGCAGGATCAATTCGACGCTCCGCTGTTCGACAAGGCCGGCACGGGTCTTCGCCTCAACGAGGACGGAGCGACCTTTTATGCGACAGTCACGCGCGCCTTCGATCTTCTGGAAGAATGCTATCATGAACTGAAGACGGGCCGGAGCGAGGCAAGCGTCCATATCGCCTGCAGCGCCACGTTCGCCATGGCTTGGCTCGTGCCGCGTCTCGGCGAATTCTATCGCCTGCGCCCGGGCTGCCGTGTGGAGCTTTCGATGTCTTCCACGGCGCGCGATAGCGGCATGAGCCGAGCTCGGGATGGCGTCGACATGACGCTCAGTTGGGACCGCCTGTCGAGACCGGTGGTTCAGAGACACTTCGTTCCGCTTGGCCCGGTTTCATTCGGTCTGGTTTCCGCGCCGGACTATCCCTTTCGAAGTGAAGGTAACGGATCGAGCTTTCCGGTCCGGATTTCCCATGGTCATATGGACGGACAATGGACAAACTGGCAGGCCGCAACCGGACATGAAATTTCGGCGTCGGACGAGCTCTGCTTTCCGCATGTTCATCTCTGCGTCAGCGCGGCCGTTGCCGGGCTCGGTGTCGCGCTGGTCGAACGGCGCTTCGCGTTGAAAGAACTGCAAAGTGGAAAGTTGGTGCAGCGCTCTGAGTTTCTGACTTTCAACGATGGCTTCGTGGCCATGATGAACCCCGCCCGTCCACTATCGCCTGCCGCAACGGCGTTTCTCAACTGGCTAAAGGCAGCCTTCAGCGAGGAGCAGATCTGATTGAATGCGGGACCATTCCGCAGGCAGCCGTAGCGAGTCCTAAATTCAGAGGAATTGGCGCTGTAAAGATCCAATGGCCGCTTCTGGCGCAAAGTTGCCATGCAGCTCACCGCGAGTGTTGGGGCGCCTCACCGAGCTCAATCGAGTTGTCTGGCCGGGATACGATCTTCACGAACGGCCGGATGCATCCGGCCGTATTGATTATGGATTTCTGGCCGAAGCTTTTTCGAGCAGGTCGGCCATCGTGGCGAGAAGCAAAATGCAGGAATTGCGGTTCACGCCAAAGGATCAATAGAATAGCCGCTCAAATCGAAGCGGGTGCCAGCGTCAGTTTCTCAACGCCAACGGCGACATTAACACCTTCCTGGGCCTGGACGTTGAGTGGTTGCAGCATAAAGGCCTTGTTGGTGCCGCCTGCGATAACCTTGGCGCCGCCGCCGGCGGCAAAGCTGGCATCGGCGCCAACGCCGTAGTATTCGCCGGCCAACGCGATATCGGTCCATGGCGTGCCGGTTTTGGCAAGGACGGCCCAGACCATGACGCTGCGGCCGGTAACGCCGAGGTCGACGCCGTATTTCTGGACTGTGCCGGCATAACGCGCGCCTGGTCCGCCGTTGCCCGGTTCAAAAGTGCACATGAGGTTCTTTTGGGACATGACGATCATGCCCGTCGATCCTTCCGACGTGCAGGTGAGCCTGCCGAGAGTAGTGTAGTCTGCCGAACTTGCAGGCGTAGCCCATACTGCAGCAGACAACGCTGCGGATGCCAGGAGAATGTGTTTCAGCATGGTCTTTCTCCTCTGGATTGACCAATGATGAAACTGGAACGGTTCCTGCGGTTGAATGTTCCGGGTGGAAGGCGAGTGCTAGAGCGGTTCAGCTTTTCACGGAATCGCTTCCCCGCTCTATTCGCTTGTTTTTACGCATTCCGGACGGAAAACCGCTTCGCACTTTTCCTGGAATTGCTCTAGTTTCGCTCGCGTTCACGCTCCAGGGTGCTGCGCAAGGCGTTCAGCACCCAGACGAGACCTGTTGGGCGGAAGTCGATCTCGACGCTGCCGCTGAAGGCGGCGGCGGCATGAGCCTTGGTGACGGTCGTACCAAAGCCAGTCACGGTCGGTGTCTTGACGATCGGACCGCCGCTTTCCGTCCAGACGAACCGGATCATTTGCCCGATGTCGCTCTCCACATTCGTCCATTCGATCGTGATCTTCCCCTCGGGGGCGGAGAGCGCGCCATATTTCACCGAGTTTGTCGCCAGCTCATGCAGAACCAGGCCGAGATTCTGCACGGCCTCCGGCTTCAACAGGAAATCCCTGCCTTTGATGTCGAGCTGTTGCGGTCCTTGCAGGAAGGTGGCCAGATGAATATCGATCACCCGGCGCAGCGACACGCCGGACCATTGTTCGCTGGTCAGGACTTCGATCGAACGCGCCAGCCCCTCAAGCCGGTCGGCGACTGCCCGTTGAAAGGTGTCGACGCTGTCGGTTTGCCGAGCGAGCTGACGAGTCATTGCCTGGGCGAGCGCGAGCAAGTTCTTGGTGCGATGGACAAGCTCGTGCATGACAAAGTGCAGCCGGTCCTCTGTTTCGCTGCGATCGAAGGATGCGTTGGATAGCGCCACAGCCACCTGATTGGCCTCGATGACGCTGGTGTCGATCGGCGAAACGATTTCGCCGCGGCCCATTCGGTCTGCCATATCGGCGATGCTCTGGATGGTGATACGCACCTGACGGGCCAGCGCATAGACCGCGATCAGCGCGATCAACAACAGGGTGACGCCGCCATAGATCAGGAAGCGCCATGTGCTCATCAGCGAAGCCTGCGCCGAGGCGACAGGTCCCCATACGACGGCTTTCCACGACCAGCCTGGAATTTGCGCATAACCAAGCAGGGCGTGCGGCAGGATCTTTTCATCCTGATAGACGCCGCTTGAGGCGATCAGCTTCGGCAGGATGTCGCGGTTGAAGGCGTCGCCGGCGACATGATTGGCGGGACCGCTGGAGGCGACGATGTGGCCGGAGCTGTCAATGACTGCGGCTGACCAGCCGGGTGCGAGCGCGCCCGTTGTGATGAGCTTGCCGAGGTCCTCGGCGCTCTGCGTCATGATCAACGCAGCACCGGCGGGCGAGTGGTAAAGGGGCAGGGTGACATTATAGACCCATTGACCGCTGCTTGAGCCGATGAAGACGTCGGACGCTTCGATACGCCCCGAGTCGAGCGCCGAGTGCAATGCAGCCATATTGGCTGTCTTGCCGAGTGGCTCACCGAACGGATGGCTCGTATTCAGCCGTTGCTGGCCATCCTTGTCGACGAGCAGGACGAAAAGCGAATCGGTGCGCAGCACTGTCTCCGTCCGTTCGAAGAAGGTGGCGATATCGTTGTGCTCCAATTCTGGTGAGGAGGAGAGCAGGCGTAGGGTCGTCGCCATGTCCTGCAGTTGTCGATCGATGGTACGCGCCAGTGCCTGGGCATCCTGAACCGTATCGCGCTTCAGCACATCACGTTCGTTGCTCTCAAGCTGGACCAGCAACAGTGCCACGAAGGCCAGAATCGGCAAAGCAATCGCCAGTGCTATGGCGATCAGATAAGCTCCAATCGAAGCCTTCGGGAAACGCGGCTTTTTCATGGCGGGATCAACCGACCGGACCACCATAGGGATAAAAAACGTCCGCAAAAGCGGGAATAACGGTCTTAGTCATCATGTCGAGCGCCCCCATGCTCTTACCCGAGCAGCATGATCTCGAAAGCGCCATGTTAGAGCCCGGTAAATTGCGTTGCAACATATGAAAAGTCATCGCCGTTAAATCGTAAGTGAGGCCGGACGCTTTGAGTGCGGCCCGGAATAAGGTTGTTCTTTCGTCGATCACTCGCCTTACTGCGCGAAGCGCGATAGGCGGAATTGAGAAAGCTGAGGGTCGGGACGGCCGTCGATAATTTCCGTTGCCGCAACCGATCCGACGAGCGGCGCCAGCGTCACGCCGGAATGCAGGACGGCGAGATAAAGGCCGGGCGCGCCGTCGACGCCGCCAATGATCGGAAAGCCGTCTTTCGGGGTCGGGCGATAGCCGACGGTATAAAAATCGAGTTCGAGCCCGTCGGCATCACGCAATGCGGCTTTGACCTTGGCAAAAAGCTCGTCGGCTGCTTTTTGCGGATTATCGCCCGGATCGGTACCGCCGAAATCGCTGCCGGCAATAACCCGGCCTTCCATCGTCTGGCGCATATGCAGCTCCGGTGCCATGACCAGGCCGTTCAGCAGCGGCGGAACGGGACGGGAGTGAACGATCAATCCCGGCGGCGTCTCTACCGGCACATCGATGCCGACAGAAGCGGCGAGCGGTGCTGTGCCGGCGCCGGCGGCCAGAACGACGTGATCGGCGAGCAGGGCTCCATCCGTCGTTTCAACGCCTGCAATCTTGCCGTTCTCCTGCAGGAGCCGCCTGGCCTCCGTGCCGTATAGTAGCGTTGCGCCCTGGCGGGCGGCATCCTCCAGCAACAAATTGGCAGCGGCGACAGGCTCGACGGCGCCTTCCTCGGCGACATGCAGCGCGAACACGGGCGGGTCGGCGAGATGGGGTTCGAGAATGGCGCTTGTCTGGCGATCGACCCGCCGCATGCCGTAGCCCCAACCGCTTTGCTGTGCGGCATAGGCCTCCAACTCAGCCTCCGGCAGATCCCAGCAGAGCCCGCCGCACCAGGAAAGCGGCAAGCTGGGAACATCAGCCGCCAAACGTGACCATTCCGCCATCGAGCGGCGCCGGAAATGGAAATAGAATTCGGGATTGCCCCAGCTCGCATTGATCCAGGCGAAGGAGTTCGGCGTCGCCTCGCCCCCGGCCTTTGAGGCGATCACGGTGACGGAAGCGCCTTTGCGCGCCAAATGCCAGGCGATGGAAGCCCCTATGATGCCAGCGCCGACGACGATGATTTTTGGAGGAGAGGACATGCCGTTTCTCTGGTCCGAATGCGGGGTTGGACCGAGACTATGCGCTCAACGGCATAAAAGAAAGCCGCCGGGCGGATGTTCGCCGGGCGGCCCACTGTTGTTCTTCGCACTTCCGGACGGAACCGCGCGCTCGCTTTTCCTAAACTGCTTTAGGCGCCCGCTCCGACGCGTGCCAGGCCGTCCTTGGCCGGCTGATAGCTTGGGTCGAGGTTGACGGCATGTTGGTAGGAACGGCGGGCTTTGGCTTTGTCACCACGGCGCTCGTAAACGAAGGCCTGGTTTGCCCAGGATTCGGCGACCTTGTTGTTCAGGTCGATCGCGTGGTTGAAATCGGCGAAAGCGTTGTCGTCGTCGTTCTGCGCGAGATAGGAAATGCCGCGGCTGTTATAGGGCTCGGGCGAATTCGGCGACAGGGAGATCGCCTTCGAGAAATCGTCGATCGCCTTATCTTGCTGATTGCGCTTCTGATAGATCACACCGCGGCCGTTATAGGCACGGCCATCCGTCGTTCCGAGGCTGATCGCCTTGGAGTAGTCGCTGAAGGCGTCGTCGTCGCGGCCGGCTTGGCGATAGAGGTTGCCACGGCCGATATAGGCGACGTCATAATTAGGATTGATCTGCAGTGCGGCATTATAGTCGGCGGTCGCTTCCGGCAGCTTGCCCATGTTGCGATAGATCAGAGCGCGGTTGGCGTAGGCCTGGTAGAACTTCGGATTGAGCTGGATCGCCTGGTTGAAGTCTGCGAGGGCGCGGCTGAATTCGCCGCCGCGGCCATAGGCCGTGCCGCGGACGTTGTAGCCTTCCGGATCCTGAGGATTGGCATTGATGACCGAGGTCAGCGAGGCAATGTTTTCCGACGAGCCTTGTGCCTTGTCGATGCGGATCACTGTATCGGTGGAGCCGGTCTGGCAGCCGGAAAGGCCGATCGCAGTGAGAAGCGCCAAAGCTGGCAGGGCAGTGGCGCGCTTCGAAACAAAAAAAGACAGCTTCGAAGTGCGGAACTGTTTGGACGTCGTGATTGCCATTAGCGGGTTTCGCTTTCCCATGCGTTATATCAGGCTGTTTTGATTTAACCCGGTTTGCCCGGAGAATAAATCAAAAAGGCGGCGGCGAACGACTCGCCCCCGCCAGACATGCATCTGAAAACGTCGAAAAAACGACGATTAGCGTGCGACCAGACCTTCGCGCTGTGCACGCTTGCGTGCCAACTTGCGAACGCGACGAACAGCTTCTGCCTTCTCGCGAGCACGCTTCTGCGACGGCTTTTCGTAATAGTCGCGCATCTTCATTTCGCGGAAAATACCTTCGCGCTGCATCTTCTTCTTGAGAGCGCGGAGAGCCTGGTCGACATTGTTATCGCGGACAAGTACCTGCACGAGAATCACGTTCCTTTGGTTTGGTTGATGCCAGCGGCGACTGCAGCGCCAGGAGGCAAAAATATAACGTTCGCGCGGCCGCAGCCTTGCGATTGGTAAGGCGAGATAACAGATCGGTTTGTCAAAGTCTAGCCAGATCGTGAGTTTGCAGAGGAAAAAGCGCTTTGTCGAGCGCTGAGTTGAGCCAGCGATGTCGTCTCCGCCTCATCGGAGCCGCTGAACTGATATTGGCAGCCCGTGCCTTTGCTGCATTGACATCCTTATGTGAGGATTTCGCACCACAAATCGATCCAGGCTGTTCACAAGGTCGGGCCTTGCTGTAGCATTCTTTTAGAGCGTGTCGAAAGCGGGTCCTTAATGCGTCGCAAAAGAGCCGTTGTGTCGGTTTTCGATTTGCGATTTGTATGGCCCATCGAAAGGGCTTGATCCCTGAAGGAGTTGAGGGCGAATGCGTAAATACTCGGTTTTTGCCGTGGCACGGGAAGCAATGCGGGCTCACAAGGGTTGGGAGGCCCAGTGGAGTTCGCCGGAGTCGCGCAAGGAGTATGACGTCATCATCATCGGCGCCGGCGGCCACGGTCTGGGCGCCGCCTATTACCTCGCCAAGGAGCACGGCATCACCAATGTCGCAGTCCTTGAAAAGGGCTGGCTTGGTGGCGGCAACACCGGCCGCAACACCACCATCATCCGCTCGAACTATCTCTATGAAGAAAGCATGCACATTTACGAGCATTCGATGAAGCTCTGGGAGGGGCTTTCTCTGGATCTCAATTACAATGTCATGTATTCGCCGCGCGGCGTGATGATGCTGTCGCACAATATCCACGACCAGCAGTCCTTCAAGCGGCATATCCACGCTAACAGGCTCTACGGCATCGACAATGAATGGCTGACGCCGGAACAGGCAAAGGCTTACTGTCCGCCGCTCGATATTTCCAAGACGGCCCGCTATCCGATCAATGGTGCTGCCCTGCAGCGTCGCGGCGGCACGGCGCGTCACGATGCGGTTGCCTGGGGTTTTGCCCGCGCGGCCTCGGATCGCGGCGTGCACATCATCCAGAATTGCGAAGTGACCGGTATCCAGCGCGGACCGGATGGCCGCGTCACCGGCGTCGACACGACGCGCGGCTTCATCGGCGCCAAGAAGATCGGCGTTTCGGCGGCCGGTCACACCACGGTCGTCATGCAGATGGCCGGCGTGCGCGTTCCGCTGCAATCGAGCCCGTTGCAGGCGCTGGTTTCAGAGCCTCTGAAGCCGATCTTCCCCTGCGTCGTCATGTCGAACACGGTGCATGCCTATATTTCGCAGTCCGACAAGGGCGAACTCGTCATCGGTGCGGGCACCGACCAATACAATTCCTATAGCCAGACCGGTGGCCTGCAGATCATCACCCATACGCTGGATGCGATCTGCGAGCTCTTCCCGATGTTCCGGCGCGTCAAGATGATGCGCTCCTGGGGCGGCATCGTCGACAATACGCCGGACCGTTCGGCGATCCAGTCGAAAACGCCGGTGCCGGGGCTCTATGTCAATTGCGGCTGGGGGACGGGCGGCTTCAAGGCGACGCCAGGATCGGCAAATCTGTTCGCGCATCTGATCGCCCGCGACGAGCCGCACAAGTTCAATGCCGGGCTGACGCTCGAACGCTTCCGCACCGGGCGTCTGATCGACGAGGCTGCAGCTGCTGCCGTGGCGCATTGATGGGGTACAGCTCTGCGCCCGTCCTCCGGGCTTCGGTCCCGAGCTTTAACATTAGGTAGAAAACGATGCTGCTGATTTACTGCCCCTATTGCGAGGAAGAGCGTTCGGAACTGGAGTTCCGCAATGCTGGCGACGCGCATATCGTGCGGCCGGAAAATATCGCCGCGATCTCCGACGAAGAGTTCGAGGAATATTTCTTCCTGCGGGACAATCCGAAGGGTCTGATCTTCGAGCGCTGGCGGCACATCCATGGCTGCGGCCGCTTCTTCAATGCGGCGCGCGATACGGTCAGCGACCGATTCTACCGGACTTACAAGGCCGGCGAGCCGAAGCCGGATCTTTCGACGCCGCCGGCCGCCCAAGAGCCGGTGTTACAAGACCAGAATGCACAAGAACAAGCGGCACAAGAAGAGGGATTTGCGAAATGAGCGGCGCCAATCGTATTGCGGGCAAGGGCCGTCTGACGCCAGCTAGAACCGCCCGCTTCACCTTTGACGGCAAAAGCTACACCGCGCTGGAGGGCGACACCGTCGCTTCGGCGCTGCTTGCCAACGGTATTCATCTCGTCGGCCGCTCGTTCAAATATCATCGCCCGCGCGGCATTCTATCGGCCGG
This sequence comes from Rhizobium jaguaris, assembly GCF_003627755.1. Classification (NCBI taxonomy): domain Bacteria; kingdom Pseudomonadati; phylum Pseudomonadota; class Alphaproteobacteria; order Hyphomicrobiales; family Rhizobiaceae; genus Martinezella; species Martinezella jaguaris. The sequence goes on along the minus strand of NZ_CP032694.1, from coordinate 3,649,684 downwards.
CGCAGAAGAGCCGAGCGCGTTGCTCGACATCTCCCGCGATTCGGCCCGCCGGCAGCCGAATGTGCGCGCCAGCGTGCAGGAGGTCTTCGATGGCATGAAGGCCCAATCGCAGAACCGTTGGCCGTCGCTCGCCTTCGATGTCGGCGGCGTCAACAATCTGTTGTCGCCCTTCTTCGCCGCGGGCTTCTACTACAAGACCTTCATGTGGCCGAAAGCGGCCTGGAAGCATATTTATGAGCCCTTCATCCGTCGCGCCGCCGGTCTAGGCGTCGCGCCGACCGAAGAAGATCCGGATCATTATGCCAGCCGTTACGCCCATTGCGATGTGCTGGTGGTCGGCGCCGGCGTTGCCGGTCTTTCGGCGGCGCTCGCTGCAGCCGAGGCCGGCGCCAAGGTCATTCTCTGCGACGAACAGTCGGAAGCGGGCGGGGCGCTACGCTTTGACGCCAGCGTCAAGATCGACGGCGTCGAAGGCTTTGCCTGGGCTCAGGGTGTCGTTGCCAAGCTCAATTCGATGGACAATGTCGAGGTGCTGACCCGCACGACGGCGTTCGGCTACTATAACCATAATTTCGTCGGCCTTGCCGAACGCGTCACCGATCATCTCGCAAGGCCGGGCCGTCATTTGCCGCGCGAGCGTTTGTGGCAGGTCCGCGCCAAGCGCGTCATCATGGCGACGGGCGCGATCGAACGGCACATGGTGTTTCCGAACAACGACCGTCCGGGCATCATGCTGGCATCTGCGGCGCGCACCTATCTCAACCACTACGGTGTTGCCGTCGGTGCCAGGATCGGCGTCTATACGGCGCATGACTCGGCCTATGAGGCCGCCTTCGATCTGAAGCGCGCCGGCGTCTCGGTCGCCGCCATCGTCGACAGTCGTTCGCATCCAGGCGAGGCCGTGACCGCGGAAGCAAAGCGGCTCGGCATCGAAGTGCTGCCGGGCTATGCTGTCACCGACACTGCCGGCAAGCTCCGCATCTCGTCGATGACGGTGGCGCGTAACGGCAGCCGCGGTTCCCGCAAGATCGCCATCGACGCGCTACTCGTTTCCGCCGGCTGGACGCCCTCCGTGCATCTGTTTTCACAGTCGCGCGGCAAGCTGAAATTCGATACCGAGAAGCAGCGCTTCCTGCCGGGCACTTATGTTCAGGATTGTCTTTCGGTTGGTGCCTGCAACGGAACGGACGGCCTCCAGGCGGCGATCGAGGAATCGCTTGCCGCCGGAGAACTAATGGCGCGGGCTGTCGGCGCCAGTAGTGAGGGCAACAAAATTTTGCTGCACGCCGAGCAGGCCTTCGAATGGACCGGCGGCATGATCGGCGCGGCCGAAGGTGCGGGGCCAGATACCAATGCCAAGGCTTTCGTCGACTTCCAGCATGACGTCTGCGCCAAGGACATCCGTCTCGCCGTGCGTGAGGGGATGCATTCGATCGAACATATCAAGCGTTTCACCACCAACGGCATGGCTTCCGATCAGGGCAAGCTTTCCAACATGCATGGCCTGGCGATCGCCGCGGAAATGCTCGGCAAGGATATCCCGCAGGTCGGTCTCACCACCTTCCGCGCACCCTACACCCCCGTGACCTACGGCACGCTGATCAGCCATTCGCGCGGCTCGCTGTTCGATCCCACGCGCAAGACGCCGATGCATGCCTGGGAAGAGGCGCACGGTGCTGTCTTCGAGGACGTCGGAAACTGGAAGCGCGCTTGGTTCTATCCGCGCCCAGGCGAGACCATGCATCAGGCCGTCGATCGCGAATGCCACACGGCGCGCGAAGTCGCCGGTGTGTTCGACGCCTCGACGCTCGGCAAGATCGAAGTGGTCGGGCCGGATGCGGCACAGTTCCTGAACCTCATCTACACCAACGCCTGGGATACGTTGAAGCCCGGCCGCTGCCGTTACGGCATCATGCTGCGCGAGGATGGCTTCGTTTATGACGACGGCGTCGTCGGCCGTCTGGCTGACGACCGGTTCCACGTGACGACCACCACCGGCGGTGCGCCGCGCGTGCTGCATCACATGGAAGATTATCTGCAGACCGAGTTCCCGCATCTAAAAGTCTGGCTGACGTCGACGACCGAGCAATGGGCTGTGATCGCCGTCCAAGGCCCGAAGGCTCGGGAGATCATCGAGCCGCTGGTAGAGGGGCTGGATCTTTCCAACGAGGCCTTCCCGCATATGAGCGTGGCGGAGTGCATGGTATGTGGCGTACCGGCGCGGCTGTTCCGGGTCTCCTTCACCGGTGAAGTTGGCTTTGAAATCAACGTCCCGGCCGACTACGGCCAGTCGGTTCTGGAAGCCGTCTGGGCGCGGGCCGAGCCGATGGGCGCTTGCGCCTACGGCACCGAGACCATGCACGTGCTGCGCGCCGAAAAGGGCTACATCATCGTCGGCCAGGATACCGACGGCACGGTGACGCCAGACGATGCCGGGCTTTCCTGGGCCGTATCGAAGAAAAAGACCGATTTTGTCGGCATTCGCGGCCTGAAGCGGCCCGATCTCATCAAGGAAGGGCGCAAACAGCTCGTCGGCCTCATCACCCGCGATCCGAAGGTGGTGCTCGAGGAAGGCGCACAGATCGTCGCCGATCCGAACGAGCCGAAGCCGATGACCATGCTTGGCCATGTCACCTCGGCTTACTGGTCGGAAAATCTCGGACGCTCCATTGCCTTCGCATTGGTTGCCGGTGGCCGCGAGCGTATGGGCAAGACGCTCTACGTGCCGATGCCGGACAAGACGATCGCCGTCGAGGTGACGGATCTGGTGTTCTTTGACAAGGAAGGAGGCCGGATCAATGGCTGATATCGCAACCCGCAAACTGCCGCTCGCCGGCGGCCACGGCGGCTCCGGCACCGTTCGCCTAACACCGGCGGCGCCTGCCAGCCGCATCTCGCTGCGCGCACCTGCCGATTCGATAGCCGGTCTGTCCTGGGCCCTCAAGCTGGATATACCGCAGCGGCCAAAGACCTCTTCGCACAAGGACGGTCGCTACGCTCTCTGGCTCGGGCCGGATGAATGGCTCATCATCGACGAAAGCGGCGCCGATCTGCTCAGCCTCCCAGGCGATGCAGGGGTTCTCTACGCGGCGACCGACATCTCCCACCGCAACACCGCGATCATCGTTTCCGGCCCCGGTGCGGAAGCCACACTCACCGGCGGTTGCCCGCAGGACCTGTCGCTGCAGGCTTTCCCGGTCGGGGCCTGCTCACGCACCTTGTTCGGCAAGGCGGAAGTCGTGCTGTTGAGGCTCGATGAAGAGACGTTCCGCGTCGAGGTCTGGCGCTCCTTTTCCGACTACGCCTTCGGCCTTCTGGCTGAGGCCGCGGAGGATGCGGGGCTTTAAGCTCCTTCCGGCCGATCCTTCGGATCGAACTGCGATATGGTCGTCCAGGTCGCGGTCAGGGCTGGTTTGCGCTCGTTCTCGATCTCGACGCTGACCTCGTAGGTCAGCATCATCATGTTGGCGCCGCGAAGTCGGGTTTCTGCGAGTACGAAATGGCCGCGGACGCGGGCGCCGCATTTGACCGGCGACATGAAGCGGATCTTTTCGAAGCCGTAGTTGATGCCCATCGTCTGCTCGCGGATTTTCGGCAGGCCGCTGTAGTTCATGGCCGAGAGAAGCGAGAGTGTCAGGAAGCCGTGAGCGATGGTGCCGCCATAGGGCGTTTCCGCTTTGGCGCGCTCGGGATCGACGTGGATAAACTGGTGATCGAGCGTCGCGTCGGCGAAAGTGTCGATCATGGTCTGGTCGACCGTGATCCAGCCGGAGACGCCGATCTCGGTTCCGACCAGCTTCATGATCTCAACAAGCGAAATATCGCCGGGCATTCTATCCTCGTCAGGCTTTGCTGCTTCCTTCGATCTTTCTGGCGCATAAGACCGGAAAGTCAACGGGCTCAGTTTTCGATGAGGAAGCTGACCGAGCGCGCCGGCACGATGATCTCGCCTCGAACCGTCTTCGTCTCCTCCGGATTCAGCAGCGACCAGCCGCCCTTGCCTGATGCCGGCAGCTTGAAGGTCTGTTCTCCGTTCGCACGGTTGAGCAGCAGGGCGAGGCGGGTCTTCTTGCCGGTATCGCGATCCTCCGTCCCGATCGCCATTCCGAGCACTTGGGCATCTGACTTTTCCCAATCGGGTACCGTCATCGCCGTGCCTTTGGCGGAGAACCAGAGGACGTCGCCATTACCGTTGAAAAACTCCATCTCGCTGAAGGCGGTAAAGCGACGGCGGAGGCTGGCGAGCCAGGCGGTGTGGCCGATCAGTTCCTCGTCCAGCGCGGTCCAGTCCATCCAGGTGATGTCGTTGTCCTGGCAATAGGCATTGTTATTGCCGCGCTGCGTGCGCCCGCCTTCATCGCCGGCGGTCAGCATGATCGTCCCGCGGGTAGCGAAGAGCGTCGACAGCAAGGCTTCGATGTCGGTGCGGCGTTTGCGGAGGATGATCGGATCATCCGTCTTGCCCTCGACGCCATTGTTCCAGGAGAAGTTTTCGTTATGGCCGTCGCGATTGTTCTCGCCGTTCGCCTCATTGTGCTTGTGAGCATAGGAGACGATGTCCATCAGCGTGAAGCCGTCATGGGCGGCGAGAAAATTGATGCTGCGGGTCTGGACGCGACCGTCGCGACCGAAAAAGGACGAGGAGCCAGCGAGGATGGTGGCGATGTCGCCGATCATGTTGTCGTCGCCGCGCCAGAAGCGGCGCAGATCATCACGGGCGCGGTCGTTCCATTCGAGGAAAGGCGCCGGAAAATTGCCGAGCTGATAGCCGCCGGGGCCTATATCCCAGGGTTCGGCAATCATGATGCGATCTTCCAGAATGTCGTCGGCAAACAGGGACCGCAGCGTCAGGCTTTCGGGGTCGAAGCCTTTGGCGGTGCGGCCGAGGACGGTCGCGAGGTCGAATCGGAAGCCATCGATGCCGGCGTGGAGCACGAAATGGCGCAGGCTGTCGATGATGAGCTGGCGTGTGGCGGGTTGATCGCAGGCGACCGTATTGCCGGTGCCGGTGTCATTGATCAATGTGCCCGGTTGGTCCGGCTCATGGCGGAAATAGGTAGGGTTGTCGAGGCCGCGCAATGACAGCGTCGGGCCGTAGCGGTCGCTCTCGCCGGTGTGATTGAAGACGAGATCGAGGATGACGGCAATGCCTTCGGCGTGCAGCGCGGCGACCGTTTCTCGCAATTCCCTGACACCGCCGGGGGCAAGACGCGGGTCGAGCGCCATGAAAGCGACGGGATTATAACCCCAGCCATTGCTGAGTCCGAGCGGAGGCAAATGCCGTTCGTCGATCCAGGCGACAATCGGCATCGGCTCGATGGCGTCGACGTGCAGGCGCTTGAGATGAGCGATGACGGCGGGGTGGGCGAGGGCGGCGAGCGTGCCGCGCTTTTCCGCCGGCACCTCCGGATGAAGCATTGTGAAAGGCTTGACGGCGATTTCGTAGATCAGGCCGCCCGGTTGGAACAGCGGCTTGGCCCGCTTCACTGGTACGTCACGCGAGACGATCGCCTTCGGCATCAGATCCTGCGTGTCCTCGCCGAACGTGGTCAGGCGTGGATCGTAGTGGAAGGGCCGGTCAATTTCCTTGGCGTAGGGGTCGGCAAGCAGCTTCGACGGATCGAACCATAGACCTTGAGCCGGATCGTATGCGCCATGGGCTCGAAAACCGTAGCGCGCGCGTTCCTTGATGCCGTCCACAGCCAGGCGATGCTCTTCGCCTTCGCGTTTCATTGGCAGACGGGCAATCTCTTTCTTACCCTCGGCATCGAACAGGCAGAGTTCGATCTTGTCGGCATGCTTGGACCAAACTGCAAATTCCACGCCTTGGTCGGTAACCGTAGCGCCGAAAGATCGGGTGGCGGGCTCTTGCATGTCTCGCGGGCTTTCCGAACGTCTAGAGGTTGTCCTCTCTCCCCGCTCCTGAGTTCATCGAAGGGCGGGGAGGAGGGGCGGCGCGTCAGGCAAATTGTGCAGTCGCGGTGAATTCCGAGAGGGCCCCTCATCCGACCAGTCGCCGCCTAACTTCGTTCGGCAGCTCCTGGCCACCTTCTCCCCGCAGCCGCGGGGCGAAGGGGCTTGGCGATAAGTTCAGGTGATCACTGTCGGGGCGTCGCGACCGGTACGGCCCTCGATGTCGGCAAGCGACTGTGCGGCGGCGATGAGGTCGGCCAGCGCTTCCTGAGTCTCGATATTGTGGCGGGTCGGATCCGGCTCGTAGCGCTCGATGTAGACACGCAGGGTCGCGCCCGTCGTGCCAGTACCAGATAGACGGAAGACGACGCGGGAGCCGCCTTCGAACAGGATGCGGATGCCCTGGTGCTGGCTGACCGACTTGTCGACCGGATCGTGATAGGCAAAATCGTCGGCGGCAGAAACGGTGAGATCGCCGAATTTCGTGCCCGGCAAGGTCGGCAGCTTCTCGCGCAGCGCGCTGATCAGGCCATTGGCGGCATCGGTGTCGACGCCTTCATAGTCGTGGCGGGAATAATAGTTGCGGCCATAGGTCGCCCAATGCTGCGTGACGATGTCGATGACGCTCTCACCGCGCACGGCAAGGATGTTGAGCCAGAGCAGCACGGCCCAGAGACCATCCTTTTCGCGGACGTGATTGGAGCCGGTGCCGGAGCTTTCCTCGCCGCAGATCGTCGCCATGCCGGCGTCAAGCAGATTGCCGAAGAATTTCCAACCGGTCGGCGTCTCGTAGATGCCGATGCCGCGCTTTTCGGCGACACGGTCGGCGGCTCCGCTGGTTGGCATGGAGCGGGCGATACCGGCAATCCCGTGTGAATAGCCGGGTGCCAGATTGGCATTGGCGGCAAGGATCGCCAGGCTATCCGATGGCGTGACGTAGATGCCCTTGCCGATAATCAGGTTGCGGTCGCCGTCGCCGTCCGATGCAGCGCCGAAATCGGGTGCATCCTCGCCCATCATTTCGTCATAGAGCTCTTTGCAATAGACGAGGTTCGGGTCCGGGTGATGGCCGCCGAAGTCCGGCAGCGGCAGGAAATTGCGGACCGAGCCGCCCGGCGCGCCGAGGCGGATTTCGAAGATTTCCTTGGCATAGGGGCCGGTCACCGCGCTCATCGCGTCGAAACAGAGGCGGAAACCGAGGCTGATGAGGTTGCGGATGGCGCCGAAATCGAACAGCTCTTCCATCAGAGCAGCATAGTCTTCGACCGGATCGATGACCGAGACGATCATGCCGCCTACATCCTCGCGGCCGATGCGGTCGAGATTGATGTCGGCAAAATCGGCGATCTTGTAGCTTTCGATGACCTTGGTGCGTTCGTAGATCGCGTCGGTGATCTTTTCCGGCGCCGGGCCGCCATTGCCGATATTGTATTTGATACCGAAGTCTTCGGTCGGGCCGCCGGGATTGTGGCTGGCCGACAGCACGATGCCGCCGAACGCCTTATATTTGCGGATGATGTTCGAGGCGGCGGGCGTCGAGAGAATGCCCCCCTTGCCAACCATCACCTTGCCAAAGCCATTGGCGGCGGCCATCTTGATGGCCTTCTGGATGACTTCGCGATTATAAAAGCGGCCATCGCCGCCGATGACGAGGCATTTGCCCTGATAGCCTTCGAGCGAATCGAAAATCGACTGGATGAAGTTCTCGGCGTAGTTCGGCTGCTGAAATACGGGAACCTTCTTCCGGAGGCCTGAAGTACCAGGCTTCTGATCCGCATAGGGTTTGGTGGGAATGGTTTTAATCATCTGGTTAAGCGCCTCTCGAGACAAGGCTGGAGTAGAGGGCTGCATAGCGTTCTGCGCTCTTGCCCCAGGATACGTCGGATTTCATGCCCTGCTTTTGCATCTGCGTCCAGACCTTTCGATCCTGGAAAAGGTGCATGGCGCGGCGGATGGCCTGCAGCAGTCCGTCGGCTGTGACGGGCGAAAACTGAATGCCGGTCGCGACTTTTGCCTGCAGCGCGGCGTGGTTGGCGTCAATGATGGTGTCGTTGAGGCCACCCGTGCGCGCGACGATCGGCAGGCAGCCATAGCGTAAGCCATAAAGCTGCGTGAGGCCACAGGGTTCGAAACGGGATGGAATGATGATGGCGTCGCAGCCGGCCTGCATCAGATGCGACATCGGCTCATTATAGCCGGCCGACACGCCGACACGGCCGCGATAACGGCCGGCGGCGGCAAAAAGCGCGCCTTCGAGAGCGGCATCGCCGGCACCGAGGATGGCGAGCTTGCCGCCCAGCCGGACGATATCGCCGGAGATGCGGGCGAGCAGATCCATGCCTTTCTGCCAGGTCAGGCGGCTGACGACGCAAAAAATCGGCCCGTCATCATCGTCCAGACCAAAATGCTCGATCACGAGCTTGCGGTTCGCGGCGCGGTCTTTCAGCGTCGCTGCTCCATAGGTCTGCGCGATCATCGGGTCGGTTTCTGGATTCCAGATGCCGTCGTCAATGCCGTTCACAATTCCGTGCAGGCTGTTTGCTCGGCTGGCAATCACGCCTTCGAGGCCCATGCCGAATTCCGGCGTCAGGATTTCCTCGGCATAGGAAGGGCTGACGGTGGTAAGGGCGAGTGCGGTCTGCAGGCCGCCTTTGAGGAAGCCGACATCGCCATAATATTCGACACCTTCTATCGAGAAGGCATGTGGAGGCAGACGCAAGCCGGGGAAGATGTCCGAGCCGAATTGGCCCTGGAAGGCGATATTGTGGATGGTGAGTACGCTCGGCAGCTCCGGCGTCGGATTGTAACGCATGTAGACCGGCACCATGGCTGACTGCCAGTCGTGCACGTGCACCAGATCCGGCACCCAGCCTGGCAGCAGGCCGGCAGCGATTTCCGATCCGGCGAGCGACAAGGCAGCAAAACGCCGCCAATTATCGGGATAGTCCTTGCCGGTAGCGTCGACATAAGGGCCGCCGGTGCGGTTGTAGTAAGCCGGTGCGTCGAGCACGAGGAGGGAACCCCCGTCGTGCTCAGCCTCGAAGACCGTCGCTTTCTCGCCGAGCAGATCGGCGAATTCGAGACGAGCCACCGGATGGCGGATGGCTTTCATGACCGCGGGATAGCCCGGGATCAGGGTCTTCGTTTCGACGCCGTAGGGCTTGAGTGCGATAGGCAGGGCGCCGGCCACATCGGCCAGACCCCCTGTCTTGATCAAAGGGAAGACTTCGGACGAAACCGAAAGAACTTTCATATGTCAGATATCCAGCTTGTCGATCATTGTCTGGGTGATCAGGCAGATACCATTTTCCGTGCGGCGGAAGCGCTTGCCATCCAGTTCCGGATCCTCGCCGACGACCAGACCTTCCGGAATGGTGACGCCGTGGTCGATGACGACATTCTTCAACTGGGCGCGGCGGCCAATCTTGACACTCGGCAGCACGACGGCCCCTTCCAGCTTGGAATAGGAATTGGCGCGCACGCCGGTAAACAACAGGCTGTTCGACAGGGTCGCACCGGAGATGATGCAGTCACCGGCGACGACGGAGGAGACGGCCGAACCGCGGCGGTCCTCATCGTCATGAACGAACTTGGCCGGCGGCGTGATTTCGGCATAGGTCCAGATCGGCCAGGATTTGTCGTAGATATCGAGTTCCGGCACGACGGCGGTCAGGTCGATATTGGCCTGCCAGTAGGCGTCGACCGTCCCGACGTCTCGCCAATAGGCCTCGCGCTCGAAGTCGGAGCGAACGCAGGACTGCGTAAAGCGATGGGCGATGGCCTTGCCGTTCTTGACGATGTCAGGGATGATGTCCTTGCCGAAATCGCGGCTGGAGTTCGGGTCGGCGGCGTCGCGGCGCAGGCAGTCGATCAGGAACTTCGTGTGGAACACGTAGATGCCCATAGACGCCAGCGCGAAGTCTGGATTGCCCGGAATACCAGGCGGGTCGGCCGGCTTTTCGACGAAGTCGATGATCTGGTCTTTCTCGTCGACGTGCATGACGCCGAAGCCGACGGCTTCCATGCGCGGCACTTCCAGGCAGCCGATGGTGACGTCGGCACCGGAATCGACGTGCTGCTGCAGCATCCATTCATAGTCCATCTTGTAGATATGGTCGCCGGCGAGGATGACCATGTATTCCGGACCGTAGGGCTCGATGATGTCGATGTTCTGATAGACTGCGTCGGCCGTGCCTTCGTACCACTGCGTCTCGGAAACGCGCTGGCTCGCCGGCAGGATGTCGAAGCTTTCGTTACGCTCCGGGCGCAGGAAGTTCCAGCCGCGTTGCATGTGGCGGATCAGGGAGTGCGCCTTGTACTGGGTAGCGACGCCGATGCGGCGGATACCGGAGTTCAGCGCGTTGGACAGAGCGAAGTCGATGATTCTCGTCTTGCCACCAAAGTAGACGGCAGGTTTGGCGCGGCGGTCGGTCAGCTCTTTCAGGCGGCTGCCCCTGCCGCCGGCAAGAACGTAGGCCATGGCATCGCGTGCCAGCGGCTGGATACGTTTTTCTACCATTTCATTCCTCCCTGTCTGTTGGTCTCAAAATTCCGGTTCGAGCATGATCGTCGCCAGGGGAGGTAGCGTTATTGTCGCTTGTATGCCTCCGCCTGCACTAACAGCCTGCACGCGTCCGCCGTTGCCCTTACCGCTGCCGCCGTAAATGTCGGCATCGGTATTCAGTATTTCGCGCCACCGTCCCTCGGCTGGCAGGCGCAAATTATAATTCTCGCGGTAGACAGGCGTGAAATTGGTAATGACCGCGATTGGCTTTTCGCCGGGTGCCTTGCGCAGCCAAGCAAAGACCGAATTCTCGAAGTGCTCGACGATCAACCATTCGAAGCCATCGCCTTCGCAGTCACGGGCGTGCAATGCCGGTTTGCTGCGATAGGTCAAATTGAGATCGCGCACCAGGCGCCGCATGCCCTCATGCATGCGGTACTGCAGGAGATTCCAATCCAGCGCGCGGGCTTCGCTCCACTCACTCCATTGGGCAAATTCCTGGCCCATGAACAACAGCTTCTTGCCCGGATAACCCCACATGAAGGCGTAGTAGGCGCGCAGGTTGGCAAACTTCTGCCAGTCGTCACCCGCCATCTTGGCGATCAGCGAACCCTTGCCGTGCACGACTTCATCATGGGAGAGCGGCAGAACGAAATTTTCGGAGAAGGCGTAGATCAGGCCGAACGTCAGCTCGTTATGATGATATTTACGGTGCACGGGCTCGCGGGCGAGATAGCTCAGCGTGTCGTGCATGAAGCCCATATTCCATTTGAAGCCGAAGCCGAGGCCGCCTTCGTGCACCGGCTGCGACACTTTCGGCCAGGAGGTCGATTCCTCGGCGATGGTCATCACGCCCGGATGCGAACCATAAAGCCTGGTATTCATCGATTGCAGGAAGCGAACAGCCTCCAGGTTCTCGTTGCCGCCATATTCGTTCGGGATCCATTCGCCGTGCTTGCGGGAATAGTCGAGATAAAGCATCGAGGCGACGGCATCGACGCGCACGCCATCGAGATGGAATTTTTCGGCCCAATAGAGCGCATTGTTCTGCAGGTAGGCGAGAACTTCCGTGCGTCCGAAATTGTAGATCGCGGTATTCCAGTCGGGATGAAAGCCCTTGCGCGGGTCTTCGTGTTCGTAGAGCGCAGTGCCGTCAAACCAGCGCAGTCCATGCTCGTCCGTCGGGAAATGCGCCGGCACCCAGTCGAGGATGACGCCGATACCGACTTTGTGACAGCCGTTGACGAAGCGGGCAAAGCCTTCCGGCTCGCCGAACCGGGCCGTTGGTGCATAGAGGCCCGTGGTCTGGTAACCCCAGGAGGGGTCGTAGGGATGTTCGGTGATCGGTAGGAATTCGATATGCGTGAAGCCCATGTCGACGCAATAGGGAATGAGGCGCGAGGCAAGCTCGTCCCAGGACAGCATCGAGCCGTCGTCGCGGCGCTGCCATGAGCCGGCATGTACCTCGTAGATCGAAATCGGCTGGCGACGCTTATCGATACCGGCCCAATGTTCCTGGTGAGCCTCGTCTTCCCAGACCTGGGTCATTTCGTTGGCCGTGACCGAAGCGGTCTTCGGCCGCAGTTCACTGCGGCGGGCGAAGGGGTCGGCCTTCAGTGGCAAGACCACGCCGTCATGGCCGCGGATTTCGAACTTGTAGGCTACGCCCGCCGGGATGTCGGGTGCGAAGATTTCCCAGATGCCGGAATCCGAGCGAAAGCGCATGACATGCCGGCGGCCATCCCAGTTGTTGAAGTCGCCGACGACCGAAACGCGCTGCGCGTTAGGCGCCCAGACGGCAAAGTGAAAGCCCTGCACGCCCTCGTGTTTCAACGGGTGTGCGCCCATCTTGTCGAACAGGCGGAGATGTGTGCCCTCGCGGACGAAGTAATCGTCCATCGGCCCGAGGACCGGGCCGAAGCTGTAGGGATCGGTCACTGCCCATTCGGCGTCGCCGCGCCGGGCGCGATAGCGCACCGGCTGTTGCTTGGTGACCGTGATGTTACCGGAAAAGAACCCGGCCGGATCGAGACAATCCAACTCGCCGATGACGGAGCCGTCCAGCGCCGTCGCAGTGACGGCTTCTGCGCCGAGAATGAAGCAACGGGCGATGAAGCCATCATCGGTCCTGTGCACGCCGAGAACGGCGAATGGATCGGAGTGCGTGCCTGCGAGAATTGCAGCAATCTCGTCTGCCGAAATATCCCTCAAGGCGATGCCGTCAGCGGGTTTTTTCGGCTTTGTCATCCAGCTCTCCAGATTTCCTTGGCGTATTGGCGGATCGTCCGGTCGGAGGAGAACCAGCCCATGCGAGCGGTATTGTTGATCGTCTTGGCATACCACTCCGAGGAATTGGCCCAGAGGGTATCGACGTCGCGTTGGGCTGCTGCATAGGCATCGAAATCGGCTGCGACCATGAACCAGTCATGGGCATAAATGCCGTCGATCAGGCCGGCATAGCGAGTGCGGTCGTCCGGAGAGAAGACGCCCGACGCGATCGCTGAAAGCGCCTGCGCCAGTTCGCGCGAGTGTTCGATAATGGCCCGGGGATCGTGGCCGTCGCTGCGCAAATTGGCAACCTCGTCGGCCTTCAGGCCGAAGATGACGATGTTGTCTTCGCCGACATTGTCGCGCATTTCGACATTGGCGCCGTCCAGTGTGCCGATGGTCAGCGCACCGTTGAGGCCGAACTTCATGTTGCCTGTGCCGGATGCTTCCATGCCGGCGGTCGAGATCTGCTCGGAGAGGTCGGCGGCCGGAACCATAACTTCGGCGAGCGAGACATTGTAGTTCGGTACGAAGACGACCTTCAGCAGGCCGCGCACCGATGGGTCGTTGTTGATGACGCGGGCGACATCGTTGATCAGCTTGATGATCAGCTTGGCGTTGTGGTAGCTCGGCGCCGCCTTGCCGGCGAACAGTTTTACGCGCGGCTGCCAGTCCAGTTCTGGACGCGAGCGGATCTGGTCGTAGAGAGCGATGGCTTCGATGATGTTGAGAAGCTGGCGCTTATATTCATGGATGCGCTTGATCTGGATGTCGAACATGGCATTGGGATCAAGCTTGATGCCCATGCGGCTGGCGACCAGATTGGAAAGCTGTACCTTGTTGGCGCGTTTGACGGCGGCGAACTTTTCCTGGAAGGCGCGATCGCGGGAAAACTGGTCGAGTGGCTTCAGCTTCTCCGCATCGTCGAGGAACGCGTCGCCAATGGCTTCGCGAACGAGGCTGGTCAGGCCCGGATTGCATTGCATGAGCCAGCGACGCGGCGTGATGCCGTTGGTCTTGTTGTTGATGCGATCCGGATAGAGCTTGTGCAGGTCGGCGAAGACGGTGACCTTCATCAGATCGGTGTGGAGCGCCGAGACGCCGTTGATCGAGTGGGAGCCGACGAAGGCAAGATTGCCCATGCGAAGGCGGCGGTCGCCGTTTTCATCAATCAGCGAGATCGAGCGGATTTCAGCATCGCTGAAATTGCGGGCCTTGCGGGCTTCGACCAGGATCTTGGCGTTGATCGCGTAAATGATCTGCATGTGGCGCGGCAGCAGCCGTTCGAACAGCGGCACCGGCCAGCTTTCCAGCGCTTCCGGCAGAAGCGTGTGGTTGGTGTAGCCGAAAGTGTTGCGGGTGATATCCCAGGCGGCATCGAACTCGATGCCGTGAACATCGACCAGCAGGCGCATCATTTCGGCGACGGAGACGGCCGGATGGGTGTCGTTCAGTTGGATTGCAACCTTGTCTGCAAGATTGGTCAGATCGTCATATTGCTGCAGATGGCGGCGCAGAATGTCCTGCAGCGAAGCGGACGAGAAGAAGAATTCCTGACGCAGGCGCAGCTCCTGGCCGGCGGGCGTTGCATCGGCCGGATAGAGAACGCGGGTCAGGCTTTCGGCCTTGTTGCTTTCGCGCAGTGCGCCGATATGGTCGCCAGCATTGAAGGCGTCGAGCAGGATCGGGTCGATCGGCTGTGCCGACCAGAGGCGCAGCGTATTGACGCGCTTGGCGCGCCAGCCGACGACGGGCGTATCGAAGGCGGCGGCGATGACGCGCTCAGCCGGCTTCCAGACATAGCGCGGCTGGTCGTCATGGCCGCTGACGAATTCGACGGCGCCGCCGAAACCGATTTCATAGGCGCTTTCCTGACGCTCGAATTCCCAGGGATTGCCATGGGCGAGCCAGGTTTCCGGCAGTTCCACCTGCCAGCCGTCGGCCATCTGCTGGCGGAAGAGGCCGTGGACATAACGAATGCCGTAGCCGTAGGCCGGGACGTCTACGGTCGCCATCGACTCCATGAAGCAGGCGGCGAGACGGCCAAGGCCGCCGTTGCCGAGTGCCGCATCGGGCTCGAGGCCGGCAATGACGCGGATGTCGACGCCGAGCGAGGAGAGCGCATTAGTGATCTCCTCCATCAGGCCAAGGTTCGAAACGGCATCGCGCATCAGGCGGCCAATGAGGAATTCAAGCGACAAATAGTAGACGCGCTTCGCACCGGTCTCGTAGACCTTGCGGGTCGATTCCATCCACTTGTCGATGACGCGGTCGCGAACGACAAGGATCGTCGCCGTCAGCCAATCGTGCGGCTTGGCAACTTTTGCGTCCTTGCCGATGCGATAGGTCAGACGCTCGATGATTTCTTCCGCCAGGATTTCGGGGCGGGAACTGCGGGGCGCAGGAACGGGGAGATTGGCCTTGGTCAAGTTATTCATACTATCAAGTCTCGCCATTTGTGATTTATATTCAGGGTGTTACGCCTAACTAGATCAATTTGCCACTGCCTCTACGTAGCAGTTTATGCACCGATGTAAAGCTGTTGCAACAAGTGAATGTTGCAGATGCAAAAATACCGAGCAAACGCTCTCGATGTGCCAAAAAGACTTGATTTCGGTTGTTTTTCCGGCTCTTATCGTTGGATTACCTAACGAGCGAAAGCCGCCCTGGATTATTCCAGCGCGGCTTTTGTTTTTACGATCTATTTGTGGTTTCGGGCGCGTCGCGCCCCGGTTGTTATTTGGTCAGAAGCGTCATTTTCTTCGAGCGCGGTCCAAATCAGCGATAGACGAGACAACCCGGACCGTTCCTGAGCAATCTATCCTCCGATGCGCCTTCGATCTTCCCGACTAGTTCTATTGCGTCAAACGGACGGCAGCGCCATCAGCAGACGCGCAAACCGAGGAGATTGTGTAGAAGATGTCTTGCCGCTCCCAGCCGCCGCCGTCTTCCCAAGCGTGATTCTGAGGTGACTGGCAGCCGAAATAATTTTCGATGGGTACTGTTATTCCCTTCGGAAGTTGCTGCCCATTGACGAAAAGGTAATATGAAGTATCGGGGTTATCGGTGCGCAATGTCAGATCGTATTTCTGATCTGCTGCCCTAGAGCTTTTGCTGCATTTAACGGCATTGTTGCTGCTGACCGAGGCGGTTTGGCCGGTGGGGCAACCATCATCCTTGATGTCCATTTGCAAGACAAGCTTCGTGTATTGACCAAGATTTATGGCGCCCGGCGGATTTACTACCATAGTGCCCTGGCCGGAGTCGTTATGTGTGGTCGGTTGGTAGGTCACCGTGCCGAGAACGACTTCCGATGTCGTATTCGGCCGCACAACTCGAATGGTAACCTTCTTGTAATAATAGCCCTGCGCTTTCGTCGGTGTGAGCGTCACCTGCTGGGGCTTGGGCGGCGAATAAGAAGCGGCGTTGACGCTGATATCGACATTGTTGACATTGCCGAGCCGCATCAGCGTCGTCGGAACGGAGCCGGTCAACGTCACCTGCAGCGTGTTCCCGTTCGCCGTTATGTTAGAGGCGAGGCCAATGGGTGTGGTTGCTGCGTAGGCATCGATGAAAGCCTGTGCCGTAGCTTTGGCAGTCGAAAAATTGGTTCCGTCGTATATCTCACCGCCGGCAAGTGCGGCGCTATCGGCAATTTCCTGCAGATTGGTACGCTGAGCGATGGCCGTGGAATAATCAATTGCCGCGCCCGCTGCCAAAGACACCGGAACGAGCAGCAGTGCGGTCAATATGCCGAAATTGCCGGCGCGATCGCGCAAAAGGCGTTGAATGCTGCGAAATTTGCTCGAACCGGTGATCATCACGTCCGTCCAAAGAGTGTAAGCCTCAGAATTGACGGTGACTATCGGCGAAAACTCTCAGTGCGCCGTTTAGAAGATCGTTCGACTTTTACGGAATAGCTGGATTATTCCCGTTATGGTTTTATTTAAGCTATTGCTGTTTCAACGGAATAACATCGACTGCTTGAACCGTCTTCTGGCTGCCATAGCTCTTCAGCACACCGATGACGGGGGCGACGTCGGAATAATCGCGGCCGTAGGCGACGACGATATGGTCGGTTCCGGCAGGGATGTTGTTGGTCGGATCGAGCTCGATCCAGCCTGCCGTTTCACCGCACCAGATGCGCACCCAGGCATGCATGGCGTCAGCGCCTTCCAGCCGTTCCTCGCCAGGGGGCGGGATGGTGCGCAGGAAGCCGCTGACATAGCCGGCCGGAATGCCGAGGCTGCGCAGCGCGATGATCATCACATGCACGAAATCCTGGCACACCCCGCGTTTCAAGCGGAATGCCTCTTTTGGCGTGGTGTCGACCGTTGTCGCCTTGGGGTCGTAGACGAAATCCTTGTGGATCTGGGCGCAGACGGCATGGGCGATCTGCATAACCGTCAGGTTGGTCGCCGCCCATTGCCGGGCGTAATCCGCGATTTCTGTCGTCTCCGGCAGGCGTGGGCTTGTGCCGATGAAATGATGCGGCGAGGACGGTTCTACCGACCAGCAATCGCCAATCTCATCCGGCAGCCTTGCGAGTACGGGCGAGAAGTCGGCGGTAAGCGGCTGGCTTTCCACCTGCACCCGCGCCTGCATGCGGATATCGAGCTTTTCATGTGGGTTGCGGACCAGGATCGAGGTTGCGGGATGCTGGAAAAAATCTGTGAAGTTCGACTGTTCGTCGGGATGCGGGGTGACTTTCAGCGAGCCGGCAATCAGGCGCTGACGATTGGCCAGTGACAGCGGCAGCACGCGCATGATGTGGCGCGCGCCGCTGGCCGGCACGTCGTAGATATAGCCCATGTGCAGCGACAGGTCGTAAAGCATGACATCATCCGAGATAGGTCTGGGCCAGGAGATCGGAGAGCCGTTCCAACTCCCGTTCCAGCTGCTTGTAAACCTCGCCATTCATCGTTTCCGGGGTCATGACCGCCAGACCTGAATGCAACCGCATGGCCTCGCGATAGAAGGGCGACATCTGGCCGTTGACCAAGGCGTTCGGCAATTGCTCCACTTCGCGGTGGATTTCGTTCATCTGAAAGAGAATTGAGCGCGGGTTGAGCGGATCGAGCGCCAGGAGATCGGTCACCGTCAGGCGCGCGGTATTGACGTTGTAGCGGCGGCGATGGGTCATGACGCTGTCGCCGATTTCGAGCAGCATGTCGAGCGCGCCGTCGGGCGCCTCCGGGCCGGACATGTAGCCAAGCAGGCGCGTCATATGCAGGCCGCGCTCGATATAGCGGCCGAGCGATAGAAAACGCCAGCCGGTGAAGCGGTACATGTTTTCATGCACGAGACCGGCAAAGCCCGCGAGCTTGCGCAGCAGGATCGTCATGGCATGGCTGGCATCGTCGCCGGATTTGACCTTTTCCTTGAAGCGCCGCGCCGTCTTGGCGAGGTCGTTCAGTGCCAGCCAGCCATCCGGCGAGAAGCGATCACGGATGTTGCTGGCGGAATAGACTGCGCTGTCGATATTGCGCAGCAGGTTTTCCGGTACGGCTTCCTCGGTGTCGATATCCACGGCCGCGAGATAGGCGCTGACGGCGGCGAGCAGCGGCTGGGTAGGATCGGCGGCCTCGGCGAAGCGCCCGTGCCAGGCGCGCAGGATGCGCAACGCTCCTTCGGCGCGTTCGATATAGCGGCCGAGCCAGAAGAGATTGTCGGCGGCGCGGCTCGGCAGGCTGCCGGGCATGTTGCGGGTGAAGGTCTCCTCGGTCGGCAACAGCGTGTGGCGCTCCACCGGCTTGTCGGAAACGATCCAGACATCGGCGGCGGACCCACCGGCCTGCATGGCGATGGCGGCGACATCGTCGCCGCTGCCGATGCGGGCAAAGCCGCCGGGCATGATCTGCCAGCCGTTTTCGGTGCGGGCGGCGAAGACGCGCAGGCTCATCGGCCTCGGCAGCAGCTTGCCGTTTACCCATGCGGGCGTTGTCGACAGCGTGACGACCTCTTGGCCGACCAGTTTCTGCCCGTCCCTCGTCAGCCAATCGGCAATCGATTCCTTGGCGGTGGTGCGCAGCGTCGAGCCCAATACCGACTGGCCGTTGTCGTCGAAGAAAGGCATGCAGGAATAGGCGGGGCCGATCACCATTTTTTCGATATGCGCGGCGACGTGCTCGCGCTCGGCTTTCTGTCCGCACCACCAGGTGGCGATCGATGGCAGCATCAGGTCTTCACCACGCAACTGCCGGCAGATGGTGGGCATGAAGGCGAGAAGCGCGCGGGTTTCCAGAATGCCGGAACCGAGCGCGTTGACGATGGTGACGCTTTGCGCCCTCAAGGCCTCGACCATGCCGGGCGTGCCGATATGGGATTGCTGATTGAGCTCCAGCGGATCGGCATAGGACGCGTCGAGGCGTCGCCAAAGCACGCTGATCGGCTTTAAGCCCGCGACGGTGCGCACCATCATCTGATCGTCGACGACGGTAATGTCCTCGCCCTCGAGCAGCATGAAGCCGAGATAGCGGGCAATATAGGCGTGTTCGTAGTAGGTCTCGTTGGCCGGCCCCGGCGTCAGGACGGCGATGCGGTCGGTCGCACCGCGCTTCACGCCCTGCAACGCGTCGCGGAAGGCGCCAAAAAAAGAAGCGAGGCGGTGGACCTTGGTTTCAGCATAGATATCGGAGAAAGCGCGCGTGGTGGCCACACGGGTCTCCAGCGCGAAACCGGCGCCGGACGGAGCCTGGGCGCGGTCGGCCAACACCCACCAATTGCCGTCCGGCCCACGGCCGACCTCGAAGGCGAGGAAGTGAAGATAGTGCCCGTCGGCGGGTTTGATGCCAACGAGCGGCCGCAGGAATTCAGGATTGGCGGCGATGAGCGCCGGCGGCAGCAAGCCTTCGTTGACCAGTCGGTTATCGCCGTAGATATCGGCAATGATCTCTTCAAGCAGGTCGGCGCGCTGACGCAGGCCGGCCGACAGCGTCTGCCATTCGCGCTCGTCGATCAGCACGGGAATATGCGAAATCGGCCAGTTGCGTTCGCTGACGCCCTTTGCTTCATAGGCTCGGTAGAACACGCCGGCGTCGCGTAGATAGCGGTCGGCGCGGGCGAAACGTTCCAGGAGTTCCTTTTCCGGCATGCGGGTCAGTGCAGCGAGCAGGTTTTGCCAGACCGGCCGCACCGCACCTTTATTGTCGACCATTTCGTCGGCGACGCCGGGCAAAGCCGAATAGGCAAAGGCCGGATCGTTGCCGATGCCAGCCCTTATATCGTCTCGCCGCTCCGTCGCTGGTTTTTTACCCATGCCTATTCCTGTTTCAAACTCCTATCGGCCGCCTAAGATCAAGCGTCAGCGGAAACTCCCCCGACACTGATTCCGCACGCAGATTATAGCCGCCCGCCTTATGTCCCCAAGGTTCGAATCGCGCCAGGCGCCGCGCCTCGGCCTCGTTGCCGTTGACGGGAAAGGTGTCATAGTTCCGGCCACCCGGATGGGCAACATGGTAGATGCAGCCGCCAATCGAACGCTTCGACCATGTATCATAAATATCGAAGGTCAACGGCGTGTCGATAGGCAGAACCGGATGCAGGCCCGAAGCAGGATGCCAGGCCTTGTAGCGGACGCCGGCAACAGAAACACCTGAGGTGCCCGTCGGCGTCAGCGGCACGGCGCGGCCGTTGCAGGCTACGGTGTAGCGTGAGGGATTGTTGGTTTCGAGCCGCACCTGCAGCCGTTCCACCGACGAATCGACATAACGGACAGTGCCGCCGATCGCGCCTTCTTCGCCCATGACATGCCACGGCTCCAGGGCCTGGCGCAGCTCCAGCTTGCTGCCCTCGTATTCGACCTCGCCGCAGAAAGGGAAGCGGAATTCCAGCTGCGCCTGGAACCATTCGGGACGAAGGTCGAAGCCGTTTTCCCGGAGATCCGTCAGCACATCGAGGAAGTCGTGCCAGATATAATGCGGCAGCATGAAACGGTCGTGCAGCGATGTGCCCCAGCGGACAAACTTGCCGTCGATCGGGTTGCGCCAGAAGCGGGCGATGAGGGCGCGGACCAGCAATTGCTGGGCAAGGCTCATGCGCGCGTTCGGCGGCATTTCAAAGCCGCGCAGTTCCACCAGCCCAAGGCGGCCGGTCGGTCCATCCGGGGAAAACAGCTTGTCGATGCAGATCTCCGAGCGGTGGGTAT
Organism: Rhizobium jaguaris; assembly: GCF_003627755.1. NCBI lineage: Bacteria > Pseudomonadati > Pseudomonadota > Alphaproteobacteria > Hyphomicrobiales > Rhizobiaceae > Martinezella > Martinezella jaguaris. Next base: position 3,628,853 of record NZ_CP032694.1, on the reverse strand, counting down.
TGCCGCTGGCATCGGTCAGAAGGTTGCGGAACAGGCGATCGATCAGCCAGGGCAGCGGCGGGATGCCACGACCGGGTGCCGGCACCTGCGCCAGCGCGATTTCCAGCTCGTAGAGGCTGTCGTGGCGCGCCTCGTCGATGCGCGGCGCCTGGCTGGTCGGGCCGATGAATAGGCCGGAGAAGAGATAGGAGAGCGAAGGGTGGCGCTGCCAATGCAATACCAGGCTCTTGAGAAGGTCGGGCCGACGCAGGAACGGGCTGTCATTCGGATTGGCGCCGCCGACGACGACATGGTTGCCGCCGCCGGTGCCGGTATGGCGGCCGTCGATCAGGAACTTGTCGGTTCCGAGGCGCGTCTGCCGGGCCTCTTCATAGACCGCGGTGGTGATGTCGACGCATTCCTGCCAATTCGACGCCGGGTGAATGTTGACTTCGATCACGCCGGGATCGGGGGCGACGCGGATAACGTTGATGCGCTCGTCCTGTGGCGGCGAATAGCCTTCGATATGCACCGGTAGTCCAAGTTCCGCCGCCGCATTCTCGGCCGCGGCCAGTAGTTCGAGATAGTCCTCGATCCGTTCGACCGGCGGCATGAAGACGCAGAGCCGACCGTCGCGCGGCTCGGCCGAGATCGCGGTGCGTACAGCACCGCCGATTTCGCCGAGCGTCTGTTCGACGCGCAATTGTAGGGTTTCGTCCGCTTGAAAAGAGGCTTCAGGCATGGCGCGGCCGGCGGGCACGAACACCTCCGGCAACGGCGTACGCGGAATCGAAGGATCTGCGGTATGGATATAGGGATAACGCGACGGCGGCACATAGGGGAGGGTCCCGAGCGGAAGGCGATAGCCGACAGGGGAATCGCCCGGCACCAGGAAAATCCTGCCGCGGCGCGTACGCCATTTTTCGCTGATCCAGCGCGTGCGGCTGGCGCGCGCATTCCAGGCCTGAACCGGAAGGATATAGCCGGTCGCCGTCGTCAGTCCGCGCTCGAAGACGCGGGCGATACGGCTGCGCTCCTCCGGATCCTTCAGTTTCGAATTGGACGGATCAACATTCTCCGGCAGGCTGCCTTCCTTGATGATCCATTCCGCCGGGTCCTCATAGGCCGGCTGAACCATGTCCGGCGCGATCGCCAATTCCCTGGCTATCGCGGTCAGAAGCTTCTCGGCGTCGTCCGCACTCGCGCCGGTCTTTACAGTCTCTTCGGCAATTAAAGCCGGATTCTGCCAGACCGGCCGGCCGTCTTTGCGCCAGTAGAGCGAGAAGGTCCAGCGCGGCAGGCTCTCACCCGGGTACCATTTGCCCTGGCCATAATGCAGGAAGCCGCCAGGCGCGAAGCGCTCGCGCAGGAGGCGGATCAGTTGATCGGCCCTGTCGCGCTTGGTTGGGCCGACAGCGGCGGTATTCCATTCTTCCGACTGGAAATCGTCGATCGAGATGAAGGTCGGCTCACCGCCCATGGTCAGGCGTACATCGTCGCTTTTCAGGATACGGTCGACTTCTTCGCCGAGCGCATTCAGCGCTTCCCAGCTCTCATCGGAGAAGGGCTTGGTGATGCGCGGATGCTCGGCAACGCGGGCGACTTTCATATCAAAGTCGAATTCAGTTTCAGCTTCGCCGAAATAGCCGCCGGAGATTGGTGCTGCATTGCGATAGTGCGGTGTGGCGGCGAGCGGAATATGGCTCTCGCCCGTCAGCAGGCCCGAGGTCGGATCGAGGCCGACCCAGCCGGCGCCGGGAAGATAGACCTCCGCCCAGGCATGCAGGTCGGCAAAGTCGTATTCCGTGCCCGAGGGGCCATCGAGCGCCTTCAGGTCCGGCGTGAGCTGGATGAGGTAGCCCGAAACGAAGCGTGCGGCGAGGCCGAGATGGCGGAGAACCTGGACGAGCAGCCAGCTCGTGTCGCGACAGGACCCCTTTGCCTTTTCCAGCGTTTCTTCCGGTGTCTGCACGCCGGTTTCCAGGCGAATGACATAGCCGATTTCATGCTGCAGCCGCGCATTGAGGCCGACGATCATGTCGACGGTGCGTTGCTCGGAGCGGTCAAGCGTTGCGAGGAAAGCCGCAAGGCGCGGTCCGGGCTCCTCCGGCTTCATATAGATCGACAGATCTTCGCGAATGGTCTCGGGATAATCGAAGGGCCATTTGGTGGCTTCCTCTTCGACGAAGAAGTCGAAGGGATTGTAGACCGTCATATCGGCGACGAGATCGACCTCGATCTTCAGCTCGGTCGCCGGATCGGGAAAAACGAAGCGGGCAAGATAGTTGCCGTAGGGGTCCTGCTGCAGATTCACGAAATGATTGGAGGGCGTTACCTTCAGCGAATGGCTGAGGACGCGCGTCTTGGAATGCGGAGCGGGTTTTAAGCGAATGATTTGAGGGCCGAGGCGGACCGGATTGTCGTATTTATAATGGGTGAGATGATAAATGCTTGCTTTGATCGCCATATTTTCTCTTGCCTAGCTCGCATCGTTGTGCGGCATTTGCTGTTCCCGTCGGCAGTGTGTGCAATGCAGCGGAAGAATGCAAGGCGTCTCGGCGCTCAATCAGAGCCATTGCATGGGGTGCCAAAATAAAAGCGGCGGGCTTTCGCCCACCGCTTTGAAATCGATGCTGTCGAAGATCTCAGCTTCGGCCGAATTCATCGACCAGGCGAATGATGTCATCTTCGCCGAGATAGGAGCCCGTCTGCACTTCGATCAGTTCCAGCAGGATCTTGCCAGGGTTGGAAAGGCGGTGCACTTCGCCGAGCGGGATATAGATCGACTCGTTTTCACGCAGCATCTGCACGTGTTCACCCACGGTCACCTCCGCCGTGCCCTTGACGACGATCCAGTGTTCCGAACGATGATGATGCTTCTGTAGCGACAGCTTCTTGCCGGGCAGAACGAAGATGCGCTTCACCTGGAAACGTTCGCCGTTCAGGACCGAAGTGTAACCGCCCCAGGGGCGATAGGACGTCGGATGCGTCTCGGTGAGCTTGGCCGTCGTCTTCTGGCCGGCGAGCAGCTTGACCAGCTTGCCGACTTCCTGGCTGTCCTTGAGATGGCCGACATAGACGGCGTCTTCGCTGGCGATGACGGCGACATCCTCCATCCCTTGCACGGCGAGATGGACGCCATGCGTCATGACAAGCGAGTTCTTGGTGTTGACGAGCGTCGTATCGCCGGCAGCCACGTTGCCGTTTTCGTCGCGCTTGCCGACTTTCCAGACCGAATCCCAGCTGCCGAGATCCGACCAAGTGAAAGGCGAGGGGACAACCGCCGCATTCGCGGTCTTTTCCATAAGAGCGTAATCGATGGAGATATCGGGGCTCTTGACGAAGGCTTCTGCATCGAGGCGGGTGAAATCAAGGTCGCGCGTCGACTTGGAAACGGCCTTGCTGGCGGCTTTTTCGACTTCCGGCGCGTATTCGTGCATTTCCGAGAGAAGCTGGCCGGCCGAGAACATGAACATGCCGGAGTTCCAGTAGAACCCGCCGCTGGCGACCATTGCCTCCGCCTTTTCCAAGGCAGGCTTTTCGACGAAACGTTTGACCGCATGCGCGCCGGTCGACAGCGCCTTGCCGCTCTCGATATAGCCATAGCCGGTCGCCGGCTCGGTCGGTGCAATGCCGAAGGTCACGAGTTTGCCTTCGAGCGCGGTATCGCGGGCAGTCCGCACGCAGTCGTAATAGGTGGCGTTGGCGTCGATCTCGTAGTCGGAACCGAGGACGTGCATCGTCGCGTCCTTGCCGAAGAGTTCGGTGACGAGCGTGGCTGCCGCGGCAACGGCGGCAGCCGTGTTGCGGGCGACCGGCTCCAGCAGGACGGCTGCCAGCTTCAGGCCAAGTTCACGCGCCTGTTCGGCAACGAGGAAACGGAATTCTTCATTGGTGAGTACGATAGGGGCTTCGTAAAGCTCGGGATCGGAGACGCGCGCCAAAGTGCTCTGAAAAAGCGTCTTGTCGCCGATGAACTGGATGAATTGCTTTGGCGCAGAGGCGCGCGATAGCGGCCATAACCGTGTTCCCTTGCCGCCGGCCATGATCACTGGGACGATTTTGGCTGCCATATCTTGCCTCTCTTCTAGACACTTTATTCAAGAACGCTTCGCGGACATCTACAGCATAGGCGATCGCGACGCTCGTCCTTTAAACAACTGGCCTTCGCCATTGCGTTATTTTTCAGGAAAACACCAGCGGGAATCTGACATCGACTGCGAACATTCGCCGATCTTAGTGTGGAAATTCGAACAGACAAAGTCATGCTTCGGTTGAGAGGCCAGATCCGTGTTGCGGGAACTTCCATCGAAAGACGTAGGCGTTGCCGCCATGTTGATGCGGCAACGTCCGTGGATCATTTTGTTACGCGTTTGCTCTGTCGCGCGGCTCTTCATCGGCTGAGCGATGGTTTAGACCGTTGCGCTTGTTGTAGCGGATCGACGACCAAAGCGAGATGCCGATCAGCACCGCGCCACCGAGGCCGGTGATGACTTCGGGAATATGTATGAGTGTTTGGACATACATGATCACCGAGAGAATCAGGATGGCGTAGAAGGCGCCGTGCTCCAGGTAACGATAGTGGGCGAGCGTGCCTTTTTCCACGAGCATGATCGTCATCGATCGCACATACATGGCGCCGATACCGAGGCCGATGGCGATGACGAAGAGGTTTTGAGTCAGCGCGAAGGCGCCAATGACGCCGTCGAAGGAGAAGCTGGCGTCGAGGATTTCCAGATAGAGAAAGGCCCCGAGACCACCTTTGGCCGCGGCGCTCATCGTCTTTTGCGAGGCATCCAAAAAGCCGCTGACGACCTCTACCAAAAGAAAGGTCAGGAGACCGTAGACGGAGGAATAGAGGAATGTCGTCGCATCCTCGCCGCCGAGCAGGCCGGCGAAGATCAGAGCGAAGATAAGCACGAAGGCGATCTCGATGCCTTTGATGGTGGCAAAATGGGCCATCGCCTTCTCGAGAAAGGCGATCCAATGCACATTCTTTTCGTGATTGAAGAAATAGGTAAGGCCGACCATCATCAGGAAGGTGCCGCCGAAAGCGGCAATAGGCAGATGTGCGCCGTGCATGATCTCGGCATATTGCGCCGGTCTGGTCGCCGCGAGCTTCAGTGCTTCCCACGGATCGATATGGGCGGCGATCGCGACAATCGCCAGCGGAAAGACGATGCGCATGCCGAAGACGGCGATGACGATGCCCCAGGTCAGGAAGCGATGCTGCCAGACCGGCGTCATCTCCTTCAACTTGTTGGCATTGACGATCGCGTTGTCGAATGAGAGCGATATTTCGAGCACGGCCAGCACCGCGCAGATGAAAAAGGCCGTCGCCAAGCCGCCGAGCGTACCTGTCATATTCCAGCCGAGCAGTCCACCCAAGACGAGGCCGGCAATGGTGACGATGAAAGCCCAGCCGAAATAGCCGAGCGTGGATTTGGAGGAAGAGGATTGCGTCATCGACGCACCTCGTCGGGAATGGAAAAAGTGTATCCGGAGGCAAGGCATAGCCGCACGCCAGAGACGGCATGCGGGCGAGGCATGGTCACGCTATTCATGGAAAGATATCCGCCGGCTCATCTGCAGGCGGTACCGACATCGCGAGAGCGCCGTTAAAACTCTCGCCAGAGGGGCCCGGCACCAAAGTTCAATCCGCAACCGATGTCAGAAGGCGCGGAGATACTACCATTAGTTAGTGAAATTATGGCGCCCGTCAAGAGCCCGCGCGGTTCGCTGCGGCCATTGTCGGCAGGACAGGAATTTCCGGAACCAAACGGAGAAGCGGGCGTTTGGCCTTAAGGCGGGCAGGGCGATGTCCGTTGCAAGGCGGGTCCCATATGCGGATTTCATTGTCGGATAGAGAGCAGCGGCCAAGGAGGACCTTCCATGAGCCCCCACCCCATTCATCGCAAGCCGAAAGAAAAGAAGCCGGAACCGACGGCCCGGCAGAAGCGCGCACGTCCGAACGTTCTGCGCCAGGCGCAGGTATTGCCGCCGCACAATGTCGACCTGACACTGCAGCCTGCGACACATGAAGATGTTCACGTGCCGGCGCATGTCAGCGGCGCCGACCTATCGCGGGAGGCGCCCGGCGACGCCAATCACGGCGGGAAAAACAAAGGCCATTCGAAGTAAAATTTGGCAAAGTAAAATTTGGAATTCTGAGGCGGCGCAGGCCCGGGGGCCCCGGACCAGATGGGCTTTGTCTATTTGCCGCGTGGTGGCTTGCCACTCGACGGGGGCTTGCCGTTCGACTGGAAGCTACCGGTAAAGCTCAATTCGGTCGATTTTGCGGAGCATTCGATGGCGACGGGCTTACCCGAATAGGGGTTGGCGAAGGTGCAGACGCCCTTGGCCTCGACCTGGCCGGTCATCTTGTTGCCGGCGCCGGTGGAAATGACCTCGATCGGCAATTGCGCGGTTCCTTGCTTCGCGCCGGGCTTTATTCCGCGCCCGTTGCCCTGGAAGCCAAGCATCTTGCCCCCAGACGAAAAAATGAATGTGACCGAGCCATCCGGCCCCGTCACGGTGGCGATCTCGGCCTTGCAGCCTTTCGAGGCATCGAGCTTGCCGACGACGAGCTTGGAACATGTGCCGTTGATGACAGCCACACCCGGCCCCGGAAAATTCTGTGCAGCGGCGCTCGCTGCAACGGTCACGACTGTCAATCCAATGGCAAGGCCTGCGAATCTCATGAATGGCTCCTTTCAAGCCCGCGCAGGTTTGCCGATGGAAATGTGGCAGTCAATCCCGGTGCGATAATACGCATGCCCGGCAAGGGACGCTTGTCACTCCGGCACGAGCGTTCCGATCAACTGCAGCAGGGCGTTCTGCCGGTTGCCGCCGCCGGCGAGAAATTCGTAGAGCGTCATCTTCTTTTCGCTGCCGCCGTCGACGAGATAGTCGGATTGGCGGATGACGAAGACCTCGCCACTTTCGGTGTCTCGGGCAAGGTGAAACAGATATTCGTCGCCGTTGGGCTTGTGGTTTTTATAGAATTGTTTCTTCACGATCGCCATGTCATCCTCCCGTACGATCAATGCTTTAGCGTGACAGTAGTGTGACAGCGCGACCGGAAGTCAAGGGACTTGTGGATGGAAGCCATGCTTGCGCCGTCCGCTTGTAGAGCGTTCAAGCGCCGGACATCACCATGTGATTGGATATCGGCGAAAAGAGCATTATCCTCAACCCGCGCGTTCGAGAATTCGAGACGCCATCAGCGAGAGGTCAAAACAAATGAGAATGATGTTAGCGTTAGGGGCGGTATTAAGCTTGGCTTGCGTCTCTGCAGGCGAAGCGCCCTCGAACTATCAGTCATATCACGGTATCCGTGTCGATTCCGATCCCGTGCTTTTAGCGAAATACGATAGGGCTCTGCGCTACTGCGAACCGGAGGCCTATTCCTGGTCTCGGGGATCACCCGATCCAAACAGCACCATGTACATACTTGCATTGAGAGATTGTTTATATCGACACAGCTTTGTGGATCGCGGCGCCTACGCCTATCCGACGACGGCTTGGTACCGGCACTTCCTGGATCGCTGATCGCCAAAGTTCAGCCTCGCCATTTGACGAGCAAGGGCGCCGCACGTAGCGGCGCCCTTGCTCCCGGACCTGAATGATTCGCGGCTGTTAATCGCAGACGCGCATTCGCTCGTAGTGGTACCCGTCGTCATATTCGTTTTGGACCGGGCGGCTCTCATACCAGCATCTTGGCGGCGGGGGAGCAGGCTCATAATACCCTCCTCCACCGTTTGCGATTGCGCCGCCGATCAAGCCGCCAATAACCCCGGCTGCCAGGCCGCCGGCAATTACACTTCCATTATTGTGATGATGATGATGCCGATCCCAGTCGCCATGACGATACGGGGGCCGGCCATCATATTGCTGCGCTTGCGCGTAGCTGCCCGGGATCGCCGTGCTGCTTGCAAATGCAGCAACGATGAAAACCGAGAGAATTGTCTTCTTGATCATGACCACCTCCGGCGCAATGCGCCATATATTGCTAACGTTCGACTCACATATATAACTCTTTAGGGTATGATTATGTTCATGTGAACGTCGCGTGAACGCGGAGCCAGCTGTAGGAGCCTGCAAGCGGCGCAGTTGAAGCACGGGCGAGGCCATCGTTGTTGTGGAAGAGATTCACGCACCCGCCGACCACAATGAAAAAAGGCCTCTCGATTTCTCGAAAGGCCTTTTATATCAGAAACTTGGATGGTGGGCGTGACAAGGATCGAACTTGTGACCCCTACGATGTCAAAATCGCGCCCGCCATCCTTCCCGTCTCTGCCAAGGCGAACTGATTGGTTGATTTTCTAAATATTTATCAACTATTTACGGCATTCGTATCATCTTCGCAGATGCGTCTCCCGATGCCGCCTCATAGTGCCATATGGAGGCGATTAGTGGTCAGTTTATGCCCCGTTTGGGGGCTGATCTGGCACCAGTTGGCACCACTCTTTCGTCAAATCCCAGACACCATGAGCGGAACTGCTGACACCGCCATCGTGCTTCTGCTGAAACCGAGCCCACCGGACGTTCTTTTCGAAGAGATTTTCTCCGTCACTGGTAGCGCGTTTTCGTGGTTCGAATCATATCAGGTCTCGGCGAGCTTGTAGGACCATGTGTGGATGAGGGATAACGATTGACGTCGTCGATGCCGGCCATAATGCGCTCCTTGAGCTCGTGCTTTGAGCTCACCCGGGTGTGGCGCAGGACGGAGCGGGCGAACTTGGAGAAGAAGCCCTCGATCAGGTTGAGCCAGGAGCCGTGTTTGGGCGTGAAGGTAAATTCGAAGCGGCTTGCCGGTCGTTTATCGAGCCAGGCTCTGGTTTCTTTCGAGATGATGTGCGGAATAATTGTCGAGGATCAATTGATCAATTTGATGGCGGTGCCGCCCGGATAGGCGGATTCGATGAACTCGCGCGAGCGGTGGCGGTCGTGACGAGCGCGTGGACCTAGCCTGTCAGCAGGTCATTTCCGGCCAACAGGCTGAGCGTGCCGTGACGTCTATATTCAAAATCGCGCACAAACGCCGGATACCCGGCTCACCGGCTCGGTTCGAGACCGCGAAAGAGCCGTCAGCGTTTCGATCTCTTGCTCGCTCATCGCCAATTCAATACTCGCCGCCTTGGTGTCATGATGAAACTCCTTGTTTGAATAGTCTCAAACCAGGAATCCACCAGCGCACTTCAGGTTCCATCAAACGCCGCTTTCATGGAATCGGTCGTCTAGGCGGCCCGCTGGGGACTTGCGCGTTTTCAGCTTACCGCTAAGGTTGCGCGCAGAGTTAGGCGTGCTCGGCGAGGATGATTTGAATACACTATACGCATTTATTTCCGTTCTGAGCCTCGCGGTAGCTGGGGTCAGTCTCCTTTCCATCCTTGGCCGACGCCTGAGACGACGTGCGGCACTTGCACTTGGCGCGTCGGTTGTAGCGTTCTTCGTATCGATCAGCTTGTTCACGCCAGACCAGCCGGCCAATGCTACGCAGGTCGAAACCACTACGCCGAAAGCTGAAACACTCGCGCGGCCAGATATGCCTGCTCTGCCGGTGAAGGATGAGCCGCCACCGAGACCGGTAGACGGCTCCCCCGGGATTGCGAGGATTTGCCTTGCAGACAAGGACGTTCATCTAAAGGCCCAAGATGAAATTATCATTCCGGCGACAACTGTCTTCGAGGATGATGGGCCAAACCTCGGCAAGCCGGAGGACCCGTCAACATGGCACTATGAAGTCAAAGAAGGCTTCCAGTTTCCCGCTCAGCTTTTGACTTTAACTGCGGTCTCGCTCCAGAAGAGCAAACCATGCGCAGAAGCAAAGGTCCAAATGCTGACTGGTGTCGGTGGGACCGAGACGACGAAGCGGGCCTTGGACAAGCATATTTTTGTCATTGATGACGTGCTCGATTATCCCATTCCTACAGCGCGGCCACCCGTTGAGATCGGCAAGCTGATTGATGACATCAGTGTTGAAGCTATGCTGACCACGGATGTCACTCAATCGGTCGTTCGACCGAAGCCTGATTTGTTCAACGATGAGGTCAATGCTGCAAAGTGTCTCGCGGGCGCAAAGAAGCTCGCCGCATATCTTGGAGGTGGGACAGGACAGCAGAGGAGCATGAACATCGAGATCGGCCACGTTGGAGCAGCTACTACTGTGACTTATGGCTGCCCATTCGGTCCAAAGCAAAAGCCCGACTTTGCGGTCTATTGGGAAGGAAAGGCGCGACCGCCTTCTGACATTGCGGCTCTTATCGCCAAGGGCGGCGAGTTCGTAACGGGGGCTACTCGCGCAGAGATCATGACAGAAACGTCGGCGTGCGTCACTGACGCGCTCAAATCGAGTGCCGCCGAACTTGCTGATCGGGAAGTCCGTGGCGTTAAAATTGAATGCCAAGCATTCACGCGAGACGGCGGTGGTGGGAGCGTCACCATTTACAGACGCTTCGGCGCTGATCCCGCACATCCTGAAATCTCCGACAACGCGGCAGCCGCAGCCGATCAGGTGTCACGTGAACTAAAGATCGAAGGCGATAGGAAAGCCGTTGAGGCACTTCGCTTCGCTGAATGGTACCAAGACCCAACAATCCCTCAGAACGTAAAGGTCTTTTCAATGATGGCTGCGCGGGTATTATCGCTCCAGCAAAGGTGCCCATCGTCGAAACCTCACGAGGATCAGATCGCAAAATGGGCAGCAGACGCCGGAGTAAAATGGTCCGACATCGCGCCGGGTGGCCGCTACGCTTCTCTTATGACGAAGATGTTGGCGGAGATGCAATCTGGAACGACAAAAGAAAGTATTGCGGAAGCATGTGAGGCAATCAAGAAATACGATTGAGCTATAGTCCTCCACTGAGATTGAAACTTCGTTGCTCGCAATATTATTCTCGTTGGGCGCGCACGCATGATGCAAAACTAGAAAGGCGTGATGATGCGTTCGCTGATCCTGGTGGCGGCCACGCTGTTCAACTGTGTTGTCATGGCGAACGAGATGCCGCCGCCCGGCTTCGACCCAGGCTCCGTCCCGGAACGCTTGCGGGTGCTGATTCATCAAAATCCCATCGGAGTAAAATGCGCCGTTACATGCTGCGCAAGGCGCTGTGCTTAGGGGCAACGTTCCGGCGCAGGTTGTGACGCCGGAGAACACGAAATCCGTTCCCCTCGAACTTGCATTAGCGAGTTCGATAGGTTTGTTCAGGGTTACATTTCGGAAACCGATCTAGTAGCGCGTTTTCGTGGTTCGAATCATATAAGGTCTCGGCGATTCTTTGCGTTGGAGTGGTTGAGGGGGCGCCGGCGTGGCAAGCCTACTTTCCCAGCAGCATGTTCTTAGGCGTTCCATCAGGAATAGCCTGACTGGTTATGTCCCGGTGAAACCATTCCCATGCTTCCGGGGTGGGAAGACGGCCGTCCATGTTAAGAGGATCAATCTCGGAAATAAGAAAGTTTCCTCTTGGAAACAAAAATTCAAAGTGGACTCTTAGCTCGTTGACCGGTCTGCTAGCCCTGAAGCAATAGACTAGAGGAATATAGTTCCAATAACTTTCGACATAGGGGCTATGGGTAATGAAATAATTCATCCGATCCCAGTCGTAATTCGGATCAAAGAACGTCAGCATATATATTTTACTAGTCATTTGCTTCCGTTCCTTTTCTCGGCTGAACCCGCTTGTTTACCGCTTGTTCCATCACGTCCAACGTTACATCAATTGTCTTGGGGCCCTTTCCATTTTCTTGGAGCACTTCATAGTGTTTCCGCGCGAGCAGATATTCCTCAGATTGTAACCTGTCCGGGCTTCTAAGAGCGAAATAGGCAAATGTTCCGACGCCGAAGGTGACCAGCGCAAGGGCCGCATAAATGAGCAGCGGACGCTGATCGGGCATCATGTATGCAGCCAGCAAAATGGGCCCCAGCGTTATTCCTTCGAACCAGAGCAAGGGCGACATAACGCTCTTTGTCGTCATTTTTGCAATTGCGGCCGAGGTGTCCGGCCCGAAAAAGCCTCCGCCAAACTTCGAGGGGAATTTCACACCATTGAGAGGTTCGTCGTGGGTCATTCCTCAACTCCGCTCTCGTTGTTATCGCCGTCATTTTCAGCAATCTCTTGCGACGTTTGTCGGGCTCGCTCCACCAGTGATTTCTTGAACATCGCATCCTCGTCGCGAGCGTTAGACCTGAACGAACCGGTGCGGAAATAGCTTTCCGCAAATCCATCCAATACCGCCAATTGTTCGTCGTACGCCCGAAGAAACTCGAAATTTAGGGATGTAACAATGGCCGCCGCCCCATGACTGCAATTACTGCACGAGATCATGGACGATTGTCCAGCGTCTAGGTGACATTTTAGATCATGTTCATTGAGAGGCGCTGAATTTACCGGCGAGCGCGAAAGCTCATCGGCTCTAATGAGAGATTGGCAATCTCTTCGCCTCGAAGGATGAAAAGCTTCCCTGATCCAGTAGCGGGTTCGAACTCGCATATGCGATAGATTGCATATTGTGCCCGGTGCGCGTTGAAGAACGCTAGCTCGTTAGCGGAAAGATAGAAGTCCGACCGTTCGTGCCCCCTTGTCGTTTTCACCTCAATGTACAGCGGGGTGCCATCAGGATCGAATGACAATATGTCGTACCCGGCGCCATCACCTTCAATTTCGGCAACGTGCCGTATTTCGGAGATCAAAGATTTTGCTTCGGTGTCGGCCAGGCGGCCCCTTTCAAAGCATATGACGGATTTCTCCCCATTAAAGCCCAGCGCCTTATTCCGTGCGTCCGATGCGGAAAAATCTGCTTTCTTCGCCCGGAATTTTCGGGTGGTTTCCCCCATTCCTTCTCGACGCGAAGGCGGATCGATCTCTCTTAGCCCTTCTATAGGGCGGCTATCAGTCGGCCCTGGCACTTCAGGCGCGTCGTTATATTCCAAGCCGGTTTTAACCCTCGTCGGCTCGTCCATTTGCCAGTCAAGGATTTGCCAATTGAAGTAAACCGGGTTTTCCCTTTCGCTGTCATGCGAGAGGTACTTCAGTTTCCCAAGATAGGTGTAATGGGCGCCCTTTCTCGCACGAAGAAACAGGTAAATGCTATGCTTGAGTTCGTCGTGCTTGATCCACTCCTTAATCCTCTTTTCCGCAAAAACTTGTGACGGCTGAGATTGCCAGGTCAAGACTCCATCAGCACTCACACCTTCGTCGAAGGCGTGAGTGCCAACCGTTTGCCCAAAAGTTACGAAAAAGACCCAGTCACCCGGGCGGCCTGGAATTTGGACCACGCCATGGTTACCCCATGTGCCGGACCCTTCGGTGAATGGTGTGCCAGGAGCAAAAATATCATGTGTCTCGCGGCGGTCGTAGTCGGCGTAGAGTGCAAGCTTTTCCAATCTAGCTTCTCCAGTGAAATGGTGCGTCGCAATCTCACTGGCGGTGGTAAAGCGAAGTGTACGATTTTGGCGAAAAGTTGGTCAACCAGACTATTTCCGATCGGTGCCTGTCGCGATAGCCGGTCGGTGAGTACAGGGTGCAGCTGATCCAGCGTTACAGCCTCCGGTTCTGGCCTACCGCTGCCATCGGCGTTATGCGAGACAGGCGCGCTCCAGAACGCGCTTGACCTGAACGGCGGACCATTCGCCGCCACGAGGCGTTGGGATGCCGCGAGAGGTAAGCTCTGCCGCGATGGTGCGGAGCGATGCGCCACTGGCCTGCAACTCCCGTGCAATCGGGGCTAGCTGCGAAGCGAAGTCTTCGGCCTTGGCGGTCTTGGCAGCGCGCCCAAGTGTCGCATCCACCTTCACGCCACGGAAGCCGCCCAAAACCTTGCCGCGTTCCTTGGCAGCTTTCAGCGCTGCCTTGGTACGTTCGGAGATGAGACCAGCCTCCAGTTGGGCAACTGCAGCCATCTGCTGCAGGATGAACCGACCCATCGCGCCGTTGACCTGCGGGATATCGCAGAAAACGACTTCGACGCCGCTGGCGAGGATGGTTTCAAGGAAGGCGACGTTACGGGCGAGGCGGTCGACCTTGGCCACTACCAAAGGAAGGCGGAGCATCTTGGCGGCAGCGAGTGCCTTGGCCAATTCGGGGCGGGTGGAGAGCTTGCCGCTCTCAACTTCGGTGAACTCACGGACGGGCGGATAACCGTCGCCCATGAAGCGACGGACGGCTTCGCGTTGTGCCTCCAGACCAAGGCCGGAGCGGCCCTGCTTATCAGTCGAGACTCGATAGTAGGCAACACCGCGCATGTTTTACATTCCTGTCAATGTTCGTTGACTGGAATGTAACATGACTTTCGACGTTTTCAATAAGGCTTCTGCTCGGCGACCCGGCCTCCGGCAACATTTCCGCTGCAACGGGTTGCAATGCGATGCTAACAATCACCTTGGCTATCACTAGTCCCCGGCGCGGCATAACATCCAATCTTGATTGGCTTCCGCTACTTCAGCAGGGCCAAAGCACCAACCTGCCCGCCGCAGCTTCCGCCTGACTTTATCCCAGTTTTCGCAAACCTTGCTGCCTTTCTCGTAGTACTCCGGCCCGCGACAAGCCATTTGCCATTTCAAGTCTTCCGCCATCAGCGCTTTGATTTTGGGAGCAGCAATATCGGCGGCCCGCTCTTTGGTTGCGTCTTTCGCGGGCGGACCATCAACTCGTAAGTTTTGATGTAGACCTGTCACGTCAAACACAAATTGTCGCGTTCCTTCTTGGAAGAACCTCGCTTCAATAATTAACTTTGACGCGCTTTTTAGTTGGGTAAGAAAATTGACCTCGTCGTTCAAGAATATCACATCCGAGCTGCCATCATCAGATCGGCTGCACCGGAAGTTTTGAACCGGGCCGTCATCAAATTTAACCGCTACAATGTCCTCATCCAAACTAGAACACATGAATTGGCCTTTGGACACCATAAGATAAGCATCAAGTTTGTGGCCACCATCCGTGCGAAGCCCCAATGTACCGTGTGATCCGCCTTGGTATGGAAAGCTAAAATCGACCTCATTATCACTTCGCAACGTCGCGTAATAGGTAGTCGTTCCTCGCATTTTGTCGCTGTCCTGGTGATATGACCAAGCGCCAGCCATCGCATACTGTGAGTAAACTGCGGCAATAATGAATAATACGAATACTACAGCTCTTCTTATTCCTGCCTCGCCGATTAGCGAAGTATGGGCATTCCTCATTGAACTAACCCCGGCCACCCCACATTGGTACAACCAAAACATACATAATCCTGTGGCTATCGCCAGTGGGTTTATCGCCTCCAAGATTGTTCATTCTGCCGGATGGACGGACGCGCACTCATCGCTTGGAATTTGCGTAAGATCAGGGTGGCCAAAGGGTTGTCGCAGGAGAAGCTTGCGGCAGACGCTGGCGTCGATCGCGCCTATCTGGCGAAGCTTGAACGCCGGTCGGTCAATGCCGGCGTCGATGTTCTCGATAAGCTCGTGCTGGCTCTCGGCGTCACGCTGGCGGAGTTGTTCGAAGTCCCAATCGAAGGTGCCATACCCCCCGCGCCCCTCAGGGGCGGACGCAAGAAATCATGAAGCGCATGACGGTGGACGACGATGCAACCCGTTGCAACACCCTTCTTAAACTAGCGGGGACGTCGGGGCGTTGGATTGCTCATAGCCTTGATCGCGTCTTTCTGGTCAATCGCGCGCCTATGATGTTTGCGGAACCACTGCCATAGCAACAGTTGCTCGGGGTCACGACAAACAAGAGCGTGAGCCTCATCTACCATCGGCCGCAACCTTTCTGCTTGTAAATAGGAGGGGTGCTGTGAGACTACCGCTGGCAGAGGGTCTTCATTGTCTGGGTCTGTTTCGGGCGAGAAGTACTGCGGGAAGTCTTCAGCCAACCTCAGATTGGCGGCGTCGAGATGGTTGCGGGCTATCCAGTCGAAAAACACAGCGCGTGACAACCGTCCCGGCAACTTCGAGCCGAAAGTCTTCTCAAATCCCTTGTAGGGCCCCTCCCACCTGCTGACAGTCGCGCCGGCTGGCCAACCGTCCGCCGTCAGCGGTGCAGCTTCGCTCGCACGCCGGCCCGCGACCACTTCCTCGGCACGCCAGCCCGCATTGAGACGTTTGTACAGCGTGTCGGGCTTCTGACCGATCTTCTCAGCTACGATCGTCAGCGGCAGGTGTTCACCGTCGAATGGCAGCGTAATGGTCGTTGAGCGGTTGTTTGCTTGTTCGCGCTTGGTCGCCCACCTGACCTTGGAGGGCGCGTATTCCGTGTCGTGTGTGTCGATGCGGTCAACCGTGTGATCTGGGGAAGGTGCTTGTCCCATGACGGAAAGGAAGCCTTTGAGCGACTTCATGTCAGGGTGAATGGTGTATCTGCCGTCCTTTTCCCTAGCTATCATGGCAGTATGTGACGAGTGCTCATGAGGGAACATCGTGCGGAGCTTTCGCACGGACTGCGACGCCACTAGCCTCGCGAATTCCTCGTCGGAATAGGGCGTGCAAGCGGGATTGGATGACGTATTGGTTACCGGGTAACTGATCCTGGATTTCTTGCGCTCTTGCACACCTAAGACGATATTTTCATTGGCTTTTGTTTGTTTTCCGGCATCGTTTTGGACTTGCACGCTTTCGCCGCCCATCCAGTCATCCTTGCGCACTTCGGCTGGTTCGCGGGCCGCGCGGGCTTTGGCGAACGAGATGACCATCGGATGCATAGGTGCGCGTTGATCGCGGGACATGGCAGTTCCTTTTTGCGGGGCGCCGCCTCCCGGCCGCAGGGCAGGAAGGCCCATTCCGGGAGGCGGCATGCAACGGTAGCTACTCCGTTGTTGGATTTTATCTATCACAAGATGCTAGGTTCAGCATCCGATATATTTTTCAACCCGTTGCAATTTCAAAGGCTTAGTTGACAAACGATAGGGCATCCTGCCACCTCAAATCGCCGTAAGATGCCCTATCCCTGCTACAGTGTCGCATTGGCTCAATTGTTGCCTGAGCGCGGTTCAGGCGCGTCACCGTCTTGCGCATCCGGCCCGAGCGTGACGTCGATTATCTCGCCTTCATTATCGTCCCCGGCGCGGTGCCGCGCGATCAATTCCGTAAAGCGTCGGGCAACTGCGGCAAGCCGTTCTTGTTTCGCCATTGCGGCGATGACCGGGTTGTCCAGTGAACGTGACGGTTTCGAGGAGCTTTCAACAGAAAGACGGAAAGCACTCGCCTTCAGCAACCTATCGAACCAGGCTGCCGCCGCTACCTCATCATTGCGCTCAAAAGCGGCGTTCATCATTGCGATGGCAACTTTCTCCATGTCGTTGACCTGGGTCAGAAGGTCGCTGCTGTGCTGAAGGTCTTGCGTGCGACGAACCTGCAACGCTGCGGCCAGCATTCCATGCAAGTGCTGACGGTGGCGACTCACCGATGATCGGGACACGTTGAACCGGTCCGCTAAGGCTCGCATCGGCACCCCACAGGCAATGCTCCGGTCTATTTCGGCTCGATTGGGGTGGGCGCAAACGGTACAAATGCGAACCATGCCAGGTCCTCAACGATCCAGGTCAGCCAGTATGTAGGGTCCAGCTGCGGCCAGGTAGCGTTTGACGCCTGCCGCCTCAATGGCGGCTAATAGCTCGCGCAGCGCTTCGCTGCTCGCACCTGGTGCTGCTTCTGGGACGGCGGCCGATCTGAACCTCGCCACGGCGGCGGTCACTGCATCGACCGCTTTGTCGCCTGTTGCTGCGGGCATATCCCACGCGGCTAATTGGATAGCGAGAAGGTTTTCGCAACCGATACGAAATTGATTGTCAGATATTGTCACGGTCATCCCCTATATCCGAAGCGTCCGGCAATGCCGCAGGCGACTAAAAATACTGGCCATGTCGCTAGAAAGAGGCAGAAGACGGTTGCTCGTGCCAAGCGGGCAGATGTCGGTAGTTCATCTGCAAACCAGATGGCTACATCGTCCGGTAGATCATCTTTAGCATCGAGCAGCATCTCTCGATGCGTTGAGACACCTGCGAAAATCCAAAGGATTGCGGTCAGTGCCGCATGCGCCATAGTGAATGTCATGGACGGCGTTCCTTACATTTTTTGGGGAGAGCGATGGGGAGCGGCGCGAACAACACGTCGCTCCCCGAAGACCCACCCGCGCGATCAGGAAAACGGTGGTGGGCAATACTTCGGGCAAGGGCGCCGCCCGACGAAATCGAACTTACAGGCGAGGAAGGAAGCCCCTGTAACCGCTGCCGTTGTCTCGAAACACGATCAGGCCACGACGCTCAAGCTCGGTCCTGGCGGCGACGGCATTTTGCTCTGAGACACCTAAAGCACTCTTTACCGTCAGGGCAGCGAGATCAATCAACTGTGCCCCTTTATAGGCCTCATCCGCCTTGACCACGAGTGATAGCAGCATCGCCGCATCGGCCGATAGCGTGGTTGCGAGTGGCCGGACCTTCGGATGCAATTTTTGCGGCTCGATCTTCTTCGCCTGCACAGGCGCCGGCGCGATATCAGGCAGCAACAGGGTCTGCGGATAGCCTCCGGAAGGCGTGAGGGCCGCCTGTGGACGCGCGGGCGCCCCGCGATTAATGGCGGCAAGCTCCGCGTCGAGCGACTTCAAGCGTTCGGTCCGGTCTCGGAAAGCCATTTCTGAGAGCGACGCCTGAAGCTCGTTCTTCGCGAACGAGGTGACAGGGATCAATGGTGCGGACATTTGCAGTT
This sequence comes from Rhizobium jaguaris, assembly GCF_003627755.1. NCBI lineage: Bacteria > Pseudomonadati > Pseudomonadota > Alphaproteobacteria > Hyphomicrobiales > Rhizobiaceae > Martinezella > Martinezella jaguaris. The sequence goes on along the minus strand of NZ_CP032694.1, from coordinate 3,610,192 downwards.
CCTTTTCTTACACGTTGGTCAAGCACCGGCAGCCGGTGCAACGGGTTGCACCGGGCGATCACGGTGGCGGACGACTGGCTTGTCGAGGCGCAGCTCCTCAATAAGCCGAGCAATTGCGGCGCGGAGGAAGTCGGAGCGCGTGGCGAAAAAATAAGCATCCCCAGGGAGGCCGTTGCCAACGAAGGCGTCAATTTCGTGAACACACCTAGGATCAACCTGCAGCGCTATCAATTTTCTCGGCATTTTCAGTATTCCTGTTGATTATCGTTTAATCACTACGGCAGAATCATCTATGTATGCAAGGTGATTTTATCGGAGTTAAAATAAAAATTGGATCCTATATGACGTTTTACTGATCGTTCGTCAAATATAAATTCACAGATGTTTGATTTAACACTTGAAAACAGCCTTATGCTTCTCCAATTTGGTGATATGATTTTTGAATTGAGGGCTGTTGACGTGGAGTCGTCGGAAAGAAGAGATGAGTTGGTTCGAAGGCAGCGCAGCATGGCCGGTCTGCTGGACAGGCTTGGTGTTAGCGTGCGAGGGTCCTACGAAGTGGATAGGCGCAATAATCCGCACCGCTTTACAGGGAGTTCTGATGGCCTCGGCGGTGACTTCTTATTCGTGGAAAATGTGGCGCGTATGCTGGGATGCGGAGTGGACTTTGTCCGCCGCATTCCTCGTAGTGAGCTGCCCGCCTCGAAGATTGGCGCGCGCCTGATCTATCGGCGGTCCGATGTGGTCGTTTTCATTACCTCGCGGCGGGACCAGGGCGGCGGTGCCAGAGTGGTACCAGCTCGAAAGATGCGCACGCCTGTCGCGCGGGAGCCGGTGCAACTTGTTGCACCGGAGAAGGCCGGGTCGTTCGACCCGGTCAGCTACGTGCGAACTCTGACGAAAGGGGAAAACCAACGAGATGACAAAGGCAAAGCTAGAGGCTGAAAAGATAGGGCCATTCCGGGTGGCCCCGCGCATCCGTGATGGTGCGCATACAGGGGCATGGATTGTTGATGTCCCGCCGCACCTGTCACCGAACGGAAAGCGCGCCCGCCACACATTGACGACGAAAGCGGAGGCGCTGGCGGATGCGAAGAGGCTGCTAAGAGAGCTTCAGCTTGATGGCGCTCTGTCAGGGCGCGGCTTCGCTCGAAAGGTGAGCGGCGTCACGCTCACCGAGGTATCGAAGCGGTGGCTGGAGGAGCAGGCTGACCGTGTGGCCACCGGCAAGAAGCGGCAATCGTCCCTGGATGCTGATGGCTTCAAGCTCAAAGCCATCCTGGGCAAGTTTCCCGAAACTGACGTCTCCAGCATCGGTGCCAAGGAGATGGCTGACTACCAGAAGCACCGAGTAGAAGTGGGCTGCGTGGCAGCGACCATCAACGCGGAAACCTCGTTGTTCCTCCAGGTACTCCGCTGGGCTCAAGATAAGGGTCTCGTGGAGAAGCTTCCGAAGGTGGAACGCATTCCGATGCCGGTGAAGCGAGTGGACGTGCCTACGCCTGAGGAGATGTCTCGCATTCTGGATGCTCTCGGTGAACAAAGGGCTCTGCTGGTGCGCTTTCTCGCCGAGACCGGGGTTCGCAAGACGGAAGCCTACACGCTCGAATGGTTGGACTTGGACACGACAAATCAGCTCGTCTCCATTCGCCGCAAGGATGGCTTCACTCCCAAGACGCGCCACTCGGACAGGGATATTCCGATAAGCGCCTCCCTATGTGAAGGCCTCTCGGCAGCGAAGCAGGCTGCCCGCGCCAAGGCAGTGAAGGCAGGTGAGACGCCACCCGCTCTTATCTTCCCAGGCCGATTTGGCGGCAAGCTCGTGAATATCCGTCGCGCGCTTGCGAGTGCGGTGAAGAAGGCCGAAGTGAAGCGAAACGGACAGCCACTGAAGCTCTCTCCGCACGTCCTACGCAAGGCAATGGCGACTTGGCTTCACGTGCGCGGTGTGCCAGACGCTCTCCTCCAGCCGCGCCTGGGTCACGCGCCGGGAAGTCGAGTGACGAAGTCGGTCTACGTGAAGGTGACCACGGAGGACATGCGCGCCTCAGTGATTGACCTTGAGGCGGAGCGCCGTGCACGCATGAGCGCTGCGGGGGCTGCGAAGACAGCCTAACCACCCGCTGGCGGTGCCGGATTTGGCACCAGAGAGGCGCGGCGAATGCCCGGTGCAACGGGTTGCAATCGGGAAGGTCGTCAAGGGCTCCGGTGGGAGTGAATTTCGGGGGGGGCTGCAGGGTGCCAGATTTGGCACCGTTTCACCGCCCGAAGTTGGCACCATTTGGCACCAGAGACCAAAAAGGGCTCGGCGGTTTCCCGCTAAGCCCTTGAAAAGGATGGTGGGCGTGACAAGGATCGAACTTGTGACCCCTACGATGTCAACGTAGTGCTCTCCCGCTGAGCTACACGCCCATCCGATGGCGGCGCATAGATCACAAAACCTTGGTGGCCGTCAATAGGCTTTTTTTCGGTTTTGTGACGTTGCCGCCAGAAGTCTTACGCAGCGAGGAGTTTGTTGACTTCGTCGACCAGCTCGCGCAGGTGGAATGGCTTGGAAAGCACCTTGGCATCCTTCGGCGCCTTCGAATCAGGGTTCAGCGCCACGGCGGCGAAACCGGTAATGAACATCACTTTCAGGTCCGGATCGAGCTCGGTGGCACGGCGCGCCAGTTCGATGCCATCCATCTCCGGCATGACGATGTCGGTAAGCAGCAGCGAAAAAGGCTCTTCGCGCAGCCGGTCATAGGCGCTTGCTCCATTGTCAAAGGACAAGACCTTGTAGCCGGCCTTCTCCAGCGCCTTCACAAGGAAGCGACGCATGTCGTTGTCATCTTCGGCAAGGAGTATTTTCTGGGTCATCATCTGTTCGCTAATCAACTTTTGTCTTCTTGGACTTGTCCGGCATCCAGCTTAGCTGTTGGCCGTAAACAAGCGGTGAATGGTCGGCCAGGGCAAAACCATAGGTGTTCGTTCGCTGCGGCATGATCGCATCCAAAATCGCTTCGCGTATCCTGGGATCGTGCTTTCGGACATTTCCGCTGCGACCCATTGTATTAAGGCCATTTTGCTTAAGTTAGTATGGACTTGCGGGCGAGCAACTGGCAACATGGATGCTGCGACAAGTTGTTGACATGGTAAAGACGTTGATGTCCGCAGAAATGCGTAATTTCGAGATTTTCGAGGTATTGGAGCCCGTCTCTCAGACAATTCCCTTTGTCTACAGCTCGCCCCATAGCGGCCGTATCTATCCACCCGATTTTATCGCCCAGTCCCGCCTGCAAGGCATCGCCATCCGCCGCTCGGAAGATCATTACGTCGATGAGCTGTTTTCGGCAGCGAGCGCTCTCGGTGCGCCGTTGCTGTTCGCCAATTTTCCGCGCGCCTATATCGACGTCAACCGCGAGCCCTACGAGCTCGACCCGCGCATGTTCGACGGCATGCTGCCGCCCTATGCCAATATCAATTCGCTCCGCGTTGCCGGCGGCCTCGGCACGATTCCGCGCATTGTTGCGGAAAATATGGAAATCTACGCCCGCCGCGTACCGGTCGAGGATGCGCTGAGGCGCATTGACACGATCTACAAGCCTTACCATGCGACCCTTCGCCGGCTGATTGCCCGCACGCATGTCCAATTCGGTTTCGGTGTTCTGGTCGACTGCCATTCCATGCCGGGCAATATCCGCATCGCCGGCAGCAACATGCGCCCCGATTTCATCCTCGGCGATCGCTATGGGACCAGCGCTTCGGCGGACCTGTCGCGCGCCGCCATGCAGATCCTCGAAGAACTCGGCTTCAACGCCGTGCGCAACAAGCCCTATGCCGGCGGCTTCATCACTGAGCATTACGGTCGCCCCTCCCGCGGTCTTCATGCCCTCCAGATCGAGGTCAACCGTTCGCTCTATGTCGATGAAACGACGCTGGAGAAGCGCGCGGATTTCGATGCGGTGGCCGCTGCCATCACCCTGTTCATGAAGCGCATGGCCGAACATGTGGAGTCTTATGCAGGCGATCCGGCGCTGGCGGCGGAGTGAGGCAAAGCCCTTTCGCCCCGCAAGGCGGGGAGAAGGTGGGGCGGAGACATTGAGCAGGGCGAAATGTCGACGCCTCGGATGAGGGGCTGTCTCGAACCTTTCAGAGCGAACAAAGCTTATCGAATCGTTTGGCTGTGATGATGGTCAGGCATGTTTGCTGTTAACGTGCCTTGGTGCCTGGCCCCTCACCCTAGCCCTCTCCCCGCAGGCAGGGCGAGGGGACTCTCTAGCAAAAAAGAACCGCGCTTGTGGCGCGGCTAAGTCTAGGGAGGAAACACCCAAGGAGGGTATTTACAGTCAGAAGACTGTAAGGGGATATTGCTATTGCATTGCACAAATGTCAAGCAGATTATTGCGATGCAAAATATTTAGGCAATCTCAAGATATCTGCCTGATCGCCGGGCAATCCGCCTCTCGCATCGGCATTTGGTTTGCTTCGTTGCGTTTATGCGCTATGACTTCGCCCGTCCCGTCATTTATCCGGATCGACCATGCTTCCTGACCGTGCGTTCTTCTATCGTCTGGCCGAGGCGGCCAAGGCCGAGACCCTGCCGCGCTTTCGCGCCGGGGTCGATGTGGTCAACAAGGAGGCCAAGGGGTTCGACCCGGTGACCGAGGGCGACCGTGCCGCCGAAGTGGCGATCCGGACACTCATCGAAACGGAATTTCCCGATCACGGTATTCTGGGTGAAGAACACGGCAATGTCGGTCTCGACCGCCAGCATGTCTGGGTGATCGATCCGATCGACGGCACTCGCGCCTTCATCTCCGGCGTGCCCGTCTGGGGCACGCTGATCGGCCTGCAGAAAAACGGCCGCGCCATCATGGGCATGATCGATCAACCATTCACAGGCGAGCGTTATTTCGCCGACGGCAATGGTTCCACTTATTCCGGCCCGGATGGTGAAAAACGGCTGCAGGTCCGCGATTGCGGCGGCATCTCAAATGCCATTCTCTTCACCACCTCGCCGCATCTTTTCGTCGGCGAAGAGTTGGCGAAATACCGTGAGATCGAGAGCCAGGTGCGCCTCTTCCGCTACGGCACGGATTGCTACGCCTATGCACTGCTCGCCGCCGGTCACGTCGATCTCGTTATCGAAAATTCGCTGAAGCCCTATGATGTCGGCGGCATCATCCCTGTCATCGAGCAGGCGGGCGGCATTATCACCACATGGGACGGCGGTCGGCCGGAAATAGGCGGCTCCATTATCGCCGCGGGCAGCCGTGCGGTCTATGATGAGGCAAGGGCGATCCTGTCGCGCTAGAGCCTTTCAGGTTTTGACGGAAGCGTAGCCGGCATTGGCGAAGTAGTTGCTACATTCGTTGGGCTGGATTGTTGTAACGAGTTGTCCGATGTGACGCCACGTGTCATCGATGGTTCGCTTCTGAGCCAAGCGCATCCAGTGCTTGATTTTGGCGAAGGCCTGCTCAATCGGATTGAGGTCGGGTGAATAGGGCGGCAGGTACCAGAGCCGTGCACCGGCGTTGCGGATCATCTGACGGATGGCGACCGACTTGTGGGAACCGAGGTTATCCATCACGACGATGTCGCCGGGTTCGAGCACCGGTAGGAGTTGTTGCTCGACATAGGCACGGAAGCACTGACCGTTGATCGGTCCATCGAAGACACAAGGTGCGGCGAGCCGATCGCAGCGCAGCGCGCCGAGGAAAGTCAGGGTGCGCCAATGGCCGTGCGGGGCGAAGCTGCGCAGGCGTTTGCCCCTCGCCCCCCAGCCTCGAAGCGGCGCCATGTTGGTCTTGATCCAGGTTTCGTCGATGAAGACCAGCCGTCTTGGATCGAGACCGGCCTGCCAGGACCGCCAGCGCTGTCGTCGCCGCGCTATGTCGGCACGCGCCTGCTCAAGGGCGAACAGTGTTTTTTTTGAACCGCAGCCCTTCGCGCCGCAGGAACTGCCATACGGTATCGTGGGACACCTTCACCCCTCGTGCGGCCAACTCTTCCTTCAACCCGTGCAGTGACAGATGCGGCGTCTGGTTGATCCGCTCTGCGATAAACGCCCGGTACGGCTCCAGAACACGCTTGCGGTGACCACCCATCTTCCCGGGCGCGACGGATCCGCTCGAACGATAACGCTGAGACCACTTCACCGCTGAAGACACCGCAATACCGAACCGTGCCGCCACCGACCGGCAGCTCTCGCCGGCCTCGATCGCATCAACAACACGCTTACGAAGATCATTTGAAAGAGGTCGAGTCATCTGATGCTGGCCTCCACTCCAGCCAACATCTTGAATCACAAAACAAGCAAAAACGGAATCCCTTCCGATTCAGCTAAAAACGGAAACGCTCTAGCTGTCTGATTGAGCGTGATCTTATCAGAAGACCGCTGCCCACTTTTCGGCACTATGCTCTAAATTCCGACCCCCGCCGTATCCGTATTCGTTTCGGCATCGCTGCCGGGAATGAAGGCGTTGATGGCGGCGAGTGCCGCATTGCGATAGACATCCCGCTCCTGAAGAATCTCATGTTTCGCGCCGTGGACGGGCACGAGCTGTGCCGCCCGGAAATAGCGCGACAGCCGTTCCTGGTCGGCATAGGGCACGACGCCATCTCGGGTCGGCGCGATCAGCACGGTCGGAATGGCAATGGAAAAAAGATGCTCGGGCGAATTGACGCGCTCGATCGTGCGGAATGCTTCCAGCAGCCAGCGCGCCGTCGGCGGTCCGAGCGTGAGCTGCGGATAGGTCTTTCCGATAGCGATGTTGCGCCGATAACGTCGTTCGTCCGTGGTCAGCGGGTTTTCAGCGAAAGGCTTTTCCTTGAATTTTTTGCTGAACTGCATCCGGCCGAGACCAACAGCGCTGACCGTGCCGGAGAGAAAGCGCACGAGGCCGGGCGAAGCACCGTGGCCGGTGAGTCCAACGAAGGGCGCCGACAGCACCATACGCTCGATCCGGCTGGTCAGCCGCGGCGCCGCCGACAGTGCGATCAGCGCGCCGGTCGAATGTGCCAGCAAATAGAAGGGCAGGCGCGTATCCGGCAGCACGATCTTTTCGAGGAAAGCGCTAAGGTCCCGCTCATAATCGGAAAAATGGCGGACATGCCCGCGCAAAGGATCCTTCAACAGCCGCTCCGAACCGCCCTGGCCACGCAGATCGAAGGTCGCGACCCACAGCCCCTTGGCGGTCAGATCGCGGATCGTCTCGAAGTATTTCTCGATGAACTCGTTGCGACCCTGCAGCACCACCACGGTGCCCTTGGCGACCGGCTGTTCACAGCGGAAGACGACATAGCGCAGCTTGCGCCCGTCAAAGGTTTCAAAGAACCCCTCGGTGCGGTTTTCCGGCACCGGATTATCTGCTGTGGAATAGAGGATCGAATCCATGACGATGTCGCCCCTCGCTGACGGGATGTCCTCCTCAAGGGGATAGCGCAGGCTGGGGGAATTGCAACTGGTTTGTTGGTGGTCCCCGCAGTCGAACCTGGCGCTTCCGCGACGATATTCCTCCATCGGCGTTTCCGATGACACTATCGTTTTTCTCCGTTTCCCCTCCTTACGCGTCTTTGCGAATTTTCGGCGGTAGTCATCACCTGCAGGAATGAAAGACATGGCAATCGCCGAAATCGCGAATTCAAGAATTCTTATTGCCGGGGGCAGCTCCGGAATGGGCCTGGCGCTGGCGAAACGCTCGCTCGCCGTCGGTGCCGAGGTCATAATCACCGGACGGAATGAGGAGAAACTTCAGCGCGCTTGCGCAGAGCTCCAAAGCCCAGCGCTCTCCACGGCGACGGTCGATATCACGCAGGAAGGCCAGGTCGCCGATCTCTTTGAGCGGATCGGCCGGCTCGACCATATCGTGAGCACTGCCGCCGATATCGAAGGTGCTTATGAGCTGCTGCCCTCGCTGGATCTCAGGGCCGCGCAAAAGGTCGTGGAAAGCAAGTTCTTCGGACCGTTATTGCTCGCGAAATATGGCGCGCCCATGCTCTCCCCCACCGGTTCCATCACATTCACATCGGGCATTGCAGCCTATCGTCCATCGGCGCGGGGGGCGGTCGTGGCCGCCGTCAACGCGGGCCTGGAGGGTTTGGTCCGTGCGCTCGCGGTCGAGTTGGCGCCAATTCGCGTGAATGCCGTGTCGCCCGGCTGGGTCGATACGCCCATCTGGACCTTCGTTGCCGGCGACAAGAAAGACGAGACGTTGAGCGCCATGGCAAAACGACTGCCAGTCGGGCGAGTGGGACAACCAGAAGACATCGCCGATGCCATCAGCTTCCTGATGGGCAATGGCTTCACAACGGGGACGATACTGCATGTCGAGGGCGGGCATCGACTGGTTTAGCTGGCACGAAACCCTCGCTCGCGGCCGCCAGCAACAGTTTCAGGGCTGGCGGCTGAACGCGCCTGCGGCGCCAGATCATCACAAGCGATGCTGTCCGCATTGGACCCGGCCAGGGCATCTCGCGGATTTCGCCACGGTCGAGCGCATCGCCGACAGCAAGCCTTGGAACCAGGCTCACGCCCGTACCGGCTGCCACGAGCCGACCAATTGTGCCTATGCTGCCAACTTCAGCGACGAGCTTCGGTGCTGCGAGCCCTGCCTCCTCAAATGCTTTGTCGAACAGGTGTCGATAGATGCAGCCGGCTTCGGTCACAACGAAGCTCATGGAGGCAAGTGCTGCCAAATCGCCGCTTTTCGATGCGGAAACTTGCCCGGGAGGTGTAATAAGGACCAATGGCTCCGCCGATATGATCCGCTTCGCCAGGCGCTCATCGAGATCGTCCTTGTCAAAACAAAAGGCGACATCGATCTCGCCGTCTTCGAGCTTCCGCAAGAGATCGCCACTGCCCGTGACCTTCACCGTTAGGCTGATATCAGGATGATCGCTTTGAAAAGCCGGCAACCACAACGGAAGCTTCATGGAGGCAACCGTCTCCAGCGCGCCGATCGTCACCGTCCCAGCCGCGACCCCCGAGGCGGCTTTGACGGCGGCGCGCGCCTCGTCCGCGACCGTCAGAATTTCTTCGGCATAGGGTCTTAATGTCTCGCCCGCCGCCGTCAGCTCCAAGCCCGATCTCGACCGGATAAAGAGAGCGGTGTCCAGTTCAGTTTCGAGCGACTGGATCTGATCGCTCACGCTTGATTGCGCGAGATGGACCTCCTCGGCCGCACGGGTGAAATTCCGGTTCCGAGCCACCGCGAGGAATGTCTTGAGCAGTCTGGGGTGCATCGAGCCGTGCCGAATTGAGGTCAGAACAAGCGCCATCAAATGAAGAGACGCTCAACAGAGACGACGCTGCCATATCGCTTATGTCATCGTCAACACATCAGGGAATGGCTGGAAACAAGGTCAGCGGAGGGTCCGGGCCATCGGTCGCTCGCAGCTTCTTAGGCGCCAGCATCCGAGACTTCCGACACTGTCTTGATCGCAGCGTCTTCTCCGTCAGGGCTTCGGTGTCGTGCCGCGTCTCTCGAGTGCGGTCTTGCGGATGATGTCGGCGATCTCCGGGCTGCTGCTCGACAGCATCTGGAAATCCGCCGAATAGAGCGACAGCAGTGAGACCTCGGTCACGGCACTGACGGTCGCCGAGCGCGGTTCGCCGCTGATCAGCGCCATCTCGCCGAAGAAGCTGCCGGCGCCCAGTTCCACCGGGTTCGGTGTCGCGACGCTGACCCGGCCTTCGACGATGAAGAACATCTGGTCGCCGCTCTCACCCTTACGGCAGATTATGCCGCCGGCCGGCACGACGCGGGGCCTCAGCGCCCGCACGATCTCGATGAGTGCGGCCGAACCGAGCTTTTGAAACAGCGGCACCGCTGCAACCAACTGCCAATTGCGCACGAAGTCCTGGCGACGAACTTCTTCGTAGAAGCCAGTGGCGAGAATGCCGGCCCAGAGTCCGAAGATGCCGATTCCGCTCATCATGACCAACCCAGCAAGTATGCGGCCGGCGAAACTTTGCGGAATCTCGTCGCCATACCCGGTGGTCGACAGCGTGGTCACTGCCCACCACATCGCCAAGGGGATGCTGCCGAACTTGTCGGGCTGGACGTCGCGCTCGATGACATAGCCGGCGAGCGCCGCGCCAAACAGAACGATGCCGAAGATCGAGGTGACGCCGATCAGGTTGTGAGCCTCTTTGGACAGGACCCTGCCCAGCAGGCGAAAGAAGGTCGAACCGCGCAGCGGCTTCAGCAGCCAAATGGCACAATAGAGACTCTGATCGCGCCCGCCGACAAACAGGAACGCGACCAGGGGGACCAAAACGGCAAGCATATCAACGGTGATTTCCGGCACACGATCGCGAACGTCTCTTGCTCGCTGCACGATCAGCGTCTCAATCAGTTGCAGGACGTAGGCAGCCCAGATGCCGACGAGCAGGACTTCCAGAAGGAGCCTGGTCTGTCCGGTTATGTTCGGCGTCGTGAGCGCAGCCACGGTCAAGAGACCGATTGCCGCGAGCAACGTGTTCAGTGGTGCGGATATCTTCGAGAAAGGGAGCGCCAACATTCAATATCCCCGGTGGGCTGCTACTCTTCTAGAATAGGGCGTCTTCGATCCAAACGTAAAGGCTGGCCGGACACGCAGAGCAACCAAGTGTTGACCTGTGGAACGAGCAATTTATCGCTGGTCGACATCCAGCGGAAAACCTTTGAAAGCCTTGATTTCCTTGAGCACGAACGTCGTCTGCATCTCCTTGATGCGTGGCAATCGGCGAACGACCGCCATGGCGAAATCCGCATAGCTATCGAGGTCTGCAGCGACGACCTGCAGCAGGAAATCCGCGTCTCCGGCGATGCTGTAGCACGCCACGACTTCGCTCAGCTTCAGGACGTCGTGTGAGAATTTCTCGGCTTCTGCCTCACTGTGGCTGTCGATCTTCACCCTGATGAAAGCCAGGACGCCGAGACCGATCTGGCGCCTGTCGAGGGTCGCCGTATAGCCCTGGATGACTCCGGTTTCTTCCAATTGGCGCACACGCCGCCAGCATGGGGAGGTGGAGAGCCCGACTTGGGATGAAAGCGCCTGATTGGTCAGGCGTCCGTCTTTTTGGAGCGCCCCAAGAATTCGCAGATCGATAGGCTCAAGCGTATTAGGCATACCCGGCCTCATCCTTGTGAGAATTTGGTAGACTCTACCATAATTGCGATCTGTGCGGCAATGAAAAGTAAGATTATCCCCGATGTGAGAGATATCGTGTGAGAGCATAGTCTCAACAGCAGCAGGTCTCCATGCTTCCCGATATCCGTCTTGCCATCGTCGTCAATCCGGCACTCCCGCTCGGTTTGATCACCAACACCGCCGGCGCCATTGCGATCGGACTGGGTGCGAAATTTCCAGCGCTCGCGGCGCGTCAATTGAGCGACAGGGAGGGGCGCACCATCGACATCAGCTCGAACATGCCCGTTCCGGTGCTGCAGGCGGATGCCGAGGCTATCCGGTCGCTGCTGCTGAAGACTTTGCCGCAGCAGGATGATCGCGCGATCGTTCCGTTTCCTGCTTTCGCCCGGTCGCTGCACGATTACAGGGAATATGAGGCGACATTTCCGGATCACGATCTTGCCGGCGAAGTCATTGACGGCTTGGGGCTGGCAGGTCCATCGAAATGGGTGAAATCGCTGACGGGTTCGCTGAAGCTGTTGCGCTGATGCTGGAAAGAAAAGGGCCGGCTTGCGGAGATAAGGAGTTCCGCGTCGCCGGCCTAGCAAGGACTGAAGAAGAAGGGACGATACACTTCAGTCATCGGACAGTGAATGCATCCGATGGTCTATTGATAATTCCGCTAGCCTGAACGGGCCCCGAACCGAGCGTTCATCTGAGGTTCACGCGGCTTTTTGCCAGAAATTCGCAAGAAACCATTGGGGTCTTGAACTCCTGAAAAGCGATCCCCATCTCCATTCTGCGGGTGCCAAACGGGCTCGCGTAACCGTCCCGAGGCCGCCCAGAGCGGGGTCGTGGGGCAAAAACCGAATCGCAATCGTCGCTCACAGGAGGACACCATGCGTCACGTAGACTTCTCTCCCCTTTACCGTTCCACCGTCGGTTTCGACCGTCTCTTCACCATGCTCGACAGCCTTGCGCAGCCCGATCAGGCTCAGACATATCCGCCCTACAACATCGAGCGCACCGGTGAAAACACCTACCGTATCACCATGGCCGTCGCCGGTTTCGATGAAAAGGAACTGAGCATCGAGACCCATGCCCATGTTCTCCAGGTCAAGGGTGAAAAGAGCGCAGAGCCGACCGAGGCCAGCGAATATCTCTATCGCGGTATTGCCAAGCGCGCCTTTGAGCGTCGTTTCCAGCTCGCCGATCATGTCGAGGTCCAGGCGGCTTCGCTGAAGAATGGTCTGCTGCACATCGATCTGTTGCGCAACATTCCGGAAGCCATGAAGCCCCGCCGCATCTCCATCGCCGCCGAGCCGGTCGAGACGCCAAAGGCAATCGAGGCCCATATCAACTAACGGCCTTCAATAAATAGCCCGAAGACCGATCCTCCCAAGGTCATAAAAGCAAGGCGGCGCTCCGTTGGGGCGCCGCCTTTGTATGTTATTTGGGTTGATTTTCAATCACCTTCATTTCCGAGGAGTGCTCAATCCTCAGATTGGAAGGGAACGAAGCTTTCCATTTCTGTTTATTGGCACTTCGTGCATGGATGGTGGCTGGAGCAGATTTGTAATTTGAAGGATTTCAGGCCAGCGCCAAATTAAGATGGATGCCACCTGATTCAATGGTGTCTTCTGATACGCTGGTGCCAAAATAAAACCGTGGAGTCCAGCCGACCGAAGAGCGGCCCTTTCAGCCGGATTTTTCAAGACGCGTCCATCACCAGAGATGAATATCCATTGGTCATTGGATTTCCGAAGACGATCAATCCATTCCAAATCCGTCGAATGTCGACCGTTCGGCAAGCCATCTAGGTCACGTACATGCGCTGCGGCATGACCTTGGTGCTGAATGAATCCGTGTAATGTGGCGGCAAGAACAGGAGAAGTGCAATTGTCAAAAAAGACGTTCACGCCGCGAGCCGTTGTTCCATCATCGTTTCAAATTCGACAGCATGTCTGACTGCTGTTTCAGACACATCATATGCCAGCGCTGTATTTCGGATGCTGCCATCGTATTTAGCTGCGGCTGCCAAAATTGCCGTAGGTACACTTGAAGAGGCATCTATCGGTTGGCCAAACGAGCGGGTGGGGTCAATGACGACATTAAGTCGTCGGCCTGCCGGCCACCAAGCCAATGGATTTCCGTCGCTGCCGAAGTCGACAGTTCTCAGGATAGGATCGAGAATGCTGTTAAATTCGTATTGTTTACGGAACAGATTAAGTAAAAGTTCACGTTTTTCGCCATCACTGTCTTCTTCAACGATGTGGAGGAAAATCTCGCGTCCATCGGTTCGAAAGCGGTTTGTGGACAAAGGTCTGTCCCGGCCGATAACGTCTCTGGCGACCTCGATCGCGGAACGGACTCTAATTGCCGACACGCCTACTTGAATAAAAGCGTCTGCTACACGGACTTCCATAAGATCGCGAAATCCAAGAAATACTCGGTCATCACCAAGCGAAATTTCAGGCGTCCAAAGCGGCGGATAGTACCTTCCTTGAATATGGTGGCCCTTTAGCCAACGCGAGATTTTGGCTGGCGGGATGCGAAGAAGTTTTCCCGCTTCCGCGGGAGTATAAAGGCCGACACCAATCAATCGATCATTGTTCATGCAGCCATAATCCATCGTGTTGATTCGGTGTCAACAGCCAAGCGTGGCGGTACATTTTTTAAACTTGGCGACTGAATTAATTCATGCCGCTACGCCGCGTTTGTGGCTCCGTTCGTCTTGGGCGACCCTGCTGTCTCGGCTCCGGCCTTTGCCGCTTCCCGCCTCTTGGCGGCGTCAGCATATTTCTGGGCGATGACGGCACAGGCCATGAGCTGGATCTGGTGGAACAGCATCAGCGGCAGGACGATGGCGCCGATGCCCTGGCCGGCGAAAATGACGTTGGCCATCGGCACGCCGCTCGCCAGGGATTTCTTCGAGCCACAGAATGTGATGGTGATCTCATCGGCCTTGGAGAAGCCGAGCGCGCGGCTGCCGAACATGGTGATGCAGAGCACCAGCACCAGAAGCACCATATTGGCGATGATGACCGTGACGATGTCGACTACTGAGAAGGTGTGCCAGAGTCCCTCGACGACGGCCTCGCTGAAGGCCGAATAGACGACCATCAGGATCGAACCGCGATCGACCGGCATCAGGATCTTCTTCTTCGAGCGTATCCAGTTGCCGATCCACGGCTGCAGGATCTGGCCGGCGATGAAGGGCGCCAGCAGCTGGAGCATGATCTGCTCCAGCACGTCCCAGGAGAACCCACCGCCATGGCCGCCGACCGAGAAGAGCACGCCGACGAGCAGGGGCGTCAGGAACATGCCGAAAATGTTGGAGGCCGACGCGGCGCAGATTGCGGCCGGCACGTTGCCGCCGGCAATCGAAGTGAAGGCGATCGACGACTGCACCGTCGAGGGGAGCACGCTGAGGAACAGAATGCCGGTGTAAAGCGCTTGCGGCAGGATGGTCGGCACCAGCACGCCCATGGCGAGCGCCAGAAGCGGGAAAATGCCGAAGGTGGTCAGTAGGATGACCATGTGCAGCCGCCAATGCAGCAGGCCCGCGATAACGACGTCACGCGACAGACGCGCGCCATGCAGGAAAAACAGCAGGCCGATGGCAAAATTGGTGGCGGTGCCGAAATAGTGAGCGCTCGTCCCCTGCACCGGGAAGAAGGATGCCGTGAGCACGGTGAGCACAAGCAGCATGGTGAAGGTGTCTGGAAGAAAGCGGCGCATGTGCCAACCCCAATCGCAATTACAAGCCGTAACAATAATCCTTGCACATAGACCTATCGTGATCCACGATGCAAGGAATAACAGTTATCGTGAAGCAGGATGAGCGATGCTCGATCTCATACAGTTGCGCAGCTTCGTCGCCGTTGAGCAGATGGGCAGTTTCACGCTCGCTGCCGAGCGGCTCGGCCTTGGCCAATCCACGGTCAGTCAGCATATTCAGCGGCTGGAGACCACGCTCAGCCGCAAGCTTCTGGCGCGCGACACACATCGGGTGGTGTTGACCGGGGACGGTGAGGCATTGCTTGGCCACGCCCGACAGATGCTGTCGATCGAGGGGGAGGTACAGCAGCTTTTTGCCGGCAACAGCCTGCGCGGCAACCTACGGCTCGGCGTCTCCGAGGATTTCGTTACCAGCCAGTTGCCTGATGTGCTCGAAGAGTTCGTCCGCTCGCATCCTTCCGTCGATCTCGAATTGACGGTCGCCCTTAGTGGTACGCTCTATGAGATGCAGGACAATGGCGACCTTGATCTCGTGCTTGCCAAACGTCGCCTCGGTGATATCCGGGGAACGCTCGTCTATCGCGAGCCGCTGGTCTGGCTGGCGCGTGATCCGGAGCGCATTTGCGCACTCGCGGCGCCTCTGCCGTTGATCGCCTTTCCGGCCCCGAGCGTCACCCGCGCCGTGGCGCTTGAAGCTTTGCGCCGTCAGCAGGTGCCTTGGCGGATCGTCTGCACGTGCGGCAGCCTTAGCGGCCTGACCGCGGCCGCCCGTGCCGGCATGGGTGTCCTTGTTCAGCCTCGCAGCATGGCGCCGACCGGACTGTCGGAAATTGCACCGGGTTGGCTGCCGGCATTGGAGGATGTCGAATTCGTCCTGGTGCCGCGTAAAGGGGCGGACCAGTTGCTGGTCCGTGCCTTGTCGGAGGATATTTTGGCGAAGGTGAGAGGGCTGACGTCTACCTAAAGTAACAGGATGGGCGAATCCCGATTTAAAAATCACTTTTGAATCATGGAGATAAGCTTGAGTAAGTTGTTAGGATTCCTTCGCCGGCTTCTGTCTCCCGTTTTGCGTGTCCCGTTCGTTCAATTCGCCCTTCAGGTTTCCGTCAGTTTCCGTTAGTATTCTCGAAATAACTAAACGAGCTGAGTCGAGGAAAATCAGCCCGATGAAATATGGTGCAATGTTTATTTGCGGCTTGATCGCCTGTGTGATGGCGATGACGGCCATAACCCGCCACATGCCCGGTCGGTCTGGACAAGAGGTTTCACGTTCCGCCCTATTTATGCACCAAACTGAAAACTAGCTCTCCAAATGGGAGTTGAGCGCCGCGTATGTCCCAATCGGGCCGTCACCACGGCGTTCCTTTTTATCCGAAAATCAGGCGAGGCAAGCCAGGAAACCGGTGACATCGTGATCGGTCGTGGCGAAGCTGGTGACGAGGCGGATCAGCGTCTCGTTCTCGTTCACCAGTTCGGGCTGCGATTCCGGGATCGGCCATTCGTAGAATTTTGCACCCTTGTCCTCGGCGGTCTTGGCAGCCGATTTCGAAATGATCGCAAAGACTTCGTTTGAAGCCGTCGGCCAGGCGAGGCGTGCGGTGGCAGCTTGCTCGATGCCAGCGCGCAGGCGATCGGCCATGCGGTTGGAATGGCGGGCAAGATCGAGCCAGAGGCCACCTTCGAAATAGCCATCGAACTGGGCGGCAATGAAGCGCGACTTGGAGAAAAGCTGGGCGGCGCGTTTGCGGATGAAATGCATCTCCTTCGCCTGCTCCGGATTGAAGAAGATCATCGCCTCCGCGCACCAGCAGCCGTTCTTGGTGCCACCGAAGGAGAGGATGTCGACGCCGCGCTTCCAGGTCATCTCCGCCGGGCTGGCGCCAAGCGCGACCAGTGCATTGGCGAAGCGGGCGCCGTCCATATGTAGCGGCAGGCCGTTCGCCTTGCAGACGGAGGCGATGGCGTCGATTTCAGCGAGCGAATAGACCGTGCCGATTTCCGTCGCCTGGGTGATGGTCACTGCGGCGGCGCGGCCGTGATGCAGCGCGTCCTGCGGGAAGCGGGCGACTTTGGTGGCGAGCGCCTTAGCATCGATCTTACCGGCAGCGCCATCGACTGTCGCCAGTCGCGCACCGCTGAAGAAATCCGGCGCGCCGCATTCGTCCTCGGCCACATGCGCTTCCGTGTGGCAGAAGCTGATACCGCCCGGCTTCTGGACGCTGGCGAGCGACAGCGAGTTGGCGGCCGTGCCGGTGGCGACGAAAAAGACGGCGACCTCGCGCTCGAAGATTTCGGCGAACTTGGCTTCGACCTTCCGGTCGAGATCGCTGGTGCCGTAGGCCGCGGCGAAACCGCCGGATTCGGCGAGCAGACGTTCGGCAATCTTGGAATGGGCGCCGGCCCAGTTATCGGAAGCAAAGAACATAGGTATGTACCAACTGAAACTAAGGGATTTGCGGGAGGGTTAACTGAGGTTCGCCGGACATTAATCCAATGCCGCGGGGGATCAAGAGTGCTGTGCTGAAGGACTCATCACAGAAATTGATCTACGCAATCAACAAACAAAATGATGCAGCGCGGCGAAACTTTCTTGCTCGAATTTCGAAGCATTGGCAATCTTCCGTCGTCCGTTAACGATATTTTGCCGTTTTGCTCTTGCGAAACCCATCACTTTCTGGCATAGAGCTGATGAATTAGGACAGGGTTGCTGTCCTATTTTGGCCGCCAAGGCCGAAGATGCGCTAGAGGGTCCTGACGATATCGGGATTTCGAGCTATAGTTATCGCGAGCACGTCCTACGGGAGCCACTAGGCGACCAGGCGGGGCGGCGGTGGAATAAGCAAGGCGCGGAACGCTGACGACGGGCTCCACCGAAGGAGCATGGTCTGCGGCCGATCTTCACAATGCAACAGCGCTGTCGCGCGTCGGACCCGATAACGGGGCGGCGCGGGACGAAGGATCGCCCGCGACGCGGGCCTTACCGGAGGGAAGACGATGACGAACAGGACGACGTCCATGACTTTTGACCCGACCGCTGCAGCCAATGCTGCCGCTACGGCCAAAACGTCGAAACGCGCTGTCGGCATCCCGCCGAGGCAGGGCCTTTATGATCCGCGCAATGAACATGATGCCTGCGGCGTCGGCTTTGTCGCGCACATGAAGGGCCAGAAGTCGCACCAGATCGTGCGGGATGGCTTGTTCATCCTGGAAAACCTGACGCATCGCGGTGCTGTCGGTGCCGATCCGCTGATGGGCGACGGTGCCGGCATTCTCGTGCAGATTCCAGATCGCTTCTTCCGTGAGGAAATGGCCTTGCAGGGCGTTACTCTGCCGAAGGCGGGCGAATATGGCGTCGGCCATTTCTTCCTGCCGCGTGACGAGGCGCTGATCGAACACTTCAAGACCGCGATCAAGCTGGTCGTCGCCGAGGAAGGCCAGGTTCTGCTTGGTTTCCGCGATGTGCCGGTCGACAATTCCTCGCTCTCCAAGGCGCCTGATATCGCCGCCACGGAGCCGTATCATGTGCAAGTCTTCATCGGCGCCGGCCGCGATGCCAGCACGCATGAGGAATTCGAGCGCCGCTTGTTCACCCTGCGCAAGGTGATCTCCAACCGCATCTATGCGGAATACGAGGGCGAAGAGAGCAACTTCTACCCGGTCTCGCTGTCGAGCTCGACCGTGGTCTACAAGGGTATGTTCCTCGCCTACCAGGTCGGCGCCTATTACAAGGATCTTTCCGATCCGCGTTTCGAATCGGCGGTTGCGCTCGTGCACCAGCGCTTTTCGACCAACACCTTCCCGTCATGGAAGCTGGCGCATCCCTACCGCATGGTTGCCCACAACGGCGAAATCAACACGCTGCGTGGCAACGTCAACTGGATGGCGGCGCGCCAGGCGTCGGTATCCTCGCCGCTGTTCGGCGACGACATCTCCAAGCTCTGGCCGATCTCATACGAAGGACAGTCGGACACCGCCTGCTTCGACAACGCGCTCGAATTCCTTGTGCGCGGTGGCTATTCCATGGCGCATGCCGTTATGATGCTGATCCCGGAGGCCTGGGCCGGTAACCAGTTGATGGCGCCAGAACGCAAGGCGTTCTACGAATATCATGCTGCCCTGATGGAGCCGTGGGACGGACCGGCTGCGGTCGCCTTCACGGACGGCAAGCAGATCGGCGCGACGCTCGACCGCAACGGCCTGCGTCCGGCGCGCTATCTCGTCACCAACGACGATCGCGTCATCATGGCGTCCGAAGCCGGCGTTCTGCCGGTCGAGGAAGAGAAGATCATCCAGAAGTGGCGGCTGCAGCCGGGCAAGATGCTGCTTATCGATATGGAAAAGGGCCGGATCATCTCTGACGATGAGGTGAAGTTCGAGCTTGCCACCAAGCATCCCTATCGCAACTGGCTCGACCGCACACAGTTGATCCTCGAAGATCTGAAGCCGGTAGAGCCGCGCGCTCTGCGTCGCGACGTGTCGTTGCTCGATCGCCAGCAGGCTTTCGGCTACACGCTGGAAGACACCAAGATTCTGATGTCGCCGATGGCAACGACGGGGCAGGAGGCGATCGGCTCCATGGGCACGGACACGCCGATCTCGGCCATGTCCGACAAGCCGAAGCTGCTTTACACCTATTTCAAACAGAATTTCGCGCAGGTCACCAACCCGCCGATCGATCCGATCCGCGAAGAGCTGGTGATGAGCCTCGTCTCCTTCATCGGTCCGCGCCCGAACCTGCTCGACCACACCGGCATGGCCAATGCCAAGCGGCTGGAAGTGCGCCAGCCGATCCTGACCAACGGCGATTTGGAAAAGATCCGCTCGATCGGTCACACGGAAGACCGCTTCGACACCAAGACGCTCGACTTCACCTATGATGTCGAACGTGGCGCCGAAGGCATGCCGGAAATGCTGGATCGTCTCTGCGAGCGCGCCGAAGCGGCCGTTCGCGGCGGCTACAACATCATCGTGCTCTCCGACCGCCAGATCGGGCCTGACCGCATCGCAATTCCGGCGCTGCTGGCGACTGCGGCCGTGCACCATCACCTGATCCGCAAGGGGCTGCGCACGTCGGTCGGTATCGTCGTCGAAACCGGCGAGCCGCGCGAAGTGCACCATTTTTGCTTGCTCGCCGGCTATGGCGCCGAGGCAATCAACCCCTATCTCGCTTTCGACACGCTGCTCGACATGCATCAGCGCGGCGAATTCCCGAAAGAAGTCGATGCGAGTGAAGTCGTCTACCGCTATATCAAGGCGGTCGGCAAAGGCATCCTCAAGGTCATGTCGAAGATGGGCATCTCGACCTATCAGTCCTATTGCGGCGCGCAGATCTTCGATGCGATCGGCCTGCAGCAGGAACTGGTCGACAAGTATTTCTTCGGCACGGCGACGATGATCGAAGGCATCGGCCTCGAAACTATCGCCGAGGAAACTGTCGCCCGTCACAAGTCGGCCTTCGGCCGTGACCCGATCCTGGCGAGCACGCTCGACATCGGCGGTGAATATGCCTACCGCATGCGCGGCGAGAGCCACGCCTGGACGCCGGATGCCGTCGCCGCACTTCAGCATGCCGTGCGCGGTAATGCCGAGGATCGCTATCGCGAATTCTCGGAGATGGTCAACCAATCGGCGCTCCGAATGAACACTATCCGCGGCCTCTTCAAGATCAAGGGGGCGGACGTGCTCGGCCGCAAGCCGATCCCGGTGGAGGAGGTCGAACCTGCCACCGATATCGTCAAGCGCTTTTCGACGGGCGCCATGTCCTTCGGCTCGATCAGCCGTGAGGCGCATACGACGCTGGCGATCGCCATGAATCGGATCGGCGGCAAGTCGAACACCGGCGAGGGCGGCGAGGAATCCGACCGCTACATGCCACTCTTCGACGGTTCGCCGAACCCGGAACGCTCGGCGATCAAGCAGATCGCTTCCGGCCGCTTCGGGGTGACCACCGAATATCTGGTCAATGCCGACGTGCTGCAGATCAAAGTGGCGCAGGGTGCGAAGCCCGGCGAAGGCGGGCAGTTGCCCGGCCACAAGGTCGACGCCACCGTCGCCAAGACCCGGCATTCCACGCCGGGCGTCGGCCTCATTTCGCCGCCGCCGCACCATGACATCTACTCTATCGAAGATCTGGCGCAGCTCATCTTCGACCTGAAGAACGTCAACCCGACCTCGGATGTCTCGGTCAAGCTCGTCTCGGAAGTCGGTGTCGGAACGGTTGCCGCCGGCGTCGCTAAGGCGCGCGCCGATCACATCACCGTTGCAGGCTTCGACGGCGGCACCGGCGCATCGCCGCTCACCTCGCTGAAGCATGCCGGCAGCCCTTGGGAAATCGGCCTTGCCGAAACGCAGCAGACGCTGGTACTGAACGGGTTGCGCTCGCGCGTCGCCCTGCAGGTGGACGGTGGCCTGAAGACCGGCCGCGACGTTATCGTCGGAGCGCTGCTTGGCGCAGACGAATTCGGTTTCGCCACCGCGCCGCTGATCGCGGCCGGTTGCGTCATGATGCGCAAGTGCCACCTCAACACCTGTCCGGTCGGCGTCGCGACGCAGGATCCGGTCCTGCGCAAGCGCTTCAAGGGCACGCCGGAGCATGTCATCAACTACTTCTTCTTCGTCGCTCAGGAAGTGCGCGAAATCCTCGCCTCGCTCGGCGTTGCCAAGCTGGACGACATCATCGGCGCTTCGGAGCTGTTGGAGAAGGACGATATGCTCGCCCACTGGAAGGCCAAGGGGCTCGACTTCAGCCGCATCTTCCACAAGGTCGATGCGCCGAAGGAAGAGACCTATTGGACGACGGTGCAAAAGCACCCGATCGTCGACATTCTCGACCGCAAGCTGATCGAGAAGGCGGAGCCGGCGCTTGCCAGCAAGACTCCGGTCGCCCTCGACGTCGACATCAAGAACGTCGACCGTTCAGCCGGTGCGATGCTGTCTGGTGCTGTCGCCAAGCGTTACGGTCATCGTGGCCTGAAAGATGACACCATCCATGTCACGCTGAGAGGCACTGCCGGCCAGTCCTTCGGCGCGTTCCTGGCGCGCGGCGTTACCTTCAATCTCGTCGGTGACGGTAACGATTATGTCGGCAAGGGCCTCTCGGGCGGCCGCATCATCGTCCGTCCGCCGGAAAACTCGCAAATATCGGCCGAACACTCGATCATCGTCGGCAACACCGTGCTCTATGGCGCGACCGAAGGCGAATGCTACTTCCGTGGTGTCGCCGGCGAGCGTTTCGCGGTGCGCAACTCCGGCGCCATCGCTGTCGTCGAAGGCGTGGGTGACCATGGCTGCGAATATATGACCGGCGGTGTCGTCGTCGTGCTCGGCGAAACCGGCCGCAACTTCGCGGCTGGCATGTCGGGCGGCGTCGCTTACGTGCTCGACGAAAAGGGCGATTTCGCCCGCCGCTGCAACATGGCGATGGTCGAACTGGAGCCGGTTCCGGAAGAGGATGAATTGCTGGAGAAGCTGCATCATCACGGCGGCGACCTCATGCACAAGGGACGCGTCGACGTCTCCGGTGACATGACGCGCCACGATGAGGAGCGCCTCTATCAGCTGATTTCGAACCATTTCCACTACACCGGTTCGACGCGGGCAAAGGAAATCCTCGATCATTGGGCAGACCACCGCCCGAAATTCCGTAAGGTCATGCCGGTCGAATACCGTCGTGCACTGGAGGAGATGGAGCGGAGCCGGATGAGCGTGGCGGCGGAGTAATCCGCTGCGGCTTGTCTTCCAGTCGAGGGTTTCGCGTCCGATTGCGGTCGCCGGAGAGGCGATCGCAACTGTCGAACAGCGGAATCGAATTTGAATTACAGTGCCTGACAGGGCAGCGGGATTTGCCTGCAGGCACAGGAGCCATCGGCTCCTCTACTAGAGTGAGGAAACGAAAGCATGGGCAAGGTAACAGGCTTCTTGGAAATCGACCGGCAGGTTGGCAAGTATCAACCGGCGTCTGATCGCATCCGGCATTTCCGCGAATTCACGATCCCCATGTCGGACCAGGAAGTACAGAAACAGGCCGCGCGCTGCATGGACTGTGGCATTCCCTATTGCCACGGCCCGACCGGCTGCCCTGTTCACAACCAGATTCCGGACTGGAACGACCTCGTCTACAACAACAACTGGGAAGAGGCGATCCGCAACCTGCATTCGACCAACAACTTCCCGGAGTTTACCGGCCGTGTCTGCCCGGCGCCTTGCGAGGAAGCCTGCACGCTGAACCTCGAGGACGCCCCGGTCGCGATCAAGACGGTCGAGCAGGCCATAGCCGACAAGGCCTATGAGCTCGGCTTCATCCGCCCGGAACCGGCAACGGTCCATACCGGCAAGAAGGTCGCCGTCATCGGCTCCGGCCCCGCCGGCATGGCTGCGGCTCAGCAGCTTGGCCGCGCCGGCCATGAGGTCCATGTCTACGAGCGCGAAACGAAGCCCGGTGGCTTGCTGCGCTACGGCATTCCGGACTTCAAGATGGAGAAGAACTTCATCGACCGCCGCGTCGAGCAGATGAAGGGCGAGGGCGTCACCTTCCATTGCGGCGTCAATGTCGGCGTCGACGTCAATGTCGAGCAGCTTCTGGCTGATTATGACGCTGTTCTTTATTGCGGCGGCTCGGAAACCCCGCGCGAGGCCGGTATTCCCGGCACCGGGCTTGCCGGTGTCCATGACGCCATGCCCTATCTCGTGCAGCAGAATCGTCGCATCGGCCGCGAAAACATCGACAGCATCGGCTGGCCGTCCGATCCGATCCTCGCCGGCGGTAAACATATTGTCGTCGTCGGTGGCGGCGATACGGCATCGGACTGCGTCGGCACTGCTTTCCGTCAGGGCGCCGTCAAGGTGACTCAGCTCGACATCCGCCCGCAGCCGCCGGAAAAGGAAGACAAGCTGGCCGTCTGGCCCTTCTGGGCGACGAAGATGCGTACCTCCTCTTCGCAGGCCGAGGGTGCCGTGCGCGAATTCCAGGTCGCAACGCTGGAATTCGTCGGCGAAGATGGTGTGTTGACCGGTGTAAAGTGCTGCGAAGTGGATGAGCGCCGCCAGCCTATCGCCGGGACGGAATTCGTCATCCGCGCCGATCTCGCCTTCATCGCCATCGGCTTCCGCGGCCCGTTCACCGACAGCGTGCTCAGGGAACTCGACGGCAAGCTGACGCTGAACACGGACCGCCGTGGCTCGACCAATGTCGTTGCCGACGACAAGAGCTACAAGACCTCGGTCGACAAGCTCTGGACCGCCGGCGACGTTCGCCGCGGCCAATCCCTGGTCGTCTGGGCCATCCGCGAAGGCCGCCAGGCCGCCCGTGCGATCGACGAGGCCCTGATGGGTTCGACGGTACTGCCGCGGTAAAAGCGCTTGGCGCTATTGAGGGCAGGAAAGGCTCTGCTTCGGCGGCGCCTTTCCGTTCAGCGGTTCATTGCGGCTGGCAGTGCGAAGCGTCGAAGGACGGTATCTCCGACGGCCGGCTGCAGTGCCGGATTGTCATATAATCCTGCCAGCGCCACGATTGTCATGTCCAAGCTCGGAATGACATAGAGTCTTTGTCCACCCCAACCAACGGCCGCACTCCAGCTAACCTCCTGTCGATCGATCAGCGAGCGCCCAAGCCACCATTGGAAGCCATAAAAATACAGGCCTTCCCCCTGGATTTGCGGTGATGTGGCTTGGTCGATCCAAGTTGGCGATACGATTCTGGCGTCGTTCCAGCTGCCCTTGTTCAAGATCAATTGGCCGATCTTGGCGACGTCGCGAGGCCGCATACGCAGGCCGGAAGTAACATTGGGCGTGCCGTTTGGATAGCGAATCCATTCCACATCATCGATACCGAGTGGAGAGAAGAGAAATTCTTTTGCAAGCTGATCGGGTTGTCGACCCGATGCCCTATCCAGAATGGCGCCGAGGAGGGCGGTCAAGCCGCCATTGTAGGTATAAACAGCGCCAGCCGGCCTAGCGACAGGTTGTTCCAGAACATAGCGGTGCTGGTCGGGAGCCTCCATCATCCGGCGCTCGCTATTGGCAGGATTGCTGTAAGGCAGTTCCTCGCTCCAGGCGAGGCCGGCGGACATCGTCAGCAGGTGGCGGAGCGTAATCCTGTCTTTCTCCGGCGTACGGAGATCGCCGTGATCAGGAAAGAACGAGAAAACCGGTATGTCGAGGTCGGTGATCCAGCCGTTTTCAATGGCGATGCCGACGAGCAAAGAGGTGATGCTTTTGGTGATTGAGCGAAGATCGTGTCTGAGGCCCGCATGATAGGAGACACGGCCAAGCGGAGTCGCCCATGCCCTGTCCTCCCCAGTGAAATATCGCTCGTAGACCAGTTTGCCATGGCGAGCGATTACGACTGCATGGGCATTTGCCGCTGCCCATGCCTCGAAATGCGAGCCGATGCCTCGCAATCTGTCCGCGTCGAAACCATGTTCCTCAGGGATCGAAGACGTCCATCCATCCGCCACTGCTTCCGGCAGGCTGAGGTCTGCGTGCGATCCGAGCATTCGAAATTGCCCTTCGTTGATATCCGGTGGTGGGTTACGGAGCAGTTGTAGCCGCCGGCAGCCGATAATCGTCAACGCGTCCAGTCGGCGCGGGGGCCATTTCGCCTTTTTCGACCAAGAGATCGCGAGGTGATGGTGTGATGGGATTGCGCGGGGGAGCGCCGCCGAGAAGCTGCGAGCCGCCGTCTAGATTGGGATCTGAGAGACTCACGGGCTGGGTACGGGTAACCTTCTCCATCTCCCCCGGCGGCAGGTTGGCCTGTTCGACTGGGAGCGAATTGCCTGTATCGAGGCGGATGATATCCGGGCTCGCCTGATCGCCAAGCAGGCGGCGCGTCGGCTTTTCGACATAGAAGGCGACCTTGCGCTTGCCCGCTGCCGTCAGGTTGATTCCGTCGGCGGTTCTGAGCCGCACCTGCTGGCCGTTGATGTCGGAGCCGGTGACAATGAACTGGCCGTTCTGGTCCGTAAACCCGTCCCAGATATCGATGAACTCGCCGCCGACACTTTGAACCTGGCTCTGATAGAGCTGGTTGAGCTTCACCGCATCCGCCGTCATCTGGTCCGAGCCGAAGGGCGGCAGACCGACCCAGAGCAACGGGATATGCCGGCTCGTCACCAGCTTGCCGAACTCCTGTATGCGCTCTTCATAGGCTAGGAACCAAGGGTCGGTGCCGTATTTTTCGTTGAGGCCGTCACCAACCATCTGCTGGCGGTCGTTGGCGCCGATCATCACGACGACCATCGCTGGTTTCAATTGATCCAGCATGGCGGGCAGCTGTTGCGGCCAGTTGTAATAGTCCTGGCGGACGAGGCCGGAGGCAACGGTGCTGTGTGTCTGGACGACGACGCCGGGGGAGGTGGAAAAGGCATCCTCCAGTCCGACACCCAGGCCACCTGCCAGGAAATCACCGACGACGAGGATCGACTTGGCGTCAGGCAGCTTTTGTACCTGCGGCGGTGTTTCCGGTTGAGCGACCACCTGACGGGGCGGCGGCGGGGCAATCCGTTTGCGTGGCGGCCGAATTGTGCGTCTCGGCGCAGGCTGCTGCTCAGGGATATCGGGCTCGGAACGGCCAAACAGCATTTCGAGCAAAGTTCTACGCCGCGGCTCCTGCGCCTCAGCCGACGACAGCAGACACGTAAGCGTGAAACAGGCGGCAACAAGCGTCGCAAGGATGGCTTTTGTGGCAGCCATGATGGCGCGGGCAGGTCGGTTCTTCATCGGGCTCTTTTCCGCTCACTACCCCATGGTCGCATGAGGACGGCATCGCCGTCCAGCAAATCCAAGGCTCACGCCGACGGTCGCGACCTACTTGCGTAGTGCCTTCAGCAGGTTCAGCGACGGCTCACCGTCGGCGCTCATGCCGAAATGCTGTTGCACAGCGGTAATGGCGGCCTTGGAGCCGGAACCGAAATTGCCGTCGACTACGCCGTCATAATAGCCGAGCTCCTTCAAGCGGGTCTGCAGCTCGAATTTCTGTTTGACGTCCAGCGTGCCGCTCGGACGCGGCCAGGATTGCTGCATGCCACCATACCCAGCGATTTGATCGGCAAGCAGGCCAACGGCGAGCGCATAGCTGTCGGATGCGTTGTAGCGCTTGATGGTGAAGAAGTTGCCGGCCATCAGGAAGCCGGGGCCGTCAGGTCCGCCAAGCATCTTCAGTTGCGCGCGATCGGCGGTCTGGCTGAAGCCTTTGCCGTTCGGGCGGACAAAGCCAAGGGCTGCCCACTGAGCGAGGGTATGAGTCTTGCCGGCCTGTGCGCTGCCGCCTGGCGGCACCTTCACTTCGTAGCCCCAGGTGCGGCCGGTGCTCCAGCCGTTCTTTGCCAAGAGATTGGCGGTCGTTGCCAGGGCGTCGGGAACTGAGTTCCAAATGTCCGCATGGCCGCTGCCGTCGGCATCAACGGCATAGAGCAGGTAGCTGGTCGGAATGAACTGCGTATGGCCCATGGCGCCGGCCCAGGAGCCGTTGAGCTCTTCGCGCGGCACATCGCCGCTCTGCAGAATCTTCAGCGCCGCGATCAATTGTTTTCTGGCATAGTTGGCGCGCTTCGGGTCGGCATAGGCAAGGGTCGCCAACGCACGAGGCACATAATGCAGCTTCTCGTCCTTGGCCAATACCGCGCCGTAGTTCGATTCCATCGACCAGATGGCTAAGACAATGTTGCGGTCCACGCCGAAATGCTGTTCAAGTGTACGCAGTGTCGAACCGTATTTGGCCGCCATCTTCCGGCCAATATCAATGGTATAGGGATTGACGCGGGAATCCAGATAATCCCAGATCGGGGTTGTGAATTCCGGTTGGTACTGAGCTTTTTCGAGGACCGTGGGGTCGGGGTCCGTCACGCCGGCAAATGCTTTGCGATAGGTTGACTGCGTAATGCCGCTTTTAGCCGCGGTATCGTAGAAACCCGCGATCCA
This sequence comes from Rhizobium jaguaris, assembly GCF_003627755.1. Taxonomy (NCBI): domain Bacteria; kingdom Pseudomonadati; phylum Pseudomonadota; class Alphaproteobacteria; order Hyphomicrobiales; family Rhizobiaceae; genus Martinezella; species Martinezella jaguaris. Next base: position 3,582,436 of record NZ_CP032694.1, on the reverse strand, counting down.
TTTCTGGAACCCTGGGTCCGCATTGGCGTTAACGGGGGCGAGTCCCGCAAAGGCACCGAGCGCGAGCGCCAGAGCGAGACCACGAAGGGAGAGTTTGCGGTTTGGGGTCATCAACAGCCGTGTCCATCAATACTTTGGATTTCGGTGCGGCGATGCCCTTAGCATTCGCCCAAGCATGACACTACAGAAACGAAGTCAACAAATTCTTTACCATGGAAGTCGGGGTCAGTCATCATTTGCGAAACAGTAGCAATTCTATACTACTGACCCTCGGAACAGTTTTGGCGCGAAGCGACGTAATTCCCCAGGAGGTATGAGTGGGACAGCATAAAAAGGTGCGTAAGGCAGTATTTCCGGTCGCCGGACTTGGGACGCGGTTCTTGCCGGCGACCAAAGCGGTGCCGAAGGAAATGCTGACCGTCGTCGACAAGCCGGTTATCCAGTATGTCGTCGATGAGGCGATGGAAGCGGGGATCGAACATTTCGTGTTCGTGACCGGCCGCAGCAAGCATGTCATCGAAGACTATTTCGACATTCAGTTCGAGCTCGAGCACACGCTGCGTCAGCGTAACAAGAGTGCCGAGCTGTCGCTGCTGAACGGCCTGCTGCCGAAGGCAGGTACTGCAAGCTTCACGCGCCAGCAGGAGCCGCTCGGCCTCGGCCATGCCGTGTGGTGCGCCCGTGAGATCGTCGGCGACGAGCCGTTTGCGCTGCTGCTGCCCGACATGGTCATGCGTGCGGAAAAGGGCTGCATGAAGGGCATGATCGAGCTTTATGAGCATAGCGGCGGCAACGTCATCTCTGTCGAGGAATGCGCTCCGGATCAGACCCACAAATACGGCATCGTCGGCGTTGGTGACACCGTCGGCAACGGCTTCCGCATTACCGAAATGGTGGAAAAGCCGGCCAAGGGCAAGGCTCCGTCGAATTTCTTCATCAACGGCCGCTATATCCTGCAGCCGGAGATATTCCACATCCTGGAGAGCCAGGAGCGTGGTGCGGGCAATGAGATCCAGCTGACGGACGGCATGCTGAAGCTTGCGCAAGAGCAGGATTTCGCCGGCTATCACTTCCAGGGCCAGACTTTCGACTGTGGGTCGAAGGATGGTTTCATTCTCGCCAACGTCGCCTTCGCGCTCGCCCGTGCGGATATCCGCCCGACCATCGAGGACGGGTTCAAGGCGCTTATCGAGGCGCTCAAGTAGAGGCCTGTCCTCTCTTGCCCCGTTCTTGCGGGGCAAGAGGGCGGCCGAAGACCTACCTCTTCACCGTCAATCCCACGCCCGCCTGGAGCTGCTGGGTATCATCGCCCGTCTTTCGCGACGTTAGCTGGTAGCCGACATTGCTGGTCAGATCGAGGTAGCGGTTGATGCCCCAGATCAGGCCGAATGCGGCGTCATATTCGGTTTCGTCTGATGTGGCGCTGCTGGACGGGTAGTCGCGCCAGATCGTGCCACCCGTCAGTTTGGCGGTGAGGTCGTCGCGCAGTTCCTGGCTCAATGTGCTCGTCAACTGATAAGCGGTGTAGCCGCTTTCGCCCGCTGTCGTGGAGGGCTGGAAGGTGGTTGAGAGACCGATGCTGACATCCGTGCCGCGCTGTGGCGACCAGGCGAGATTGCCGTCGACGGTCGGCGAATCGATCGAGGCAAGGCGCGAATCGTCGAATTGCGTGTGTAGATAGCCGAAGCCCAGTTCGCCCTTCATCTTTTCGCCGAGGTCGAGCTCCATGCCGGCCTTGCCGCCGTAACTCTGGTTCGAACGGGCGTAGCCGTTGCTGTCTTGCGACTGGTCGTAGAGGGTGCGGCCGAGATCGGCTTCCAGGAAGGGGATCAGGGCGGGGGACAATTCGTAGCCGATACGCCCACGCCAGGTGCCGGCCGTCTGGTTGCGGTCGCTGAGCGTGACCTGCGTTCCGTCCGACAGGGTGGCATCGGAATAGACGGTGCGGACCAACGCCAAGGCGGTCGTGCCGCGCAGCACGCCGAAATCGCGCTCCAGCGATGCGCCGGCGTCGAACTGGTTAACGGCCGATTGCTTGGAGGCGCCGGCAATAGCGTTCGGATCGCTGGTGTCTTCACGGAAGAATTGATAGCCGGCGGTGATATGCGCCGTCGTATCGGCGGGAAGGTCGAGGCGCAGATCGGCATTGATATCAACAGTCGGTTGTTCAGCGCCATTGCCGCTCAGGTTTTTCTGCCAGACACCCTCACCGGTAATGGTCAGGGCATGGCGATCCCAATCCGATTTCAGCGTGCTGCGGAGATCGGTTTGCAGGAAGCTGCGGTCATCGTTGGTGGAGCCGGTGCGGTTGCGCTCGACATTGATGGACTGGTTGACGGAGGGGCGCAGGGTGAATGTGCCGAGTGGTATGCCCTGTACATCTTCGCGATCCGGATGTTGCCGCGCCTTCAGGTCATCGACACTGGTCTCGCGCAAATTGACGCGGCGCAGATCGTCATCAAGGGTGGAACCTGTCGTGGTCGGGTCGATGCCGTCGAGCCTGAGGCGGGCATTGGGTGCGGCGGCCGTATCTGTCGCGGTCTTGGCCGCCTTCGATTTAGAGGATGTCGTGGTCGTCGTGTCGGAACCGGGCAGATCGAGGCTGTCTATACCGGTCGAAGTCGCCGTTAGATTGGCGCCGGAACTCTGGCTGATATCGAGCGATTGCGCATGAACCGGCATCGGCATGGCGAGCGCGCCCCAGCCCAGCAGAGCGGATGCAGCGCACGCCGTCAGCCGGAGGGAGCAACCACCCGCCTTGTTCTTGCCAATGTCCATTTGATCCTATGCTGACCTTACTGGAAATGCTTTAAATCGTTACCCAACCGTAAAGGCTCATGGTTAACGCTTCCTTGCCAGCGGACTACAAGGAGTGATGATGACGGAATTGGCTTTGGTGACGCGACTACCCATCGTCGCTGTGCAAAATCGATCTCCGGTGGACAGATTTGCAGAAAAGCGTTAGGCCTCCGTCATGAACAAGAGAGCTGTAAGACTCATCGAGAACGGTGCGATTGAGTCCGCGATGCGGACGATCGAGACCGAAAGGCGGGGGCTGGAGGCGCTGGAGCGTTCGTTGGTCAATGGTTTGGCCGAACCTTTCAGCCGCGCGGTGGAGCTTCTGGGCGAGATTAACGGGCGCGTCATCGTGACCGGAGTCGGCAAGAGCGGCCATATCGGCAATAAGCTCGCCGCCACCCTGGCCTCTACGGGAACACCGGCTTTCTTCGTCCATCCGGTCGAGGCCAATCACGGTGATCTCGGCATGATTACCCATGACGACGTCATCATTGCTATGTCCTGGGGCGGCGAAAGCGCTGAGCTTCGTGGCATTATCAGCTATTCGCGCCGTTTCTCGATCCCGATGATCGCCATTACGGCCGGCGAAACCTCGACGCTGGCGCGCGAATCGGATGTCGTGCTGTTGCTGCCCAAGGAACAGGAAGCCTGCCCGCATGGGCTGGCGCCAACGACATCGACGCTGTTGCAGCTTGCGATCGGCGATGCGCTTGCCGTGGCGCTCTTGGAGGCGCGGGGCTTCACCGCGGAGGATTTCCGTACCTTCCACCCGGGCGGCAAATTGGGCGCCAGCCTCTCGCATGTCGCCGATATCATGCACAAGGGCGATCGCGTACCCCTGGTCAAGCTTGGCACGGGTATGCGGGAAGCCGTCATGACGCTGGCGCAAATGCGCTTCGGTTGCGTCGGCGTCGTCGATGATTACGGGTGTCTTTGCGGCATTGTGACCGACGGCGATATTGCCCGCAATATCGGTAGCAGCCTTGCGGAGATGTGCGTGGACGAGGTAATGACGCGCAATCCGAAGACGGTGAAGGAAACGACGCTGGCGACCGGTGCGATGGCATTGCTGAACCGCCACAATATCTCGGCGCTGATCGTTGTCGATGACGCCCGGCGGCCGATCGGCATCGTTCACTTCCACGATCTGCTGCGTATCGGCGTCGCCTGATCAGGCTGGTTCGACTGTAAGGTCGCGGCCGCTGCTGGCGACGACCTTGACGCGGGTGCCCACGGGCAAATCTGGTCCGTTTACCGTCCAATAGGTATCGTTCAAACGAATGCGCCCCCGGCCTTCGGTGATCGGTTGGTCGAGCGTTGCCGTGCGTCCGACCAGGCTGGCGCTGCGCTGGTTCAGGAAGGGCTCGTCGGTGGCCTGGTTGTTGCCATAGAGGTAGCGACGACCGAGCAGGGTAACAATCACGGCCGTGGCGGCGAAGACAAGTCCTTGCACTTGCCAGATCCAGAAGGCGCTATCCCAGAAAAGCAGCGATAAAGCGCCGACGATGATGCCAGCCAAGCCGATCCACACAAGGAAGAAGCCCGGCAGGATCAGTTCAGCAGCGAGCAGCACTAGGCCCGCCAGCCACCAGCTCCAAGGGCCGAGTTCGACGACGAGATTGTCGAACATCTCAGCTCTCCCTAGACGTCAAAGGATTGATCGAAGGCGTGGTGCGCGCGGAGCTCGTCCGCGGACGAGAAGGCTGCGGCGCGCCGTTGCCATCGCCATTGTCGCCGAAGACTTCACGGGCGATGGCGCCGATGCCGCCCAGTGAACCGATAATGGAGCTGGCTTCCATCGGCATGAGCACGATCTTCGAATTGCCGGCGGAGCCGATCGCGCTCAGGGCTTCCGTGTACTTCTGCGCAATGAAGTAATTGATCGCCTGCACATTGCCCTCCGCAATGGCCTCAGACACCACGCGCGTCGCCTTGGCTTCTGCCTCAGCGAGGCGCTCGCGGGCCTCGGCATTGCGGAACGCTGCCTCGCGCTGGCCTTCGGCCTGGAGAACTGCGGCTTGCTTGGCGCCTTCGGCGCGCAGAATCTGCGCATTGCGCAAGCCTTCCGCTTCCAGAACCTGAGCGCGCTTTTCGCGCTCGGCCTTCATCTGCCGTGCCATGGCATCGACGAGATCCTTGGGCGGCTGGATGTCCTTGATTTCCACGCGCGTCACCTTGATACCCCAGGGCTCGGCTGCTTCATCGACCACGCGCAGCAGCCGCTCGTTGATGGCGTCGCGATTCGACAGCAATTCGTCGAGATCCATCGAGCCCATGACGGAGCGGATGTTCGTCTTGGTGAGATTGAGGATCGCGGTTTCGAGATTGGTGATCTGATAGGCAGCCTGAGCCGCATTCAGCACCTGGAAGAAGGCGACCGCATCGGCGGCGATGCTGGCATTGTCCTTGGTGATGACCTCTTGCGTCGGGACGGCGAGGACCTGTTCCATCACATTCATGCGTGCGCCGACCGTTTCGATGAAGGGCACGATCAGATTGAGCCCCGGCTCCAGCGTGCGGATATAGCGGCCGAAGCGCTGGACCGTGTAGCGATATCCCTGCGGCACGGTCTTGATTCCTGCAAACAGCACCAGGATGACCAAGACAACCAAGGCAATCACAACGATGCTGAACCCACCGATTACCATAAAATCCTCCCTAGACGCTCCCGCACGATGCAGGTTTGCGTCACTTCAAAGACCTGCCGCGATATCAGCCGATTCGGACGAACAGGCCATGCGGCAGCCCAATCTGATGTGGTGGGTTAGCATGTTCTCGGCAAGGGCGGAATGGCCCGCGTCTTCAGACCTTTTGCCCTGTTTGACGGCATGAAAGTGCGGACGGAAACGTTGCGTTCCCGACCCGAAGGGGCAGCTCCCGCCGCCCTCTCGCCTGCGGAATAAATTCAGCCGAAAGTGGCCGAGATACTCAATCTCGCGCAAGGTCTTGCACTTACCATACATCGTCATACCTTAAGGGTAGGAAATGTATCTGCTTTCTGCCGCCGCGTAGCCTTCTGAGCCATCGCATGGCGCATCATGAGGGTGAGACTATGAATATCGATAGGACTTTGCGGTCAATCGTGGCCGTACACGCTTCAATTCCGGAAGATGCCTTTACAGCCGGGGCACTAGGGACCCGGCGGGAAGGCAGCGGTGTGGTCATCAGAGGTAACGGGCTGGTGCTCACGATCGGTTATCTGATCACCGAGGCCGACGAGGTCTGGCTGACGACCAATGATGGTCATGTGGTTCCTGCGCATGCACTTGCCTACGATCAGGAAACCGGCTTTGGCCTGGTCCAGGCGCTGGGGTCGCTTGGCGTCCCCGCACTGGATTTCGGCGACGTGGCCGAGGCCGAGATCGGCGATCCGGTGGTGATCGCTGACGGAATCGGTCAATTCGTCCGCGCGAACATCGTGGCCAAGCAGGAATTCGCGGGTTATTGGGAATACCTGCTGGACGAGGCGATCTTCGTCGCGCCCGCCCATCCTTCATGGGGAGGTGCTGCGCTCCTCAACACGGACGGCAAGCTTTTGGGCATCGGCTCGCTTCACCTGCAGATGGCCTCCCAAAACGAAGAGACTGCCGATATCAATATGGTCGTGCCGATCAATTTGCTGCCGCCAATTCTCGATGATCTGCTCAACCGGGGCCAAGTCAACAAGCCGCCCAGGCCCTGGCTCGGCGCTTTCTCCGCCGAGAGCAATGGCGAGGTCGTGGTCATGAGCGTTGCGGAAGGGGGCCCGGCGGCTCAAGCAGGCCTGCGTCGAGGCGACGTCATCTCCGAGATCCGAGATGGGGAAGTTGATAGCCTGGCTGATTTCTATCGCAAGGTGTGGGAAAGTGGCCCTGCCGGTGCAGAAATCCCCATGAGGATATTGCGCGACGGTCGCGAAGCATGGCTGCGCATCAAGTCGGCCGACCGCAACAGTTTCCTCCGGAAGCCGCAACTGCAATGAGGTATCGCCGGCGTGACGGAGCTTCCGGTCGGAACGGGGTTCGATGCCGCAAGAGCACCCCTTAAGCCCAACCCAGCAACTCCCGCCGCACCACCTTCTCCAGCACCCGCATGCCATCCTCGCTGTCGTTCAGACAGGGGATGTGCGCGAACTTTTCGCCGCCATTGTGGTGGAAGGATTCGGCCGCCTGTTCGGCGATTTCTTCGAGTGTTTCCAGGCAGTCCGAGACGAAGCCGGGATTGAGGACGGCGATGCGCTTGCTGCCTTCCTTGGCGAGGCGTTCCACTGTTTTATCGGTATAGGGCTGAAGCCATTCTTCCGGGCCGAAGCGGGACTGGAAGGTAATCATCAGCCTGTCTTCGGAAAGTCCGAGCTTCTCGCGCAGCAGTCGCGTGGTCTCGATGCATTGGCCGTAATAGGGATCGCCCTTTTCGGAATAGGAAAGCGGGATGCCGTGGAAGGACGCAAGGATCTTTTCCGGCTGCCAGTCGAGTGTGGCGAGATGCCGGGTGACGGAGTTGGCGAGCGCGTCGATATAGATGGGATCGGTATGGTAGTCGGGCACCGTGCGTAGCGCCGGCTGCCAGCGCATGGCCATCAGTTTCTCGAAAGCCTTGTCATTGACGGTAGCGGTGGTTGCGGCCGCATATTGTGGGTAGAGCGGAAACAGCAGGATGCGGTCGCAGCCCCGATCCTTCAGCGTCTGGATACGCTCTGCGATCGAGGGTTTCCCGTAGCGCATCGCCCAATCGACGATTACGTCAGGCAAATCTGTCAGCCGCTCGGCCATCAAGTCCGACTGGTTGCGGGTATAAGTCCGCAGGAAGCTTTCGTTCTTTTCCTTGTTCCAGATCGTCTCATAGGCCTTGCCGACCTTGGAGGGGCGGGTGTTGAGGACGATGCCGAACAGGATCGGGTACCACTTCCATGGAGACCATTCGATGACGCGCTTGTCGGTCAGGAATTCGCGCAGATAGCGTCGCATAGAGGTGTAGTCGGTGCCGTCGGGCGTGCCGAGATTGACGAGAAGGACGCCGATCTTGCCGGACTTTTGCTGTGACTGGCCGGTCGGGGCTTCTGCGGTCATCAGTTGTATTCCTCTCAACGAAATGGAAGCACCTCACATAGAAACAAAAGCCGGCCCGGAAAAGCCCGGACCGGCCGACTTTTTACGAGACAAATCGTCCTTACTTGGCCGGAATCTTCAATTCACGACCGATGGTAAGGTGGTGTGGCCTGAGATTGTGATTGGCAGCCAGAAGTTTGCGCCATCCATTGGCATCGCCGTAATAAGTCTTGGCGATATCCCAGAGCGTGTCGCCGGCGACGATGACATGGGTGGTCGGTGTTTTCGGCGGCTCGCTAGCCTGAGGGGCCGGTGCTGTGGTCTCCGGTGCCGTTGCTGTGGCAGCGGGAGCCGTTGTCGTCGGCGCGGTGGTCTCAGGCGTTGGCGCAGCAGGCGCGGGGGTGCTGGGCGTTGAAGCAGCGGGCGCTGTCGTGGCGGGCGCCGTCGTCGTGGCCGGAGTATTGGTCGCAGGGGCTGTTGTTGCCGGAGCGGTCGTCGCCGGAGGGGGGGCGGCCGGCGTCGTTGTCTGAGACGTTGACGTGTCGGGTGTCGTAGTGGTGCTGGGTGTCGAAGCGGCAGGTGCGGTCATAGAGGGGGCCGTCGCTGCCGGCGGGGTCGCGGCGGGCGCTGTCGTTTGAGATGTTGACGTGTTGGGTGTCGCGGTGGGAGTTGAAGCAGCGGGAGCCGTTGTGGAGGGTGTTGCGCTGGTATCGGCCGCGGCCGGGGCGGGTTTCTGATCCGATGGTGCCGCCTGTTGCGTTTCCGCGGGTTTCGCCGCCTCCGGTTGGGCGGTCGCTGCGGTTGCGGCAACCTGGGTCACGCGGCCGTCGGTGTAAGGCTTGTAGGGATTATGCGCCGCCAGATAGTCGGCGACGACTGCTTCCAAGTCGGGGCCGAAATCATAGGCATTTTTGCCGTTTTGCGCGAAGACGACATAGCCGTCGCCGCCGGCGCGCATATAATTGTTGCTGACGACGCCGTAGGTCTTGTTCGGATCGAGAGGCACGAACTCCGTGCCCTCTTGCACCAAGACGGAGACGACGCGGCTGCCGGGCGGCTTTGACTTGTCAAAAGTATATTTCAGACCGGCGACCTGCGGGAAACGGCCGGCGCCGTCCTCGATCTGGCTGAGGCCGTTTTCCAGCGCCGCCTTTATGTCGGCGCCGGTCAACTGGAAGGTGGCGAGCGTGTTCTGGAACGGCAGCACGGTCAGCACGTCACCCATGGTGACGTTGCCGCCGCCGATGGAGGCACGCAGGCCGCCGCCGTTCTGGATGGCGATGCTGATGCCCTGGTTTTTCGTGCGATCGAGCATGGCGTCGGCCACGAGATTGCCCATTGGGCATTCGGCTGCGCGGCAGACGTCGTGCGATCCATCGATCGGGTCGGTGGAGGCGCCGATGACTTTCTGGCGCAGCTCTTCGATCGGCTTGGCCATTTCCTGGATACGGGCTGATATCGCGGGGTCTGGCTTGATCGAGGAATCGAGCAGGATCGGATCGCCCTTGGCCTCCTTGACGACGCCGTTGTCATCGAAGGTGATGACGATATCGCCGAGATATTTGCTGTAGGAGGCAGCCTGGACGACCGGGACCTTATAGCCGGCCGGATTGTCGACCATGGTCGGATAGGGGCCGGCGGCCTTCGGATCGGTGTTCGACAGCAGCGTATGCGAATGGCCGCCAACGACGACATCGACGCCGGCGATCCTGCCGATCTTCTCGACATCGCGCGGATAGCCGACGTGGGTCAGCGCGATGATCTTGTTGACGCCCTGCGACTTCAGCGCGTCCACCTCGGCGCTAATGGCGGCGGCATCGTCGGTGATCTTGACGTGGGGGCCGGGCGAGGCGAGTTCGGGCGTCTCGGTCGTGACTGCGCCGACGATGCCGATCTTCTGGCCGCCGATGTCTAGCACGATGGATTTCTTGATGCGGTCGCCGAGCTTCGACTGGTCGTCGATCACCATATTCGCTGTCACGACCGGGAACTGTGCCTTGTCGAGGAAGGCGGCAAGCGGGCCTTCGCCGTCATCGAACTCATGATTACCGACGGTCATGGCGTCGATCTTCATATCGTTGAGGAATTCGACCTCGGCCGCCCCCTTGTACGTCGTGTAGAACAGCGAGCCCTGGAAATTATCGCCGGCATCGAGCACCAGCACATTCTGGCCGGCGAGCGCGGCGCGCCTCTGGTCGATGGCCGTCTTCAGCCGTGCAGCGCCGCCAAAGCATTCGTTCTTGGCCTCCTCGGCAGCGGAGCAGGTGGCATCGAACTTGTTGATCGACTCTATGCGCGAATGGAGATCGTTGAAGTGCAGAATGTTTAGCTGGTAATCCGCGAAAGCGGCGCTGGCGCTGAGCGCCAACGCGGCGGCGGCTAAAAGACCCACTCCTAAGGGCTTCGTCATCTCTTTCTCCTGTTGCTCACCAAATCCGGTCCGCCCATGCGCCTAGGCGGTTCCCGGCATGAATGTTTCCATCACGGCGGGAAGAGCGCAAGCGAAAGCTGTTGGGTTTATTAGGATTTTGCAAATCCGTGGGAAAGAAGTCGCAGCGTCAAATGCAGGCCTCGTTGGAGGCATCGCGTTAAGATTCTCGGGCGGCGTCAATCAAGCGCGCGATGCCTGTCGTTCGGTCGCTATTGGTGGGGAAAACCACCGCCGGAAGGCCAAGCGGCAATGTGGGGACACAGACGAATAGGCGCCATTATGCAGATGGCGCTTATCCGTCCATGCCGCCTGTTTCAGCTTATCGGCGATTGAGGGAAAACTGCTTCCCGGCATCGGAGGTGCAATTGAGCTGGTAGGCGCTGATCAGGGCGCAGTTGATCTTGGACTGGGTCTTGCGCACCAGCGAGGTCATGTTGATTTCGATCAGGCCGGGAGAAACGTTGGTATAGGTGCCCGAAGCCAGAACCGAGTTGCTGTCGGTGGTGTGAGTGGTGAAGGTGCCGGCCTGGAAGGTCGAAATGAGGCCGTTCGCATCGCTCCAGTTACCTTCCACTCCCTGCGGCTGCGCGCTGGCTTGCATAGCAGGCGGGGCCCTTGATCCACCGAAATCGACGCAGGCAGAAAGCGCTGCCGCGGCGGCAATAAGAGCAAGGCTGGTTCTAATCTTCATAAATGTCTCCCGCGATTGAAGGCGGACTGATGTCGTGTAGTTGCGGGAAACATGGCGCGGCCATCTGTTGAAAGCAAGGCTCCACAATCCGTCACTTCGATTTATCCGACGAGCGTAACAAAAATGCCCGCACAGCCTGTGCGGGCATTTCGATCTTCGACTATTCGGATGATCCGCCGATCAGCGAACCAGGATGTTCTTGAACTGCCACGGATCCTTGGTGTTGATGTCTTCCGGGAAGAGGCCCGGCCGGCCATCAAGCGGCGTCCAATCGGTGTAGTGGCCTTCAACCGGACCGAGATAGGGCAACTGCACTTCGAGGCAGCGCTTGTAGTCGATCTCGTCGGCTTCGACGATGCCGGCGGTCGGATTTTCCAGAGCCCAGACCATGCCGGCGAGGACGGCGGACGTCACCTGAAGACCGGTTGCATTCTGGTATGGGGCGATGCGGCGTGTCTCTTCGAGCGACAGGCGCGAACCGTACCAATAAGCGTTCTTGTCGTGGCCATAGAGCAGCACGCCGAGTTCGTCGATGCCATCTTCCAGCTCATCTTCATCGAGAACGTGGTGAACCGGCTGCGGCGTGCCGCCGTTGCCGAACATTTCGTGCAGCGAGAGCACGGCATCGTTGGCCGGATGATAAGCGTAGTGGCAGGTCGGACGGAAGGTGACTTCGCCATCCTTATCGCGGACCGTGAAGAAGTCGGCAATCGAGATCGATTCGTTGTGCGTGACCAGGAAGCCATACTGGGGACCCGGTGTCGGGCACCAGGTGCGAACGCGGGTGTTGGCGCCCGGCTGTTCCAGGTAAATGGCGGCCTTGTTGCCCTTCTTGTGCGTCTTGGCGTTCTTCGGCATCCATTCTTCGTGGGTGCCCCAGCCGAGTTCGGCCGGCTGCAGTCCTTCGGAGATGAAGCCTTCGACCGACCAGGTATTCCAGAAGACGTTCAGCGGCTTCGGATGCTTGGTGCGCTGCGTGTCCCGCTCTGCAATGTGGATGCCCTTGACGCCGACCTTCTTCATCAGCTTGGCCCAGCCTTCGCGGTCATGCTGATCCGGCTCTTCGAATTTGAGGCCGATGTCGTTGGCGAGATTGACGAGCGCCTGCTTGACAAACCAGGACACCATGCCCGGGTTTGCGCCGCAGGTAGAAACCGCTGTCGCGCCGCCGGGGTTCTTCGCCTTTTCCTTGCGCACGGTCTCACGAAGCGCGTAGTTGGTGCGATCCGCATTCTTCATGTTCTTGTCGAAATAGAAGCCGAGCCAAGGTTCGACGACGGTATCGATATAGAGCACGTCGTGCTTGCGGCAGAACTTGATGAGGTCGAGCGACGACGTATCAACAGAAAGGTTGACGCAGAAGCCCTGACCGCCGCCTTCCGTCAGAAGCGGCATCAAGAGGTCTTTGTAGTTGTTCTTGGTGACGTATTCCTGGATATGACGGACACCGTGCCTTTCCAGGATCGCCAAGTGCTCGGCGTCCATTTGCGGGTCGATGACGACCATCCGGCTCTTGTCGAATTTGAAATGGCGCTCGATCAGGGGCAAGGTGCCGCGGCCGATGGAGCCAAAGCCGATCATCACGATCGGACCGGTAATTTCGGCATATACCGGATAGTTCTGTTCCGTCATTCTTGTCTCCTTCGAAAGGCAGGACGCCGTTCGGCCTATGAAATACAATCAATGTTAGCGCGAAAATGCGAGTTGAACGGCTCTAACCATAAATTGATGTCACAATAAAGAGCCGTTCCGGCTTATCGGCCAAATGTCAAGCCGGTGAAGCAACTTCCACAAGCGCTCGCAATTGCCTGGCGAGCTCTGCTTTCTGATGAACCAGACCTTTATAAGCCGCTTGCGATTCGTCCAATGCATCCAATTGTGCGGCGAAGCTTAACGCCAGTTCCGAAGCTTTGGCATGGTTGGCGATCGCGGCGATCGGATCAACGTAGATGCGGATCGTGAAGAGAATATCGCCAGATATGGGCAGTTTCCGTAGTGTTTGCCGCTCGATACGCGCGAAGCGTTGATTGAGGGTAAAGGCCTCGCCGACCTTTGGGCGGACAGGCGGAAACGGCAGGTGGAGATTGCCGCTGGTGCTGACGGACCAATTGAATCGTTCGACCGGCTGCGTCACCTGAAGATTGTCGAAGATGCGGTTGATGAGCACCGCATTGCGGGTGCCTTCGCCGAAACCGGGCACTTCGCCGTGGATCGCCTGTATAGGCCGCCCGAATTTCTCGGCAAGGGACCATGACGAGGGGAAGGCGACATGGCCCGCGACGAGGTGCCAGCCATCGGTCTTGCGCCGCATGATCACAAGATCGTCGGCGATCAGCGAGCCTGCTTTCAGAAGCGGAGGCAGGTTGGGGTCGGCAAGATCGACAGAGTGCCCCGCGGCAGAGACGATGTCGCCTTCGCGGCGGTGGAAGCCGGGATGTTGCTGGCAAAGATACGCAGCTAGGAGATCGAGACATTCCTGCTGGGCATCTTCGGAGCCGGTCTCCGAGAGGAAAATGGCGTCGCGATGGTCTCGCAGAAGCCGCTGTTTTTCATCGAGATAGCGGTCAAGATCGGCATCGGGCTCGATCCATCGCAGCGGGTCGAGCGGCATAAGACCGATCGTGAAGGGTTTTGCGGAGCCATCATAGGGCGTGTAGGTGGGTAGAGTCATGGTTGGAACCTACCGCATTAACGTGCCTTGATGGAATAGCATCCGCCAGTGCCCATCCGCTTCCAATCGCCAGATCGAGCTGCGCAGCGTTCTGACCGCTGGCTTGTCGGGAGATGCGCGGGTGGCCCGATATGTGACGAGAGCGATGCCGTCCGAAAGCAGACGAGCGTCGAAGTCCTCGAGTGCCCGCAAGGCGATATCCTCCGGATCTACCGGAAGCCGGGTCAGGACGTCCTCCAGGTCGAAGAGCCGGCCGGAGCTGCCGATCTCGCGGAAGTCAGCAGAGAGTAAATCCGCCAGCATCTGCCGGGAGCCGCGCACCGCCGGGTCAAAGAGCCGTTCTTCCAGATCTTTCAAGCGCGCCTGTAGATCGTCCATCGTTTTTTAGCTCTTCAACGCTTCCAAGCCCTCTGTCACGGTCGTCAGGGCTATCTCCGTGACGTCGTATGTTGCGATGCCGTGAACAGTAAAGGGATCGACCGCGACATAGGCTTCCAGTTCGGCGCGGTCTCCTCGGGCGAAGATGACGCCGCCGGTACGGGGCACCTTGCGGCCGGAAGCCAGGAACCAGCCCTTGGCATAGCCTTCCTTTACCCAGGCCATATGCGGTTGCATGTACTTATCGGCTTCGTCATTGCCTTTGAGATAGGTTAGCGAGAGGATGAACATCAATCAATTCCGTAGGAGTTGCGCGCGGATCAGTCCGCGCAGAGAGTTTCCGACATAAAGGCTGCCTTTTTCGAGATCGTCCAGCCCTATGCGGCCGACGCGCGCCTTGCGCTGGCAGATGAGTTCGGTGCGCAACACGCCGGCGAGCAGCCCTGAAGAAATGGGTGGGGTACGCAACATGCCGGAGCCATCGTCGAGGAAAATCGAGGTGATGGTGCCCTCGCAGACCTCGCCCTTTTCATTGAGCAAAAGCACCTCGTCAGCCTCTGCTAGCGAATATTCGGCGCGGGCGGCCTCATAGACGGACCGGCGAGTGGTTTTGACGCGCAGCAGCTTGTCGGCGGAATCGACGCGTGTCTCTGCAATGTGGACGCGCCAGACCGTATCGGTAACGAGAGGCGTGAAAGGCGCGGTGGTGATGTCCGTTCGTCCGGTGCGATCGAAAGTTAGGCGGACCCGCAACGACGCGTTCGCGCCAGCAACGATAGCATCCAGTTTCGTCAGCGCATCTTTCGGCGCGGGGAAACCCAGACGACGGGCGGAACGTTGCAATCGGGCAAGATGTAAGCGCAGACGCACAAAACCTGTTTGCGGTTCATAGCGCAACGTCTCGATCAGCGAAAAGTCGTCTAGCGCTTGATCCATCGGTCCCCCACGGCGAAGCGTGCCTTCAACAGGCATTCTTCATATTCCGCTTCCGCCGTCGAATCGAAAACAATGCCGCCGCCCACATTGAAGACGGCGCGGCCGTTATCGAACAGCGTGATGGTGCGGATCGCCACGGAAAAGCGCATGGCGCCGGATGGCGAAATCATGCCGATTGCTCCGCAATAGGCGTCGCGAGGGCCGTCTTCGAGCTCGTGCAGGATTTCCATCGCCCGCATTTTCGGTGCGCCGGTGATCGAGCCGCAGGGGAATAGGGCGGCGAAGATATCGCGGATGGTCATATTGGGGCGCAGCTTCGCCTGCACATGGCTGACCATCTGGTGCACCGTCGGATAGGTCTCGATCTCGAAAAGTTTCGGCACGTCGAGGGTGCCGACCTCGGTGATGCGTGAGATATCATTGCGCAAGAGGTCGACGATCATGCGGTTTTCGGCCTGCGTCTTTTCGTCGGCGAGCATGGCGCTGATGATTTCTGTGTCCTCGGCGGCGTCGGCGCCACGTTTGGCCGTGCCCTTCATCGGATGTGTCTCGATCCAGCCATCCTCATCCGTGCGGAAGAAGAGTTCGGGCGACCGCGATAGGATGATCGGGCCGCCGAGATCGACCAGCGCGCCGTACTTTACCGGTTGACGGTCGATCAGCGACCAGAAGGCAGCGCGGGCGTCGCCATTCCAACGGGCGGTGATGGGCATGGTAAGGTTTGCTTGATAGCAGTCGCCCTGGCGCAAGTGCCAATGCAGCCGGTCGAATCTCTCTTTATATACGGGGAAATCCCAAGCAGCCGTGGCGCCAGTCAGAAACGGTTCGTTTTCAAGGCGTTGAAGTGGCTGGGCGAGGGCATGACCATCGGCCGCGGGAGCATCGAAAACGCCGAAGCAGAGCAGCGGCGTCTCGCGGTTCTCTTCGGCGAAAGGCGCAAGTTTTTCCTCAAAGAGATGGCCGGCCTCATAGGCCAGATAGCCCGCCAGCCATTTTCCCTCGGCCTTCGCCTTCTGCATCCGCTCAAGGGCATCGAAAAATTCCGCGTGCGTTCGAGCAATGATGATCTCCGCCGGCTCGGCGAAGATCATTACCTGTCCAGTGCTGTCGTCCCGAAAGAGGACGTAGGGTTGGGCATCGGCCATGCGCGATTCTACATCAATGTGCATCAAGCGCTTTTATCAAGCGCCTCCAGCTCGTCGATGAGCCCTTCGATCATCGACAGTCCCTTGCTCCAGAACGACGGATCGGTCGCATCGAGGCCGAAGGGTTTCAGGAGTTCGGAATGATGCTTGGTGCCGCCGGCCTTCAGCATCTCGAAATATTTCGCCTGAAAGCCCTGCTCGGCATTCTGGTAGACGGCATAAAGCGAATTCACCAGGCAGTCGCCGAAAGCGTAAGCGTAGACGTAGAAGGGCGAATGGATGAAGTGGGGGATATAAGACCAGTAGGTCTCATAGCCCTCGGAGATCTTGATCGCCGGACCGAGGCTCTCCGATTGGACGGAGAGCCACAGCTCGCCGATATCGTCTGATGTCAGTTCGCCGTTCTTGCGCGCAGTGTGCACCTTGCGCTCGAATTCGTAGAAGGCGATCTGGCGGACGACCGTGTTGATCATGTCTTCGACCTTCTGGGCGAGCATCGCCTTGCGCTCGCGCTTGTCCGTGGTCTTGTCGAGCAGCGCGCGGAAGGTCAGCATTTCGCCGAAGACGGACGCGGTTTCAGCCAAGGTCAGCGGCGTCTGGCACATCAGCGCGCCCTGGCCGCCGGCAAGCACCTGATGCACGCCATGGCCGAGCTCATGCGCCAGCGTCATGACATCGCGCGGCTTGCCCATATAGTTGACGAGGACGTAAGGGTGGGCGGAAGGAACGGTCGGGTGCGCGAAGGCGCCCGGCGCCTTGCCGGGACGCACCGGCGCATCGATCCATTCCTCATCGAAGAACCGCTTGGCGATCGCGGCCATCTCAGGGGCGAAATTGCCGTAGGCGGAAAGAACGGTCTGTTTCGCCTCGGTCCAGGGGATCAGCGCGTTGGAGGTTTCGGGTAGCGGCGCGTTGCGGTCCCAGAAGTTCATCTGTTCCATGCCGAGCCACTTGGCCTTCATCTTGTAATAGCGGTGCGAGAGGCGCGGATAGGCATCGCGCACCGCCGCTGCCAATGCGTCGACGACGTCGCGCTCGACGCGGTTTGCCAGATGCCGGCTGTCGGCAATATCCTCGAAGCCGCGCCAGCGGTCGGCAATGTCTTTGTCTTTAGCGAGCGTATTGGTGATCAGGGTGAAGACGCGCAAATTGGCCTTGAAGGTCTCGGCCAAAGCCATTGCCGCCTTGCGGCGTACCTCCGGATCTTTTTCCTGCAGCATGTTCAAGGCGACTTCCAGCGGCAGCTTCTCGCCGTCGACGTCGAAGCGCAGTTCCGCCATGGTCTCGTCGAACAGGCGATTGAAGGCGGCGGCGCTGGTCATGGATTTTTCCAGGAACAGCTGCTCCAGCTTGTCGTCGAGCTGATAGGGCTTGTCTTTGCGCAGGTCGACGATCCAGGGACGGTAATGGCCAGCAGCCGGATCGTTCGCCATGCACGCATCCATCACGGCATCGTCGATACGGTTCAATTCAAGCGGGAAGAACAGCAGATGGGCCGAATAGTCCGTCAGCCGCGCCTGCACGTCGCCATAGAGCTTGCCATTAGCCGGATCGCTGGTGTTGGAAAAATAGGTCAGTCCGGCGAAGGAGCCGAGGCGGCCCATGATGTCGTCCAGCGCTTCATATTCCTTCAGCGCGGCGCCGATGCCGGCATCGGCGGTTTTTGTCGCGGCGTCGGCGAGCTTGCCCTTCCATTTTTCCTCGAAGGCGATTGCCGCCTTGCCAGCCTTTTCCATGTCGCTGACGAAGGCGGTGGATGTGGCGGAAGGATAGAGATCGCTGAGTTTCCAGGCGGGCAGGTCGCCGAGTTCGGCATTGGCCGCCGCCGCCGGGCCAGCGGAAAAATTAAGGGATGAATAGAGCGAGGTCGGGCTCATGGGCGGTAGTTCCTCTGCTTTTCTTTGCGGGACAGTCCGGTCCGTCCGTGTCTATTCCGCTGAAAAGGCGGCGGCAAGGGCGGATTTCCTTGGGGCCAAACAACCGGACTCTCACGCGATGTTACATTCGTCACGATGATTAAAATACGATGCTTTGGCAAAACTTCATGTTCAAGCCTTTCTGCGAATGTCCGCGTCAGGTTTCGCATGAAGTGAGGCACCAATGACCGTATTTAATAGCGCCAAGGGGGGCGCGCAGATTCTCGTTGTTGAGGATGATCCGATTCAACGGCGTCTGCTGAAAAACGCTATCGAGCGGCACGGACACGTTGCTCATATGGCAGAGAATGGCCGCTTCGGCCTTGAGATTCTGAAGCGCAATAGCGAGCAGATCAATGTGATCGTGCTTGATCTCATGATGCCGGAGATGAACGGCATCGAGTTTCTGGGCGCGTTGAGCGATATGGGTACCGATCTGCCCGTCATCGTGCAGACGGGGCAGGGCGGCATTGAGACCGTGGTGCAGGCCATGCGGGCTGGCGCTTTCGATTTCGTCGTCAAGCCGGTGTCGCCCGAACGGATAGCGGCTTCGATCGCCAATGCGTTGAAGCTCGATCAGCGCGAGGCAAGGGCGCGTGCCGGACGCAGGGTGCGTTCGAGTGCGATCAGTTTCGACGACATCGTCTCGGCAAGCCCGGCGATGATGCGGGTGGTCGACCTTGCCCAGAGAGCCGCACAATCGAACATCCCCGTGGTGCTGGAAGGCGAATCCGGTGTTGGCAAAGAGCTGGTGGCGCGTGCCATCCAGGCCGCCAGCGACCGCGCCGGCAAACCGTTCGTGACGGTGAATTGCGGTGCGATTCCGCACAATCTTGTCGAGAGTATTCTCTTCGGCCATGAGAAGGGTGCGTTCACCGGTGCTGCCGAGCGGCATGTCGGCAAGTTCATGGAAGCAGACGGTGGCACGCTGTTTCTCGACGAAGTCGGCGATCTGCCGCTGGAGGTGCAGGTCAAGCTCCTGCGCGCCGTACAGCAGGGCGAGATCGAGACAGTCGGCGCACGCGTCGCGCAGAAGGTCAACGTCCGGCTGATCTCGGCCACCAACAAGGATTTGATCGAGGAAGTGAAGTCCGGCCGGTTCCGTGAAGACCTTTATTATCGCCTCAACGTTTTCCCGATCACCATGCCGGCGCTACGCCGCCGCAAGGAGGATATCCCGTACCTTGCCCGCGCCTTCGCCGACCGATTTGCGCTCGAGCAGAAGCTCGGCCACTCGCTTTCGATCAGCCCTGGCGCACTGGCATTGCTGACGGCCTATGACTGGCCGGGCAATATCCGCCAGCTCGAAAACGCGATCTTCCGCGCGGTCGTGCTGTCCGAGGGGGCAGACCTGATTGAAGCCGATTTCCCGCAGATTGCGGCACAGCTGCCAGGTTATTTCACCGCTGAGCATCCGACTTTAGTTGTGGATAATTCTCAGACTTTCAGCACCGACGCGGATGCAGCCGAGAGATTTGAGCACGGTATGCGTGTCATTTCCTCGGATGTGATTACAATCTCTCCGCTTTCGATCGTCGAAACACAATCTGGACATATTTCTGACAATGTCATCGCCAGCACCGACCCGTCCGGCGACGTCAGAAAGCTCGCAGATGTTGAAGAAGAGCTCATTCGATTCGCTCTCAAATTCTATCGAGGACAAATGAGTCAAGTGGCGAGAAAGCTCGGGATTGGCCGTTCGACCCTCTATCGCAAGTTGAAAGACTATGGGATAGACCCGGATGACCCGCAGAAACATGCAGCCTGAAAGTATTTTAACGTTTAGGCAAGCATATTTTGTTACCCGTCGTAAAGCACTTGTTAGTGCATCGTTCACCATGTATGAAGGTGGCGACTATGTGTGGCATTTTTGCCATCGTGTCACCGCAATTGACAGCCATTTGGAACACGATGCGACATTGTCTGTCGGACGGGGATCGAATTGCCGAATCTGAGTGGGAATACCAAGCCTAATAGCTTGAGCAGGCTTTTTGCGTGCTCAGAGATATTTCGTAAGGTGGCCAAGGTCGTAGCCGTTGGTCTGCTTGCGATGGCTGTTTCCACTCCGGTTTTCATTGGCACCCCATCCCAGGCAGGCGGCGAAACTCGAAGCCTCAAGATCTACTATGTCCATACAGGCGAAAAGGCCGTCATCACCTACAAGCGCAATGGAAAGTTCGATCCGGACGGTCTGGAGAAACTGAACCGCATCCTGCGCGACTGGCGTAAAAACCAGCCCACCAAGATGAACCCGCGCTTGTTCGACCTGATTTGGGAAGTCTACCGCGAAAGCGGCTCGCATGAATTCATCTATGTCGTCTGCGGCTTCCGGTCACCGGGTACCAACGAGATGCTGCGCACACGTTCGGCCCATACAGGTGTCGCGAAGAAGAGCCAACATATGCTTGGCAACGCGATGGATTTCTATCTTCCCGACGTCAGGCTCACGAAGTTGCGCGAGATCGGCATGAAGTTGCAGGTCGGCGGTGTCGGCTATTATCCGACGTCCGGCTCGCCCTTCGTCCACATGGACGTTGGCGGCGTGCGCGCATGGCCGCGCATGGATCGCCAGGATCTCGTCCGCCTCTTCCCCGATGGCAAGACCATGCATATTCCGGCCGACGGACGGCCGTTGCCGGGATATCAGGAAGCGGTTGCCGACTATAAGCGCCGCATGGCGTCCGACGATATCCAGATCGCCAGCGCTTCGCATTCGCGTCGCGGCTTCTTCGCCAGGCTGTTTGGCGGCGGTGGCGCGGATGAGGAAGAGGACAATGCGGATGAAGGTGCACCGGCAACGGCAGCGCCGACCACGATGGTTGCGAGCAACAAGGCTGGGCAGGCTCCAGCAACTGCGGACGAGGGCGACGACAGCCAGCCGCCGACACAGACGCAGGTTGCCAGCATAAACGCGCCTGTTCCGCAGGTTCGTCCGGCCTTCGGCAATCAACCGGCAGGAAGCGACGTTGCTTCGGCTCTGATGTCGTCACCGCAGAATGCCGCTCAAGATGCGATGGCCGCAGCCATGCCGAATGGCCAGCAGGACCAACAGCAATTTGCCGATCTTCGCGCCTATCACGTTCCTGTGCCTGCATTGCTTGAGCGCCGTTCGCCCGGGGATGCCGAGTTGGCCTCCGCCGAGTCCGACGCGAACGATCAGACCGCCGACGTGCCGGTTCCAGCCGAACGTCCGGAAGTCGCCGAGAGCCTGCTTGCCTCTGCCGACGCCGATCCGGATGCGGTCGATGATGCGGCCGACGAGGGCACGCTGTCGCCCTCGATCGTTGCTGCCCTCGAACAGCATCGCGTCGATCAGACGGGTACGAATGTCGGCGTTCCCGTGGCTGTAGTTGCTGCCAACAACGCCGCGTCCAAGGATGAGGCGCCGCCGAAGAATACCGCGGATGCCGCGCCGCCGGCCAAGGACAATGCCGTTGCCGACAATGACGCCGTGCGGGCGATCGCTGCGGTCTCGCCGCAGAAGAGGCCGCAGATGCCGATGCAGGTGGCAGCACTTGCGCCGACCGCCAGCGAGATGAAGGCCGGCGGTAGCCGCTTCAGGGACAATTTCGAGATGGCGGTGCCGCAGGAACGTCCGATCGCTGCTGGTATTGCGACCAAGGGCGGCCGTCCGAACAAGCAGGATGCTGCAGTAGCTGATGCCGGCCGCGCGACGGTGACTACCGAGCCGAAGCTGACCGAAAAGATGATCTCGCAGTGGGCGATCACCAATGCCCGCGTCGAGATCGTCAACCGCCCGGTCAAGGCTCCGCGCTTTGTGAGCCCGACGCTGCGCGCCCAGCCGACCGCCGTCTACACCGATGGCTTCAAGGTTCAGACAGCGTCGATCGACCCGGAACGCTTCAGCGGTTCGGCCGTGAACTTCCTGCAGGTGAAGAAGTTCAATTCCGTCGAATAACCGCTGCCATCAATTCCAAAAGAAAAACCGCCGAAGCGATTCGGCGGTTTTTCTATTTCAGGCGCAGAGGCGCGAAGCTCAGCCTTCGACGGAAGCTCAGGCTTCCGGCGGTGCTTCGATCATGCCGAGAGCGTGGAGATAGGTATCGAGAATGAGGTCTTCCTCCATCCGCTCCTGATCGTCCTTCTTGCGCAACGCAATGACCTTTTTCAGGATCTTGGTATCGAAGCCCATGCCCTTGGCTTCGCCGTAGACATCCTTGATGTCGTCGGCAATAGTCTTCTTCTCTTCTTCCAGCCGTTCGATGCGCTCGACAAAAGCGCGAAGCTGATCGCGGGCGACGCCATGAGCATCAGACATCATTGTCTCCTGATTGCGTGGGATTTTGAATTCGATGGGCCGTTGACCTGCCGCGAATGGAGCGCGAGGTCAAGCCGTCTCGACGGAAGAAGCCCTATTCTTTCGGCTTGTTCAGCTCAAAAGCGGCTTTTTGCACAGCGGAAGCTTCTGTCTGATGCAGATTTTTCCAGTCTTCATAGGGCATGCCGTAGACCATTTCGCGCGATTCGTCCTTGGTTACCGGCAGCCCTGCTTCTTCGGCCGCCTCGCGATACCAGTTGGACAAGCAGTTGCGGCAGAAACCGGCGAAGTTCATAAGGTCGATGTTCTGCACGTCGCTGCGCTCGCGCAGATGAGCAACAAGGCGACGAAAGGCGGCTGCTTCCAGTTCGGTCTGCTGTTCCTTGGTGAGTTCGGTCATCTCTATCTCCTCAAGCCGCTTCGCCGGCATGATGTCGTCCGAAGCCCTTCGTTTCTTTGGCATCAAGCTTCGTCGTCAGGGCCGGTGCGCGACGGGTAGCGCTTGTATTCGTGCAGTGCCGGATCGTCGTTCATCGCCGAAAAGATCGGTGCCAGTCGTTCGGCCCATTCGCTGATGCCGGCCTCATCGCCGATCAAATCCTGGCGGACTTCCAGCAGCGCGTGGGGAATGCCTCTGACCATGCAATGGCGATACATGGTGTCGTTCCTCAGCGCCCCGTCATAGGGTTCATTGTCGCCTATAACGAAATTGGTGTCGGCACGGAGCTTTGCAAGCAGCGGCACCACGGCGCGCTCGTCGCTGTCCCAGAGCACGCTTGCATGCCATGGGCGTGGGACGCCCTTCCAGGCCGGTGTGAAGGAATGCAGTGACAGCACCAGCGGCGCCTTGCCCGTCGCCTCCGCGACCGACGCAATCGTCTCGTCCACTGCGCGGTGATAGGGCCGGTGGAAAGCTTCGATGCGATAGTCCCACTCTTCCTCGGTGATCGGATGATTGCCTGGAATGATCGCCCCATCGGAAATTTTCATGATCAGCGTGGGGTCGTCTTCGCCACGGTTCGGATCGATCAGCAGACGGGAAAAGCCGCCGAGCACGGAAGGCACGCCGAGCCGCGCCGAAAGCTTGCGGCAAAGGCCCTCGATGCCGATGTCATAGGCGATATGCCGCGAAAAGGCAGTTTCTGGCAGGCCTAACCGTCCATAGCGTTCGGGGAGATGCCGCATCGCATGATCACCGAGAATGACCATGCCTTTGTCACGATTGCCGGATATGATTTCGAAAGATTTGAAGTCATTCATGTGGATTTGTCGATTACTGCATTTTCAGCCCGTTGTTTGATTGCATGCGCGGGCGGAAGGTGCAAGGTTCGGCCTATTGAATGGGCAAGGAGCGGGCCGCAAGGTGCCGTCACCATCCCGTGAAGGAAATATAATCGATTAGACTTGCGTTGACATTCCATGGATGGCAGCGCAAGAAGACGCAACAACGAATAACCGGGAGCCCATTGGAAGCCGTGTTCAGCCAAGTCGCGCCAAGTTTCGTTACGCGGTCGGGGCCGTTTGCCCGATTCGCATTTTTCATCCTTGCCGCCGCCGCGCCGTTTTTCTTCATGCCAAATGCAGCCCATGCCGATTTCCGCGTCTGCAATGGTACGCAGAATCTCGTGGGCGTGGCGATCGGTTATCGTGCGAAGGAAGGCTGGGTGACCGAGGGATGGTGGCAAGTTCCGGCTACCACCTGCGCTACTTTGATCGAAGGGCCGCTCCAATCCCGCTATTATTACCTCTACGCAGAAGACGCAGCCCGTGGCGGCCGCTGGACGGGCGATGTCGAAATGTGCGTGGCGGAAAATGAATTCAAGATCCCAGGCGTGAAAGATTGCTACGCGCGCGGTTACCAGAAAATGGGATTCAAGGAATACGACACGGGGCGTCAGGCGAGTTGGATGGTTCAGCTCTCCGATACCCCGGGCAGCCAAGAGAGCCAGAATTGATGAAACGCAACCGAAAAGTCAAAATCCTAGCGACGCTCGGCCCGGCTTCCTCCGAAGAGGAGATGATCCAGAAGCTGCATGAGGCCGGTGCCGATCTGTTCCGCATCAACATGAGCCATGCCAGCCATGACCTGATGCGCACGCTGATCCAGCGTATCCGCTCCGTCGAGGCCCGCTGTGGTCGTCCGATCGGTATTCTCGCCGACTTGCAGGGTCCCAAGCTGCGTGTTGGCAAGTTTGCCGAAGGCAAGGTCGATCTCAAGCCGGGCCAGACCTTCACGCTCGACAACAACGATGTGCCCGGTGACAACACCCGCGTGTTCTTGCCGCATCCGGAAATCTTGGAGTCGGTTCAGCCCGGCCACCGTCTGCTGATCGATGACGGCAAGCTCGCGCTTCGCGCGGAAAAGTGCGACGGCAAAAGCATTGTCGCGACCGTCATTTCCGGCACGAAGATTTCCGACCGTAAGGGCGTCAGCTTGCCCGATACGTTGCTTGGTGTCGGCGCACTGACTGACAAGGATCGCGTCGATCTCGACGCGGTGCTGGCCACCAATGAAGTCGACTGGGTGGCGCTCTCCTTCATCCAGCGCCCGGAAGATCTGTCCGAAGTGCGCAAGATTTCGCGCGGCCGCGTCGGTTTGATGTCGAAGATCGAGAAGCCGCAGGCCGTCGAGCGCATTGAGGAGATCATCGAGCTTTCCGATGCGCTGATGGTCGCCCGCGGCGATCTTGGCGTCGAAATGCCACTCGAAGCCGTTCCCGGTATTCAGAAACAACTCATCCGCGCCTGCCGCCGTTCTGGCAAGCCGGTGGTTGTCGCGACGCAGATGCTGGAATCGATGATCTCTGCGCCGGTTCCGACCCGCGCCGAAGTTTCCGACGTCGCTACCGCCGTATTCGAAGGCGCCGACGCCGTCATGCTGTCGGCCGAATCCGCTTCCGGCGACTATCCGGTCGAGGCCGTGGCAATGATGGCCTCGATCGCCAGCACGATCGAGCGCGAGCCGCACTATCCGGGCATCATTTATGCCCAGCGCGCCCAGCCGGAAGCAACCGGCGCCGACGCCATCTCGCTGGCTGCCCGCCAGATTGCCGAGACGCTGAAGCTCGCCGCCATCGTCTGCTATACCTCGTCGGGCACGACGGGTCTGCGCGCCTCGCGCGAGCGGCCGCAGGTTCCGGTCCTGGCGCTGTCGCCGATCATTCAGACGGCTCGCCGTCTGTCGGTTGTCTGGGGCATGCACTGTGTCGTTACCCATGACGCCACCGACCTCGACGATATGGTCAACAATGCCTGCCGCATCGTCGCGGAGGAAGGTTTCGGCAAGCCCGGCGACCGCATCATCATCTCGGCCGGTGTGCCGCTGGGCACCCCTGGTGCCACCAACATGCTGCGTATCGCCTACATCGGCTCGGACGGCCAATCGGGCGTCTAACGGCCGGATTCTCGCAAGTATCGAAGCCCGTTGCCTGAGAAAGGCGGCGGGCTTTTTTGTTATCAGGCAGCAACCGTCATCGCACCAGCCCTGCTTTGAACGGGCAGTGTAGCGGCCGCGGCGAGAGTGGCGGCGAAAAAAGCTGCCCAAACCCGCCTTTATCTGAGATAATCACCTGGGGAACATTGCCTCTGCCGCCCATTCGGCCGCGAGGACGGTCTCGAATCCCATTGAAGCATTTGATCCTGCCCCTCCGCAGCGATGGGGCTGTTGTCGGCATGCATCCAGTGAACATTCTTCATTGTTTAGCAAACGCGAGCCAGGAGCACTTCACATGGTTATGTTGAAACCCGATCCAAGCTTTTATCCGTCACCGCGCATGGCCATGAAGGCGGCGCCGGAGACGCTTGCCTATGTCGCAGCCTTCGATCCGACACGAGCGGTTCCCGACGAGCTCGCGGTTGTCGATGTCGATCCCAAATCAACCACTTACGGTCAAATCGTGACCGCCGTTGCGATGCCCAATGTCGGCGACGAGCTGCATCATTTCGGCTGGAATGCCTGTTCATCCTGCCTTTGCCCGAATGCGCCGCATCCGCATGCGGAGCGCCGCTATCTGGTCGTGCCGGGATTGAAATCCTCGCGCATCCATATCATCGACACCAAGCCCGATGGTCGGAAGCCATCGATCGTCAAGGTTATCGAACCCGGCGAAGTCGCCGAGAGGGCCGGATATTCCAGACCCCATACCATTCATTGCGGACCGGAAGGGATTTATATCGCGGCGCTTGGCAATGCCGAGGGGAAAGGGCCGGGCGGCGTATTCCTCATGGACCACCAGACATTCGAGGTGCGTGGCCAATGGGAAATGGATCGCGGACCGCAACAGCTTTCCTATGATGTCTGGTGGCACCTTGGTCACGATACGCTCGTCACCAGCGAATGGGGCACGCCGGATACTTTCGAAAACGGCCTGATCCCGGAAGTCCTGCTCGGCTCGAAATACGGTCACCGTCTGCATTTCTGGGATCTGCACAAGCGCAAGCATGTGCAGACGATCGATCTCGGTGAAAAATATCAGCTCGTGTTCGAACTCAGACCCGCGCACAATCCGACCAAGGCCTATGGCTTCGTCAACTGCGTTCTCAGCCTTGAGGACCTGTCATCCTCAATATGGGTCTGGCATCGCGATGGCGAGAAGTGGGCGGTGACGAAGGTGATCGATATTCCGGCGGAGCCAGCTGATCCGGAACTGTTGCCGCCGATGCTCAAGGGTTTCAATGCGGTGCCGCCGTTCGTCACCGATATCGACCTTTCGATGGATGACAGATTTCTCTACGTCTCCTGCTGGGGAACCGGAGACCTGCAACAATATGATGTATCCGATCCCTTCAAGCCAAAGCTGACTGGCAAGGTCCGGATCGGCGGCGTCGTTTCGCGCGCTTCGCATGCGGGAGCGAAGAATGGCACGCTGAATGGCGGTCCGCAGATGGTCGAGATCAGCCGCGACGGTCGCCGCGTCTATTTCACCAATTCGCTTTATGGTGCGATCGACGATCAGATCTATCCCGATGGTGTCTCTGGCTGGATGGTGAAACTTGATGTCCGAGCGGATGGCGGCATTGCCTTCGACGAGAAATTCTTCGTCGAGTGGCCAAAGTCGCATCGTCCGCACCAGGTCCGCTTGCAGGGCGGAGATTGTTCGTCGGATTCCTATTGTTATCCGTGAGCAAAGGTCTGTCGGATGAGGTGCCAATGAACGAACTCTGGCCTTGGATGCTGCTGGCGGGACTGGGGGCCTTTCATGGTCTCAATCCCGCGATGGGATGGCTGTTTGCCGTGGCGCTTGGCGTTCACCGGCAGAGTTCTGCCGCTGTGGTCAAAGCGGTGCCTGCTATCGCCCTTGGCCACGCCGTATCCATCGCGCTTGTTGCTGGAGCCGTGGTTGCGGTCGGTCTTTTCGTAGATCAGGGGGCCGTGCGCACGGCCACCGGAGCGGGCCTCGTCGCCTGGGCTTTATGGCATCATTTCTTCGGACATCGGCATCGCGTTCGCATCGGCATGCGCACAGGGCTTGCCGGCCTCGTGCTCTGGTCGTTCCTGATGGCGACGGCTCATGGTGCCGGGCTCATGCTCCTGCCGGCTTTGATGCCGCTCTGTCTTGCGGGGTCACCATTGCACGACATCGGCGGGGATACGACCGCGGCGATAACGATCGCGGCAGTCGGTGTTCATACGGTTGCAATGTTGGCGGTCACAAGTCTCATTGCGCTCGCGGTCTATCGCTGGGTCGGACTCGAGATATTGCGCAGCGCCTGGATTAATATGGATCTCGTCTGGACGCTGGTCCTGCTTGGCACCGGTACGATATTGCTGATCGTCTAGCGACGGCGAAAAAGATGTGCTGGAGCCCTGGTAGTTCGTCCTGTTGTCCTTCGATCGCCCACGGATCGGACGCAGCATAATCCCGCCGGAAAGCCGTTTCAGACATTGGGATGATGTTTCAGGCTTTGACGAATCATATGTGAATGGAGAGTTTCCAATGAAGATCGGATTTATCGGATTGGGCCAGATGGGCAGTGCCATGGCGGCAAACCTGTTGAAGGCCGGGCACGACGTTACAGTTTACAATCGCTCGCGCGACAAGGCGGAAGCGCTCGTGGGCGAGGGCGCCAAGATCGCCGCAACGGTCGCAGAAGCCTGCCACGGCGAGGCGGTATTCACCATGCTTGCTAATGACGATGCGCTGTCGGCTGTCGTTCATGGCGAGGGCGGCGTGCTGGCGAGTTTGCATAAAAATGCGATTCATATTTCATCGAGCACGATCAGTGTCGCCCTCTCGGAGCGGCTGACAAAAGAGCATGCCGCGGCCGGTCAGCGCTTCGTGGCGGCCCCGGTCTTTGGCCGGCCCGAAGCGGCGGCTGCGGCCAAACTCTTTATCGCCGCGTCCGGCGAGCCCGGCGCCATCGCAGCCGTGGCACCGCTGTTTGAGGCGATCGGTCAGCATACTTTCGTTCTCGGCGAAGAACCGAAATCCGCCAATCTCGTCAAGCTGAGCGGCAATTTCCTGATCGCCTCGGTGATCGAGTCGCTCGGGGAAGCCATGGCATTGGTGGAAAAGGGCGGTGTCGACCGACATGAATATCTCGATCTTTTGACATCGACGCTGTTCAATGCGCCGGTCTACAAGACTTATGGCGGCCTGATCGCCGACCGCAAATTCAAGCCGGCTGGCTTTGCCGCGCCGCTTGGTCAAAAGGATATCCGTCTCGCACTGGCCGCCGGCGAGGCGCTGAACGTGCCGCTGCCGCTTGCAAGCCTGCTACGCGACCGCTTCTTGACCTTGCTGGCCCACGGCGGCGAGGATCTCGACTGGTCAGCGGTCGGTGCACTGGCAGCGATGGATGCCGGCCTGGGGGACTAGTCTCTATTGGTGGTGAGTGGGGAGGGCGTCCGTCCTCCCCGTCACTATCGTGACATCTGGGGACTGTGGGAAGCTTGCAAACCGTAGTGGTGCATGCAAGGTTCTGACAACTGTCAGGAGGAAACCATGCACACCGCCGCATTGCTTGCCTTTGTCACCGTCTCGTCAATCGGCATCGCGACGCCGGGGCCGACTGTGCTTCTGGCATTGACCAATGGTTCGCGCTACGGCGTACGCCGTGCCTTGGCCGGCATGGTCGGTGCCGTGCTGTCGGATTTCGTGCTGATCGGCGCGGTCGCCATTGGGCTCGGCGCATTGCTGGCGGCATCGGAATTCTGGTTCTCGGTTCTGAAATGGGCGGGTGCCGCCTATCTCGCTTTCCTCGGCATCATGATGTTGCGCTCGAAGGGGTCGATCGACGGCATGCTCAGGGCCAGTGCCGAGCAGGCTAGGGGCACCGTGCTTTCCATCGGGATGAAGAGCTTCATGGTCGCCGTGACCAATCCCAAGGGTTACTTGCTCTTCTCGGCCTTCCTGCCGCAGTTCATCGATCCTGCCGCGCCGCAGATGCCGCAATATGCCATCCTCGCGCTGGTCTTTGCCTCGCTCGATTTCTCGATCATGTTCGGCTATGCGGTTTTCGGCTCGCGGGCAGTCCGCTTCCTCAAGACGGAAGGTACGAAATGGCTGGAACGCGCCTGTGGCGGCGCGCTCCTGGCTTTGGCCGGTTCGCTGGTGCTTTATCGCCGCGCGGCGAGTTGAGGATTAATGCATGTCGCGCAAAAGTGTGCGGCGGTTTTGCGAAAACGACATGCGAAAACAAGGAGCTAAAGCGTGGGAGCGAATCTGAAAGATCGCGACGAGCTTTAGTGGCGGCGCAGCGCCGTCTCGAAGACGTCGGTATCGACATTGCCGCCGGATGTGACCGCGATGACCGTGTCGCCGTCGATCTCCTTGCCGTGAAAGAGGGCTGCCGCCAGTGCCACGGCGGCGCCTGGCTCGACGACGATCTTGAGGCGAGTGAAAGCGAGTGCCATGGCGTCGAGTGCTTCCTCGTCGGTCACGACCACGCCTGCGCCGCAGAGACGCTTCAGAATAGGAAAGGTGATGTTGCCGGGCTGCGGAGTGATGATGGCGTCGCAGATCGAGCCTTGCAGGGCGGCGTTGCGTTCGATCTTGCCGGAGGCGAGCGAGCGGGTGGTGTCGTCAAAGTCCTTGGGTTCACAGGGGCGGACCTTGAAGCCGGGGGCGCGAGCCTCGAGTGCCAGCGCGATGCCGGACGTCAAGCCGCCGCCGCCACACGGAACGAGTACGGTTGCGGCATCGATGCCCTCTTCGGCCGCCTGTTCAGCGATTTCCAGCCCGGCCGTCCCTTGGCCTGCGATGACCAGCGGTTCGTCGAAAGGCCTGATGAGCGTCAGGCCGCGCTCCTTGGAGAGCCGCGCACCGATCTCGTCGCGATCCTCCTTGATGCGGTCATAAAGCACGACTTCGGCGCCGAAGGCACGAGTGTTGGCGATCTTCAGTTTCGGGGCATCCGTCGGCATGACGATGACGGCGGGAATGCCGTGCAGTTGCGCGGCCAGCGCCACGCCTTGGGCATGATTGCCGGAGGAAAAGGCGATGACGCCCTTGGCGCGTACGGAGGGCTCTAATGCAGACACGGCCGACCAGCCGCCGCGGAATTTGAAGGAGCCGGAATGCTGCAGGCATTCCGCCTTCACGAACAGCCGCCGCCCCGCGATCTCATCGAGGAAGGGGGAGGAGAGAAGGGGCGTGCGTCGCGCGCGACCGCCGAGGCGAGCGCGAGCGGCTTCAATCATTGCAATATCGACCATGGAGGGAACACTCTTCTGCTGCGGAAAGGCTATCCATCCATAAGACGCCGCGACCCTCTTTGAAACAACGACTTTGTCCCGGTGACACTTCAACTGACATCCGGCAAGGAAAGGTGGCCGACAGCGTAGGCCTGGACGGCGGGCCGCAAGATGCTTTTCGGCAGATCGGCGAGGAGCCGGAAGCGCACTCGCGTCCAGCTCGTCGGCTCGAAGGCGGCGACGGAAGCAAGCGCTTCGCCACGGGCGATCTCGACAGGGGCTGCATCGCTCTCGCGCCGACGAATCTCGGCAAGCGGCGCATAGGGCTCTATCTGAACAATCTCGCGAGTGGCAAACCGGGCATTGCGAATGTCCGGCGAGACATCGGCAGCCCAAACGATCCATGTCCTGACTTGCGGCCAGCCGAAGCTATCCGTTAGCCCGACAAAGCCGGGGCCGCAGATGAAATTGCTCAAGCCCTCGTCCTTCTCCCAGATATAGAAGGGCGCATAGAGATTTTCCCGGCTTTCCGTGGCTCCATCACCCTTCCGGGCTGTGAGATAGGCCTTGAACTTCAGACCCGGAAAATTGTCGAGCATAGGTCCCTTGTCGCGGACGCGGTGGTCGATGATCGCCATGTCATAGCCGGCGGGCAGGGTGAAGCTGTATTGCATGGCGATCATGGGTCAATCCTCCAGCCAGGTCACGGCGCTGCCGTTCTGTTGAGCCTGGATGCTGATATAGGCGAAGGTGCTGTCCGGCGTTGCGCCGTGTCGGTGAGGCTCGCCGGGTGCGAAGGTAATGCAGTCGCCGGCGCGCAGTTCCTCTGCCGGTTCGTTGTCGCATTGGGCATGGCCGACACCCGACAGAACATAGAGGATCTGCCCATGGGGATGTGTGTGCCAGCGTGTCATGGTGCCGGGTTCGAGCGTGCAGCGCATGGCTGTGAGGCCGCCGTCCTCGCTGTCCTTAACCAGCATCTCCACCCAAAAGGGCGCATTGGCGATGCCTTCCGGTGAACGCCTGATAGCGGTGCCGGCGCGATGGATCGCAAGCGGTTGTCGAATGCTTGTCCGGTTCATCGTCGTCAGACCTGTTCGATCATCTGCGCGATCCCGTCTGCGAAGGACCAGTCCTCGCGCGTCGTCGTGACGATGTTGATCATGACATCTTCGGGCCGGACGCCCGGCTGATCCGCAAGCAGGGTCACGAGGCGGCGATAGAAGGCCTTTTTGACTTCAGTGGAGCGCGGCTTGCCGATGGTGATCTGGAAGAAGACGTAATCGTCCGAACGCGGGCCGCCGAGATAGGTGCGGTCGAAGATCAGCTCGCCGGGTTCCAACTGACGGATCTCCTGAAAACGATCGGTGGGCGGCGCCTCGAAAGTCTCTACCATTGCGCGATGGAAATTGTCCGAGAGCGCTTGCAGATATTCGGGCGATTTGCCGCGGAGAAGGGAAATTCGGGTGAAAGGCATGGGAAACTCCTGTCATCTGTCCACTTGACGGCTTCACCATGCCACGGGATAATCGTTCGGAAAATTAGATAATATTGGACCGATAGTCCCAAAAATATGGATGATAGATCATGCGGAAAGCCGTCTTCGATCTTGACGTTCTACGGAGCTTCGTTACCGGTATGGAGCTTGGGAGTTTTGCCAAGGCGGCCGATCGGCTCGGCCGTTCGACGTCAGCCATCAGCGCGCAGCTCAAGAAGTTGGAGGAGCAGGCGGGCGCGCCGATCTTCCGCAAGGCCGGGCGTGGGCTGGCGCTGACGGAGGCCGGCGAGACCATGCTTGCCTATGCGCGGCGATTGCTGGATCTTAACGATGAGGCCGCGACTGCGATCCACGGTGCCGATCTGGAAGGCTGGGTGCGGCTCGGCTTGCAGGAGGATTTCGGCGAGACGCTGCTGCCGGAGGTGCTTGGCCGCTTTGCCCGCGCGCATCCGAAGGTGCGGATCGAGGCGCGCGTGGTTCGCAATGCCGAGCTGATCGAGCGCGTGACCTCCGGCAAGCTCGATCTGGCGCTCGCCTGGAGCGACGGTTTTCGCACTGCCCATACCGATCGAATCGCCGAAGTGCCGATGTGCTGGGTCGGGCCGGTGCATCGTGCTACCCATTGGCATGCCGATGGCGGCGAGCCGCTGCCGCTTGCGTCGCTGGAAGCGCCTTGTCTGTTGCGCACCATCGCGACGAAGGTGCTGGATCACGCGGGCATCGGCTGGCGCATCTCCTTCGTCAGTCCCAGCCTTGGCGGGCTCTGGGCGGCGACGGCAGCTGGATTGGGCTTGGCCGTGCGCACGCCGCTTGGCCTGCCGGACAAGGTGCACCTTATGGCGTCAGGCGAAGCCGGCCTGCCACTGCTGCCGAAACTCGACCTCGTGCTGCATCGCGCTGAAGCTGAAGCAAATCCGGCGACGGAGCGGTTGGCCTCGATCATGCTGCAAGCCGTGCGGCAAACGGTGAACGCCACGCCGCAGGGGCGGGTGTTTGTCGATGCGCCTGACTATGAACTCGTGACCGCCTGAGCGGCGGCGGTTCCGGTCGACAGCACGGTCTTCAGGCAGGCGAGGCGGGCTTCCGCCTCCTGGGCGAAGGCCTGGAGATCGCGCGACTGGCCGGCGAGGTGTTCCATCGCTGCGATGACCACATCGGTTGTGACGTAGTCGGGCTTGTGTCCGAGATGACCGATGGTGACGAGTTCGGCGCCGGCGATGTCACGTGCCAGGCCGCGGGAATGCAGCTCTTCCATGACGATATCGTCGCTGTCGCCGGTGATGATAACGGTCGGCGCAGTTATCTCGCGGTAGCGCGGCGCTTGTGCCGAAACATAGGCGAAGAGATTGGCGACGTCGGCCGCATTGTTGCGAAAGGTTCTTGGCCGCAGCACCAGCTCCGGTGCTGTTTTTTCGAGATAGTCGACCGGCCGCTCGTTGGGGCTGAAGACGCCGAGCGTACCGCTTTCGACACGGTGCAGACCGATCGGCATCACCAGCAGATGAGCGAAGAGCCAGCCAAAGACCGGCATGGCGGCAAGCGTATAGTACCAATCGATGCCACCCGGCCACGGGTGGGTTGCCGGCGAGAGAAAAAGCAGGCCGGTTGTCTTGTCGGGATGGCGCATGCCGAAAGCTGCGGCGATGGCGCCGCCGAAGGAGTGGCCGACGATGATCGCGCTTTTGATACCGCGTTTCTCCATCAGTTTGGCGATCGCATCAGCTTGGCCGGACGGCAAGGCGTTTTCCGGGCCACCGCGTTCCGAATAGCCATGGCCGGGGCGATCGACGAACAGCATTTCGGCCCGGCCCTCGAGTGGGTCGGCAAAGGCTTCGAACTGGTCGCGCAGATTGCCGCTTGCGCCGTGGATGAAGATCAGCGACGGCAGATCGGCAGTGGCCGGGCGCGGCAGATGCAGGGCATTCATGCGGAAATCGCCGATATCGGTCAGCTCGCCTATGTTGGGATAGGCCTGTTCTATGGCGCGTGTCTTGTAAGCCGAAAAGCCGGCACCAACGGCAAAAAGGAGAACAACGGCGAGAAGCAGGACATCGATCATTGTTGTAGTAAGCAGATACTGGGGACCATCAGCCTATCCGACTTTCATGAACCCCCGTCCGTCGTAGGCATGCCCGCTGTTGACAAACCTCAAGTTCGGCTTCCGGCGATTTTTTCGGAGAGGGTATTAACCTGCTCCTGAGCCGCGCGATTCGCCGGATAGATTTCAAGGAAACGTTCCCACGCCTTCAGCGTCAGCTCGTCGTTGCCGGCTTCGCTCAAGATCGCGGCCATGCCGGCGAGCGCACCGAAATGGCGCGGCTCTATCCGCAGCACCTGATTGATGTCTTCCATCGACTTGCGATAGTCGCCGATGGCGAAATTCAGCGTCGCTCGACGATTCCATCCCTCGGCATAGTCGGGCTTCAGCGCAATGACCTGATCAAGGAAATCCATAGCGGCGGCATTGCGCTTCTCCTGGATGGCCTTGTCGGCCCATTGCATCAGGAGATTGATCGTAGCGCTGCCGGAATCGTTCCATTCCATACGGATCTGGTCGGCGATGAGGCTCGCCTGCTCAGGATCGCGTTGGCGTTTCAAAGCTGTGAAGAGATTGTCGAGCTGCTGTTTCGGCGACAGGCTGCTGGACGCGGCGTTCGGATCTTTCTTCTCGACGATGCTCGAATCATCCGCCATGGCGAGATGCGGTGCGGCGGCAGTCAAAGCGAAGAGAATCGGCAGAGCCAAATATGACAAAGCAAAAATGCGCATGGCGAGCATAGTAGCCCGCCAATGCCGAAGATCAAAACAATTTTGATGTGATCATCTCAAGCGACCGATGACGGTCGGCCTGGCCATGGGCCAGGCGCCACGCAAAATCAGCCCTGACGAGCCTTGTAGCGCGGGTTCAGCTTGTTGATGATATAGATGCGGCCCTTGCGGCGGACCAGACGGTTGTCACGGTGACGCGCCTTGAGCGACTTGAGCGAATTCTTGATCTTCATTTTTCTGATCCGCGATGTTTGAGGGGGAATGTCACATTCGCCCGGGTCTTTAACAATCAAAAGCGCGCTCAGGGCGCGCTCTTTAGGGTGGGCAGCAAATACCCTGTCGCCTGGGTCCTGTCAACCACGTCAGGGGTTTTTTCCCCGCGCTGTTAGCGGCGAAGCTGTGTGATATGGCCCATTTTGCGGCCCGGGCGCGACTCAGTCTTGCCGTAGAGATGCACGAGCACATCGTCTTGGCTCAGCCAATCGGGAACCGAAAGGATATCGTCGCCGATCAGATTCTGCATCACGCAGTCCGAATGGCGCGCGGGATTGCCGAGCGGCAGGCCGGTGACGGCACGGATATGCTGCTCGAATTGCGAGACCACGCAGGCTGCCTCCGTCCAGTGGCCGGAATTATGCACTCTGGGCGCCATTTCATTGGCGATCAGACTGCCGTCCGCAAGCGCGAAGAACTCGATGCCGACGACGCCGACATAGCCGAGCGCGGCCAGAATTTTTTCCGCGGCCACGCGCGCCGCAGCCGCCGTCTCGGCAGAGATACGGGCGGGAAGGGTAGAGGTGTGAAGGATGCCATTGCGGTGAATATTTTCCGCCGGATCGTAGCAGGCGACAGCACCGTCCAGGCCGCGGGCGGCAATGATGGAGACCTCCCGCTCGAATGGCACGAAGCTTTCGAGAATCAGCGGCACGCTGCCGAGCGCGGCATAGCCGCCTTCGGGGCTGTCGGCGGACGATCGGTAGACGCGCTGGCCCTTGCCGTCATAGCCGAGACGGCGAGTCTTGAGCACGCCTTGTCCGCCGAAATCGGCAAGCGCAGCATCGAGATCGGCCTGGCTATCGACGGCGTGGAAGCGGGCGGTCGGAATGCCGCAATCGTTGATGAAGCGCTTTTCGGTCAGCCTATCCTGCGCCATCTCCAGCGCCTTCGGCGGCGGGTAGACGGCAATATCCTTGGCGAGTTTTTCGGCAGCGGCGACCGGCACGTTCTCGAATTCATAAGTGACGAGGTCGCAGCGCTTTGCGAGCTCGGCGAGACCAGCGGGATCGTCGTAGGCGGCCACGATCTGGTCGTTCGCCACCTGCGCGGCCGGGCAATCGGCCTGGGGCTCCAGGATGATCGTACGGAAATTCAAACGGGCCGCAGCCATGGCTAGCATGCGGCCGAGCTGGCCGCCGCCGATGATGCCGATTGTTTTTGCGGTCATAGGTCGTCCATCGGGTATTCAGCGACTGCGGCGCTCTGCCGGGCGCGCCACTCGTCCAGCCGCTCGGCGATATCTTCGTCGCCGAGTGCCAGGACGGCGGCTGCAAGAAGGGCAGCGTTGATCGCGCCGGCCTTGCCGATCGCCAGTGTGCCGACGGGAATGCCTGCCGGCATCTGCACGATGGAAAGAAGACTGTCCTGGCCGGACAAGGCGCGCGACTGCACGGGTACGCCGAAGACCGGCAGAGGCGTCATCGAGGCGGCCATGCCCGGAAGGTGGGCGGCGCCACCCGCACCGGCGATGATTACTTTAAAGCCTTCGTCGCGCGCGCCCTTGGCGAAGCTTACCAGCCGGTCCGGTGTGCGGTGCGCTGAGATGATGCGCGCGTCATAGGCGATCTCCAGCGCTTCCAGCGTGTCTGCGGCATTTTTCATGGTTTCCCAGTCGGACTGGCTGCCCATGATGATGGCGACGGGTGGTCTTTCTGTCATCATCGTCGCGTCTTACTCCTCAGGCGATAATGTCGGGGATGATCTGGTCTTCCAGCTTGGTCAGCTTGTCCTTGATGACGAGCTTCTTCTTCTTCATGCGCTGGATGCGAAGGGCGTCGCAGCCCGTCTGGATCATGGCGTCGATTGCGGCGTCGTAATCCTCATGTTCCTGGCGCAACCGCGCCACGATCAGCCTGATTTCCGCCTGTTCCTGATCGGCCATGCCCATTTCCCCAATGCCTCGCGGAATCGCAAGCGTTCCGCCTCATGAATTCCGCAAGCTCCTATCACCAAATCGCGATAACGGGAAGTTATCCTTCATCACGAATTTGCCGCCTGTAGGCCACGTTTTGGCCTTCGACAAGGGTTCAATATTATGGCACACTGATAGGGTTGACACCTAGAGCCTTGGCGATGGATGGCCAGGGATCGTATGAGGAAGGAAGGGTCATATGACTGTTCAAGCTCATCTTGAATCGCTCGAAAAGAAACATGTCGCTCTTGAGGAGGAGCTACATTCCGCACTGACATCTCCCTCTATCAATGATACCGAAATAGCCGACATCAAGCGCAGGAAACTGCGTCTCAAAGACGAAAT
This sequence comes from Rhizobium jaguaris, assembly GCF_003627755.1. NCBI lineage: Bacteria > Pseudomonadati > Pseudomonadota > Alphaproteobacteria > Hyphomicrobiales > Rhizobiaceae > Martinezella > Martinezella jaguaris. Next base: position 3,544,728 of record NZ_CP032694.1, on the reverse strand, counting down.
CCAACGTCTAAGATCGTCAGTTCACTGACGCAACGTCTTCCAAAAGACTAAAGCCGCCGATCGTGGCAAGGAAGACAGGCGGGCCGCAAGGCCCTGAAACAAATTCCCTTGTAAGAGACGGTGACTGCTCCCAGTCGAAACGGATGCGCCAACTTCAAAACGTGACCAGTGGAGGTTGGCGCAACTTTCCTGAGAAAGATCGGGAAATTGCTGCAAAAGCGTAGGGCCGCTCGTCAGGCCCAGAATTGATCCAGCCACAAATTGAGCTTGTCGAAACCGCGGCTGTTGACCGCGTAGATGCGTTTCGTGCCTTCGGTGGTGACGGAAACGAGATTGCTGTCGAGCAATGCCTTAAGATGCTGCGAGACGGCGGGGCGGCTGATCGGCAGGCCCTGCGCCAGTTCATTGACCGTTTTCGGTGCGCGTCGCAGCTCCTCCAGCAAGTAGCGCCGGTTCGGATCCGCGATGGCTGCGAAGGGGTCCATGGTCGACATGGCGGAAAACTACGTCAAACGCCAAAGAGCGGCAAGTCAATTGTGCGCCGCAATGATGCGTTGTGTTGGTCGCGGCCTACTTTTGTTGTCGCGGAGGTAAAATATGGGAAATGTCGGGCATGTTCTCGTCGGATTTCCTCTTCCAGTAGGCGGCTTGCTCTGGGTCCTTGGGGACTCCTTGCCCCTGCTCGTAGAGCATACTCAGCCAAAATGCGGAGAATGGTTCGCCTTGTTCCGCGGCGTTGCGGAACAATTCGGCTGCCTTGGTGGAATCCTGAGGTACGCCGCGGCCTGCGAGATACATCTCCCCAAGTGCGAATTGCCCCTTGGCAATGCCCTGCTCCGCTAGTCACCTGGAACAGAAGTTCATTACATTGTACGCTTGGCCTCTTCATGGGAGGTTGAGCAATGGCAAATGCGACTGGCCGACCGACGGCACCCCTGATTTTGAGCGAGGCGGAGCGGGAATATCTAGAGCGACAGGTTCGTAAACATCGCGTTGCTCGTTCCATGTCTGAGCGGTGCCGGATCATTCTTCGCTGCGCCGACGGGATTGCGAGCAAGACCGTTGCGAGCGAACTTGGCGTACATGAACATACGGTTGGCAAATGGCGACGGCGCTTTCTTAAAGATCGGCTCGATGGCCTGCTCGACGAAGTTCGCCCTGGCCGGCCCCGAACGATCGACGATGATCAGATTGCTGCTGTGATCGAGCGCACGCTGCGTTCTACGCCAAGCGATGCGACCCACTGGTCGATCCGCTCGATGGCAGGAGTCGCCGGCTTTTCGCACACGACGATCCGCCGGATATGGAACGCCTTCGGCCTGCAGCCGCATCGCACTGAGACGTTCAAGCTGTCCAGCGATCCCCTGTTCGTCGATAAGGTCCGCGACATCGTCGGTCTTTATCTGTCGCCTCCCAATCGGGCGCTGGTTCTCAGTGTGGACGAGAAGAGCCAAATCCAGGCACTCGATCGCGAGCAGCCAGTCCTGCCGATGATGCCTGGCGTGCCTGAACGGCGTACCCATTCTTATGTTCGCCACGGCACAACGACGTTGTTTGCAGCTCTGGATGTCGCCTCCGGCTTTGTCATCGGCAAATGCTACAAGCGGCATCGGGCCACCGAGTTCCTCGACTTCCTGAAGCAGATCGATGCGAATGTGCCGCCCGATTTGGACGTGCATATCGTGATGGACAACTATGCAACGCACAAAACTGCATCGATCAAGAACTGGCTGCTGCGGCGGCCACGCTACCACGTGCACTTCACCCCAACCTCGGCTTCATGGATCAACCAAGTCGAACGCTGGTTTGCGGAATTAACCCGCAAGCAATTACGTCGTGGCGTCCATACTTCGACAGCTCAACTCGAAGCCGACATCAAAAGCTTCATCGAGCGCCACAACGAAAATCCCAAGCCGTATCGGTGGACCAAATCGGCAGACGACATTCTCGCCGCCGTCAAACGCTTCTGTCAGAAGGTCGACAACAGCTTATGACACGAATTTCCGATTCAGCTGACTAGCTTCTGGAACCAGAAGGCTGCCTGAGTGTCGTCCTGCTTCACGCCCCGTCCGTAAGCGTAGAGAGTTCCGACCATACCTTGAGCGGTGACGTCCCCCTTCTGCGCCCTTTCATGATAAAGCTTGAAGGCAGTGGCATAATCCGACTTCTGATAGGCTGTGAAAGCTTCATCTGGATCGGCCAGGGCGACTGTACGAGCCGTGCAAAGCGCAAAGCTCAACGCCAGGGCGAACATTATGCGCCCTACTTTCATGTGATTTATCATTAATACCCCAGCCAGTCGCCGATCCGTCACCTAGCTTTACTCTGGTACTGCGGTAAATATCAACTTTGAGGTTGTATTCGCATCAGTCTTCGGTTGTCGGGCAGGCAATGCACAGATCAGCGTGTGTTTCCCCTTGTCAGCAAGTTCTAACGGATTTACTCACAAGCATCGAATGGGCGTGCCATCCCCAATAAATGAAAGCAAACATGGAAACCCGCATGACCGTACCTGAAGATCGCTGCCGGCTCGTTCTCATCGTTCCCGACATCGCCGATATGGACGAGCAGGCGAAGATGGTAGCCGATGCGCTGAGGGGCGGGGATGTGGCATCGGTCATCATCCCGCAATATGGCCTTGATGACGGCACCTTTCAGAAACACGCGGAAAAGCTGGTGCCGGTGGTGCAGGCCGCCGGAGCGGCTGCGTTGATTGCCGGGGACAGCCGCGTCGCGGGCCGTGCCAAGGCCGACGGGTTGCACATTACCGGCAATCTTGCCGAATTCACCGAGGCAGTCGAGAAATTCGTGCCGAAGCTAATCGTCGGCGGCGGTAGTGCCACGGACAGGCACAATGCGCTGGAGATCGGCGAGCTACGGCCCGACTATATCTTCTTCGGCAAGCTCGACGGGGACATCAAGCCGGAGGCGCATCCGAAAAACGTCGCACTCGGCGAATGGTGGGCGTCGATGATCGAAATTCCCTGCATCGTCATGGGTGGCACCGATCCGAAATCGGCGCTGGAGGTGGCGCTGTCCGGCGCCGAATTTGTGGCGCTGCGCACCGCTGTTTTTGCCGACCCTGCGACGGCGCCTTCCATCGTTGCGGAAGTGAATGCGCTTTTGGACGAAAAAGCGCCACGGTTTGAAGATTGATAGCAATCCATGTCGCTCACGCCTCGATTTCGCCACCGTTCCTTTCTTGCCGCGCTCGCCGTTGGGCTAACGACATTGCCGCTGTTGGCAGCGGCGCAATCGAGCAATAACGATACGTCGCTGCCAGGTATCACCACGCAGCCGGACAAGGGCAGCCGGCCCGCCGACAGCGATCAACCCGACGATGCCACGCAACGGGATGAATTTGCTGTGCCGAGCGACGGCGCGCCAGCGCATGACGGCGTGGTGACGCGGCCATTGAACGCTGAAGTCGGTACCTTCAAGACCGAGAAGATTCAGCCAGGCTCGGAGCCAAAGGCGGAGGACATCAAGCCCTCGCAAGGTGTGGGTGTCTTTGACCGCATGGGCGCGAAGCTGCCCGACCTGCCGCCGGAAAAGCCCTTCAAAGGCAAGATCGACGATGCCTACGGTGCCTTCCAGCGCGGCTATTACTTGACCGCGTTTCAGAAAGCTCTGCCGCGGGCGCAACTCGGCGATCCCTCTGCCCAGACCCTGATTGCCGAATTGATGTCGCAAGGTCTGGGCGTCAAGCGCGACACCAAGGACGCTGCCTTCTGGTACGGCAAGGCGGCCGAGGGTGGCGATGCGACATCGATGTTCAAATATGCGCTGCTCCTGATGGAGGGGCGCGATGTGCCGCGCGACCAGAAGAAGGCGGACGAATGGATGAAGAAGGCGGCCGATGCCGGCCAGGCATCCGCCGAATTCAACTGGGCGCAAAGCCTGACGGCCGACAATCCCGGCATCAAAGGTTTGCAGTTAGCTCTTCCATATTATGAAAAATCGGCGGAGCAGGGCATTGCCGATGCGCAATACGCAGTCTCGCAGCTCTACCTCAATCTGCCGGACATGCCGCCTGAAAAGAAGGCGCAGGCGCGTGAATGGCTGTCGCGCGCCGCCAATGCGGGCTACGACACCGCACAGCTCGACATGGGTATCTGGCTGATCAACGGTATCGGCGGCAAGCAGGACCTGGAGAACGGGTTCAACTGGATGAAGGTCGCTGCCTATCGCGGTAACGTCGTCGCGCAGAACAAGCTGGCACATCTCTATATCAATGCACTGGGTACGAAGCAGGATCCGGTCGCCGCGGCCACCTGGTATGTCATCTCGCGCCGCGCCGGCCTGAAAGATCCGGAGCTCGAGGATTTCTACCAGGGCATCGAGGATTTTCAGCAGAAGGCCGCAATCGATGCCGCGAACAAATTTCGCAGGGCGCAGTAACGCGCCAGACGAATTCCGTTAGACTGAATTCCCTTAGAATAGAGCGTCGGCGAAAAGATCTTCGTCATCCGTCTTGGCAGGTGCGGCAGCGGCTGGTGCAACGCTATCGTCCATGGCGATGATGTCTCTATGGATATTGCGCTCCTGCACCATCGTGTAGATCTTGAAGATGCGCGCGCTGAGCGGCGCGATGATCTCTTCCAAATCGCTCACATCGGCCATTTCGCTGCCGGCCATGTCGTCGAGCGTGTCGGCACAATTTGCCAGGGTCTCGCCGAGGTCGCGCTGGAAGTCGAGCTTGCCGATCGACAGCATGATCTTGTTTGCCACTTCACGGCCATGTTCCGACAGCGTCTCCAACTCGCCGTCCATGATATTGGCGGCGGAGCGGATGGTGTCGACGGCCGAGATCAGCCTCTCGTCGAGGCGATGATCCGAAGCCTCCTGGCCAGAGGCGACGCGGCCGGCCGCCGTTTCGAGAGTTGCGAGACCGGCGACAATTGCGTCAGCGGATTCATCGAGCTTTGCCGCAAAGATGCGCAGTTCGGCGGTGACGACGTTGATCGAGCGGCCTTCCTCGCCCATGCGACTGCAGCGCAGATTGGTGTTCAGCGCCATATAGTGAATATCCGTCTTGACGGCGCGGATGGTTTCGATGCGGTGCAGCAGGTTCGAGGCGGTGCCGAGCGTCGATTGGCTGATGCCATCGGCCTGCACGCGGGCAGTTTCGACCTGTTTGACGATGGTGTGAGCAGCGGAGACGCTCTGTTCCAATGCACGCAGCACATTGCCATCGCTGCTTCCCTCGGGCTTCATGGCGTCGCGCAGTTTCAGGATTTCCCGGGTGTCGTTGCTGAAGCTGGCGATCGTCTTGACGACATTGCCCGACTCCCGCTGGAAGTCAGCGACCATCTCCCGCATCTGCGCCGCCGTCAGATGATGAATGACATTTGCGAGCCGCTGGCGGGCGTCGGCATCGAGCTTGCTCCCTTCGTTGCTCGCGAGAAACTCTTCGAGAAAAGTGAAGGCGCTTTGCACGTGCTCGATGCGCTGGCGGGTGATGTCGCCGATCTGCAGAGCCGAAAGGGTGGTTGCGACCTTGCTTTGCACGCCGCGGGCGATGGCGCCAACCTCGGCGGCGATCACTGCGAGTTCCCTGCGGTGGGCGGCGATAGTGCGGGCATCCTTTTCGAGCGCTGCGACCACTTGCGGAACGGTGCGGTCATAGGCCTTCGCGGTGGTGGCGCCAAAGGTCATTGCGACCTTCAGGTCGCGTTCGAGCGCGCCGAGCTGCTGGGCGAAGGTGTTGACTTCATTGGTGCCGGAGTGAATGCGCTCCAGGATCTCCTCCGCAAAACCAGCAAATTCGGCAATGCCCGCACCGGTAATCTTCACTGTCACTGCGAAGGTGCGCAGGTAACGCATGGTCTCCTGCATATCGGTGACATGTGCGTGCAGCTTGGTGCCGGCCTCGGCCAGCACGGCGAAATTCTTCTGGCGCTTGGCTTCGAGGCCGGGCAGGTCGGACAGGCCGCTCACCGTCTGCAACAGATCAGCCGTGGTGTCGCTGGCGCCATCGCCGTCGAGCGCCTTGGTCAACCGGTCGAGGGATGACAACAGTTGGTTCAGAACCTCCATCACCGACAAGAGAACAGCGCCGCCGTCGAGAAAGCGTTTCTCAACCTCGGTGCGCGCCGCTTCCAGGGTACGGCTGACATCCATTGCCTGCGGGAACCCCCGTGGGCGATCGATGCGGCGTGCCAGAGCTGTTCCATTTTCCATGTCTGTCCCTTTACTTGGAGAAAGGCTTGTTTGACTCAACTCTTAAATGTGGGATGGAAAATTCCGGTAAATTCTCGGGACTCGTAAGCGTTGCATCCCGGGCTTTCGTCGGTAGGGTTAAAATTCGCTCACTGGAAAAGCGGTGTTTTAGTTTTTTCGATTTAACTACCTGAATCTCAATCACATTTTTCACCATGCAATTTTAGTGGTCATTTATGCCGGGTGAGAATTCACAGCCTTCGAAATGGCGGATTATACAACCTGCATTTACTGCCTGTTAAGGTTGACATGAGATTCAATAGTTATTGCTCAAGTATTTATTTGCTAGCGGGGCCAGATTTGAAATGTCCGATAAATATTCCGAATCTATTTCTCTGCCAAATGCCCTGAATATCAGGAACATTTCCGAAATTCATCAAAGTATGACTTTGAAGTTTCAGGACAGCAAAATGCTCGTCCTCGAAGTCGCTGACGATGCGGAAGCCGATTTGAGCTTCGTTCAGTTGGTCGAGTCAGCGCGGATCGAGGCGAAGGCCTCCGGCAAAACACTTCGCCTTTCTTCTCCGGCTAGTGGTTCTGTTTTGAAAGTCTTGCAGAGGGGTGGGTTCATCGACGCCTTTACGGCAGAGGACGCGCAATTCTGGCTCCATCAAGAGGTACATCCATGAGTGCGAAGATTTTGACTGTCGATGATTCCGCCAGCATCCGTCTGACGACCAAGGTGACGCTTACCAATGCCGGCTACGAGGTCACCGAAGCGGTGAACGGCGCCGAAGGCCTCGACAAGGCCAAGGCTGGACAGTTCGATCTTATCGTGACCGACCTCAATATGCCCGTTATGGATGGGCTGACCATGATCGAAGAGCTCCGCAAGCTGCCGGCTCATATGGGCGTTCCGATCATCTTCCTGACGACGGAATCCGATGCCGATCTCAAGGCGCGCGCCAAGGCGGCCGGTGCCACCGGCTGGCTGACCAAGCCTTTCGATCCGGAAAACCTCGTCAAGATCGTCAGGAAGGTACTTGGAAGATGAGCTCGACCGATCCTATCGCCGTCTTCCGTATCGAGGCCGCCGAATGCCTGGAGCAGATCGAGGCGGGTCTTCTCGATCTCACGCACCAGCTTGACGACAAGGCCCTGATCGACGCGGTGTTTCGCGGCCTTCATACGCTGAAGGGCTCGGGCTCGATGTTCGGCTTCGATGCGCTCGCCGCTTTCACCCATCATTGCGAAACCGCCTTCGATCGCGTCCGTAAGGGCGAAGCGCCGGCAACGGCCGAACTCGTCGCCGCCGTTCTCGATGCGCAGGATCATATGCGCGCCCTCGTCGACGATCCCAATGGCGATCATGACGCCACCAGCCAGCGTCTTCTGGCACAGTTGCAAGCGGCAGTCGGCGGCGCTGCAAAGCCGGCGCAGTGGGTTACCGCGGCTGCGCCTGCATCCGTAGTGACGGACAAGCGCAAGACCTGGCGTATCCGCTTCAGCCTGCCGCTGAACGCGATGATCAATGGCACCAATCCGCTGGGGCTGCTGGACGAGCTGCGTGATCTCGGTGAATGCCGCGTCGTCGCAAACACATCGACCATTCCGTCGCTGAGCGCGCTGGTGCCGACGGAACTCTATCTGTCCTGGGACGTGACAGTCACGACCGAGCAGCCGCGTTCAGCCATCGACGACGTCTTCATCTTCGTCATGGACGACATGCAGCTCGATGTCGAGGAAATCGATGGCAACGCGGTTGTTGCGACGCCGAAGGAGGCTGTTGTCTCGGCGGCCCCGGCGGCGCCCGTCGCGCCGGCCGCTGGCGAGATTGTACCGGTCAAACGGGAGGCGCCGGCACAGGTGGCGCCCGTTGCCGACCAGCGTCAGGCAAAAGTTACGGAAAGCGTTCGCGTCCCGGCAGAGCGCCTCGACGAACTCATGGATCGTGTCGGGGAGCTGGTCATTGCGCAATCGCGCCTCAGTCAGTTGGCCAGCGCTAGCGCCGATATCGGGCTGAGGTCGGTGTCGGAGGAGATCGAGCGCCTGTCCGGCGAGCTGCGCGACACGATGATGGTGCTGCGCATGGTGCCTGTCGCGAGCCTCTTCAGCCGTTTCCGTCGTCTGGTCCATGATCTGGCGCGCGAGACCGGCAAGGTCATCGAGCTCGTCACCGAAGGTGAGACGACGGAAGTCGACAAGACCGTTATCGAGCGGCTTGCCGATCCGCTTGTGCATCTGGTGCGCAATTCCATCGACCATGGCCTGGAGCCACCGGAAGAGCGCTTCGCTGCCGGCAAGGCCGAAGCAGGAACCATTACATTGTCGGCGCGGCAATCGGGCGGCGAGGTGATCATCTCGATCAAGGATGACGGCCGCGGCATCAATCGCGAGCGCGTTCGTGCCAAGGCGGAATCGTCCGGGCTGATCCAGCCGGGTCAGCAGCTCAGCGACGCCGAGCTGCTGCAGCTCATCTTCGCGCCCGGCTTTTCGACGGCGGCGCAGATCACCAATCTCTCTGGCCGCGGCGTCGGCATGGATGTGGTGAAGAAAACGGTCGAGGCGCTGCGGGGCGCCATTGATATCGTCAGCCTGCCGGGGCAGGGCTCGGATGTATCGCTGCGCATTCCGTTGACGCTCGCCATCATCGATGGCCTGCTCGTACGCGTTGGCGCCGGACGCTACGTCATTCCGCTGTCGGCGGTCGAGGAATGCCTGGAACTGTCGCTGGAAGAGGACCTGCGTTCGCGAGGCCGCAGTTTCATTTCGCTGCGCGACAGCCTGGTGCCGTTCCTGCGGCTGCGGGACGTGTTCCGCACCGGCACCAAGCCGGATGTCCATCAGAAGGTCGTGGTCATCTCGACCGGCACGGAGCGGGTCGGCCTGGTCGTCGACCAGATCATCGGCGACCATCAGACGGTGATCAAATCCATGTCGAAGCTGCACAATGACGTCGCGCATTTCTCCGGGGCCACGATCCTCGGCGACGGCAGTGTCGCCCTCATTCTCGACGTCGTGCATCTGGTCACAGTCGGCCAGCAACAGGAGGCGCATCTGCGTGCAGCGGGATGAGCGAAGCAGCCATGAAACTCGACAATCTCTGGAATGGCACTCATTGGAATGACGACGGCGAGCTCGAGGTTCTGACCTTCGATCTCAATGGCGAAACCTTCGCCCTCGAGGCGGTCATGGTTCAGGAGATCCTGGATATTCTGCCGGAAACTGCCGTTCCCGGCAGCCAGCCCTTCGTGGGCAGCGTCATCAACTTTCGCGGCAAGGTGATCCCCCTTGCCGATCTCCGTCTCGCCTTCGGCATGGAGGCGGCGGAAGCGACGATTGATAGCCGTATCATCGTTATCGAACTCGACCTGCAGGATGAGCCCACGCTCGTGGGTCTGCGGACTGACAAGGTGAATGAAGTCACCACACTTGCAAAAGCTTCCAGCGAAGCGCCGCCTAGCGTGGGGATGCGTTGGCGTCCCGACTACATCAACTGCCTGGTCAAGCGCGGTGGGGAATTCATCATTCTCCCCAATCTGCAGGCGATTTTTTCCGCCCGGCAAAACAAGGCGCTTTCCGCCTGACCAATGCCGCCGGCTGAATATCGAGGGAACCAAGACGATGCGTCTAACGATCAAAGCCAAGCTGGTGGGGGCGTTCGCCTTCATCATTCTCATGCTGATAGGCACGGCCGGCTACGGCATCATGAGTCTCAGCTCGTTCAACGATACCATCAGCAATGTGCTGGAAGGCCCCGTCGCGCGTCTGGAGCTCACTCAGCAGGTTAACATCTCCGAACTTGAAATTATCCGCCAGCAGAAGAACCTGCTTGCCGCGCGCAATGATGATGAAGCCAAGGCGGCGGTTGCCGCCGGCGATGCGGCGCGTAAGGAACTTGCTGATACGTTTGTCGCCGTCGACAAGATCGCCACCGAACAGAGCCGCGAGCGCTGGGCCAACGTCCAGTCCATGGCTGCAAGATTCATCCAGGCTGACGATCAGGTTCGTCAGCTCCTGAAGGCCGGCGACAAGGAAGGTGCCAACAATATCTCCGTCACCGATGCTCGCAAGGCTAACCGCGATATCGATGATGCCCTCGACGGTATGATTGCCACCGAGAAGCAGCACATGAAAGAAGCCGACGACGGCGCCGACGTCCAGTATGGGAGCACTCGCCTGACGATGCTCATTGCTGCCGCCACAGCGCTGCTGATTGCCGCCGTGACCGCCTATTGGATCGCCAACACGATCAGCAAGGGCCTGGCCCGTGCCAACACTGTGGTTCGCGAAGTCTCCGAAGGCGATCTGACGAAGACCGCAGAGATCACCAACCAGGATGAAATCGGTGAGTTGCTCGGCAACGTCAATGTCATGATCGAGCGTCTTCGCGGCGTGGTCGCCGATGCGCTGGGCGCGGCTGACAACGTCTCCTCGGGTAGCCAGGAGCTTTCGGCAAGCTCGGAGCAGGTGTCGCAGGGCGCGACCGAACAGGCTGCATCGGCCGAAGAAGCCTCGGCCTCGATGGAGCAGATGGCAGCCAATATCAAGCAGAACGCGGACAATGCCGCCCAGACGGAAAAGATCGCCCGTCAGTCGGCCAAAGATGCTGAAGCCAGCGGCGATGCGGTGACCCGCGCCGTCAGCGCCATGCGGACAATCGCCGAGAAGATCGGCATCGTGCAAGAGATCGCCCGCCAGACCGATTTGCTCGCGCTGAACGCGGCTGTGGAAGCGGCGCGTGCCGGTGAACATGGCAAAGGCTTTGCGGTTGTCGCCTCGGAAGTGCGCAAGCTCGCTGAACGCAGCCAATCGGCCGCCGCCGAGATCAGCTCTATGTCGAGCGATACCGTCAAGGCCGCCGCCGATGCCGGCGAAATGCTTGGCCGCCTCGTGCCGGACATCCGCAAGACCGCCGAACTCGTCTCCGAGATCAGTGCGGCCTGCCGCGAGCAGGATATCGGTGCCGCCCAGATCAATGAGGCAATCCAGCAGCTCGACAAGGTGACGCAGCAGAATGCCGGCGCCTCGGAAGAAATGTCGGCAACCTCGGAAGAGCTGGCGGCCCAGGCCGAGGAACTGCAGACCTCGATCGCCTTCTTCAAGGTCGATACTGCAGGGAGCAAAATCACCGCCAGGAAGTCGCCCGCCAAGGCGGCCGCTCATAAGGCTACCGCCGCGCCGCTGGTTAATCGTCGCACCACGTCTGCGACCGTCAATCCGGCTCATACCGTCGCCGCGCAGCAGGCTCGGGCCAAGGGCTTTGCCCTCGATCTCTCCATGGGTGGTCCGGACGCCGGCGACGCGGACTTCCGCGAAAGCGCCTAAGCGCTTCCCTTCGTGAGTTCTGCCGAGGCTGTCTCAGGCCTCGGCTGGTTGATATCCCCAACGTGTGTATGCGTTGGCGTCGTGGTTCGTGAGATGTCTTGTAACGGAGAGTGCGGATGGATCGCTCTTTCCGATGTGCGAGCTCTCTCATTTCGGCGCGACGCCCCTGATCCGGGACGGCGGTCCGCAGCACCAGATTTTCCGTCTTCTTTTCGGGGATATAGCAATGCGTTTTTCCATTAAGCTCAAATTGGCATTAGCCTTCGGCATCATGACGCTGCTTTTGATCGGCATCGCCGTCTATGGCAGTGTCAGCCTCGGTCGGCTGAATGACGCCAGCGGTGCCATGGTCGCGGGACCGGTCAAGCGCTTGCAGCTTGCGCTCAATGCCAATGTTGCCGAAGTCAATGCGGTGCGTGCGCAGAAGAACGCGTTGCTCACCAGCGTCGCATCTGAAACCGCCGCCTTCTACAAGGAGTCCGACGGCTATATACAGACGATGTTCTCCAATGCGCAGGATGGCCTTGCCATTGCTTCGCCGGAAGGCAAGCCCTATTGGGAAAAGCTTCTGTCGCTCGGCCAGACATTCCGCCAGCGCTCCGCCGATATGCAAGCGCTTGACGCCAAGGGCGATCAGGCTGGCGCTCAGGCCCTCTCGGTTGGCGAACTGCGTGACTTGACCAACCAGATGACCGATGCGGTCAACAGCCTGGTGGAAATCCAGAAGAAGGGTCTGGCGACAACCGATGCGGCCAATGACCAACTCTATTCCGACACGAAGATGCTTCTGGCGATTGCGTCCGGCATCGCATTGATCATAGCGATCGGTGCGGCCTTCTGGATCACGCTCGGCATCAATCGTGGCCTATCCAAAGTGTCCAACATTGCCAAGGCGGTGGCACTCGGCGATCTCAATCAGAAGGTCGAGGTCAAGACCAATGATGAGATCAAGGACTTGATCGACACTGTCAACGTCATGACGTCCAACCTGCGCGACACCGCTGCGGTGGCTGATCGCATCGCCATGGGCGATCTCTCCATCACGGTGAAGCCGCTCTCCGACAAGGACGTGTTGGGTCTGGCGATGCAGAGCATGGTCGCCAACCTGCGTGCGACCGCTGAGATTGCCACGCAGATTTCCAACGGCGACCTGATGGTGACGCCGAAGCCGCTGTCCGAGAAGGACGTACTCGGCCTGGCGCTGGAGCAGATGGTCGAACGGCTGCGCGGCGTTGTCGCCGACGCCATTTCCGCATCCGAGAATGTCTCGGCCGGCAGCCAGGAGCTTTCGGCAAGCTCGGAGCAGGTGTCGCAGGGTGCGACCGAACAGGCTGCATCGGCCGAAGAAGCCTCGGCCTCGATGGAGCAGATGGCGGCCAATATCAAGCAGAATGCCGACAACGCCGCCCAGACGGAAAAGATCGCCCGTCAATCGGCCAAGGATGCGGAAGCAAGCGGCGACGCTGTTTCGCGCGCCGTCAGTGCCATGCGGACAATCGCCGAAAAGATCGGCATCGTCCAGGAGATCGCCCGTCAGACCGATCTGCTCGCGCTGAACGCGGCTGTGGAAGCGGCGCGCGCCGGCGAACATGGCAAGGGCTTTGCTGTCGTCGCCTCGGAAGTGCGTAAGCTTGCCGAACGCTCTCAGTCTGCCGCCGCCGAGATCAGCTCGATGTCGAGCGACACCGTCAAGGCTGCCGCCGATGCCGGCGAAATGCTTGGCCGCCTCGTGCCGGACATCCGAAAGACCGCCGAACTCGTTTCCGAGATCAGCGCCGCCTGCCGTGAGCAGGATATTGGGGCCGCCCAGATCAATGAGGCAATCCAGCAGCTCGACAAGGTGACGCAGCAGAATGCCGGCGCCTCGGAAGAAATGTCGGCGACCTCGGAAGAACTGGCGGCTCAGGCCGAGGAACTTCAGACCTCGATCGCCTTCTTCAAGGTTGAGACGAGCGGCCACAAGCCCGCCGCAGTGAAGAAGGCGGCTGCGAGGACCATGACTAAAGCAGCGCACATCCCTGCGCAGCGTAAGCCGGCACCCGCCGCTCGCACCAGCCAGTCGGTCGCAGCTCAGCAGGCTCGTGCCCAGGGTTTTGCCCTCGATCTGTCGATGGGCGGTCCTGACGCTGGCGACGAGGATTTCCGCGACGGCGCATAACTCTTGCAACGACTTCAGGCGCGATCCGGATATGACGACCGGGTTCCGCCTAGCTACCGGAGCGCGGGCCGACAGCCGGCGCCTCGGACCAAAATCCAGGAGTGGATGTACCGCTCCGAAAGCTCGCATGATCGGGCCATCCATCTTTGCAAATGATTTCCAGCCTCTTCAGGAGTAGCTATGCGTCTGACGATCAAACTCAAGCTCAGCTTGGTATTCTGCTTCATCGTGCTGCTGACCTGCACGATGGCGGCCATTTCCATCTTCAATCTTTCCTCGCTGAACGACGATATTAGCGTGATGGTCGCCGGTCCGGTGGCAGACCTGCGTAGCTCCAGTGATCTTTCCGACGCTGTCCTGCGTTCGATCCGCGCCGAGAAGGATGCGATCATCAATACGGATCCGACGAAGATCTCCGGCTATATCGACGATATCAGCAAGCAGCGCGATCTGATCAGGACGCTGGAAGGCAAGCTGGTTGCCTCGGCGGATCCGAACGTCCGCGCCGCAATGGCGAGCTTCTCGGATCTTTACAGCCGCTGGACGCCGCTGCAGGACAAGGTCGCCGACCTCGCCAAGCAGAATACGCAGGAATCCGATACCCAGGCGGGCGCGATCTCGATGGGCGATGGCCAGGCGATCACCACGCAGTTGCTCGATACGCTGAAGAAGCTCAACGACACCGTGACCGGCGATGTCGCCGCAACCGACTCGTCCACCAATGATCAATATGCGCAGTCGCGTAACCTTCTGATCAGCATGGCGATCGGCCTTGCCGTGGTTTCCTCCGCCTTTGCGATCTGGATCCTGCTGAACATCTCCCGCGGCCTCACGCGCGCCGTCAGTCTGGCCGACGCCGTCAGCATCGGCGATCTCAACCAGACGATCGAACACAAGAGCAACGACGAAATCCGCGACCTCGTCAATTCGATGCAGCGTATGACCGCGAACCTGCGCAACACAGCCGATATCGCCACGAAGATCTCCAACGGCGATCTGATGGTGACGCCGAAGCCGCTGTCCGAGAAGGACGTACTCGGCCTGGCGCTGGAGCAAATGGTCGAACGTCTTCGCGGCGTTGTCGCCGACGCCATTTCCGCATCCGAGAATGTCTCGGCCGGCAGCCAGGAGCTTTCGGCAAGCTCGGAGCAGGTGTCGCAGGGCGCGACCGAACAGGCTGCATCGGCCGAAGAAGCCTCGGCCTCGATGGAACAGATGGCAGCCAATATCAAGCAGAATGCGGACAATGCCGCCCAGACGGAAAAGATTGCCCGTCAGTCGGCCAAGGATGCGGAAGCAAGCGGCGACGCTGTTTCGCGCGCCGTCAGTGCCATGCGGACAATCGCCGAAAAGATCGGCATCGTCCAGGAGATTGCCCGTCAGACCGATCTGCTCGCTCTGAACGCAGCTGTGGAAGCGGCGCGCGCCGGTGAGCACGGCAAGGGCTTTGCTGTCGTCGCCTCGGAAGTGCGCAAGCTTGCCGAACGCAGCCAATCCGCCGCCGCCGAGATCAGCTCGATGTCGAGCGATACCGTCACAGCCGCCGCCGAAGCCGGTGAAATGCTCGGCCGCCTCGTGCCGGACATCCGAAAGACCGCCGAACTCGTCTCCGAGATCAGTGCTGCCTGCCGCGAGCAGGATATTGGGGCTGCCCAGATCAATGAGGCGATCCAGCAGCTCGACAAGGTGACGCAGCAGAATGCCGGCGCCTCGGAAGAAATGTCGGCGACCTCGGAAGAGCTGGCGGCCCAGGCTGAAGAGCTGCAAGCCTCCATCGCCTTCTTCAAGGTCGATACATCGACCAATCGCCAGAACCGAACGGCCGCAGCTAAGTCGACCGGCCGGGCTTCGGCGGCGACCGCTCGTCAGCCGAAGGCGGTGGTGAAACCCACCACGGTTCAGGCGCAACAGGCACGTCTCAAGGGCTTTGCCCTCGATCTCTCCATGGGCGGCCCCGACGATGGCGACGCCGAATTCAAGGAAAGTGCATGACTATGGCCGCACCTGCTCTGGAAGCGCAATTCGTGACCTTCAGCCTCGGCGAGGAAGTCTTCGCCGTTCCCGTCGAAGTAGTCCGCGAAATCCTCGACTATGCCGAGGCTTTCAAGATTCCGAACGGGCCTGATTACCTGCTCGGCCTGCGCGATGTGCGCGGGCAGGGCGTGCCTACCATCGATCTCCGGCTGAAGCTCGGTCTCTCCAAGACCGTGCCGACCTCGCATACACGGGTGTTGGTGCTGGACATTCCAATCGAGGCCAAAGTGCTGACGCTCGGCCTCGTCGCCGACCGCGTTTTTGAAGTCACGCCCTTCCGACGCGACCAGATCGAAGCGGCGCCCGACATCGGCGTTCGCTGGCGTTCCGACTATATCGCCGGTGTCGTACGCCGGGAGAATGGGTTTGTCGTCATCGTCGATCTCGCCCGCCTGCTGTCGCGAGAAGATACCGTCGCGCTCGATCCGCATCGCGCCGGTCATGCTGCATAAGAATTCGTAAGGGAGTGGATGAATGGGAACTGCTGCCGTTCAGGAAAGTCAAAGCATCAGTGACCGCATCAGTAAGCGGAATTTCGAGAAGCTGGCGCGTTTCATCTATGATTACAGCGGCATCAAGATGCCGTCGACAAAGCTGACGATGCTGGAAGGGCGGCTGCGCCGCCGCCTGCGCGCCACCAGCATCACATCCTTCGACGACTACTGCGACTTTCTGTTCAATCATGGCGGCCTCGAACAGGAATCGGTCTATCTCATCGATGCGGTGACGACCAACAAGACCGATTTCTTCCGCGAGGCCAAACACTTCGATTTCATGCAGGCTGTGGCCCTGCCGGCGCTGACGCGCGCCGGCCATCGCCGCCTGCGCGCCTGGAGTGCCGCCTGCTCGACCGGGGCTGAACCTTATTCCATGGCGATGGTGATGGAGGAATTCTCCGAAAGCGAAGGCGGAAACGATTATGCGATCCTGGCGACCGATCTCAGCACCGACGTTTTGCAATCGGCCAGGAACGGTATCTACATGGAAGACATGGTATTGCCGGTTCCTGCCGACCTGAAGCGCAAATATGTGATGACCGCCAAAGTGCCGGGCAAGCGCGAGGTGCGCATTACGCCGCGGCTGCGCTCGAAGATCGCCTTCGGCCGGATGAATCTGATGGATGAGAAATATCAGGTGGGCGATGCCATGCACCTCATCTTCTGCCGCAACGTCCTCATCTATTTCGACAAGCAGACGCAAGCCGGCGTCCTTTCGCGTTTGTGCGATTGTCTGGTGTCCGGCGGCTATATGTTCATCGGCCACTCGGAATCGATCACCGGCTTCGACTTGCCGCTGAAACAGGTTTCCAACACGGTCTTCCAGCGACTCTAAGGCAGGTCATCATGCCAAAGAAAATCCGTGTCCTGATCATCGACGACTCGGCCAGCGTGCGTCAGACGCTCGCCGCATTGCTGTCGGACGACCCCGAAATCGAGGTGATGGGGGTAGCGACCGATCCCTTCATGGCCGCCCGCAAGATCCAGGAGGAGATACCCGACGTCATCACGCTGGATGTCGAGATGCCGCGCATGGACGGTATCACGTTTCTGCGCAAGCTGATGTCGCAGCGGCCAATCCCCGTCGTCATGTGCTCGTCGCTGACGGAGGCGGGTTCTGAGACTTTGCTGCAGGCATTGGAAGCCGGCGCCGTGGATATCATCCAGAAGCCACGGATCGGCGCTGCCGATTATCTGGCTGACGAGGCGATGCGCATCCGCGAGGTAGTCAAGAGTGCGTCGCATGCCAGGCTGCCGAGTGTCCGGCGGGCCGAGGCGCGCTCGGCAGCCGCTTCGGGACCAGCCAAGAAGCTGACGGCCGACGCCATGCTACCGCCGCCGACCGGCCGCGCCATGGCGAAGACGACGGAGATGGTGGTCTGCGTCGGCGCCTCGACAGGCGGCACCGAGGCGCTGCGCGAGATGCTGGAGGCGCTGCCAGCCAATGCGCCGGGCATGGTCATCGTCCAGCATATGCCGGAGAAGTTTACCGCCGCCTTCGCCAAGCGGCTGAACAGCCTCTGCGAAGTGGAAGTGAAGGAAGCGGCCGATGGCGATCCGGTATTGCGCGGCCACGTGCTGATCGCCCCCGGCGACAACCACATGCTGCTGGAGCGGCAGGGTGCGCGTTACCATGTGGCCGTCAAAACCGGGCCGCTGGTGTCGCGCCACCGGCCTTCCGTTGACGTGCTTTTCCGCTCGGCGGCACGGGCGGCCGGATCGAATGCCATGGGTGTCATCATGACCGGCATGGGCGATGACGGCGCGCGCGGCATGTTCGAGATGAAACAGGCCGGTGCCTACACGGTTGCCCAGGACGAGGCGACCTCCGTCGTTTTCGGCATGCCGAAGGAGGCAATCGCCCGTGGTGGCGTCGATCGCGTCGTGCCGCTCGAACAGATCGCCCGCGAGATATTGATGGCGCAGCAGAAATTCTGAGCATGATCCGGGCCGAAGAGCCGCGAAGCGGAAAGCTCCGGACAAGATCATGCTCGAACAGGGAACTAAGCCAGGTAACCACCGTCGATCGTAAGCGCCGAGCCGGTGACGAAGGCGGCCTCCGGGCTGCAGAGATAGGCGACCAAGGCGGCGATTTCCGTGTCCTTGCCGAGCCGGCCGACAGGCAGGAGCGGCTTCAACATTTCTCCCGCATCGACCGTCATGCCGCTTAAGGTCGGACCGGGTTGGATGGTGTTGACGGTGATGCCGCGCGGGCTCAAATCGCGGGCGAGGCCGCGAGTCATGGCGGCAACGGCACCCTTTGTGGCGCTATAGACGGAGGCGCCCGGAAAACCACTGCGGTCCGCGACGACGCTGCCAATGGTAATGACACGGCCGCCCTCACTCATGTGTTTGATAGCAGCCTGCGCGGCAACGAAGACAGCACGGACGTTGACGGCGAACATGCGGTCGAAATCGGCGAGATCGTAGTTGTCGACCGTTTCGCGGATCAGGATGCCGGCATTGTTGACCAATATATCGAGGCCGCCGAACTGCTCAACGGTCCTTGTGACGGCGGCGCGCACGGCGTCCGGATCGGCGCTGTCTGCTTTGATGGCGGTCACCGCGCCGCCGGCAGCTTTGAGATCACGCATCAGGGCTTCCGCATTGTCCGGCGAGGCCGAATAGGTGAAGGCCACCTTGACGCCATCGGCGCTCAGCCGACGGACGATGGCGGCCCCGATGCTGCGCGAGCCGCCGGTGACGAGGGCAACCTTGTTGGTGAAGGGTTGGGACACGATATTTCCTTTCTTTATTTTTGGACTGTTCGATCTAGAATTGTGCATGCCAAAATGGAGGAAGCCGCTGATGGTTTCAGCTCAAGCTTTTGAGGGCCATGTGGGCGATGGCGGTGAGGGTTGCGGGGGAGGCGCCGTTGCGGGCGCTGACTTTCATGCCGGAGAGCGTGGCGCCGAGAAAATAGACGGCACTCGTGACGTCGAGATCGGCGGCGAAATCGCCGCTGCCGATACCGGCCTTGATGACGCTTTCGAGTGAGGAGGCAAGGATACGGGAGGCTTCGTCGGTCAGCGTTGCGACCTCGGCATCGGCGCGGCCGAATTCGCAGATGGCGCTGACGCCAAGGCAACAGCGGCTCGCCTCACTCGCTGGACGGGCCGCAAAGGCGACGAGCGCGGCTTCAATCCCCTGACATGCCGAACGGTCTCCCTTAAGGTCCGCCAGGATGCTGGCGAGGCTGTCGGCATTGTACCGTCTAAGCGCTTCGAGATAGAGGCTGCGCTTGTCGCCGAAGGTGTCATACATGCTCTGTCGGCTGATCTTCATGGCCTTCAGCAGGTCATCCGTCGACGTGCCTTCGTATCCATGGTCGGAGAAGACCCGGATGGCGGCGCCCAGCGCCTCGTCGCGATCGAATTCCTTATGTCGTGCCATATGGGCTTTGTAGTGATTCCGGACTGATTAGTCCAGAAAAATCTCTGGCGGCTTTGAAAGAGGTGGGAAGTACACCGGCACCTCGGCTTGACGAGAAAACCGGGCCTTCCGGCTCGCCGTACTTGAAATTCCCCCGATTTTGTGGTCTTGAGGCCGCCAATCTTTAATGCGCTGCCGATCCCGCTCCGCCGGGGCCTGTTTTCGGGTCCGGCCAGCGCCTCCTGTATTACCCAAGGAAGCCCGATGGCCCGTTCTGCTCTTCTCAATGTCATGGTTCAGGCTGCCCTCAAGGCAGGCAAGTCGCTCAGCCGCGATTTCGGCGAGGTGCAGAACCTGCAGGTTTCGGTGAAAGGACCGGGCGATTTCGTCAGCCAGGCCGATCTCAAGGCGCAGAAGATCATTCATGACGAGCTGCTGAAGGCACGGCCGACCTACGGCTTCCTCGGCGAAGAGAGCGAAGAAATCAAGGGCACCGACGGCGCGCATCGCTGGATCGTCGATCCGCTCGACGGCACGACCAACTTCCTGCACGGCATTCCGATGTTCTCGGTGTCGATCGCATTGGAGCGCAATGGCGAAATCGTCGGCGCCGTCGTTTTCAATCCGGCGACGGACGAGCTCTATACTGCCGAGCGCGGCGGTGGCGCCTTCCTCAACGATCGCCGTCTGCGCGTTGCCTCGCGCCGCGTGCTGTCGGACTGCGTTATCGGCTGCGGTGTTCCGCATCTTGGTCGCGGCAATCACGGCAAATTCCTGGTGGAGCTGCGCCATGTCATGGGCGAAGTCGCCGGCATCCGCCGTATTGGTTCTGCAGCGCTCGATCTCGCCTATGTCGCCGCCGGCCGTTTCGATGGCTTCTGGGAAGTGGGCCTGTCGCCTTGGGACATGGCGGCCGGTATTCTGCTGGTACGCGAAGCCGGTGGCTTCGTCTCGGATTTCAACGGCGGCACCGATATGCTCGGCACCAGCTCGATCATCTGCGGCAACGAGCATATTCAAAAGGCGCTGGCCGAGGTCGTCAAGCGGCCGATCCCGACGAAATAAGGATCGTCTTTCGTCAATCGCCGTGCGGCGAAACAGGCTGTTGCCAATGGTCTGTTTTGTGTTTTCCGTCTCTTCAATTCGGCACAATGTTGCTCTAGTCTCCGGCTACGGAAAATCCGGAGGCTAAGCGTGCAATGGAAAATGTAAATCTGGGGGATCTGGGTTCGACCGACAATGTGTCGGCCAACTACACGTACAAGCTCTCCAGCCCAATGGCCTTCTTTTGGACGATGATCCTTTTCCTAGTCATCGTCGGGTTTATAGTAGCGATCCTGTTTCGCCAGGCTCAAGTCGCCTTCCTGCACAATCCCGGCCTCAATGGCCTGATCCTTGGCGTTCTGGCCGTCGGCATTCTGCTGGTCTTCAATCACGTCCTGATGCTCAGGCCGGAAGTCCGCTGGTTCAACCATTTCCGCGCGGTCGGCAATGCCGCCGACAAGGTCGGGCGCAATCCGCGGCTTCTGGCGCCGATGCGGGCGCTGATCGGCAACCGTCGCGGCATGCAGTTATCGACTGCGACCTTACGCTCGATCCTCGATTCCATCGCCACCCGCCTCGACGAGTCGCGCGACACTTCGCGCTATCTCATCGGTCTGCTCGTCTTCCTCGGCCTGCTCGGCACATTCTGGGGTCTGATCGGCACGATCGGCTCGATCAACGACGTCATCCAGAGCCTCGATGTCGGTTCCGGCGACACCGGCGACATTCTTGGCGCATTGAAGACTGGCCTGTCCGGCCCGCTGGTCGGCATGGGTACGGCATTCTCGTCCTCACTGCTCGGCCTCTCCGGCTCGCTGATCCTCGGTTTTCTCGACCTGCAGGCCGGCCGTGCGCAGAACCGTTTCTATACCGAGCTGGAAAACTGGCTTTCCTCCGTCACCGATGTCGGCTCGGATATTACTCCCGTCATCGAAGGCGCCAACGGCGCATCCTCCGAGGATGTGCGCGTGCTTTCGGATTATCTGCGCAAGATCGCGGAAGAAGGCGGCGGCGGTCAGCGCTCCGTGACGGCAATGGCAAACCTGGCCGAAGGCATCCAGGGCCTCGTCAAGAACATGCGCAACGAACAGCAGATGCTCCGAGACTGGATCGAGGCACAGCAGGAAGAGGCGAAGTCGATGCGGCGGACACTCGACCGTCTAGCCGACCGCATCAGCCACACCGAGAAGACCGGGAGCAAGTAAATCATGGCGCTCGCACGAAACAGCCGCCACAAGAGAACGGTCGATTATTGGCCGGGATTCGTCGATGCGCTCTCCACGCTTTTGATGGCGATCATGTTCTTGCTGACGGTGTTTGTCGTCGGACAGTTCATCCTGAGCCGCGAAATATCTGGCCGCGATGAGGTGCTGAATCGCCTCAACAGCCAGATCAACGAATTGACGCAGGCATTGGCGCTCGAAAAGAGCGGCAAGCAGGATCTGGAGGATTCCGTCGCCAATCTGCAAGCGTCGCTTTCGATGGCAGAGGGCGAACGCTCGCGCCTACAGTCGCTGCTCGATGCCGGTTCCGGTAGTAATCAGGCCGCGCAACAGCGGGTCGGGACGCTTACGCAGCAGCTTGACGAGCAGAAGCAGGCGAGCGCCCGCGCGCTGAGCCAGGTCGATCTTCTCAACCAGCAGATTGCCGCGCTCCGCAGCCAGATCGCTGCCGTCGAGGCTGCCTTGCAGGCGTCGGAGGAGAAGGATCAGACATCGCAGGTAAAGATCGCCGATCTCGGCCGGCGGCTGAATGTGGCGCTGGCGCAGCGCGTGCAGGAGCTCAACCGTTATCGTTCCGACTTCTTCGGGCGGTTGCGCGAAATTCTCTCCGACCGCGACAATATCCGCATCGTCGGCGACCGCTTCGTCTTCCAGTCGGAAGTGCTGTTCCCCTCCGGCTCCGCCGATCTCAATCCGGACGGTCAGACGGAGATGGCCAAGCTTGCCGCCGCACTGATCGATCTTTCCAAGGAAATTCCGCCTGAGATCAATTGGGTCCTGCGTGTCGACGGTCACACGGACAACGTACCGCTCTCTGGCACAGGCCGCTATCCTGACAATTGGGCGCTATCGTCGGCTCGTGCCATTGCCGTCGTCAAGTTCCTGATTGCCCATGGCGTGCCCGCAGACCGGCTCGTCGCTGCCGGATTCGGCGAGTTCCAGCCGCTCGCTCCCGGCGATGCGCCGGAAGCCCGCGCCGCTAATCGCCGCATCGAGCTGAAGCTGACGGAGAAATAATCGTCAGCTTCGATCGGCTAGAAGGGTATCGAGGCGCTCCTGCAGGAAATTGCGGATGGCGGAGCTATCACTGAGCCCGATCGCCGTGCGATAAGCCATGATGGCGCCCTTCGTTTCTCCGGTTCCCACCAGCAGATGGGCGCGAACGGCCCAATAGGGCTGATAGCTGACGATATCGCCCTCGGCCATCTGGTTCAGGTGATGTAGTCCGGCGGTCGCCCCTTGCGCCCGGCCGATAACGGCGGCTTGGCTGACGCGGGCGCCGACGGTTGGTTTCATCAGCACAAGTGCGTCATAGAGCATTGCGAGCGCCGTCCAGTCAGTAGCTCCGGAGCGCCGCCGCTCGGCATGGACGGACTGGATCGCTGCCTGGCACTGGAACGGGCCGAAGCGATCGAAAGTGCCCGCTTGCCGCAGCAGGCCGTCAGCTTCGGCGATCATGATGGCGTTCCAGAGAGTGGTATTCTGTTCGTCGAGCGGCACATAGTGGCCATCTGCGTTCCGGCGGGCGGTATGGCGGGCTTCGCAGTAAAGCATCAGAGATAGCAATCCCATCGCCTCCGGCTCCTGCGGCATGGTGGCAAGCAGAGCGCGGCCGAGCCAGATGGCTTCGTCCGCCAAGGAGTTGCGCTTGCCGTCTTCACCATCCAGCCCGTCCCAGCCAAGGCCGTAGGCAGCATAGATCGCCGAGAGCACGCTGGTCAGGCGTTCCGGCAGCACGGAGCGGTCGGGGACCGCAAAGGGAATATGCGCCTCGCGAATCTTGGTCTTTGCCCGAACCAGCCGCTGGCTCATGGTCTCCGGTGAAACAATGAAAGCTTGCGATATGGTCCTGGCGTCAATGCCGAGAACCGTCTGCAACATCAGCGGCGTGTGCACGGACCGGTCGATGGCCGGATGGGTGCAGGTGAACAGCAGCTTCAGCCGCTCGTCAGGGAACGTTGGGTCGCCCGCATTCATGCGCTCCTCAGCCTCCTCGAAAGCGAGTGTGATCGTATCGCGGGCGGCGGCTCTGACGTTTGCGTGCCTTGCGGCGCCATAAAGATTTCGCCGCGCCGTGACCAATAGCCAGGCCTCGGGATTGTCGGGAATGCCGCGTTCCGGCCAAACGTTCAGGGCGGTCGCCAGCGCCTCGGACAGCGCGTCCTCTGAGGACGGGACATCGCCCGAGCGCGCTGCGAGAAAGGCGATCAATTTACCGTAGGATTGGCGCGCCACCCGCTCGGTGGCGCCCCCAACGTCAGGATTCATAGCTATCTCACATTTGCAGGCGTGGCCGCACTTCGACGGAGCCATGTTGGGAGACCGGCACGCGCACGGCCCACTCCAGCGCTGCGTCGAGATTTGGCACGTCGATCAGATAGAAACCGCCGAGCTGTTCCTTGCCTTCCGGGAAGGGACCGTCCTGCACATCGTGGTCTTCGCCGCGGCGGCGGACGACCGTTGCGGTTTCCGGGGGCGTCAATCCGGCGCCGCCGGTCATGATGCCGGCCTGGACGAGCGCCTGCGTATAAGCGATCCAGCCGTTCTTATAGGCGGGGTCCTCGCGCCGCTTAAAATCCTCGGCCGATTCACGGATGATCAATGCATACTGCATGGGATAACTCCTGCTGGATTTGTTGACGGTAATCCGGACGGGACGCTGCATCTAAGGAGCAAATACTAAAATGTGCAACGCCGCCGGCGAAGCGGCTTCATGCCGTTCCGATACAATGAGCCGTGAGCCGGGCCGATTTCGACAGACCGGCGCAGATTTTTCAAAATTTTCGACGATTAAATCAAAACAGCCGGCGCGCCCGAAGGCGGCCGGCTGTCGAAGACTGAATAGCAGACGCTCGACGCGAAGTCTTAGGCGCTGGTCTGGTCGTCGATGGTGGCGCCGCCGACATGGGACTTGATCGATTCAATGGCATGGAGGGCCGAAGCCTTCGCCTTATAGCCTTCGGAGGCAAACATGGTTTCGCCGTTCGAGGCCTTGAACCGGAAGCGGAATTCGCCAGCCTTGTCCTTGTAGACTTCAAATTTATACATGGTTCCCGTCTCCTAGAATCGCATCAGCGCGAGATGACGCGAAAAATCTAGCGCAACTTTAGTGCTATTTCCACCTGTAGTATTCGGCTCACCTTGATCAATCCGTCGCTATTTGACGGCAAGCATACGGCCCTCGATGCCTGCGTCGAATTGCAGGCGTGCCAGCTTGGCGTAGATGCCGCCGTGATGGATCAGGCTCTGATGCGTTCCTTCTTCGACGATGCGGCCCTGATCGAGGACCAAGATACGGTCGGCCTTCAGCACGGTCGCCAGTCGATGGGCGATGACGAGGGTGGTGCGCGTTTCCATCAAGCCTTCCAGCGCCTTCTGAACGAGGGTTTCGCTCTCGGCATCGAGGGCGGAGGTCGCCTCGTCGAGCAGCAGGATCGGCGCATTCTTCAGGATGGCGCGAGCAATGGCGATGCGTTGGCGCTGACCGCCGGAAAGAGTGACGCCGCGCTCGCCGACCTGGGTATCGTATCCCTTCTCCAGGCGCGAGATGAATTCGTCCGCCTGTGCGGCGATGGCGGCCGCATAGACTTCGTCACGGGAGGCGTCCGGGCGCCCGAACGCGATGTTGTCATGGATGGAAGCGGCAAAGATCGTGGTGTCCTGCGGCACGATGGCGATGCGCTCGCGCAGGGCGTCCGGCAGGACATCGCGCGCATCGACGCCATCCATGGCGACGCGACCCTTCTGCGGATCATAGAAGCGGAGCAGCAGCGAAAAGATGGTGCTTTTGCCGGCGCCTGATGCTCCCACGATCGCAACCGTCTCACCCGGCTCAACCGAGAAGGAGAGCCCATGCAGCGCAGATCTGCCGGGCCGTGACGGGTAGAAGAAGTGGACATCAGAGAATTCCACACGACCCTGCGGCGGCGGCAAGAGCAGAGGATTGGCCGGAGCGGCGATCGGCGATACCTCAGCAAGCAATTCGCCCAGGCGGTCGGCCGCGCCGGCAGCTTGCGATAGCTCGCCCCAGACTTCCGACAGCGAACCGAGCGACGATCCGGCGATCACGGAGTAAAGGAGGAACTGACCGAGTGTCCCCGCCGACATCGTGCCGGCGAGCACGTTCTGTGCACCGACCCAGAGCACGGCGACGATGCTGCCGAACACCATGGTGATGGCAAAGCCGGTCAGCAGCGAGCGGGATTTGATGGCGGCGCGCGCGGCTTGATATGCATCCTCGACCGCGGCGCCATAACGCTGTGCTGCAGCATCTTCGCCGTTATAGGCTTGTATGGTGCGGCTGGCGGCGATGGTTTCATTGGCATAGGCTGACGCATTGGCGAGTGTGTCCTGTGCGGCGCGCGAGCGCTTGCGCACCGAGCGGCCGAAGCTGACGAGCGGCAGCACGATGATCGGAATGGCGATCAGCACGATGCTCGACAGCTTCGGGCTGGTGACGATCATCATGACCACGGCGCCGAGACAGAGGATGAGATTGCGCAACGCCACCGACGCCGTCGCGCCGACGGCGGACTTGATCTGTGTCGTGTCGGCCGTCAGCCGCGAAACGATCTCGCCGGACTGATTGACATCAAAGAAGGAAGGCGACAGCCGCGTCACATGGTCGAACACTTCGCGGCGCATATCCGAGACGATGCGCTCGCCGATGGTGATGACAAAATAATAGCGCATCGCGCTCGCGACCGCGAGGATGACGGCCATGACCATAATCGCGGCGAAATAGCTGTCGATAAGACCGCGATCGGATTGATCGAAGCCGTGGTCGATCATGCGCCGGACGGCAAGTGGCAAGGCGAGGGAGGTGACGGCGGCAGCCACCAGAGCGATCAGCGCGCCCAACACCATGCTGCGATAACGCCTGAGATAGGGTGTCAATCGCAGAAGCGGCCGAATGGATCTGCGTTTTGTGTCGTCTGCCTGGCCCGTCTCTGACAAGTCGTCTCCAATCCCCATATCAGCAAGGGACTTCGCGCTTTCGCCCCTTGTTATCCTTGCTGCCTTCATGTATAGGCACGCCATCTTAATTGGAAGCCGTGGCCTCAATCGGACTGCGGCTTCATTTATTCAATCGGTTCGGTTGCCGCAATGGCTTGCGACAAATGGACCCTGGCATGACAGGAAGATTGTTATGAAGGCCAACATCCATCCCGACTACCACACCATCAAGGTGGTCATGACCGACGGCACCGAATACGAAACCCGCTCGACCTGGGGTTCGGAAGGCGCCGTCATGAACCTCGAAATCGACAGCAAGTCTCATCCGGCCTGGACGGGCGGCAATCAGCAGCTCGTAGACCGCGGCGGCCGCGTTTCCAAGTTCAACAAGCGCTTCGGCGGCCTCGGCATCTAATCGCTTCGCGATCTGGTGTTTTGGAAAGCCCGGTTTTGCCGGGCTTTTTTGTTGTCTCTTCGGTAGAAAATGCCACCAAATAAGAAACGGCATACCGTTGCCGCGAATTTCAGGGCTAATCCAGGCCCTCTGCTCGAAGAGCCTCCTTGACCGCATCGCGCTCACGTACTCGGCCATACCAGGCTTTCAGGTTGTGTAGCTGATCAAAATGGATGTCTGCTTTGTAGTAGGACTTCAGCCAACCTGCCTGACCCCAGCCGGTAAGCGCGAACAGGTATGCGTCGGCCACGGTGAAGGTGTCGCCCATTAGGAAATCGCGCCCGGAAAGTTGCCCGTCTATCCAGGCGTAGCGCTTCTCAAGTTTCGGCGTAGCGGTCTCCACGTATTTGCTTGCCAGCCTCGCGTATAGAAGCGGGATGAAGCCCTTGTGAATCTCCGATGTCAGGAAACTGAGCCACTCCTGTAAGCGATAACGTTCCATCGTGCCATTTGGCGGGGCCAAGCCGAGTTCCGGCCTAAGGTCGGCCAGATACTGCACGATCACCGGCCCCTCGTGCAGCCTCGTTCCGTTGTCCAGCTCAAGGACAGGAACATAACCAAGAGGATTGACGTCGTAGTAGTCACCGCCGCCTTCGATCATGTGCTTGCCGTGATCGACTTTGAGCAACGTTACATCAAGACCAAGCTCATTGATGACGATGTGAGGGGAAAGGGAGCAGCTGGCGGGCATGTAATAAAGCTTCATTTGCAATCTCCACAGCGGATTTCGATTACCTCCCTTCACGCGGAAAGGCGGCTTCGCGCCATGTAGCCGGGTCGGTCTAAAAAAGTAAGAAGGCAATAGTTTGACATCTAGGTACAAAAATATACTTAGTATAGTCAGGGGTATGCTATATGAGAAAAAATGTGAGCGGCTGTTCGGTCGAGGAAGCGATGCATCTGTTGGGTGGGCGCTGGCGTTTGCTTCTCGTTTCCTATCTGGTCGACGGTCCGAAGCGCTTTAACGAACTTCGGCGTGATGTGCCGGGGATCTCCCAGAGGATGCTGACCTTGGACCTCCGTGCCCTTGAAGGGGCTGGCCTAGTGGTCCGCACCGTGTATCCTACAGTGCCGGTCAAAGTGGAGTATGCACTGACGGAGGACGGTAAGAGACTGAAAAATGTCGTCACCGTTATACAAGAATTCGGACTTTGGCTGAAGCAACGCGAACCGGCTTGAGGCATGCTGGTCTAGCTTCTCCACTATTCGAAGATGCCCCGGAGATTACCCGTCGTCCGCTGCGCGACAGCGTGTTTTGAAAAGAGCCCGGTTTTGCCGAGCTTTTTGTTGTCCACTATCCGGGAAAGTGGCTGAGGTGTTCGTGGATAATTTTTCACTCGCCGGCTCTCTTTTCGAGAATCGTGGTTCCTCGGCCTTTGCCTTCGAAGGCTTTGCCGTCCCATAAACCCTTCCAATGAAAGATGTATATGCAGCTCGCAGAATTGTCGGCAGCGGTAATCCACCGAAGATCCTCGAGCCAGTAGACTTCGCCTTCAACTTTTTGCCAGGTTTTTTCGAACGCAGCTCTAATTTCGTCTATGCCATAGTGGGTGCCATCGGAGAACCAGAACACCGCGTCGTTGCCGATTCCGATGAAGCCGCCCCTTTGTTCCGAGATGATTGCGCCCCTTGATTCCGGGATGATCTCGCCCCCTGTTTAGTGGGGTCTGCAGGCGATGATTGTTGTCAGTCCATTTAGGCGGGGTGTCAAGCTTTTCGGGGCAGGTTTCGGCGTAGGCTATCGCCGCTCAATTCGATGCGATGGGCGTTGTGAACGAGGCGATCCAGGATGGCATCAGCATAAGTCGGGTTTCCTATGACGTCGTGCCATGCCGACACCGGAAGTTGGCTGGTAATGATGGTTGATCTGCGGCCGTAGCGATCTTCCAGGATTTCGAGGAGGTCGTGCCGGGCCTGTTCGTTGAGCGGTTCGAGACCCCAGTCGTCGAGGATCAGGACTTGAACATGGCCCAGGGTACGTTGCAGCCGAGCATACCTGCCGTCGCCGCGAGCAAGTGCGAGCTGAGCAAACAGTCGTGGGACACGCTGATAGAGAACGGAACGATCGTCACGGCAAGCCTTGTGGCCGAGAGCGCAGGCTAACCAGCTTTTTCCGACACCCGAGGGTCCGCAAATGGCCAGATTGTCATGAGCGTTGATCCAGTCGCCGCCGAGCAGCTTCATGAAGAGCGCGCGATCAAGGCCGCGCTCGCTGCGGTAGTCGACATCTTCCGGGGTGGCCTGGTGGCGAAGCTTGGCAAACCTGAGGCGTGCGGCAAGCTTACGATCGTAGCGGGAACTCCACTCCCGTTCGAGCAGCAGTCCTAGCCACTCGGCATGCGAGAGATGTTCGGCTTCGCCGTTGGTGACGAGCTCCCCGAAGGCCTTTGCCATGCCGGCCAGGCCCATGGAATTGAGTTTGTCGAGTGTTGGATGGGCAAGCATTCTTTGTTCTCCTTAGTGGTAATAGCGAGGTCCACGGATGTTTTCGTGTTGGATAGGCTCATGCGAAGGTGGTCCATTGGTGGAGGCGGCTCGATCGAGATGATTGTCGAGGATGGAGCGCACCGAACCGTAGGTCCGGGCCCCGATCTCAAGCGCACGGCTGCAAGCAGCGTTCACTCTGTCGCGGCCAAAGCTTTTGTTCAGGCGGATAATTCCCATGCAGGCTCGAAAGCCCTGCTCCGGGTGCGGCCTGTCGGCGAGGATCTTCTCACACAGCAATGCAACCTCCGGCCCGATGGAAGAGGCCTCGCGTTGAATGCGTTCGATCGTCCAGTCGGCAAAGCGGCGGTGGGCCGAGGGCATGTGATCGGGGATTGTGGTGTGCTTGCCGTTACCGCTGGAGCGGCGATGAGCGGCTATTCGCTCGCCTTTGTGGAATATCTCGATCGTATTGGCGGTGATGCGCGCCTCGACTTGCTCGCGAGCAAAGCGATAGGGAACGGAGTAATAATGCCGCTCGATCTCGACGTGGTAATCCAATCCAGCACGCCGGATACGCCATTCCGCAAAGACATAGCGTTCAACGGGCAATGGCCTTAAAGCGGGCCGGTCGAGCTCTTCGAACAATTGGCGGCGCGTGACGCCAACCCGGCGAAGGACACGCCTGTCGTTCAAATCATATAGCAAGTCGGCAATCGCCGCATTGACTTCGGCCAGACTGTAGAAGGTGCGATGGCGGAGGCGGCCCAGCAGCCAACGCTCGACGATACGAACCGCAGCCTCGACTTTCGCCTTGTCGCGGGGGCGTCTCGGCCTCGTCGGCAGGACGGCGCTGCCATAATGCGCTGCCATCGCGCAATACGTCCGGTTGACCTGGGGATCGAAGTGGCACGCCTTGATGATCGCCACCTTGGCATTGTCGGGAACCAGCAACGCCGGCGCACCGCCGAAGAACTCCAGCGCCTGAACATGGCATTCGACCCAGTCCGGAAGCGTCTCGGTCCAGCGCGCCTGCGCGAACGAAAGACTGGATGCCCCCAGGACAGCGACAAATAAATGGGCCTGCCGTGTTTTGCCCGACAGCCGATCAACGACAACAGTGACCGTGTCGCCGGCGTAGTCGACGAACAATTTGTCGCCCGCCATATGATCCTGCCGCATCGTCACCGGCAGCTTCAACGCCCAGCCGCGATAGAGGTCACAATATCGGCTGTAGCGGTAACCATCGGGATAACGGCTTATGTATTCGTCCCAGAGAATTTGCAGCGTCACGTGCTTGCGCTTGAGCTCGCGATGGACTTGCACCCAGTCAGGCTCCGGTGCGCGACGATGACCCGTCTTCGTCCCAGCCGCACGGTAGAGCGCCGCCTCCAGGACGGCATCACTCACGTCATCATCCAACGGCCACGAAAGCCCCGCAGCCGCCGCCCGTCGCAGCGTCTCGCGCACCGTCGAGGCTGCTGCTCCGACCCGAACCGCAATCGATTTGTGGCCCAGCCCTTGCTCGGACCGATATCTCAGTATCTCGCGGACACGCCGCATCTCCAGTCTCTCCGCAGGCATCCCGTTCCTTCCTTGTCATCATTGACGGAAGGAACTTCACACCGGCAGAACACCCTTGCCACATCCCTCCGTAGGGGGCGGCATCATCTCGGAACAAGGGGGCGACTAATTCTCGGAATTGGGGGGCGACATCATTTCGGAATCAGGGGGCGGATTGCCTCGGAATTTGCAGCGTCGTCCGCTATGAGCGGCACCAGTTCGTCGAAGCGACGTAACTTGATCTTCGTTTCGTAAAGACTCAGCACGTCTTCAGGACGCATGATTGCCTCGCCAGGATGAGGTCGACACGATAGTTGCTTTTCCCATGCAAAGCAAAACCGGCCACGCAATGCATGACCGGTCGAAAGCCTTTACCAATTTGAAATCGGCTCAGTTAGTCCCAAAAGCCGTCTGCAGCAGGGTGAGCTGCGCTTTGACGCTGTTCTGGTTGTCCGGGACGATCGGGGCTTCCGTCGGGCGATAGATTTCGCGGTCGAGCAGGGCGACGCGGTTTTGAAGACGCAGCGACCGTTCGACGAGGTCGCGGAAGGCCTCCGGCAGGTCGTTCCAGCCGGGTGCGTTGCGGTCGACGTTAAAGCCGTCGAGGCGAACCTTGTTCTTTTCGGCCAATACCTGATCACGCGACATTTCGCCGTTGTTGACGGCGCGCTGCAGCAGCAGCCACGAGGCCATCTGCATCAGGCGGGTGGTCAGACGCATGGATTCGGCGGCATAGAGCACGGAGGCCATGCGCGGCAGAACCTTGGAGGCTGCCCGACCCTGACCATCGAGATAAGCAGCGGTTTCCTCCACCAGCGACATGCCTTCGGAATACAGCACCCTGAACTGCGCCGACGAAGCTGCATGGCCAGCAAAGCTGATCGTGTTCAACCCAAGTTCCGACATCGAAGAAATCCCTGCCTAACGCAACACTTTTGTTCAGGAAAAGCCGGTGAAGTTCAGAAGAACTCTCGGCGCCCGTTCTTATGACTTCAAGATGGTGGTTTTAACTGAAATTCGCAAGGCGATTCTTAAGAAAGGGTTAATCTCCACAGTTTCCTCAGAGGCGCCTTATTCACGGTGAAAAAGAAGAGCCGCAAAAGCGGCTCTCAAGGTAAAACAGGGAGAAAAATCAGACCAATTCGCCAAGTGGAGGAACTGTCTGAGTCCAGAGCGAATCTGGATAGTTATAGTAATATGTCGTAAAGCTTAATATTCCGTTGAGCGTGTCCCGATCTGTACTTCGATCGCGCAAATTTTGCGCTGATGGCAGGCTCAGGACCGGAATAGGTTTTCGGCGGCCTTACGGCCGGATGCCTTGGTGGCGACCTCGGCTTCCAGCCGGGCGATCTCCGCTTGCATCAAGGCGATACGAGCCTTGAGTTCGTCGACGGAAAGCAGTGACAGGTCGCTGCCGATCTCATGGGCAGATGGTTTCTTCGGGCGGTCGTCATCGAAAATGCTCATTTCGTCTCCTCCTTATCACACCCGCTTGTCACTCCCTGGCGCTTAGGTGCCGTAATTTACCGTCGTATCTTCCTTTTTAGAAGCGTCGCTGCGTGCCAGCGACAGGCTTTCCGGCGTGATGTTCTGCGCATTCGCCGACGGCATCGTCGTATAGGCTTCGCGGTCGCTCGCGGGCTTGGCGGCGCGCTGGCGGCTGCGGAAGATCGCATAGCTCGTGATCAGCACATGGGCGACCGCGGTGACGAAGAACAGCGCATAGGGGCCGACAGCCGTCATAACCGGACCGCCGAGCGTAGGTCCTATGATCGTGCCGATGCCATAGAGCAGCAACAGGCCGCCGGAGACTTTGACGAAATCCTGCGGCGCAGCGAAGTCGTTGGCGTGGGCGACGGCAATCGGATAGAGCGTGTTGGCGGCTGCGCCATAGATGACCACCATGGTGATCAGGAAATAGGGATGGCCAGGCTGTAACAGGAAGAGCAGCAGACCGTCCAAGGCAGCGATGGCGGCCATGCCGGCTAGCACAAAGCGACGGTCGATACGGTCGGAAAGGCGGCCGGCCGGAAGCTGCATTACGGCGCCGGCGAAGATGGTCGTACTCATCATCAGCGCGATATTGCTGTCCGAGAGGCCGGCATTGGCGCCGAAGACTGCGCCGAGCGTGCCGTAGGCGCCGTTGGCGATGCCGACCAGGAGGATGCCAATGGAGGCGACCGGCGAATTGCGATAGAGCGCCTTCAAATCGAGGCTGACGGCCTTCAGCGGCTGCGGCGAGGCGGCGGTCGAGAGCGTCGTCGGGAGCATGGCGATGCAATAGCAGATGCCGCACCACATGAAGAGAATGGGCGTATGGATGTCGGCGAAGGGGACCATCATTTGGCCGGCGACGGCGCCGATCAGCGTGATACCGATATAGAGCGAGAAGATCGCGCCGCGGCTTTCGTTCGTCGCACGCTCGTTGAGCCAGCTTTCGATGATCATCGAAGTACCGGCGGTGCAGAAGCCGGTGACGGCGCGCAGCAGCACCCACCAGACGGGGTCGACGACGATGCCGGTCAAAAGCGCGATGACGGCGATAACGGAAATGAAGCCGGAAAAGGCGCGGACATGGCCGATGCGCCGGACCAGTTTTGGCGCTGTCAGGCAGCCGAGCACGAAGCCTGTCGCCCAGGTCGTGCCGAGCAGGCCGAGCGTCGTCGTGGCATAGCCCTCGGCTGTGCCGCGCACCGGTAGAAGCAGGCTATGCAGGCCATTGCCTGTGAATAGGAAGAGCGTACCGAAAAGCAGGGCAAGAACGGGTAAAATATTTCTTTTCATGTTCCCACTTTCATTCGGTCCCGCTTAAGGAACCGATAAAGCAGGAGCGAGTCCTGCCAGTTTTTGCTATTGATTGTGCCCCGGATTGCCGCTATCGGCCTGTAGAAACAGTCTGTTGGCGCGGAAAAATGTCCGTCCTATGACGATTAGAGCATGATCGCGAAAACCGCGCAGTGGTTTTTGTATGAGGCCATGCTCACACTTGCGCAAACGGGGAAAAATACCGTGACAAAAGTGATCGCGGTGCTGTTGTTGCTTGCCATGGCGGTGCAAATCATCAAGCCGCTTGGGCTGCCGGGCCTGAAAAGACGTGCCGATTTCTGGAAGATCGCCGTCATTGCCTTCGCGGTCTGGACGATCGCGCTGGTCATCAACGAGACAATTTAGGGCATTGCAGGCCGGGATGGAGACTTTCGGACGATCGCGTGCGGCGTCTTAAAGCAGGATCTCGCCGCGCATGACATGGATGCTGCTACCCGACAACAAGACTTCGTTTACCGTGCCGGAAGATTTCCTGACTTCGACGCCGATGACGCTGCGTCTTCCCATCTCCACGCCCTGCTCGATGGTGATTTCCACCTCGGCATCTTGCGCCGGCAACAGCGAGGTCAGATAGGCGCCGAGTGCGGCGGAGGCGCTGCCTGTCGCCGGATCTTCCGTCACATTGTCCAGGGGCGCAAACATGCGGGCGCGGATATACCATGGATTTTCGGCGGAACGTACGTAGAGAAAGAGCGAGAAGCCGGTCTTGTCTTCCTTGTGCCGCACGGCCGCTTCGGCAAAGATCGCCGCATTCGGCCACGCTTTTCCGAGCGTTTCGAGGTTGTCCAGTTCCGCGAAGGCGAAGGGCAAGCCGACGGATGCGAAGGTTGGGGCATGCGTCACCGTGCGGATCGATTGCGGACCGATCTGCACGCAGCCGGCAATCAGCTCAGGGGCAATCGTTTCGCCGATCGTCAGCTTTCCCGGTGCACGTATGCTCGCGCCGGTGATGTCACCGCCCTTGCGCAGCAGGGTCGCCTCCACCAGCCCGGCATCCTCTTCGAAGATCAGCCTATCGCCTGCGGGCTTTCCGAAGATTTCCGGCTGTTGTCCGAGAACGAAAGCCGTGCCGACATTGGGATGGCCGGCAAAGGGGATTTCGGCCGTTGGCGTGAAGATACGGACGCGCGCGGTACGATCTGAGTTCTCCGGTGGCAGCACGAAGGTCGTTTCCGAATAGCCGAACTCGGTTGCGATCTTCTGCATGGCGTCGCTGCTCAGGCCGCGGGCATCGGGAATGACGGCGAGCGGATTGCCGACGAAGCGTTCCGAGGTGAAGACGTCGACGGTGACATAAGCGACGGTGTTCATGGCGGCTCCCGAGCTTTCATAGGACTGCCAGGATATAGCCGCTGGCCGACCATGGCTTAAAGCGGGAACTTGTGCGGGTGACAACTTCACTATCGGCTTCTTCCCGAGACTGCCCCTCACCCTAACCCTCTCGCCGTTGTGATGGAGGAGAGGGGACGCCTCGGTATTGAGGCCAGGGCTTTCCAGACGCATATGCCGCAGCGGGACAAAAGCAAAAAGCCCCGATCGCGTCGCGATCAGGGCTTTCATCCGTCAGAAATCTGACCTTGGATCAAGCGGCCTTTTCGCTGTCCTTGGTCCAACTCCCCTTGGCGGCGAGGTAGTTCATCTCGGCGCGGTGGGCGAAGGCGCGTTGGCCGGCGGCGACGTTTTCCGCCCTTCCGCCCCACGCCTTCAGTGAGGCGTCCTGCAGGGCGCGGCCGTAGGAGAAGGTGACATGCCAGGGGAGGTCATAGCCGTTGATGGCGGAGAGATGCGCGGTTGCTTCCTCCGGCGCCTGGCCGCCGGAGAGGAAAGCTATGCCGGGAACGGCGGAAGGAACGGTTTCCTTCAATACCCTGACAGTGGACTCGGCGACCTGCTCGACCGATGCCTTGCGCAGCTTCTTGCCGTCGATGACCATGCTTGGCTTCAGTACCATGCCCTCGAGCTTGATACGGGCTTCGGCGAGCTCCTGGAAGACGATCTGCAGCGTCCAGCGTGTCACTTCCTCGCTGCGGGCGAGGTCATGCGTACCGGGTTCGCCATCCATCAGCACTTCGGGTTCGACGATCGGCACGATCTTCGCCTGCTGGCAGAGCGCGGCGTAGCGGGCCAGAGCGTGGGCATTAGCCTTCACCGAGCCGAATGTCGGCAGCTTGTCGGAAACGGCGATTACGCCACGCCATTTGGCGAAGCGAGCGCCGGCGTCGTAATATTTCGCTAGACGGTCAGCGAGACCGTCAAGGCCCTCGGTGACGGTTTCGCTCGGGAAGCCGGCCATCGGCTTGGCGCCAGTATCGACCTTGATGCCGGGAATAGCGTCGGCGGCGCTGATAATGTTGACGAGGGGCGTGCCGTCGGCAGCCTTCTGGAAAAGGGTTTCTTCATAAAGGATAACGCCGGAGATATACTTCTTGATCGCTTCGTCCGAACGGAAGAGCATTTCGCGATAGTCGCGCCGGCTCTCTTCGGTGGAAACAAGACCAATCGTGTCGAAGCGCTTCTTGATCGTGCCGGTGGATTCGTCAGCCGCCAGCAGGCCCTTGCCATCGGTAACCATCTTTACGGCAATGTCTTCAAGTCGTTCGCTCATTTTTGCTCTCCAAGGCCATTTAGATCAGCGATAGGAAGATATAGGTCGGCGACACCAGAAGTGTATAAAGAGGGGAATTGCCAGCTAACTTATTGAAATGATTTCAACCGTTTGAAAGTTCGGACTATCATTTTAGCATCCTGTGGAGAGCTGCGAAAGTCCGACTATCGCAGCTCTCCCCATTGTGTCTAATGCCTACTTTGCGGCCTGGAGAACGGCAACGCCCGGCAGGATCTTGCCTTCCATCCATTCGAGAAAGGCGCCGCCAGCCGTCGAGACATAGGTGAACTCGTCGGCCACGCCGGCATGATTAAGTGCGGAGACGGTGTCGCCGCCGCCGGCAACCGAGGTAAGCTTGCCGGCCTTTGTGCATTCAGCGGCATATTTGGCGGCTGCCACGGTGGCGGCGTCGAAGGGCGTGATTTCAAAGGCGCCGAGGGGGCCATTCCAGACCAGCGTCGTTGCACGGCCGATCCATGCCTTGACGGCTTCGACTGATTTCGGGCCGACGTCGAGGACCATGGCGTCGGCCGGAATGGAGTTGATCGAAACGACTTCATTGTCAGCGCCCGCCTTGAATTCGCGGGCGATAACGCCGTCTTCCGGCAGCACGATGGCGCAGCCCGAGGTGGCGGCTTCAATCATGATCTGCTTGGCGGTGTCGGCCAGATCATGCTCACACAGCGACTTGCCGACATTGGTGCCACGGGCGGCGAGGAAAGTGTTGGCCATGCCGCCGCCGATCACCAGCGCGTCGACTTTCTTCACCAGGTTCATCAGCAGGTCGATCTTGGTCGAGACCTTGGCGCCGCCCACGATGGCGACAACCGGGCGAGCCGGGCTGCCGAGGCCCTTCTCCAGCGCCTCAAGTTCGGCCTGCATGGTGCGGCCGGCATAAGCGGGGAGGTGCTTGGCAAGGCCCTCGGTCGAGGCGTGCGCGCGGTGGGCGGCGGAGAAGGCGTCGTTGACATAGATATCGCCGAGATCGGCCAGCGCCTTCGTGAAGGCTGCGTCGTTCTTCTCCTCTTCCTTATGGAAGCGGGTGTTTTCGAGCAGCAGGATATCGCCATTGTTCATCTTGGCGATAGCGTCGGCGGCCGGTGCATGGACGCAGTCGGAGGCGAAGAGGACGGCGTGATCGAGCACTTCTTCGACCGCCGGAACGATGAGGGAGAGCGACAGATCCGGCGACGGGCCATCTTTCGGGCGGCCGAAATGGGCGAGCAGGATAACCTTGGCGCCCTTGCCGGACAATTCGAGTATCGTCGGCGCCACGCGCTCGATACGGGTCGTGTCGGTAACCTTGCCGTCCTTGACCGGCACGTTGAGGTCGACGCGCACGAGCACGCGCTTGCCGGTGATGTTGGTGAGATTGTCGAGGGTCTTGAAGGTCGCCATGGGGAGGATCCAATATGGTTGGTGCCGCAAAATGCGCCGACCATACTACGGATGATGCGAGACGCAAGGCGGTCAGGCGTCGTTTTTGCCGGTATTTGAATCGGTTGAAACGGCCTCCTCGGCATGCTCTCGACGCTTGCGCAGGAAGCCGCGGATGCCATTCAAGATGTCATGCAGATTGATGAAAATCGGCAGGATGGTCGCCGGTTCCAGCGCTTCCAGCGACATTCCGACCGATTGGATATGGTCGTTTTCATCGAGGTCGCGAACGATCAGGATGATCTCGCCGAGACGGACACGGTCGGCATAATCGGCCTTGCCCCCAAGGCGCTGGCGCATAAGTTCGGCAATTGTCAGACCCTTCTCCGCTTCGCTCAGAAGCCCCGGCCCATAGGCCGCATCGAGATCGGCGGCGGGGCGCAGCGGCGAGATCGAGAAGGCGCCGAAGAATTCGGCGTCATCCGGATCGACTGGCGCGCGGCTGGCGAACAGTCGGTCAAGAAGACGCGAATAGGTGGGCGAGATGAAGAGATAGACGAGATCGTTCTCGCGCAGGCGGCCGGCATATTGATAGCGCATCGACTTGCCATCACGCACGATGAGTGACGGCATGGCCCAGCGCGGAATGCGCTCGCCGCGCAGGACCGGGCTATCCTTGACGACACGATAGGAGAGCAGTTCGTGGTTGACCGCGCCCGGCAAGTCGACCTCGACCTTATCGACCGCGCCCATGCGCGGCGGGACAATGAGGCCAAGCCGACGCGCCATCGGCTTGATCGTCCAGCCCTGGACAAGAAGCGACACGAGCACGACGATGAAGGCTACGTTGAAATAGGTGTGGCTGCTCTCGAGATTGCCGAGGATCGGCATGATGGCGAGCAGGATGGAGACGGCGCCGCGCAGACCCACCCAGGCGACGAAACCGGTCTCCCGCTGTGTGTAATCGAAAGGCAGCAAGCAGAGCCAGACGGCGACCGGTCGGGCGATGAAGATCAGGAACAGCGCCAGTGCCACGGCGGGAATGGCGATTGCCGGAAATTGCGACGGCGTGGCGAGCAAGCCGAGGACGAGGAACATGATGATTTGCGCCAGCCACGTCATACCGTCCTGAAAGCGCTTGATGCTGGCCGAGGCCGGCATCTTGCGATTGCCGGCGTAAATGCCCGCAACGTAGACGGCGAGAAAGCCGCTGCCGCCGACGGCGCCGGTGAAGGAGAAGACGAGGAGAGCGAGCGCAAGCACGAAGATCGGCGTCAGGCCGCGATCGGTCTCCAGACGGCTGACGATCAGCACGATCATCATGCCGCCAAGCAGGCCAAGGATGACGCCAAGACCCATTTGCTGGAGAAAGGTGGCCAGCATGACGAGATTGAGCCCATGATAGCCTTCGCCGCTTGCGAGCACTTCGACCAGCGCCAGCGTCAGGAAGATCGCCATCGGATCATTGGTACCGGATTCGACTTCCAGCGTCGAACGCACCTTGTCGCGGATGTTGATGCCGCCGATGCGCAGCAGGAAGAAGACGGCGGCGGCATCCGTCGACGCGACGATCGAGCCGAGGAGCAGACCCTGCAGCCAGGTAAAGCCAAGAAGCCAGGTAGCAGCGAGGCCGAATAGGGCCGCCGTAACAAGAACGCCGGTGGACGCGAGGGCCATGGCCGGCCCTGCCGCCAGTTTGAAGGCCTGGAGCGGCGTGTGGTATCCGGAATCGAAAAGGATGATGGCGAGGGCAAGGGAGCCGAGAATATAGGCAAGATAATTGTTACTGAATTGGATACCGAGTCCGTCCGTGCCGGCGATCAGTCCGATCATCAGAAAGAGCAGCAGTAATGGCGCGCCGAAACGGAAAGCGAGCAGGCTCGAGAAAGCCGCCATCAGAATCAGGAGCGTGCACACCAGCACGACGACGTAAAATGCCTCCACTCCGTCTACCCCTTTCCCGCGTGTCCTTACCCGGATGAAAAGCCCGGATCGTTCGCAATTCCCCTGCCATTCACTATGCTGCCGCGCGCTTTAAATTAGTAAATACAAATATTGTTCGAGGAGGCGTTGCGATCGATGCCCGCCTCGACGAATGCGACTTCATTGTGTGATGCGTTCGCCAGAACGGCGAAACGGCCCCGAATGCCCTGGGAGAATTCCTATAAAAAATTTATTGGTGAATCTGGACGATAGCAGGGCAGGAAGAGGAAAGATTCTGGCGAAGCGGAGGAATAATGCGGGCGGTGCGCTGTTGTTTGAGTGGTCTTTGGCGGCTCAAATATCCACACGCTTGAAATAGATCGGATAGTCGATCACCAGACCGTCGGCATCGACAGGTAGTTCGACGGTAAAAGCCCTGTCTTCCGCAGCATAGCGATAGAGTTTCTCCGGCGTGATGCAGGTGTAACGCTGACCGTCTCGCACTGGCACAAAGCTGTCGAACGGTACATAGAGCATCGAGAGCTTGGCCGTTCCGGCCTCCGGCGTCAGTTCAAGCCGGTGGATTGGCAGGCTGTTGGTGAAGGGGGAGCCATAGAGATCGATATCGACGCAGCCGTCGAATTGCGGCAAGGCAATGCCATCTTCGGTGTGCCAGTGTCCCTTGCCATCGGAAAGCAAGGCAAGGCGCCGGCCGTCGGTGGTTTCGATCGTGAAGGAGAGAACGGACCAGTCGGCTGTGCAATCGATGTGGTAGAAGACGCCGTAAGGTGAGCCGTCACGGCCGCCGATGATGGTGCCACAGGCGCGAATGGCTGCGCCGGTGGCCACGTCGATGGGACCAATCGTCAG
The DNA here is from genome assembly GCF_003627755.1 of Rhizobium jaguaris. Taxonomy (NCBI): domain Bacteria; kingdom Pseudomonadati; phylum Pseudomonadota; class Alphaproteobacteria; order Hyphomicrobiales; family Rhizobiaceae; genus Martinezella; species Martinezella jaguaris. The sequence goes on along the minus strand of NZ_CP032694.1, from coordinate 3,503,912 downwards.
ATGCTCCAGCCCATCTCCCTCCAGCGGACGCCAGCGAACTGTCGTCGGGAGGAGAGGGCGGAAGGCCATGATCAGATCAGCTTGGCAAACGCTACGGCCGTATCGGCCATACGGTTCGAGAAGCCCCATTCGTTGTCGTACCAGGACAAGACGCGCACGAAGTTGCCTTCCAAGACCTTGGTCTGGTCGGTTGCGAAGATCGACGAGTGGCTGTCATGGTTGAAGTCGCGGGAAACCAGCGGCTCGTCGGTGTAGCCGAGGATGCCCTTCAGCTTGCCGTTCGATGCAGCCTTGATTGCTTCGTTGATTTCGCCGACCGTCGTTGCCTTCTTGGATACGAACTTGAAGTCGATAACCGATACGTTCGGGGTCGGAACGCGGATCGACGTACCGTCGAGCTTGCCCTTCAGGTGCGGCAGAACGAGACCAACGGCCTTTGCGGCGCCCGTCGACGTCGGGATCATGGACAGGGCTGCGGCGCGGGCGCGGTACAGGTCCTTGTGCATGGTGTCGAGCGTCGGCTGGTCGCCGGTGTAGGAGTGGATGGTCGTCATGAAGCCGTGGTCGATGCCGACTGCGTCGTCAAGAACCTTGACCACCGGCACCAGGCAGTTCGTGGTGCAGGAAGCGTTGGAGATGACCAAGTGCTCCTTGGTGAGTTGGTCGTGGTTGACGCCGAAAACGACGGTCAGGTCGGCGCCGTCGGCAGGAGCCGAAACGATGACGCGCTTGGCACCGGCCGTCAGGTGAGCGGCAGCCTTGTCGCGGGCGGTGAAGATGCCGGTGCATTCCATCGCGATGTCGACGCCGAGATCGCGGTGCGGCAGGGTCGCCGGATCCTTGATCGCCGTGACCTTGATCGGCTTGCCGCCGCCAACGATGATCGTGTCGCCTTCGACCTTCACTTCGGCGGGGAACTTGCCGTGGATCGAGTCGTAACGCAGCAGGTGAGCATTGGTCTCGACCGGGCCGAGGTCGTTGATGGCGACAACTTCGATGTCGGTGCGGCCGGATTCGACGATCGCGCGCAGAACGTTACGGCCGATGCGGCCAAAGCCGTTGATGGCAACTTTTACAGTCATTGTGTTCACTCCCTTTCAGTCAGGGTCTTTATCTATTGGATTTGAGAGCGCTTGTCAGCGCCCTCAGGAAAGCTTTGCCTCAGCGGCGGCGACAACGGCGTCAGCAGTAATGCCGAAGTGCTTGTAGACGTCCTTGTACGGAGCGGAAGCGCCGAAGCTCTTCATGCCGATGAAGGCGCCTTCCGGTCCGATGAAGGCATCCCAGCCTTCGCGAACGGCAGCTTCGACGGCGATCTTGATCGGGGAGTTGCCGATTACTTCCTTGCGGTAGGCATCCGGCTGCTCGAAGAAGAGTTCGGTGCAGGGAACGGAGACGACGCGGGTGGAAATGCCCTTGCCTTCCAGCGCTGTGCGGGCGGCGACGGCGATTTCGACTTCGGAACCCGAAGCGAAGATCGTCACCTTGGCGTCGGCATTGCCGGCGAGCGTGTAGGCGCCCTGTTCGCAGAGGTTCTTCTCGCTGTATTCGGTGCGGGCGGCAAGCAGGTTCTGGCGGGTGAGAGCAATGCCGGACGGACGATTATGCGTCTTGACCGCAATCTGCCAGCATTCCGCGGTTTCGGTGGCGTCAGCCGGACGGAACAGCAGGAAGTTCGGAATGGCGCGCAGACCCGCGATCTGCTCGACGGGCTGGTGCGTCGGGCCGTCTTCGCCGACGCCGATCGAGTCATGTGTCAGAACATGGATGGCGCGGATACCCATCAGTGCAGCGAGACGGAGCGGGGGACGGCAATAATCCGAGAAGATCAGGAAGCCGCCGGAATAGGGGATCAGGCCGCCGTGCAGCGAGATACCGTTCATGGCCGAAGCCATGCCATGCTCGCGAATACCCCAGTGGACGTAACGGCCGGAGAAATCGGTCGGGGTGATCGACTTCATCTGGCTGGTCTTGGTGTTGTTCGACGGCGTCAGGTCCGCAGAGCCGCCGAGCGTTTCCGGCAGGAAGCCGTTGATGACTTCCAGTGCGTCTTCCGATGCCTTGCGGGTTGCGAGCGTCGGCTTGGTCTCCGCAAGCTTCTTCTTGTAGTCGCTGATGGCGGCGTCGAAGCCAGCCGGCAGTTCACCGGCAAAGCGGCGGTTGAACTCGGCCTTCTTGCCCGCCTCAGCGGCAGCAAGGCGGCCTTCCCAATCGGTGCGGGTGGTGACCGAGCGCTCACCGGCGGCACGCCATTCGCCGAGGATATCATTCGGGATGACGAAGGGCTCGTAGGGCCAGTTCAGAGCGACGCGGGTGGCGGCAATTTCCTCGGCGCCGAGCGGCGAGCCGTGAACCTTGTGAGTGCCCTGCTTGTTCGGAGCGCCGAAGCCGATGATCGTCTTGCAGGCGATCAGGGTCGGGCGGTCGGACTTCTGAGCGGCTTCGATGGCGGCGGCGATGGCGGCCTGATCATGGCCATCGACTTCGATCGTGTTCCAGTGAACGGCCTTGAAGCGGGCGACCTGGTCGGTCGAATCCGAGAGCGAGATGGCGCCGTCGATGGTGATCGAGTTGTTGTCCCAGAAGAGGATCAGCTTATTCAGCTTAAGGTGGCCGGCGAGCGCGATCGCTTCGTGGCTGATACCTTCCATCAGGCAGCCGTCGCCGCACATGACGTAGGTATAGTGATCCATCAGATCGGCGCCGAATTCTTCGCGCAGCTTGCGCTCGGCGATCGCCATGCCGACCGAGTTGGCAATGCCCTGGCCAAGCGGGCCGGTGGTGGTTTCGATGCCGGTGGCATGACCATATTCCGGATGGCCGGCGGTCTTGGAGCCGAGCTGGCGGAAATGCGCGAGGTCGTCGGCCGTCATGTCGGGATAGCCGGTCAAATACAGCAGCGAATAGAGCAGCATGGAGCCGTGGCCGGCCGACAGCACGAAACGGTCGCGGTTCGGCCAGTGCGGATGCTTCGGGTCGAAGCGCAGATATTTGCTAAAGAGAACGGTAGCGACATCCGCCATCCCCATCGGCAGACCGGGGTGACCGGAATTGGCCTTCTCGACAGCATCCATGGCAAGGAAACGGATCGCATTTGCCATCCGGTCGTGTTGTTCGCGAGAGATCATGGGTTTTTCCGCTATGTTCCGGGTTCGGTGGGATGGCCGCACGCTTGGGAGACAGGGCCACCGGTTGAAAGGCGGCCGAAACGGAGAAGTCCCTATGAACTCCGTTTTTAGCACTGCCTCAGGCGGCTGAGACATAGCAGTTGGGGCGAGCAAGTCAATAAATCCGCAGGTCGATCAGGGGGTGGTGCGGCAATTTTTCGACATTTGCCCGTCCACTTGCACAAAAGACGACAGTGACAAGACAAAGCCTGCATAAGCCGCAAAGACGACCTTCATCCACAGATTAGGTCCCCTGCCGCATGACAGCCTTTATTGACGTGCAGTTGCTGAGTTGAATATTGTTGCGAAATCAGACGAGTGGCCGGATGTTTTGATTCGGGTCTTGCGCGGGGAATCGAAAGGCATGACACCCTCAGGCAAAACGGTGGATGTGGCGCTCGCTCAGTTGCGCCAGGCGCTTTCGACTTTGGAGAGCGCTGTCGACGTGCGGTTCGAACGTGAACGCGCGCAAAGCGATGTCGAAGGCGAGGTTCGCCGGGTGCATGCCGACCGCTCACGGCTCGCCCAGGAACTCGATCAAGCCGAGTTCCGCGCGAACCGGCTCGAAGAAGTCAATCGCGAAGTGTCGCGCCGGCTTGTGACGGCGATGGAAACCATAAGAGCCGTGCTCGACCGCTGACCCCTCGGGATGCAGCTGTCGCGATCAGCGGCAATGATCGGAAAGTCGAATGGCGCAGGTAACGGTAACGATCGACGGCAAAGCCTATCGCATGGCTTGCGAAGAGGGGCAGGAAGCCCATCTGACGGATCTCGCCACCCGCTTTGACCGCTATGTCGCGCATCTAAAGAGTCAGTTCGGTGAAATCGGCGATCTGCGCATCACCGTCATGGCCGGAATTATGATCATGGACGAAGTGGCGGAGTTGACGCGCCGTGTCTCTGCGTTGGAGGCCGAGCTCGAAAGCTTGCACAGCAACCGTGATACCGTGGCTGCCGCCAACGCCCGCAGCGAAGAGACGCTGGCAACAGTCATCGACGAAGTGACAATGCGCATTCGCGGCATTACCGAGAAGCTGACGGTTCGTCCGGGCGGCGAGCCGAATTGAGGTATTCTTTTATTTCTCGGATCAGACTTGGCACCCTCTGGTGCAAGTCGATAATTCTCTTTATATAGGGTGCGCGGTCTGCGCTTCCCGACAGGAACCACAATCCCTGGGGCCATACTCGATCCAAAGGGAGCTGTCCCTGACCGGGCTCGTGGGCCTGGTCACACGGTGCCCACCTACGTTTGTAGGCGCCCAGGATCGTAAACATCCATCGGTCGTCGTGGATCGCTCTTTCTTTCTCAGCCCGGTAAAGAAAGGCAGCGTCGCGGGATTCTCATTGCCCCGCTGACGCTGTTCCTCCTCCCCTTAACGTTTTGCGCCTAGATATGCACCGCGCTCGAATTCCGAACGGTTGGCAGCGCTGCGTAGGCGCAGCAGATCCTTGCGGGCGATCAAGCCGACAAGGACGCCTGTCCGCTCATCGACAACGGGAACACGGCCGGTATCGGCCTGGATCATGATATCGGCAACGCGGCCGACCGTATCTTCTGGATGGGCGAGCGGAATGGAGGTATCCGAGATCAGATCATACAGCGTCTGGCCGGCGAGATCCGGCCCATTCTGCCAGCGTAGCGCATCCGCCCGCGAGAGCATGCCGACCAAACGGCCATCAGTCTCGATAACGGGATAGAAGCGATGGGCATCCGGCTGCTCGGTCAATTGCGCCAACGCCTGCGCGGCCGGCATGGCGGCAGGCAGCGTAGCGACCTTCGCGATCATGATATCGGCGGCGCGGGTGAGTTCGAACGGATCGATGCCGTATTCGCGGGTGATGTGCTGGCCGCGGCGCGCGATCTTTTCTGTCAGGATCGAGCGCTTTAACAACAACACAGTGACCGCGTAAGCCGCGACAGTGGCGGCAAGCAACGGCACAAGTGCGTGCATATCGCCGGTAAGTTCGATCGCAAAGAAGGTGCCGGTCAGCGGCGCGCGCATCGTTCCACCCATCATCGCGGCCATGCCGAGCAGCGCCCAGAAGCCGGGATCTCCGGGCAGAACGAGGCCGATAAGCCAGCCGAGCGTGCCGCCGAGAATGAGAAGCGGCGCGAGGACGCCGCCCGATGTTCCCGACGACAAGGCAACCAACCAGATGCCGGCCTTGACCAGGAGTATGGAGAGCACCGCGCCCGCGATAATGTGGTCGTTCAGCAGGTCGGAGATGATGTCGTAGCCGACACCGAGCGCGCGTGGCTCGATCAGTCCGCCGAGACCGACGACGAGGCCGCCGAGAGCCGGCCACCACATCCAATGAATTGGCAGTTTCTCGAAGGCGTCTTCGATGCGGTAGAGCAGCGTCGTCAAAAGGCCGGATTGCAGGCCGGACACGATGCCGAGGCCCGCGGCCAACAGGATGCCCCACCAGCTCAGCTGCATGTCGAAATGGGCCGGGAAGAGCGGGCCGCTGCCGATCAGTATGGGTCGCCAGGTAATGGAAACACAGGATGCGATCACGACCGGAATGAAGCTGCGTGGCTTCCATTCGAACAGCAGCAGTTCGACGGCCAGCATGACGGCGGCGATGGGCGAGCCGAAGATCGCGGTCATGCCGGCGGCCGCGCCCGCGACCAGGAGGGTTTTGCGTTCAGCGGCGCTCAGATGGAAGAATTGTGCGAACAGCGAGCCGATAGCGCCACCGGTCATGATGATCGGCCCTTCCGCACCGAACGGGCCGCCTGTGCCGATCGAGATGGCGGAAGAGAGCGGCTTCAGGATCGCCACTTTTGGCGACATACGGCTGCCGCCGATCAGGATCGCCTCGATCGCCTCCGGAATGCCGTGGCCGCGGATCTTTTCCGAACCGTAGCGTGCCATGAGGCCGATCACGATGCCGCCGATGACAGGAGCCGCGACCATCCAGGGCGAGCGCGCAACGGTGCTCATCAACAGCGGTTCGACACTGATTTTGAACAGCCAGACGGCGTTGGTGACCAGCGCGATGAGATTGATCAGCACCCAGGCGGCGAGGGCGCCACCCGTACCCACGACCAGCGCCATGGCCGCAAGCACCAGGACACGCTTGTCGGTGGTAAAATCTCCGTTGTCTTTCCGTGAAGCGCCGCCCGAGAAATCATGGGCGTGCCGATGTGCGTTGATATCCTGCATGGATTGCTTTCTGTGCTAAAGCGCGGCGGCAAGCGGCCGGGATTACATTGCAGTCGCAATTATATCGTAATGCGATATAAATCAACGGCCGAAAACAACGAAAGCAAAATGTGATCATGAGGACGATGAGAGTGGCGCGAGATTTGGATGAGACGCTATCGCAGGCGGACTACGAAGCTTTGGCGACACTGCGCTATACGCTCCGGAAATTCATGGATTTCAGCACGTCTGCTGCGCATCATGAGGGATTGCCGCCGCAGCAGCATCAGGCGCTGCTGGCGATCAAGGGCAATCCGCAAGGCGAGGCGATGACCATCGGCATGCTGGCGGAACGCCTGTTGATCGCTCCGCATACGGCAACCGAACTGGCCGGCCGTCTGATCGAAGCCGGCTATGTCACCCGCCATCCCGATCCGGATGACAAACGCCGCCAGAAGCTGCGGCTGACGGAAAAATCCGAGGAGATCCTGCGCCGGCTCAGCGCCATCCATCTCAGGGAGATCCGCGATATGGCGCCGGAGTTGATCGATATTCTGACGCATCTGCAGGCTGATGTCGGTGGCAAATGAACAGAACTCAGTAGCAGGTGCCACCAGCGGCAGCTCTCGGCCCCGCAGCCTCAGATCCAGCAGTTGCGACACTCCTGTCCTGTACATTTCCCGAAATTCTATTTGAGATTGCAGCCGGAAGGTGATTTTATGCCGTCCGGGTAGCTGGCTCCCCTCGCGCTTCTCCCGATTTTTGACCCGAGCGGCCCATGTCGATTTCAGATGCGATCTACCGTCCCTTCGAAACGTTGATCCGGCCGCTCGACATCCCCTACCGACCGCTGCCGTCCAAGGGGCCAGTGACGGTTCTTCTGCACTTCATCTCGATGTTCCGCGGCGTTCTGATCGCCATGGCGCTGTCCTCGATGGCGATCGAGGCCATCAATCTGACGATCGTCTGGGGCCTCTCGGTCATCGTCGACGGGGTCACACAGCAAGGCGCTTCTGCCTTCCTGCAGAGCGAATGGCAGCTACTTGCCTTCCTTGGCTTCCTGATCTTTCCAGCCATGCCGATCGCTTCGTTCCTCGTAAACACCTTCAACTCGCACACGCTCGGCGTCGGAATGCCGGCCGCTATCCAGTGGCAGGGGCACAAAGCTGTGGAACGGCAGGATCTCGGTTTTTTCCAGGACCTTTTTGCCGGACAGGTCGCCTCGCGCCTGCAGCAGGTTGCCTCCGCCGTCCAGCAGCAGATCGTCGCCGCCTTTCAGTCCATTCCGCGCTTCCTGCTGCAAATGGTCGGCTCGGTGATCCTGCTGACGAGCCTTTCCTGGCAGCTCGCATTGCCGGTCGTCATCTGGATCACGCTCAATGTTCTGCTCGCCGTCAAAATGGCGCCGATCTTTGCCGAACGTGCACGCAGCACCGCCAAGCAGCGCAGTCTGGTGGCGGGCGCCATCACCGATCTCTACACCAACATGCAGATGATCAAGCAGTTTGCGGCCGAAGACAGCGAGGCAGGGGGCATTCGCCGTATCATTCAGAAAGCCATGCAGACGCAGCACAGGGAACAGCGCATCTACCGCACGTCGGAACTGACTGTCGTGGCTCTCAACATGGCACTCTGGCTGGCGATGCTTTCGATCGGTTTTTCGGGCCTCGTCAACGGCTTTCTCACCGTGGGCGAGTTCGTTGGGGCGGTCTACATCCTCAACCGACTGTCCGGGCACACCTTCACTTTCCTGCAGATGGGCCAGCAGATATTCCAGGCGATCGGCACGATCAAGGACGCCATGCCCGTCATGACGACGCCGCCCACCATCACCGACCGGCCGGATGCCACCAGCCTCACGGTCAGCCATGGGGAGATCCGTTTCGAAAACGTCCTCTTCTCCTACAAAGGCGGCAAACCTGTCATCGATAATCTGTCGCTGGCGGTCCGGCCCGGTGAGAAGGTGGGCCTTGTGGGTCTCTCCGGAGGCGGCAAGACCACGCTCGCAAATCTCCTGCTGCGCTTTTACGACATCAAGGACGGCGCAATCCTGATCGACGGGCAGGATATCCGCACCGTCACGCAGGAAAGCCTTCGCCGCGCGATCGGGGTCATCGCGCAGGATGTGGCGCTGCTGCACCGTTCCGTCGGCGACAATATCCGTTACGGACGGCCGGAGGCGACTCAGGACGAGATCGAAGAGGTCGCAAAAATGGCAAGCGCTGATGCCTTCATTGCCGATCTCGCAGACGGTGAAGGCCGCAAGGGTTATGACGCCTTTGTCGGCGATCGCGGCATCAAGCTCTCCGGTGGCCAGCGCCAGCGTGTCGCCATCGCCCGCGTCCTGTTGAAGAACGCGCCGATCCTGGTGCTTGACGAGGCGACCTCGGCGCTGGACAGCGAATCCGAAGCCGCCATCCAGGAAAGGCTCAATCTAGTGATGGAGGGAAAGACGGTGATTGCCATCGCGCACCGCCTTTCGACCATTGCCAGGATGGATCGCATCGTCGTGCTCGATCACGGGCGCATCGTGGAAGAAGGTAGGCCCGAGGAGCTGGTTGAGCAGAATGGCCTGTTTGCTCGCCTGTGGAAACGCCAGACCGGGGGTTTCATTCCGGAAGAAATCAACGAACCCCTGCCGAAATCGCCTGCGACCTGAGTTCAGAGGCCTGGTGGCAGTTACTACCCTATTGCGCAAATGAAGAGGCCATTGCCGGGGCTGACCGGCAATGGTGCGTCGCGGACTATTGGCCGAGCCGGATGCCTCCGTCGCAGATCAGCGTATGACCGCTGATAAAGCCGTTGCCGATCAGGAAGGCGATGGCGTCAGCGATCTCTTCCGGGCGGCCGACGCGGCCGACCGGCGTGCGTGCGGCGAAGCTGGCAAAAGCCGGCGCCTTCTGTTCTTCGCCGAGGAAATCCCACCACGGCGTGTCGACGACGCCGGGCGAGACGCAGTTCACTCGGATCGGCTTGAGCTCGACGGCAAGAATTGGCGCAAGCGCGGCGATAGCGGCGTTGACGGCGCCAAGCCCGGCTGTTCCGGGCAAAGCTGCCTGTGCCGAGACGGCGGAGACGAAGGTGATGCTGCCTTCTTTCGAGAGATAGGGAAGACAGGCTTGGGCGCAGGCAAAATGCGCCATCGTCTTCTGCTCGAAACCTCTCTTGAGATCGGCAAGGTCGACGGAGGCGAGGGGGCCGCCGCCATTGCCGCCGCCGAGTGCCAGAACGAGATGATCAAATGGCCCGATCGTCTCGAAGGTTTTGGCGAGGCCAGTCAGGTCGGCGGCGTCCATAGCGATCGCGGCGACGTCGCCGGTGAGGCTCTCTGCTGCCGCCTTCAGCTTCGTCTCATCGCGGCCTGTGATCGTAACCCGATATCCTTTTTCGAGAAGATGAGCGGCGCTCGCAAGGCCGATGCCGGAGGAGCCGCCAATGATAACGGCGTGTTGGGATGACATGGTTTGTCTCCTAGTTCGATGATTGATGATGGGAATGGCGGTCTGCGTTCAGGCAAGGCCGGTGAGGTTTCGGCTGAGGACGCGCAGCTTATTGCGCGCGGCCGCGTCTTGGGCCTGGGCATTGGCGCGGGAAGGGCGCTGTCCGTCGTAATAGAGGCCGGTATGTCCTTCGAGATCGGCGCTCACAGCAAGGTTGAGAATGGCGTCGGCGCCCTGGTCGACGGTGCTCATGGGAGCAACGCCAGCTTGGCGCACCATGGTGGTGTCCATGTAGGTCGCTGGGTGCAGGCAGTTGACGGTAACGCCGGTGCCAGCCAGTTCCTCGGCGAGATCGAAAGTGAACATGATCTGCGCCAGCTTACTCTGGCAATAGGCGCGCACGCCGCTATAGCCGTGTGTCAGCATGACATCGGAGAAATCAATCGGCTGCTGGCCGACCGAGGAAACGTTGACGATGCGGGCGGGGCTGCTCGCCTTCAGCAGCGGAAGCAGGCGGCGGGCGAGCAGGAAGCCGGCAAGATAGTTCACCGCAAAGCGCAGTTCATGCCCGTCACGGCTCACCTGGCGCCCCGCGTCACGGCCGCTGGTGCCGATGCCGGCATTGTTGATCAAAATGTCGAGTCGATCATGGTCGCGCTCGATCGTATCGGCCAGGGCGCGGACCTCATCCAGCGATGAAAGATCGGCGGGGTAAAAGCTTGCTTTCCCACCCGCGCCATGAATCTTAGAGAGCAGGCTCTCGGCGCGTGCCTTGTCACGCCCATGCACCAGCACCGTCGCGCCCGACGCGGCGAGCCTTTCGGCAACCCGGCGGCCGACGCCATCGGTCGAGCCGGTAATCAGGATCGTCTTGTCGCTCATGTCCATTGCAATCGCCTCCATTTCGTCTCTGCCGTGATATTTGGCAAATTGAGAAAGGGACAAACAGTTCCGGTTTTATCCTAGTATTGATCCTGCTATGATAAGCGATGACCATCAATCAGAATCAAACCATTCTGGAAGCCAGGCGCCGGGAGTTCGGCGCTTTCCTGCGGTCTCGCCGTGAGAAGCTGACGCCGGCAAGCGTGGGATTGCCGGAAGGATTTCGTCGGCGAACGCCGGGATTGCGACGCGAGGAAGTGGCGCTTCTCGCCGGCGTCGGGGCCACCTGGTACACATGGCTGGAGCAGGGGCGGGACGTTCGTGCATCGACGGAGGTGCTGTCGGCGCTGGCAGACGCGTTGCGGCTCGATCCCGCCGAACGGCGGCATCTCTTCACCCTCAGCGATCGGCCATCGACGGAAATGCCATCGCGCGGGCCGGAAGAAGTGCCGGAATCGCTGCGACGGATGCTCGCGAGCCTCACCAGCCAGCCCGCCTATGTCCTCGGCCGGCGCTGGGATGTGCTTGCCTGGAATTCTGCAGCCGTGGCTCTTTTCGGCGATTACGGCTTGTTGCAGGGCGATGCGCGCAACACCGTCCATCGGGTGTTCACCGATCCCGCACACCGTAAGCTGTTGGTCGATTGGGAGATTGTGGCGGCGAATTCGCTCGCCATGTTCCGCGCCGATAGCGCCCGCTATGCCGGGGATCCCGACTTCGAGCGGCTGATCGCAACGTTGACGCAGGCAAGCCCGGAATTTCGCGCTTGGTGGCCGAAACAGGAAGTGCTGCGGCCGCTCGCCGGCCATAAGCGCCTGCGCCATCCGCAAGGCGGGCTGATGACGTTTGAATATACGGCACTTGCCGTCATCGACCGGCCGGATATGAAGCTCGTCGTCTATACGCCACTGGATGAGGACGGAACCGGCGAGAAGCTGAAAACACTCCTGGGCCAGAACGCGAAAAGCTGATCGCAGGGCCATCGGATACGACGCCCGATAGTCTCAGCCTTCGAGATCGCTCTTCAGCCGGTCGAGGATCGACAAGGCATGGCCGGCATAGGCGCTAATCCAGCGGTCGTGAATCTGCTTGATCGGCAGGCTGTTGAGATGGTTCCAGCGCTCCCGGCCTTCCTTCTTGGCGATCACCAGATCGGCCTCCTCCAGCACCCTCAGATGCTGCATCACCGTGCAACGGTCCATATCCGCAAAGGTCTCGCAGAGCATGCCGGTTGTTCTCGGCGCCTCCTTGAGCATGTCGAGGATTTCGCGCCGGCGTCGGTGTGCCAGAGCCTTGAAAATGAGGTCGCTATCCGATTCGCTTGACATGTTATGTTTTTATAACATAATGCCTCTGATCGCAATGGAAATGCAGCCGCAATCGGAAAGCGGAGGAGTAGCTATGACGTTGAATGTTCGCATTTCGGGACGCATCGGCCGCAAGGTGGATGAGGTCTTCGACGCAGTCGTCAATCCGAAGAAGCTCTCGAGCTATTTCACCACCGTCGGCGGCGCCAGCGCGCCGCTCGTGGCGGGGACAACTGTGATCTGGTGGAAGAACGCGCCCGTCGAGGTCAATGAGGTGGAAACCGACCGGCGTATCGTCTTTCACTGGGATGGCGGCACCGGCGAAGACGGCGCGCGCTACAGGACCAAGGTCGAGATGACGTTCGAATCGCTCGACGACGGCGGTACCCTCGTGACGATCGAGGAATCCGGCTGGCGAGAGGACGCGGCCGGCCGCCGCGGCACCTATCTCAATTGCGAGGGTTGGACGCAGATGCTCTGCTGCATGAAGGCTTTTGTCGAGTACGGCATCAATCTGCGCGACGGGTTCTTCCTGAGCGAAATGCGGGGCGTGCCCGCGGAAGCGCCGGACCGGTGACAGGACGGGCGGTGCATGCGCTGTTCGATACCTCCGCCGGACATACTTCTCGGCGGCGTGTGGCCGCCCAGAAGAGTAGTGCCAGCGCGCTGACCCCGGCGCCGAGCATGCAGACCACGGCGTGCTGGAGTTCGTCCCGGCGTCCGACGGAAGTGCCTATCAGGAATATCGGCTGACCGGAAAAGGGCGTGGCCTTTTTCATGTCGTCGTGGGGCTGCGGCAATGGGGAAAGACGCACCTGTTTTCGCCCGAAGAAGCTCACTCGGAACTGGTGGATATCGAAAAGGGGGAGCCGGTCGAAAAACTCGAACTGCGATCGGGAACGGGACGTTTGCTCGCTTGGGAAGATACGATCGTCCGAAAGGTACATCCTGATGGAGAACTGCGTTGATCGCAGGCCACACTGTTCACTTTTCTGTGTGGATAAGCTCAAAATCGGGATGAATGACAAATTCCTTTAAATAATAACAGATTCATTGCTGGCGGAACGAGTCCTGCGCCAAAATTGCCCAAATTCAGAATGATGGGAGCGCTCGAGAAAAAGAGCCCGTCGAAAGAAGTGCAGGCGGTAACACAGAGATGCAAGATTGCCGTTACTGCACATCCGAGCAAACGGGACCGGCGAAAGCCAATTCAAAACAGGTAGAGCATGTCGACTCCAATCGATCTGGAAAAAGCCGATGAGGAACTGGAGGCACGCAGCGGTATAAGCGGGCTCCTGAACCGCAATCGCACGCTGATCGTCGCTACCCTCACCGTGGCGGTCTTCTGTATCGCCGCCTATGCGATCTTCGATCTGACGAACGAAGTGCGCTATGATGATGTCGTGCACGCGCTGGCGACGACGAAAATCTCGTCGATCCTGCTTGCCCTGTTTTTCACAGGTCTCAGCTTCTTCTCTTTGATCTTCTACGACCAGAACGCGCTCGAATATATCGGCAAGCGGGTGCCGTTTCCGCATGTGGCGTTGACCTCCTTCAGCGCCTATGCGGTCGGCAATACGGCCGGTTTTGGTGCGCTCAGCGCCGGTGCCATCCGCTATCGCGCCTATACCCGGCTCGGCTTGCAGCCGGATGACATTACCCGTGTCATTGCCTTCGTGACGCTTGCCTTCGGTCTCGGCCTTGCCGCCGTCGGCTCCATTGCGCTGATGATCATTGCCGACGAGATCGGCCCGCTCATCAACTTCGACGGCCTGTGGCTGCGTTTGGTCGCCGGCGCCATTCTCGCGGCGCTGGCCATCGTGATCGTGGTTGGCCGCAACGGCCGCGAGGTCCGGATCGGACCGATTGCCATTCGCCTGCCGGATTCGCGTACGTGGTCGCGGCAATTCCTGGTGACCGCGCTCGACATCGCCGCCTCGGCCTCCGTGCTTTATGTGCTGCTGCCTGATTCGGCCATAGGCTGGCCGGGCTTCTTCGCCATCTACGCCATCGCCGTCGGCCTCGGCGTGCTCAGCCACGTGCCGGCCGGTTTCGGCGTTTTCGAGACGATCATCATCGCGTGGCTCGGCAGCTCGGTGAATGCCGATGCGGTTCTCGGTTCGCTGGTTCTCTACCGTGTCATCTATAACGTCATCCCACTGGCGATCGCGATCCTCGCGATCTCGGTGGCGGAGTTGCGTCGTTTTGTCGACCATCCGGTCGCCTCCGGCATGCGGCGTATCGGCGGCCGTCTGATGCCACAGTTGCTGTCGACCTTCGCGCTGCTGCTCGGCATGATGCTGGTGTTTTCGAGCGTGACGCCGACGCCGGACAGGAACCTCGAATTCCTCTCCGACTATCTGCCTCTGCCCCTTATCGAAGGGGCGCATTTCTCTCCAGTCTTCTCGGCCTAGCGATGATCGTTGCTGCCCGCGGGCTCGGCCAACGTCTCGATGGCGCCTGGTGGGTTTCGATTGCCTCGGCGGTTTTCGCGCTGCTGTTCTCGCTGCTGAAAGCGATCGCGATTGTCGAGGCCGCGCTGCTCGGCTTTCTCGTTTTCGGCCTTGTCGTCAGCCGTCGACTGTTCACTCGCCCGGCATCGCTGCTCAATCAAACCCTGACAGGAGGGTGGTTGACGGCAATCGCGGTCATCTGCATCGGCGCAGTCGTCATTCTGTTTTTCGTTTACCGCGACGTCGAATACAGCAATCAACTCTGGTGGCAGTTCGAATTCACCGAGGAAGCGCCGCGCGGCCTTCGCGCCGTTCTCGGCATTTCCATCGTCTCGTCGGCGATCGCGATCTTCAGCTTGCTGCGGCCGGCAACGGCGCGGCTGGAGCCGGTTTCGGACCATGCCGTGGAACGGGCCGTCGAAATCGTTCGCAAGCAAGGGATTGCTGACGCCAATCTCGTGCGCATGGGCGATAAAAGCATCATGTTCTCCGAAAAGGGCGATGCGTTCATCATGTATGGCAAGCAGGGCCGTTCCTGGATTGCGCTCTTCGATCCGATCGGACCGCGGCAGGCACTGCCGGAGCTTGTCTGGCGGTTTGTCGAAGCCGCCCGTTCGGCGGGCTGTCGTTCGGTCTTCTACCAGATATCGCCAGCACTCTTGTCCTATTGCGCCGATGCTGGTTTGCGTGCTTTCAAACTCGGCGAACTGGCGGTTGTCAATCTCTCCAATTTCGAGCTGAAGGGCGGCAAATGGGCCAATCTTCGCCAGACCGCGAGCCGTGCCGTACGTGACGGACTAGAATTTGCCGTTATCGAACCCCATCTTGTGCGCGACGTGATCGATGAGCTCGCTCAGGTTTCGGAATCCTGGCTTGCCGACCACAATGCCAAGGAAAAGGGTTTTTCGCTGGGCGCCTTCGATCCCGATTATGTCGTTTCGCAGCCGGTTGGCGTGTTGAAAAAGGATGGCAAGATCGTTGCTTTCGCTAACATCCTGATGACGGAGACCAAGGAGGAGGGCTCCGTCGATCTGATGCGCTTTTCGCCCGATGCACCGAAGGGGTCGATGGATTTTCTATTCGTGCAGATCCTCGTGTATCTGAAAGAGCAGGGCTTCCAACGCTTCAATCTTGGCATGGCGCCGTTGTCGGGCATGTCGAGGCGGGAGTCGGCGCCGGTTTGGGACAGGGTTGGGGGAACTGTGTTCGAACACGGCGAGCGTTACTATAACTTCAAAGGGCTTCGTGCCTTCAAATCCAAATTTCATCCCGAATGGCAGCCGCGTTACCTGGCTGTCTCGGGAGGTGTCAGTCCAATGATCGCGTTGATGGATGCCACATTCCTCATCGGGGGCGGACTTAAAGGGGTCGTGAGGAAATGATCTTGAAATACGCAGTGTCATTGGCTTTCGCATTCATGTTGACGACGGGGCTACTGGCATCCGGCGCAGCAAGGGCGGACGAGGACGATACCAAATACGATCTCGGCATGATCTCCCCGCCGCATATCATGCGCCCACAGGGTAAGGTGACGAGCGAGGTCGTTCTGATCTCCGACGCGGCCGGCTGGGGCGACAAGGAAAAAGGCGTTGCCGACAAGCTCGTCGCCAATGGCACTCTGGTCATCGGCATCGATTACCCGTCCTTTTTGGCGTCGCTCAACAAGTATGACGTCAGCCAGAACGACGGTTGCATCTACATGGTTTCGGATCTGGAGTCGCTGAGCCAGCAGGTGCAGCGCTCTTTCGCCGACAGTACCTATCAGCTGCCGATCATTGCCGGCGTCGGCGCCGGAGGCTCCATGGCGCTGACTATCGCCGCACAGACGCCCGACGCCACCGTTGCCGGTACGCTCGCCGTCGATCCGACCTTCGGCATCGCGCTGAAGCAGGAGCTTTGCACGCCGGCGGAAAAGAAGACCGATGGCGATATGGTGTCCTTCGGCCTCCAGGAAGGCGCGCTGCCGAATCCGATCCTCGCGACCTTCACCTCGAAAGCCCCCAAGGATGGACGTGATCACGTCACGGAAATCCAGAAGACGCATCCTGATGTTCAGGTTACGGATTCCGGCGATAGTGACACCTATGCCGCGCTGAGCGATGGGCTGGTTGATCTGATGAAGACGATCGACAGCGAAAAGTCGCCGCTGGGTCTGCCGCTCGACGTCATGAACACCAAGCCGACGCAAGATACGCTGGCGATCGTCTATTCCGGTGATGGCGGTTGGCGCGATATCGACAAGGAAGTCGGCAGCTATCTGCAGGACCAGGGTATTCCCGTCGTCGGTGTCGACTCTCTGCATTACTTCTGGTCCGAGCGCGATCCGCAGCAGACCGCTGACGATCTCGCTCGCATCATCCAGTACTATACCAAGCGCTTCAAGGTGAAGCATGTGGTGCTGATCGGCTATTCCTTCGGCGCCGACGTGCTGCCGGCGAGCTACAACCGACTGAAGCAGCCGGACAAGGACAAGATCGTGCAGATGTCGCTGCTGTCGCTGTCGCGCAAGGTCGACTATGTGATCTCGGTCATGGGTTGGCTCGGCGCTACAAGCGCCGGCAAGGGTGGCGATCCCATCAACGACCTCAAGTCGATCAACCCGAAAATGGTACAATGCGTCTACGGCAAGGATGACGACGAGGATGTCGCCTGCCCGGCGCTGAAAGGCACGGGCGCCGAGGTCATCGCCATGGATGGCGGTCACCATTTCGACGACGACTATGAAGCGCTGGCCAATCATATCATCGACGGGTTGAAAAGCCGGCTCGGCGAATAAGGTGCCAGCATGCACGGCGGTTTCCTCCGTCGCGCATATTCCGGCAGTTAGACGGCCGGCAATATGGACGCCGATTGGCGCTTCAGCCTGTCCGCCAGGAAATCGACGCAAAGGCGCACCTTGGCGGCCGTGTGACGATTATGCGGATAGACTGCGTGGATCGGCGCGGGCGGCAGCGGTTGCTTCGCAAGCACGATCTCCAGCCGTCCGGAATCGATATCGTCCCGGACGTCCCATATCGATTTCATGATCAGGCCGGCGCCATCGAGAGCCCAGGCATGGGCCAAATCGCCATCATTTGTCGTGAACGACCCGCGGATATGCACAGTCGTGCCGTCGGCGAAGATCCAGTCGTCCAGCGGCGGATGGCCGAATGCGATGCAATCATGGCCCAGCAGTTCTTCCGGTTTCTCGGGCCGGCCATGCCGGTCAAGATAGGCTGGTGCGCCGCAGATGACGCGAATGTTGGGTGCGAGTTGCCGAGCGATCAGGCTGGAATCCGCCAAAGCACCGAAGCGCACCGCGAGATCGTAGCCGTCTTCGACGATGTTGGCGATGGAATCGGACGTATCGAGCTGGATATGCAGTCCGGGATGATGGGACCGGAATTCGCGGAGCAGCGGTGCAAGCCGTCGGCGGCCGAAGGCATAGGTCGAGGTGGCCCTTAAAATGCCGGTTGCGGTGTCGCGGCCGCGCGTCACTTCCAGCTCGGCTTCATCGATTTCCGCGAGAATGCGGACGCAGCGCGCGTGGAAGGTCGTGCCTTCCTCGGTCAGCGCCAATGTTCGCGTCGTGCGGTTCACCAGGCGGACGCCGAGGCGTTCTTCCAGCCGCGCCAGTTTGCGGCTGACGACGGCCAGCGACAGGCGTAGTTCCCGCGCCGCGCCGGAGAGGCTGCCTGCCTCGACAACGCGCACGAACACCAGCATGTCAAAGAGGTTATCGGCCATATTCTTGCTGATATAGCAAGGAACCATCTCTGGCAAAGTCTATTCTTGCAAACGCCAAGAAGGTCTAAATGTCTCTCATGGCAGCCGGACCGAAGTCTGGAACAGAGCATTGATGGCGGCACGATGCCGACGTCTGCTCGATATCCAGCGGTTTTCACAAGAGGAGCATGCCCTATGAAGTCTCTGATCGATCAACGCGTTCTGGTGCTCGGCGGCAGTTCCGGTATCGGGCTTGCGACGGCGAAGGCGGCCGCAGACGCCGGCGCCAAGGTCACGATCGCTTCCCGCTCGCAGGCAAAACTCGATGAGGCCCTGACGGGCCTCGCTGCCACGGCGCGGGCCGTGGTGCTCGACACCGGTGATGAAGCGGCCATCGATCGCTTCTTTGCCGAGGAAGCGCCTTGGGATCACATCGTCATCTCCGCCGCGCAGACGGCGAGCGGTCCGGTCCGCTCCTTGCCGTTGCCCGATGCCAAGCAGGCGATGGAAAGCAAGTTCTGGGGTGCCTATCGCATCGCACATGCGGCGAAATTCAGCGAGCGGGCGACATTGACCTTCATCACCGGCTATCTCGCCGTGCGACCTTCCGCAACGTCGGTCCTGCAAGGCGCCATCAATGCGGCACTGGAGGCGTTGGCGCGCGGCCTTGCGTTGGAACTGGCGCCGGTGCGTGTCAATGCGGTCTCGCCCGGCCTGATCGATACGCCGCTTTGGTCGAAGATGGCTGAAGAGACACGCCAGGGGATGTTCACCCGCGTTGCGGCAAGCCTGCCGGCCCGTGTGGTCGGGACACCGGAGGATATCGCCAATGCGGCGCTATTCCTGATGACGACACCCTTCGCCACCGGATCGACCGTCCGCGTCGATGGCGGCGGCGCGATCGCGTGAGGCCACCATGTTGGACCATGTGACACTCAGAACCGCCGATCTGGAGGGGACGCGTGCCTTTCTCGAGACCCTTCTCGATCTGAAACCGGGTTACAGACCCGCCTTCGGTTTTCCCGGATACTGGCTCTATGCAGGCAAGGAGCCGATCGTGCATCTCATCCCCGGCCGCGCCAGTCCCGTCGACCGTCGTGGTGAGACCATCGATCATGTCGGCTTCCGTCTCACGAACTATCAGGAGCAGCGGGGCAAACTCGATGCCCTTGGCATTCCCTATTCGACCATGGATCTGCCGGAGCTTCGTGAGAGAAGGCTCTTCGTGGAGACGCCGACAGGCATATTGCTGGAGCTGGTGTTCCGGGAAGGGGAGAGTTCCGGCGGGGCATAACGGCGTTTTTCCTCGCCTGCCGTCCAGCATTTATTTGCTTATTGCCGCCGCTATCGGTAGTCGGGGGAAAGATATCGCGAGTCAGCCTTGGCTCGCGCCGACCGAATCCCGCCAAACCGAAAGGGACTGCACCTTGTCCGCCGCATCGTCTTCCGCCTTCGACAAAAATTATTCCGGATTCCTGTTCGACATGGATGGTACGATCATCAACTCGATCGCCGCCGCCGAACGTGTCTGGGGCGATTGGGCGCGCAGCAAGGGGCTGGATGTCGCGGCATTCATGCCGACCATGCACGGCAAGCGCGGCGTCGATACGATCGGCCTGTTGAACCTTCCGGGCGTCGATCCGGCGGCGGAATCGCAGTTGATCATGGAGGCAGAAATCGCCGATGTGGAAGGCGTGGTGCCATTACCGGGCGCCGTGGACTTCCTGGCCTCGCTGCCGCCGGACCGTTGGGCGATCGTTACCTCCTCGCCCTACCGGCTCGCGCAGGCGCGCCTTGCCGCCGCCGGCATTCCGGTCCCTCGCTTCATCGTCACCGCCGAAGATGTCAAGAACGGCAAACCCGATCCGCAATGCTACATCCTCGGTGCCGAGCGCCTCGGCCTGCGGCCGTCCGATTGCCTGGTTTTCGAAGACGTGATGGCCGGCATCAAGGCCGGCGAAACCGCCGGCTCCGACATCATGGTTATCACGGCGACGCATTCCCATCCGATCGAAACGGGTCATTCCACGCTCCAGAACTATGAGAATGTTCGAGCACATATCGATGGAGACGGGCTGATTTCTGTGGTGCGCAAGGCTGGTTGACGTCTGTCGGTCAGCATACAATCACCGCATGTCGCTTTCACGCATTGCAATGGGCCGCCGGCTCATTATCTTTTCGTGATATTTGTTGAAATCCACGAAAAGCTGATGATCCGCAAAGAGCTGAAAGCCCAATATCGCAACGAACGCTTGGCGGCGCGCGATGCCATTCCCCCGGACGAGCGTATTGAAAAGGCGCTGGCGATGCTTGTGCACGCCGGCGATGCGATCGATCTCCAGCCGGGGGAGGTCGTGTCCGGCTTCCTGCCGATCCGGTCCGAAGTGGATATACGACCGCTGATGGCGCGGCTGCGCGAGCGGGGCGCGCGGCTCTGCGTCCCGGTCATCCTCGACAAACGCACCATCGTCTTTCGCGAACTCGTTCCGGGTGCGCCGCTCGTTTCCAGCGGCTTTGGTACAGCAGGGCCGGGGCCTGAGGCTGCGGTGTTGGACCCACAGATCATGCTGGTGCCGCTTTCGGCTTTCGACAGCACCGGCCATCGCATCGGTTACGGTGCGGGCTATTACGACCGCGCCATTGACCAGTTGCACCAAAAAGGCCTGAATCCACGGCTGATTGGCATTGCGTTCGACTGCCAGGAAGTGCCATCAGTGCCGGCTGAGCCGCATGATGTCCGTCTTGACGCGATTTTGACCGAGAGCGGACTCAATTTCGTTTCGGAAGTGATTGGATAGGGAATGCGGCTGCTTTTTTTGGGTGACATGGTCGGTAAGACCGGACGGGTTGCGGTATGGGATCGCCTGCCGGGCCTCATTTCCGATCTGAAGCTCGATTTCGTCATCGTCAATGGCGAAAACGCCGCCGGCGGCTTCGGCATTACCGAGGATATTTTTCTCGAAACGATCAATGCCGGCGCCGATGTGGTGACGACGGGCAATCACGTCTGGGATCAGAAGGAAGCGGTGGTGTTTTGCGAGCGCCACGATCAGTTCCTGCGCCCCGCCAACTATCCCGCCGGTACGCCCGGCCGCGGTTCCAGCATCTATTATGCCCGTAATGGCGCCCGTGTGCTCGTCGCCAACATCATGGGCCGCGTCTTCATGCATCCGGAGCTGGATGATCCGTTCAAGTCGGCGGAAGCCATCCTCGATGCCTGCCCGCTGAAGGAGCAGGCGGACGCCATCGTCTTCGATTTCCATGCGGAGGCGACCAGCGAAAAACAGTGTTTCGGCCATTTCGTTGACGGCCGCGCCAGCTTCGTCGTTGGCACACACACGCATGTGCCGACCGCGGACGCGCAGATCCTGAACGGCGGCACCGCCTACATGTCGGATGCCGGGATGTGCGGCGATTATGATTCGTCGCTCGGCATGGACAAGGAAGAGCCGCTCAACCGTTTCATCTCGAAGATGCCGAAGGGCCGTTTCGAGGCGGCCTCCGGTCCGGCCACCATCTGTGGCGTCGGCGTCGAGATATCGGATGCGACCGGGCTTGCCGAAAAGATCGCGCCGCTCAGGATAGGGCCGCGGCTCGCGGAGACCATTCCGGAATTCTGGCGCTAAATATTGCCCAGCCCTTAATCATCGGGCTGCAATGACGCGATTGTGAGCAATCCGATCGGGTTTGCCGCTGGACCTACCGCAGGCCATGCCACATCTTTCAGCCTTCTGTGGAGCTGAAGGAATGGCATGATGCTGCGATTTCCCATCTTCGCTGCGATCTCCCTACTGGCCTTGGCAGGGTGGAGTGTCGCAGATGCCCAACAGATGCCTTCCCGTCCGCAAGTCAGTCAATGTCAGGCGATCGCGCAATCACTTCCGAAGGCGGCGTTCGCGAGCTTTTCCGGTTCAGATCAGACACTTGCCAACAATCCCGTCGACGGCGATGTGAAAATCACCTTCCTCGGTCATGCTACCTTCTTCATCGAGACGCCCGGCGGTGTGTCGATCGCAACTGATTTCAGCGGCGTCTTTCTGCCGCCTTATACGCCGACCGTCGTTACGATGAACAAGGCGCATCCGAGCCACTATACGCTGACCCCCGACCCGGCGATCAAATATGTGTTGCACGGCTGGAGCGATACGCCCGGCGAGCCGGCAAAGATCCATTTGACCGTCGGCGATGCGCTGATCCGCAATGTGGCGTCCGATATCCGCTCCTGGTCTGGGGGCGTCGAGGCGAACGGCAACTCGATCTTCATCTTCGAGGTCGCCGGCCTCTGCATCGGCCATCTCGGCCACCTGCATTTCGAGCTCAACGATAAGCAATATGCCGAGATCGGCCGGCTCGACGTCGTCATGGTGCCGGTCGATGGCGGCCTGACCATGGGCGCGGACAGCATGAGCCGGGTGGTGAAACGGCTGCGTTCGTCGCTCATTCTGCCGATGCATCGCTGGGGGCCGCCGATACAGCAATTCCTGGCGATGTTCGGCCCGGATTTCGATGTCGCTTATGCGCCGACCGCGAGCACCACGGTTTCGCTGAAAACCCTGCCGCGGAAGCCGCTGATTTACGTGCTGAAGGGGCTTTGAGCCGTTCAGTACGATGCCCGGGCGGCCTTCTCCCTCCGCCCGGGCACACCTTTGAAGGAATTGCCGCCGGGCGTCTCGTCGCGGGCCTCTTTACGGGCTTTTTGCTTGAATGAAAGCCACTTCGCTCTTATAAGGCGGCCCATTCCCAACAAAAGACGTGAACAGGGGTGCCATGGCTGGCCATTCACAGTTTAAAAACATCATGCACCGCAAGGGTCGTCAGGACTCCGTGCGTTCGAAAATGTTCTCCAAGCTGGCGCGTGAAATCACCGTCGCCGCCAAGACGGGTCTGCCGGACCCGACCATGAACGCAAGTTTGCGCCTGGCGATCCAGAACGCCAAGGCGCAGTCGATGCCGAAGGACAATATCGATCGCGCCATCAAGAAAGCCTCCGGCGCAGACACCGAGAATTACGATGCGGTCCGCTATGAGGGCTACGGCCCCGGCGGCACGGCGATCATCGTCGAGGCTCTGACCGACAATCGCAACCGCACCGCGTCGAACGTCCGCTCGATCTTCACCAAGGCCGGCGGCGCGCTTGGTGAAACCGGCTCGGTCTCCTTCTCCTTCGACCATGTCGGCGAAATTACCTACAAGCCTGAGGTTGGCGATGCCGACAAGGTGATGGAAGCTGCGATCGAAGCCGGTGCCGACGATGTCGAGAGCGACGAAGAAGGCCATACCATCATCTGCGGCTTCGAAGCGATGAACGAGGTTGCCAAGGCGCTGGAAGCAACGCTTGGCGAAGCCGAAACCGTCAAGGCGATCTGGCGTGCCCAGAACAATGTGCCGGTCGACGAAGAAAAGGCGCAGTCGCTGATGAAGCTCATCGACAGCCTGGAAGATGACGACGACGTGCAGAACGTCTATTCCAACTTCGAAGTTTCGGAAGAGGTCATGGCCAAGCTTTCGGCCTGATCTACCCTCTCCTTGAGGACATGCGAGCGCCGTAAACTCCTTCTCCCCGAGCGGAGAAGGAGATGCGTGGCAACGACCTCATCTCATATGCAATTGCCCTGCCCTCAACGTGGAGGTGACTAAACCGTCTTCTTGAAGCTCGGCAGCGTGGCGAAGAGTTCCACCGATCTCAGTCGCGCCTCGATATCGTGGATCGGCATCGAAATGATCACTTCGTCGGCTTCCGTATCCTTGATGAACTGCGAAAGCTTGGCCCCTGCGGTTGCCGGCGAGCCGACGACGGCGTAGCGCAGCGTGTGTTCGACGTTCAGTTTCTCCATCGGCGTCCAAAAATCGTCCATGTCCTTGCGGGGGCGCGGGAAGGGACCGCGGACATTGCGGCGCAGATTGACGAATTGCTGCTGTGCCGAAGTGAAGTGATATTGGGCTTCTTCATCCGTATCCGCCGCCGAACCCATGACGCCGACCATGACATAGGGCTTGTCGAGCGTTGCCGACGGCGTGAAGCGATCACGATAGATGGCGACCGCATCGAGCAGAGCTTCCGGAGCGAAATGCGACGCGAAAGCATAGGGCAGGCCGAGCATGGCTGCGAGATGGGCGCTGTAGAGGCTTGAACCGAGCAGCCAGATCGGCACCTTGGCGCCATTGCCGGGCACGGCAAGGATCGATTGGTTCTCGTCGGCCGGACTGAACAGGTGTTGCAGTTCGACAATGTCATTGGGAAAGCTCTGGGCGCCTGCATCGAGGTTGCGACGCAGTGCCTGGGCGGTACGCATATCCGTGCCCGGTGCACGGCCGAGGCCGAGATCGACGCGGCCAGGAAACAGGGCCTCAAGTGTGCCGAACTGCTCGGCGATCACCAGCGGCGAATGGTTCGGCAGCATGACGCCGCCCGAGCCGATGCGGATGCGCGAGGTCGCCGCTCCGACATGGCCGATCACGACCGCGGTTGCAGCACTAGCGACGCCAGGCATGCCATGATGCTCCGCCAGCCAGAACCTTGTGTAGCCAAGCGCTTCCGCCTTCTGCGCCATGCGCTTTGAGCCTTCAAAGGATTGGCTGACGGTGCTGCCTTCGGCAACGGGCGAAAGATCGAGAATGGAAAAGGGGACCATGGCAAGGAACCTGCGTGGTGAAAAGGGAGGAGCAACCCTCCCCATGTAGGAGTGCGCATGCTCTATTCCAAACCCGCTCCGGTAAATTCGTTCATCGTAATTTCGAAGCCGCAGAAAGGGCACGCGGTTTGGATTTGTTTTTGTTTTGTTCACATTTTGCTGGCACATCTGCGGCGCGAAAGATAGGTTGAGCCATGCAAAACACGATTCGTATCATCGGCATCGATCCGGGCCTGCGCCGCACCGGCTGGGGTATCATCGAGACATCGGGAAACTCCCTACGTTTTGTCGCCTCGGGAACGGTGACATCGGACGGTGAGATGGATCTCGCATCGCGCCTCTGCCAGCTCCATGACGGGCTCGCCGATATCGTCCATAGCTACCAGCCGGACGAAGCGGCGGTCGAACAGACTTTCGTCAACAAGGACGCGGTAGCGACGCTGAAGCTCGGTCAGGCGCGCGGCATTGCGATGCTGGTGCCGGCGCGCGCCGGACTGCAGGTTGCCGAATATGCGCCAAATGCCGTCAAGAAGGCAGTGATTGGCGTGGGTCACGGCGAAAAGCAGCAGATCCACATGATGTTGAAGATCCTGATGCCGAAAGTGGAGTTCAAAGGCAACGACGCCGCCGACGCGCTCGCCATCGCCATCTGCCATGCCCATAACCGGGGCGCAAGCCGGATGCGACAAGCGGCCCTGGCCGGCTAGCTTGTTCTTGACTTGTTCTTGCGGTAATGATAATTCTTACCGTGAGATTGGAGGCCTGAATGCGCGTGACATCCAAAGGACAAGTGACAATCCCCCGTGACTTGCGTGAATTGGCAGGCATAGAACTCAACAGCGAAGTCATATTTTCCGTTGAGAACGGAAAGCTGGTTATTTCGCCTAAGAACGGCAAGAGAGAGATCGAGGATCGGCACCGGTTGGATCGATTTATGGCGACTCTCAAGCGTCTGGAAGGTACAGGCGATCAGAATATCGATGCCGAAGCATTGATGTCGATGACGCGCGACCGATAGATCATGGTCACGATGGTCGACACGAATGTGCTCGTTGATTTGGCCATACCCAGCTCAACTTGGCATGATTGGTCGAATGGGAAGGTCTTTTCCGCTTTCAAACAAGGGCCGGTCGTTATCAACCCGATCATTTATGCGGAATTTTCACTGCGTTACAGCAATATAGACAGAGTGGATGAACTGTTGCCGGAAAGCGAGTTTCGCCGTGAAAACCTGCCTTGGTCCGCGGCATTTGCGGCCGCGGCTGCTTTTAAGATTTATCGTCAAGCCGGTGGAGAACGCGAGCGAATTCTTCCTGACTTTCTGATTGGCGCCCATGCTGCCGTTCGTGGTTATTCCATACTGACCCGAGATCCAAAGGGGTATCGTTCTTATTTTTCCACGGTCGATCTCATCTCCCCCGAAACCCATCCCTGACGGACGTCATTTATGATTGGCAAGTTAAAAGGCACCATCGAAGAGATCGGCGAGGACTATGCGCTCGTGGATGTGCATGGTGTCTGCTACGTCGCCTACTGCTCGGCGCGCACGCTGTCGAAGCTGGGCTCGGCTGGCGAGGCCTGCATTCTCTTCATCGAGACTTATGTCCGCGAGGACCAGATCCGCCTTTTCGGGTTTACGACGGTGCTGGAGCGCGAGTGGTTCAATCTTCTGCAGACCGTGCAGGGCATTGGCGCGAAAGTGGCGCTGGCGCTGTTGTCGACGTTGACGCCGGCGGAACTTGCCAACGCGATCGCGCTGCAGGACCGCAGTGCCGTGTCGCGGGCGCCCGGCGTCGGGCCGAAGGTCGCAATGCGTATTGTTACGGAACTGAAAAACAAGGCGCCGGCCTTTGCCGGCGAGGCGATCAATATCGGCCTCAAGCAGGAATTGGGCGAGGGTGTAGCCTCGGCTCCCGTCGCTGATGCCGTCTCTGCGCTCACCAATCTCGGCTATTCCCGCGACCAGGCTGCGAACGCAGTTGCGGCTGCAATGAAATCGGCCGGAGATGGGGCTGACAGCGCCAAGCTGATCCGATTGGGTCTTAAGGAGCTGTCGCGGTGAACCTTTGCACCCTTTCCAGTTCCTCACTATTGTCTCAAAGTAAGGGGTCGACTCATGACGGTCCGCCACGGAATGATGATTTGAGAGAAGAGACCATGGTGTCGCCGCCATGGTCCTCAATAGTAAAGCTGTGAAACGCATACCGGGAATGGAACTTCTGACATGAGCGAGGCTGCACGCCTGATATCGCCGGAAAAGCGGGGCGAAGACCTGGATGTGACGCTGCGGCCGCAGTCGCTGGACGAGTTCACCGGCCAGGCGGAGGCACGTGCCAATCTCAAGGTGTTCATCGAAGCCGCGAAGGGGCGAGGGGAGGCGCTGGACCATGTGCT
Organism: Rhizobium jaguaris; assembly: GCF_003627755.1. Lineage (NCBI taxonomy): Bacteria > Pseudomonadati > Pseudomonadota > Alphaproteobacteria > Hyphomicrobiales > Rhizobiaceae > Martinezella > Martinezella jaguaris. The sequence goes on along the minus strand of NZ_CP032694.1, from coordinate 3,476,783 downwards.
GTTCGTCGGCCCGCCAGGTCTTGGCAAGACGACGCTGGCTCAGATCATGGCGAAGGAGCTCGGTGTCAATTTCCGCTCGACCTCCGGCCCGGTCATCGCCAAGGCCGGCGATCTTGCAGCACTTCTGACCAATCTCGAAGAGCGCGATGTGCTCTTCATCGACGAAATTCATCGCCTCAATCCGGCCGTCGAAGAAATCCTCTATCCGGCCATGGAGGACTTCCAGCTCGATTTGATCATCGGCGAGGGCCCGGCGGCGCGTTCGGTGAAAATCGACCTCGCCAAATTCACGCTGGTTGCCGCCACTACCCGTCTCGGCCTGTTGACGACGCCGTTGCGTGACCGTTTCGGCATTCCGGTTCGCCTGAGCTTCTATACTGTCGAGGAGTTGGAGCTGATCGTACGGCGTGGCGCGCGGCTGATGGGGCTCGGCATAACCGAAGAGGGTGCACGTGAGATTGCCAGGCGCGCCCGCGGCACGCCGCGCATAGCCGGTCGCCTGCTGCGCCGCGTGCGTGATTTTGCGGAGGTCGCAAAGGCCGAAGCCGTAACCCGTGAAATAGCCGACGAGGCATTGACGCGGCTGCTGGTCGACAACGTCGGTTTCGATCAGCTCGACAAGCGCTATCTCAACATGATTGCCGTCAATTTCGGCGGCGGCCCAGTCGGTATCGAAACCATCGCTGCAGGCCTCTCCGAACCGCGCGACGCGATCGAGGATATCATCGAGCCCTATATGATCCAGCAGGGGTTCATCCAGCGTACGCCGCGCGGCCGCGTGCTGACGGCCACGGCTTGGAGGCATCTTGGAATGCAGCCGCCGAAAGACCTGGAGGCGGCGCAGTTCAGGCTGTTCCAGGAGGAAGATGAGTGATCGGCCGCCGCGGTTTCCTGAAGCTTTTCGGCAGTAGCATTGCCGGGTTGATGGCACTCGGCGGCTATGCTTTCGGATACGAGCCGGTCATGCGATTGAGGATAGCCCGTTACCAGTTGACGCCGCCGGGCTGGACGCCGGGATTGAAACTGAGGATCGTCGCGCTTGCCGATTTTCATGCATGCAGACCGTGGATGACGGCCGATCGGATCGCATCCATTTGCAGCCGCGCCAACGATCTTGGTGGCGATATCATCGTTCTGCTGGGCGACTACACGTCGGGAACGGATTTCGTGACCGGTCTTGTCGATCATAAGGTGTGGGCGACGGAACTCGCAGCCTTGAAGGCGCCGCTCGGTGTCCATGCGATCATCGGCAATCATGATTGGTGGCACGATGCGGCTGCACAAAAGAGCGGCCGTGGCCCGACATTCAGTCATAAGGCATTGGCCGATGTCGGAATTCCGGTTTACTCCAACCGATCGTCCCGCTTGGAAAAAGATGGGCACGGCTTTTGGCTGGCCGGTGTCGAGGATCAGCTTGCTTTGCGCAGCAGCGTCCGCTGGAAGCGCCAGTTCGCAAAGGGGCTTGATGATCTCGAGGGTACGCTGGCACAGGTGAACGACGAAGCGCCAATCATCCTGCTTGCCCATGAGCCCGATATCTTTCCGACCGTGCCGTCGCGCGTGTCGCTGACCTTGTCAGGTCACACGCATGGCGGGCAGATCAGAGTTCTCGGCTGGTCGCCCTATCTGCCCTCGCGCTACGGCGACCGGTATGTATATGGCCATATCATTGAAGAGGACCGTCACATCATCGTCTCCGGCGGCCTCGGCTGTTCGGTCGCTCCCGTCCGTGTCGGTGTACCGCCGGAAATCGTTGTGATCGATCTGGGATAGGGCGATACCCAAACGCGGGATCATCCGGCTGAATGCCGGTTGCTCGCAATTCCGATAGAGGAGGCCAGTATGTCCGCTTTCGATCCAATGCGTGTGTTTCGCAAGCTCGCCTACAATAACGCCTTGGCGAATACTCGATTGCAACGGGCCTGTGTGGCGCTTCAGCCGGGTGAGTTCGAGGCGAGGCGGGTCAGTTTCTTTCCTTCGATAAAATCGACGCTCAATCATATCCTGACCGTCGACTGGTTTTATGTCGACGCGCTGGAAGGCGGTACGCTCGGTCTCAAAGCTTTCGACATCGATGAGCCGTTCGACACGCTGGATGCATTGTCGATGGAGCAAAGCAAAGTCGATCGACGGCTCGTAATTCTATGTCAGGACCTGAATCCCGAGGCACTGGTGCGCGTAATCGATCTTCACCGTGGCAATCGCATCCAGAGGGAGCGGGCGGAGGATGTGCTGAGCCATCTTTTCCAGCACCAGACCCATCATCGGGGGCAGGTGCATGCCATGCTCTCCGGCAGCAGCGTTGCGCCGCCGCAGTTGGACGAATTCATCGTTGCCGACGATGCGAGGTTCCGAGGTGAGGAATTGGCGGCGCTTAGCTGGGACGAGACGATGTTGATGCGTTGAGGGTGGCAGGGCGAAGCGGTATCGTTTTCGCCAATCTCGCGACGGTTTCTTGCAGCAACGCCCGACCTCCGCCGTTCCAGCCGAGAGCACGGATTTTCGACGTATCCATCGCACTGACAATGCCTTGTGGGGTGGGTGAGGGCAGGGGGTGTTGGCAGCCGGTTACCCGCTGCAGGTGCTCAAGGATATCATGGGTGTCGGTGAGCACATCGGAGAGGTTGAACGCTTCGCCGCTGATGCGGCTTGTCTCAGTCTCTAGCAGTAGGCGGACGGCGCGGCCGAGGTCGCGGCCATGGACCTCGGTTCCGGCGCGCGAGAGAACCGGCTTGCCGGCAAGATAATCCGCGAAAAGATCATCCCACTTGTTTGGACAGAGGTCGCCGTAGACGCCCGTTGCTCTCAGGCTTGCCGTTGCGAAACCGGGAGCGGAAAGGGAAAAGAGCGCGTGTTCGGCATCGCGCTTCACCTCGCCATAGAGTGTATTCGGTGTCGGCGTGGTTTCCTCCGTCAGCGTCTCGCCGGCCAGCCGGTCGCCATAGACGGCGCGGGAGGAGAGAAAGACGCAGCGGCGGATGCCGGCGCGTTTCGCGGTCTCGAACAGTTGCACTGTGCCATCGAGATTGAACCGGCGGAAGCTCTCGGGATCATCGCCCTCGCCGCCGCGATATTTGCCGGGGATATGCGCGAAAGCCGCGTGCACGAAGAAATAAGCGTCGTCGAAGGCGTTGGTATAGTTTTCGGAAGGATCCAGGCCACATGACACAAAGGTGACGGGTTGCGAGAAAAGGCCGGGTCGTGGTGGGTTGCGACCGCCAACGGCAACTTGATATCCGGCTGATAGTAGTTCCTCGACGATGTAGCGGCCGACGAGACCTGTACCGCCCGATATCAGCACTTTCATGCTGCCACTTTCGGATTGGCAAATGCGGTGATCTCGGGCACGTCGTGCCCGGCATGGAAATGGTGCCACAAATCGATCAGTGGTTTCAGTTGATCGGCCTTCGGATGGTTCTGTTCCCAAGGCTTCTCGTATTGGTAATGCAGGATCGAAATGCTGTTCCAGTCCCAAAGCGCGGGCATGGTGAACCATACATATTGCAGCATGTTCATATAGACCGGCAGGCCGTGCCAATCCGGGAAGAATGTCTCGAGAAAGGTCTGGTCGGTGCGCCGCCAGAAAACGCCGGGACGATCGAGCAGCTTCAACATGGCTTTGAAGGTCGTGAGCGACGGCTGGGCAACAAAGACCCCCGAATTCATCCGATGAAAATCCGCCAGACTTTCGTAAACATTGGGTGCGGCGGAAAATTCCGGATAGTCGAAGAGCTTGTCAACATTCTTCAGCACCAGCGCATCCGCATCGATGAAGACACAGGTGTCGTAGTCGATGAGCTGCCAAAGCCTCAGCTTGCAGAAATTGTCGAGCGGCGAGTGGAAGGACGGCTTGCGGCCTTTGGTGAAGGGAGCGTTGGCATGGAGATTGCCGCGCGCATGGCGCTCGTTGAATTCATCGGAAAGGGGCAGATGTTCCACGTCCACCAGCCGGCAACCGAGCGCCTCCAGCGGCGCAAGATCGCTTTCGTCAACGCCGGCCGTGTGCAGCACGACCGTATCCGCCCTGGTGCCGCTCAGCGAAATCGAGCGCGCCAATGCCAAGGCGCCCATGGCGTAGTCGGCGTTGGTGACCAGCGTGACGAAGGCTTGCCGCGCCCGCGGGCTGGAGCGCGGTCGCACCCCCTGCAGGATTTCGCTTCCGAACATCATGAGACGGACTTCAATCGCTTGCCTTCCGGATCGTGGTTGACCGTCGCTGCGAGATCCTTGGTCCAAGCGGAAACGGCCGGGACGCGTGAGCGATCGACGCGGTAGGCATATTTCTTGGCGACATCGACGATTTCGCTGAGCAGACCCGCTTGGAGAGTGATCGGCTCGAGACCGAGATTGAGGAACTTGTCGTTCTTGACGATCAGATCGTTCTCCGGCGCTTCCTTGCGCGGGTTGGGCAGCCGGAGGATTTCCGCACCGCTCAACTTGGCGATCATCTCGGCAAGATCGCGGATGCGATGCGTCTCGGTCATCTGGTTGAAGATCTCGACGCGGGCATTGCGCGGCGGCGGGTTCTTGAGCGCCAGCTCGATGCAGCGAACCGAATCCTGGATGTGAATGAAGGCGCGGGTCTGTCCGCCGGTGCCGTGCACGGTCAGCGGATAGCCGATCGCCGCCTGGATGAGGAAGCGGTTGAGCACCGTGCCGTAATCGCCGTCATAGTCGAAACGATTGATCAATTGTTCGTGACGGCGGGTCTGTTCCGTATGCGTGCCCCAGACGATGCCTTGATGCAGATCGGTGATCCTCAAGCCGTCGTTCTTGGCGTAAAACTGGAAGAGAAGCTGATCCAGGCACTTGGTCATATGGTAGATGGAGCCCGGATTGGCCGGATAGAGAATGTCCTGATTGACGGTACGGCCATCGGCGGTCTCGATACCGACAGCCAGGTAGCCTTCGGGAATGGCGGCGCCGACGGTCGAATAGCCGTAGACCCCCATGGTGCCAAGATGCACGAGATGAGCATCGAGATTGAGCTCGACCAGTGCATTCAGGAGATTATGCGTGGCGCTGACATTGTTGTTGACGGTGTAATTCTTGTGGCGGTCGCTTTTCATCGAATAGGGTGCGGCGCGCTGTTCGGCGAAGTGTACGATGGCGTCCGGGCGATGCTCGGCAAGCCACTTTTTCAGAAGCTCATAGTCTTTTGCGAGATCGATGAGGTTGAAATGGATGCGGCGCCCGGTTTCGGCGTGCCAGATGCGCGTGCGTTCCTGGATCGAATCCATCGGGGTCAGTGACTGCACGCCGAGTTCGGTGTCGATCCAGCGGCGCGAAAGATTGTCGAGGATATGGACCTCATGACCGGCATCGGAGAGATGCAGCGAGGTTGGCCAACCAATGAAACCGTCGCCGCCCATAACCGCTATTTTCATGAAATCATATCCTTCTGCGTCGACCGCTATCCGGCATCATCCCGGATAGTCAGTATTTATGACAATTGTTCAAAGCTTGCTTGATGGCGGAACTTCGGCCAAAGAGGGTCCCCAGATTTTTTGGAGATGCGGCGACGATGAACAGCCCCTTTCTGATTGCCGGGGAACTGGAAGCCGGTGGCCACCGGCTGGTGCAGCGAGTCTATTATGAGGATACGGATTTTTCCGGCCTCGTCTATCATGCGCGCTACCTCCACTTCCTCGAACGCGGCCGCACGGACTACCTGCGTTGCCTCGGCGTGGAACAGCGCGAGCTCCTGAATGCCGACGAGGAGGGGCTGGTTTTCGTCGTTCACCGCATGGAGATCGATTTCAAGGGACCGGCGCGGATGGACGACATGCTGACGATTCGCACGACGACCGAGAAGGCTGGCGGCGCCAAGATGGTGCTTTCCCAGGAAATCCGGCGTGACGACACGCTGCTGCTCGCAGCCAAGGTCATCATTGCCGTGATCAACGCCAAGGGAAAACCGCGGCGGCTGCCGGAGAAGTTAGCGAAGCAGATGCTGGTGGCATCGACGGCGCTCTAGTTCTCCGAATCCGGGCATCTGTCCGCTGCCAGCGATTCGGCCCGAAGGCGAGATATCTCATGTCGCATTAGCGATGGATTGCTGGCTTGGGAGACGATGTCTCGCCCAGCACAAAAGCCTTCTTGCTAAAACTTGAGTTTTATGTGAAGGAATTTGCGCGCAAGATTTGTTTCGTGTCCGCCGCCGGTTTTGTCCGGTCAGTTCTTCCCGGGAGACAGAATAGCTTTCCTCACTGTCAAATCTCTTATGCTCTGGCACTAACATTCTTTTAACCATAATAGTGTCTTACTGCCGTCGTCGGAGTTTGTGCGGCGCACGCCTTCCTTTGACCAAATTTGACGGCAAGAAGGCAGTTGTAGAGCTTGGAAAAGCTTGACCAGGGCGTTCAGCGGCGGCTGCCAAACATTTCTTGTGAGATCACTTTGTGCCGCCCGGTCTAGCGCCGGGCGTTTGGATTCGGGGATTTTGGATCAATGGATACGACAACAACAGCACTGGCAGCGGTCGCCACACCAGACATCACGCTTTGGTCGCTCTTCATGCAGGCAGGCCTCGTGGTTAAGGTCGTCATGCTCGGTCTGCTCGCAGCATCCGTCTGGACGTGGGCGATCGTCATCGACAAGTATCTGAGCTATGCCCGCGCACGCCGGCAGTTCGATCATTTCGAGCAGGTCTTCTGGTCGGGCCAGTCGCTCGAGGAACTTTATCGCACGCTCTCGGAACGGACCAATACGGGCCTCAGCGCCATCTTCGTCGCCGCCATGCGCGAGTGGAAGAAATCGTTCGAGCGCGGAGCACGTTCGCCGATCGGTCTGCAGATGCGTATCGATCGTGCCATGGACGTCACGCTCGCGCGTGAGTCGGAACATCTGGTCGCCCGCCTCGGATCGCTCGCGACCATCGGTTCGGCCGGCCCGTTCATCGGTCTGTTCGGCACCGTCGTCGGTATCATGACCTCGTTCCAGGCCATTGCAGGCTCGAAGTCGACCAATCTGGCGGTCGTCGCGCCTGGTATCGCCGAAGCGCTGCTCGCGACCGCGATCGGCCTCGTTGCCGCTATCCCTGCCGTTATCGCCTACAATAAGTTCTCGGCCGATGCCGGCAAGCTGTCGGCGCGCATGGAAGGATTCGCGGACGAATTCTCCGCAATCCTGTCGCGTCAGATCGACGAAAAGCTGCAGCCGCGTCAGGCTGCCCAGTAAAGCGCAGACGGAACCGGAGTAACGCACATGGCAATGTCTGTTGGAGGTAATGGTGGCGGCGGTGGCCGCCGGGGCGGTCGCCGCGGTGGTCGCCGGGGCGCACCGATCGCCGATATCAACGTAACGCCACTCGTCGACGTCATGCTCGTGCTGCTGATCATCTTCATGGTGGCCGCGCCGATGATGACCTCGGGTGTACCGATCGACCTACCGCAGACGCAGGCTGGTGCGCTGAACGCCCAGACACAGCCGATCACCATTTCCATCAAGCAGGACGGCCAGGTCTTCCTGCAGGAAACGCAGATCGAAGCGGTCGATATCGCTGCCAAGCTGCAGGCGATCGCCACGACCGGATATAGCGAGCGCATTTTCGTGCGCGGCGACGGCAAGGCGCCTTATGGCGTGATCGCCGACGTCATGTCGCGCATTCAGGAGGCCGGCTACAAGAACATCGGCCTGGTTACCCAGCAGATAACGGATCACTGACGGTTCGATATGAAGCGTAGCATCGCGACATCTGCGGTCATTCACATCCTGGTGCTGATCGGCGCCATGTTGACGCTGAGTGCGCCTGCGCCTTTGGAGACGCCGGAGAGCACGGCGATGGATGTCGATATCGTCCCTGCCGAACAACTTCAGCAGGGAGAAAAGAAGGCGTCGGTTACGGATCACGTCGCACGGAAGCAGACTACGAAGCAGGATCAGGTTGCCAACGCTCAGAATGTCGGCGAGAACAACGTCGATATCAAGAACCCGGTTGTGCCGACCCAACGGCCGGAAAGTGACACGGCGGCATTAGCACCGAAGAAGGTGGATGTGCCCGTTCCGCAAAACGATCCGCGGCCGAATGACGTCAAGACGATCGAGCAGCAGGATACGGAGGCTGCGCCGAAGGAAGTGGCCGCCATTCCGCAGCAGAAGCCGGATGTGACGCCCACTCCTGCGCCGACGCCCACGCCGCAGAAGACGGAGCCGACCCCGCAGAAGAGCGAGGTCACGCCTACGCCCCCAACACCCACGCCGACTCCGACCCCCACTCCGCAAAAAGCTGATCCGAAGCCGGTGACCGAAAGCCCGACCGAGCAGGCCGCACAGCCGCCGGCGGACAAAGTTCCCGTTCCCGACGTAAAGCCGCAACCTCAGCAGCCGCCGAAGACGGTGGAGACGAAGCCTGACCCGAAGCCGGAACAGAAGCCCGTTACGAAACCTCAACAGGTCGCAAACGCGAAGCCGACTGCCAAGCCCACGGACAAGCAGACCACCCAGAGCACCAGCAAGAATACCTCAACCGATGATGGTCAGAAGGATAGCGACAAGAAGCGCGAGAGCGCCAAAGCCTCGAACAAGGGCCTGGATGAAGGTCTTGCCGACGAGATCGCCAATGTTCTGAACAACACATCGTCGAAGGGCGGTGCGCAGCGCTCGTCCAAACAGGCATCAGCCGGCTCGGATACTCAGGTCACCTCGCGAGGCGGTATGAAATCACTGAGCGCCGGTAAGCTCAGCCAGAGCGAGCAGGATGGTCTGCGCGATCTGATCGCCAAGTACTGGAACCTGATGCCCGGCCTTGAGGGTGCAAGTGACGTGCGGATCAAGGTACATTTCAGGCTCGACAAATCCGGGCAGATCGTTGGTGAACCAGAGGCGACGACGAGTGGCGGGCCAGCGTCGACGCAATCGGCAATGCAGAGCGCTGCGGTGCGTGCCGTGCAACGGGCGCAGTCGGATTACCTCAAGATCCTGCCGCCGGACAAGTATGACACTTGGCAGGAAGTCGTCGTCAACTTCAGCGCAGCGGACCTGGGGATGTGATGCCAGGAGTGCAACTTTCGACGAACGACTGTCCCCGCTTCTGCCTGTCTTCGTTTACGGCTCCGGGGATCATACAGGCGGCAAACGCTATGTGCGCCGTCCTCACGGCGGCACCTTTCAGGAACTTGCCGCGGATTCAATTCGACAATGAAACTAGCTCGGTCGGAGTCATCCTGAACTTCGCACCGGGCGACATGGCGCTTTAATGCTGAAAGGCTTGGCACATATGATCAGAAAATCCCTCGTTCGTGTCCTGCTGGTGCTGGCAGGTCTGACGGCAGTCCTCGCCACTCCGGCTTACGCCGTGGTCGAGATCAACATCAACAAGGGCAACGTCCAGCCGATGCCGATCGCCATCACCGACCTTCTGTCGAATGATGGTCTGGGTGCGCAGGTCTCCGGCGTCATCGCCGCCGACCTGCAGCGGTCCGGCTTGTTCGCGCCGATCAACAAGCAGGCCTTTATCGAGAAGATCAGCAATCCCGATTCGACGCCGCGCTTCCAGGACTGGACGGCGATCAACGCACAGGCGCTGGTGACCGGCCGGGTGACGCAGGAAGGCGGTCGCCTTCGCGCCGAGTTCCGGCTGTGGGACACCTATGGCAACCAGCAAATGGTCGGCCAGCAATTCTATGCGCAGCCGGACAACTGGCGGCGCGTCGCTCACATCATCGCCGACGCGATCTACGAGAAGATCACCGGCGAGAAAGGCTACTTCGATACGCGCGTCGTCTTCGTCGCCGAAAGCGGTCCGAAGACGGCCCGCAAGACTCAGCTCGGCATCATGGACCAGGACGGTTTCAATGCGCGCATGCTGACGGATGGGAGCGACCTCGTGCTGACGCCACGCTTCTCGCCGAACCGGCAGGAGGTCACCTACATGTCCTTCGCGAACCAGCAGCCGCGCGTCTACCTCCTGCAGTTGCAGACGGGCCAGCGCGAACTGGTCGGCAACTTCCCGGGCATGACCTTCTCGCCGCGTTTCTCGCCGGATGGCCAGCGTGTGATCATGAGCCTGCAGCAGGAAGGCAACGCCAACATCTATACGATGGACCTGCGCTCGCGCACGACGACCCGCCTGACGTCGACGGCAGCCATCGACACGTCGCCTTCTTATTCGCCTGATGGCACGCAGATCGCCTTCGAAAGCGACCGCGGCGGCAAGCAGCAGATCTATGTGATGAATGCGGACGGTTCCAACCAGCACCGCATTTCCTTCGGCGACGGTTCCTACTCGACGCCGGTCTGGTCGCCGCGCGGCGATCTCATCGCCTTCACCAAACAGTCCGGTCAGACCTTCTCGATCGGCGTGATGAAGACTGATGGTTCGGGCGAGCGCCTGCTGACCTCGGGTTTCCACAATGAAGGCCCGACCTGGGCGCCGAACGGCCGCGTCATCATGTTCTTCCGCGAACCGCAAGGCGCCAGCGGGCCGCAGCTCTATTCGATCGACCTGACGGGTTACAACGAGCAGAAAATCCCGACCCCGGGCTTTGCCTCCGATCCCGCCTGGTCGCCGCTTCTCGAGTAGGGTAGGGCGCGTCACTTTATCGCCGCAAAGTCCTGTGAGTGAGCCACTTCGGGACAATTTTAGGACACTATTAACCATATTTGTTGGAATCGGATTAACCGAACCCGGTTACAGTCTGGCAACCCTGATAAAGACTTAAGGAGAGACCGGCAATGAGCCGCATCGCAACCCCGGCCGTTGGCCATATGCAAAACCTCGCTCGCAACCCGATCATGATCGCGCTTTTCGTCGGCCTTTCGCTGGCCGGCTGCGCCTCCAAAAAGGGCTTGCCGAACGATGCCAACGGACTTGGCCTCAATGGTGCTGGCAATGCCCGTCCGGGTTCGCCGCAGGACTTCACGGTCAACGTCGGCGACCGCATCTTCTTCGACACCGATAGCTCGTCGATCCGTGCCGATGCCTCCCAGACGCTCGACCGTCAGGCTCAGTGGCTCGCTCGTTATCCGAACTACTCGATCACCGTCGAAGGCCATGCCGACGAACGCGGTACGCGCGAATACAACCTGGCTCTCGGCGCGCGCCGTGCTGCGGCTACCAAGGATTATCTCGCTTCCCGCGGCGTTCCGGCTCAGCGCATGAAGACGATCTCCTACGGCAAGGAACGTCCGGTCGCGACTTGCGACGATATTTCCTGCTGGTCGCAGAACCGTCGCGCCGTTACGGTGCTCAACGGCGCCGGTTCCTGATAGGTCAAATCCGGCCGAAATGCACAAAGGCGGTCCTCGTGGCCGCCTTTACTTTTTTGACCACACTTTGGCCGAACTCAATTGCTTTTTGAGACCAATTGTAAAAATCTCCTGTTCGTGCCCAGGGCGCGAAGAATCAATGGGACAGGATGATCCAAATGAGAAGACTTGTCGTGGCGAGCTTACTTTGTCTCGCCGCCGTGGCCGGCAGTGAGCGTGACGCCTCTGCCTTATCGCTTTTCGGACTTCACCTCGGTGGTCGCGGCACTTCGGAACAGGCTGTTCCGGGCAACGCGGTTCCCCAGGGGCAGGGACAGTCCGGGCAAGCACCTGTCATCAACGTCCAAAACAGCGATGCCGAAGTCCGTTTGCAGCAGCTTGAAGACCAGATGCGCCAGTTGAACGGCCGCGTCGAAGAGATGAGCTATCAATTGCTGCAGATGCAAGAGCAGATACGCAAGACGCAAGAGGACAATGAATTCCGCTTCCAGCAGCTTGAAAAGCGTGGCGGTGGGGGCACCGGCGGTGCGGCGGGCGCTGGCGCCACTGCCCCGATGAAGAAGAGCGAAGCCGACGCCCCGGCCCAGGGTGCGGGTGGCGGTCAGCAACAGGACGACATCGCCGGCGTCATCAGCGATTCGCAAGGTGGCGACGCGTCGGGTCCCGCGCCGCAGGGCGGTGGCGCTGGCAAGCCGCCGACCCAGCTCGGCTCGATCCAATTCGATCCGAACGGAAAACAGGTCGGCACGACGGCAACACGGGCCAACAATGGTTCGGGTGCTGCGCCCGCCGCAAATTCTGGAACGCAGACGGCTTCGCTCGGCAGCGAAGGCGATCAGTATAAGGCGGCCTACGGCCACGTCCTGTCCGGCGACTACAGCGTCGCCGAACAGGAGTTCCGCCAATACATCGACAGCTATCCGAACAGCGCCCGGGCGGCTGATGCCAATTTCTGGCTCGGTGAAGCGCTTTATTCGCAAGGCAAATACAATGACGCGGCTAAGACTTTCCTGAATGCGCATCAGAAATACGGCACCTCCGAAAAGGCGCCGGAAATGCTCTTGAAGCTTGGCATGTCGCTCGCCGCCCTGGACAACAAGGACACGGCCTGCGCGACGCTGCGCGAGGTGAACAAACGCTATCCGAAGGCTTCGAAGGCCGTTACCAACAAGGTCGCCAGTGAACAAAAGCGCCTTGCCTGCTGATTCCGATGCCCAGTGATGCTGTGACTGGTGCTGCCACAGCCCAAATGCCGGACACCGCGGCGGCCGATTTCATCCATTCCCTTTTCAAGCCTGCCCATATTCTGGTCGCTATTTCCGGCGGCAGCGATTCCACCGGTCTTCTGGCCGCTCTTGCCGAACAGCTGAAATCCTTCCCGAATTCCGACATTGCCCTTTCTGCAGCGACCATAGACCACGGCCTGCGGGCAGAGTCCGCCGAGGAAGCGCGTGACGTTGCCGCTCTCTGTGCAACGCTTGGCGTGCCCCATATCGTCCGTCGCTGGGAGGGTGAGAAGCCGAAGAGCGGTATCATGGCTGCAGCTCGCGAGGCGCGTTACGGGCTGCTCGCCGATGTTGCGGCCGAAATCTCTGCCAATGTTGTCGTTACAGCTCATACGCTCGATGACCAGTGCGAGACGCTGGCCATGCGCGCCGCACGTCTCATCAGTGAAGACGCGGTCGGAGCCGGCACGGGCATTGCCGACGCCATACTCTTTGATCGGCGCCTATGGATCGTCAGGCCGTTTCTCGCGTGCCGGCGAGCAGATATTCGTGCCTATCTCGCGCGGCTCGGCATGTCCTGGTTGGACGATCCGAGCAATGAGGATATCCGCTACGAGCGCGTACGTACACGAAAGCACTTGGCGCAGGAGGATATCGCGTCGCTCTCCGCGCCGGATGGAGGTGGTGCGGCTCGCGCGGCGCTCTCGGCGGAAGCCGCTGCCTGGCTGGACAGATATGTGACTGTCCATGCAGGTGTACTTTGCGCCGTCAGTCGGGATGCGCTGGCCGCCGATGAGGGCGTGCTCTCCTACGCGCTGTCTAATCTTGCAGCGGTATTCGGCGGTGAATCCTATCGGCCAGGCCGCGAGCGGATGCGCCGTATCCTGGATTTTGTTGGTGAGGACAAGCCGGGGCGGCGCACGACGGGCGGGGTCGTCTTCGATCTGCGTCGAGACGGGCTTTATCTCATGCGCGAAAGCCGCAACATCCAGCCGCTCGTGCTTGCGGCGGGGACCGACGGTGTATGGGATAGCCGCTTCCAGATCGTCAATCACGGTCCGGTCGCCATCCGCATCGAAGCATTGGGGGCGGGCGGTGCGGCGAAGTTTCAGGAGGGTTTGCCGAAAGGTGCCGTGCAGCGGGCACGGGCGGTTTTGCCGCGGGTGATCGCCTGCGATGACGGCAACGGCGCATCAGCCACGATTGCGCCTTATCTCGCACCTTTCGACCGCTTTTTGACACGATTCGATCTCACATTCGCGGATCGGTTGGCGGCTTGCTTTGGCCGTGAACCCTATATGCCGCCGCCGCTTTGAGACTTATTGACGGAAAAAGCGCGTGGCGATGCGGTTTGCCTTGGCAAGGGCTTGGCGCAACCCTATGTTAGGGATCAAGTAATGCCGCCGTTTGACGGCGGAAGTTTCAGTGCTGGGGAGTTCGATGAACCCTAATTTTCGTAATTTCGCTCTGTGGGCAATCATAGCTTTGTTATTGATTGCTCTGTTCAGCATGTTCCAGAACGCGCCGGCACAAACAGGCTCCAGAGAAATTCCTTATTCGCAATTCCTCCGTGAAGTTGACTCCGGCCGCGTCCGTGACGTCACCGTCACCGGCAATCGCGTGGTCGGCAGCTATGTCGAAAATGGAACACCTTTCCAGACCTATGCTCCGGTCGTGGACGACAGCCTGCTTGAACGCCTGCAAAGCAAAAACGTCAACATTGTCGGCCGCCCGGAATCGGATGGGTCTTCGAGCTTCTTGAGCTATCTCGGCACGCTGCTGCCGATGCTCCTGATCCTCGGTGTCTGGCTGTTCTTCATGCGCCAGATGCAAGGGGGCTCGCGCGGTGCGATGGGCTTCGGCAAGTCCAAAGCCAAGCTTTTGACCGAGGCGCATGGCCGTGTCACCTTCGATGATGTCGCCGGTGTCGACGAAGCTAAGCAGGATCTGGAAGAAATCGTTGAATTCCTGCGTGATCCGCAGAAGTTTCAGCGTCTCGGCGGCCGTATCCCACGTGGCGTTCTGCTCGTCGGTCCTCCGGGCACCGGTAAGACGCTTCTGGCGCGTGCCATTGCCGGCGAAGCCAATGTGCCGTTCTTCACCATTTCCGGTTCCGACTTCGTTGAAATGTTCGTCGGTGTCGGCGCCAGCCGCGTTCGCGACATGTTCGAACAAGCCAAGAAGAATGCGCCTTGCATTATCTTCATCGACGAAATCGACGCCGTCGGCCGCCATCGTGGTGCCGGTCTCGGCGGCGGTAACGATGAACGCGAGCAGACGCTGAACCAGCTGCTGGTCGAAATGGACGGTTTCGAAGCCAATGAGGGCATCATCCTCATCGCGGCCACCAACCGCCCTGACGTTCTCGACCCGGCGCTGCTGCGTCCCGGTCGCTTCGACCGCCAGGTCGTCGTGCCGAACCCGGATATCGTCGGCCGCGAGCGCATCCTCAAGGTGCATGCCCGCAACGTTCCGCTGGCTCCGAATGTCGACCTGAAGACGCTTGCCCGCGGTACGCCGGGGTTCTCCGGCGCGGACCTGATGAACCTCGTCAACGAAGCTGCGCTGATGGCTGCCCGCCGCAACAAGCGCCTGGTCACCATGCAGGAGTTCGAGGACGCCAAGGACAAGATCATGATGGGCGCCGAGCGCCGCTCTTCGGCAATGACCGAAGCGGAAAAGAAGCTCACGGCCTATCACGAAGCCGGTCACGCCATCACGGCGCTCAATGTCGCCGTCGCCGATCCGTTGCATAAGGCGACCATCATTCCGCGCGGCCGCGCGCTCGGTATGGTCATGCAGCTTCCCGAGGGCGACCGCTACTCGATGAGCTATAAGTGGATGGTGTCGCGCCTCTGCATCATGATGGGCGGCCGTGTCGCGGAAGAGCTGACCTTCGGCAAGGAGAACATCACCTCCGGCGCGTCCTCGGATATCGAGCAGGCGACCAAGCTTGCCCGCGCCATGGTCACACAATGGGGCTTCTCCGATGAACTCGGTCAGGTCGCTTATGGTGAAAACCAGCAGGAGGTCTTCCTCGGTCACTCTGTCTCGCAGTCGAAGAACGTCTCGGAAGCCACCGCGCAGAAGATCGACAATGAAGTCCGCCGTCTGATCGACCAGGCTTACAAACAGGCCATGGACATCATCACCACCAAGCACGACGAGTTCGTAGCACTGGCCGAAGGCCTGCTCGAATACGAAACGCTGACCGGCGAAGAGATCAAGGCGCTGATTCGCGGCGAAAAGCCCGCCCGCGATCTCGGCGACGATACGCCTCCGAGCCGTGGCTCGGCAGTGCCGAAGACCGGCGCCAAGAAGGATGGCTCGCTCGGTACCAAGGGTGACGAGCCCGAAGGCGGTTTTGAACCGCAGCCGCGTTGACGGGCGGAGCCGATTGACCATGTAAATGAAGAGGCCGGTTCTCCTTTTGAGCAGGGAACTGGCCTTTTTCTTTATGGTTGAGGGTAACGAACGGAGGCCGGTCTCGTCGCCGGCGTTAGCCTACTGACGATCGGATATCTCTATGCATGAAACATCCGTGATTCTCAGCTCAACAATTACCTGCCCGATCTGCCGCTTCAAGGCGACGGAAACGATGCCATCAGATGCCTGCCAGTATTTCTATGAATGCAAGGGCTGCGGTGCCATCCTTCGGCCGAAGGTCGGCGATTGTTGTGTGTTCTGCTCATACGGAACCGTTCCTTGTCCGCCGATCCAGGCTCAGAGCGGGCGAGGCCGTTGCTGTTAATCGGAACGAGCGCAAGTAAGGATGTGAGGATGGTCAGAGTTTCCAATTGCCGCCGTACCAACGGCGACCGCATTTACGTCGATAGACTAGGAGGCTGGTCCCGTTTCATTGGGGGATCGGCCTTTTTTAGTGCTTATTAACGGTAACGCGTTGTAATACGCTTTCTTGGTAATTTAAGTGCCGAGATTTGCAATCTATGGCATGAGCCTCAAGCATCGATGTTCGCGCAGCCCATGATTCAGGGGAGGTGAACGGGATGCCGCAGTCCCTCAGAGGGACGCCGCAATCACGGGAGTGCATATGAAACGTCGCTATTTCGGAACGGACGGAATCCGCGGTCAATCCAATATCTATCCGATGACGCCGGATCTCGCCATGCGAGTGGGCATCGCCGCGGGTACGATCTTTCACCGAGGTAGTCATCGCCATCGAGTGGTCATCGGCAAGGATACGCGTCTCTCCGGCTATATGCTGGAAAACGCCATGGTAGCGGGCTTCACCGCCGCCGGCGTCGATGCGTTCGTTCTAGGCCCTATCCCGACGCCTGCTGTCGCCATGCTGACACGGTCGCTCCGCGCCGATATCGGCGTTATGATCTCCGCTTCGCACAATCCTTACGAAGATAACGGCATCAAGCTTTTCGGCCCCGACGGCTACAAGCTGTCCGATGACCTCGAAACGAAGATCGAGGATCTGCTGGAAAAGGACATGACGGCGCATCTCGCCAAGTCCGAGAACATCGGCCGCGCCAAGCGCGTCGACGGCGTACATGACCGCTATATCGAACATGCCAAGCGTACCTTGCCGCGCGATGTGACGTTGCAGGGCCTACGCATCGCCATCGACTGCGCCAATGGTGCCGCTTATAAGGTCGCGCCCGCCGTGCTTTGGGAACTCGGCGCCGATGTCGTCACCATCGGCAACGAGCCGAACGGCACCAACATCAATCTCAATTGCGGCTCCACCAGCCCGGTCGCTCTACAGAAGAAGGTCGACGAAGTGCGTGCCGATATCGGTATTGCGCTCGACGGTGACGCCGATCGCGTCATCATCGTCGACGAAACCGGCACGATCGTCGATGGCGACCAACTGATGGCCGTCATTGCCGAGAGCTGGGCCGAGAGCCAGTTGCTGCGTGGCAATGGCATCGTCGCCACCGTCATGTCCAATCTCGGTCTGGAACGCTTCCTAGAAGACAAGGGCATGGCACTTGCCCGCACTGCGGTTGGCGACCGTTATGTCGTGGAGCATATGCGCCAGCACAATTACAATGTCGGCGGGGAGCAGTCCGGTCATATCGTGCTCTCCGACTATGGCACGACGGGAGACGGTCTCGTGGCCGCACTGCAGATCCTGGCTGCGGTCAAGCGCACGGGTAAGCCCGTCAGCGAAGTCTGCCGCCGTTTCGAACCGGTGCCGCAGCTCCTGCGCAATGTCCGCATTTCCGGCGGCAAGCCGCTGGAGGACATTCAAGTGCGCAAGGCGATCGCCGATGCCGAAAACGAGCTGGCCCGCAGCGGCCGCCTGGTCATCCGCCCTTCCGGCACCGAGCCGCTGATCCGCGTCATGGCGGAAGGCGACGATCGCGGCCAGATCGAACGCATCGTCGGCGGCCTGATCGATGTGATCTCAAACGTCCGCAACGCTGCCTGATCAGGGCTTCCGGCCGTCAAGATATTGATACTTGATCGGTGGCCGCCTCATTGAGGTGGCCACATCGCATTGTGGCGTTGTGTGAAGATCACTGAAACATTTCGCCAGGATAGGCGCCCCAGAGCAAGTTCTGCCTGATATAGCCGCTTGTGGAATGCTTCTGTACCGAGACGCTGCACCAGGCACCGGTGCAGGAGCGTAGCGACAGCAGAACGCCGGGTTGCAGCTCGGCGATGAGTGCGGCCGTTGTTTCCGGGCTTCTGCGCAGCATTGCATTTGTCTTCAACCACGGCCCGACAACGGCCGTTCGCAGCCCCGAAAGAAGTGCGCTGTGCATCCAACCGGTGGTGCCGACATCATCGCGGACTTGTCGCCAATGGCCGTATTCATCGATGATCTCCAGCGGCAGGCCGGGTTTCATATAGATCCATTTGGTGGGATAGATCGTTGATGGCCCGGCGCGCATACGTGCCTTATGCGCTTTCAACGACACGTAACGAGGGATCGGCAGTCCAGTTTCCCGCCCCTTGTTCCAGCTCGTAGCCGCAACGGGCTCAATCGGAATGGGGCCAGCGAGCGCGGCGGTCGTCAGAAAGATAAGCGCGAGGCATAGGCCGGCACCCAGATTGCGAAAGCAAGTCAATGACTTCCTCCATATTTTACGCCCCGGCTGCGATAATGGTAACGACCTGATTATTGCCAATTGGTTTAAGAGCTGAGAACAGCTTGGCTTCGTGGGTTCTTCCGTCCCGGCAGCTCGAAGAGCCGAATTGGCCAAAACATTCTTCTTTCATAGTCCTAGTTTTATAAATTACTAATGTACAAAACAAGTATATCCGGCAACTAATCAGAGTAAATATTCGTAGTTAAGCGGGCTTTAACCATTACCATTCATTATCCATATCATGTCTTTCGATTGGCAGGCGTTTGTCGTGCCAATGGCAATAAATTTGGAGCCAAAGTCATGATGAAAACTTTGATTGGGGCCGCTGCAGCTTTGCTCGTCGGCACATCCGCTTTTTCAGCCGATCTCTATACGCCGCCACCGGCGGCACCTGAAGTGGTCAGCCAATCGAGCGGCTGGTATCTGCGCGGCGATGTTGGTTACGTATTCACCGACCTGCGCGGCGCCAACTACTTCCAGGGCTCCAACTCCAACATGCATGATTTCGATAGCGCCAACCTCGACGACACTTGGTCGCTCGGCGGCGGTGTCGGTTACCAGGTCAATAACTACCTGCGCACGGACGTGACGCTGGATTACCTCTTCTCGTCCGATTTCAAAGGCTCCACGAGCGGCGATTGCGGCGGCTGCGGCCCCGGTTTCACAGCGGTGCCTGCGACGTCGCACGACGTGGCCACGCTGACGGCCTACAGCTTGCTTGCCAACGCCTATGTCGATATCGGCACCTATGGCATCTTCACGCCTTATGTGGGCGGCGGTCTCGGCGGCACCTACGTCAAATGGGACAAGCTGAAGAACACCTCCTGCTCTAACGCCGATTCGAGCTCCTGTGACGAGACCGTCACGCATAACGGCCGCGGCAGCTGGCGCTTCACCTACGCGCTGATGGCTGGTACTTCGATCGACCTGTCGTGCAATCTCAAGGCCGATGTCGGTTATCGCTACCGCCATATCGAAGGCGGCGATATGTTCGGCTATGCGGAAAACGGCGGTCCCGGCTACGACAAGGGCCTCAACCTGCACGAAGCCCGCATCGGCGCACGCTACACCTTCGGCGGCTGCCAGACCGCCAGCTACATGCCGCCGGCCGAGATCCCGCCCCAACCGGCGGTCTACAAGTAAAACATCCTAACGTCCAAGCCGTTGAAAAGCCGCCCGGTTCGTCCGGGTGGTTTTTTCTTTTTTCTGCTGCCGTTAAGCAATTCAGCCACGTTTTAAACCTTCATTAACCATGAATTCCCTATGGTTAATGAAATGACAATGGCTGCGGCCCGGCCTCGGTCTCTCCTCTTGGGAAGCCCGGGCGGTGGATGCGACAAGGGCTGGCCAGCTTGGAATGCGGGCACCTGCCCGAGGTTGGAAGGCGAGGGGTAATGATCCGTTTCGACGCTTTGGCGCTGGCCGCGGTGATGGCGAGTGCGTTTGCGGGCACTGCTTTTGCAGCCGATCTGCCGCCAGAAATCAAGATGCCCGAAGTCAGCGTCAAGAATGCCCAAGGCTGGTACGTGCGCGGCGATGTCGGCTATGCGATCAACGCCAGCCACGATGATACGACCTTTCGCAACTACGATCCCGCCAGCGGAGATTACGGCTCCGGGCGTTTCGATTCCGATCGCTTCAGCGGCGATTTTTCGGGTGGCCTCGGTGTCGGCTATCAGTTCAACGACCTGTTCCGCGCCGATCTCACCGGCGACTATTTCAGCGGGGATTTCGATGGTCGCATGGCGGGCGCTTCGCCTTGCTCCGGCGGAGCAGGCGGTACGGGTTGCTCCACCAAGGTGCGCTCTTCTTTCAAAGCCGGCAGTCTGATGGTGAATGGCTATGTCGATCTCGGCACGCTGGCGGGCTTCACGCCCTATGTCGGTGCCGGCATCGGTGCAACCAGGGTCTCCTGGAATAGCGTCAATGCCATCGGTTCCTGCGTCGACGGCACCTCCGGTTGCGGCGGTGCTGCTTCGGTCAGTACGCGTTATCCCGGCGATAGCGACTGGCGCATGACTTATGCATTGATGGCCGGCGTCGCCTATGAGGTGGCGCCGAACGTGAAGCTGGATCTCGGCTATCGCTTCTCGCATATCGCCGGGGGCGACATGTTCGGCTATTCCGCTGCGGATACGGCGGCCGGCGCCGGTGGCACGATGGGCCGCGACGGCGCACTGTCGCGACACGAGATCCGTATCGGTTTGCGAATCACCACCTGGTAGGATCGCTAGCTACGGCGTCGTCAGCACGTAGGCGATGCGGCGGAAGAAATCCAAGGTGCGGAAGAGATGCGCGGGAAGGCGCCGCCAAGCGGCTGACTTCGCGGCGCGGTAGTCGCGGCGCCAGCCAATCATCGTCGTCTTCTGCAGCGGGCTGAAGCCAACGATGTTGGCGCGTGTGGTAAAGATGGATGTGCGCATATCCCAGCCGCGTTCGACGGCAACATCCCAGGGCAGGGACATGATCGCGAGCGACTTGACGATCTTTTCAGCACCGCTGCGTGTCACGAGATAACAAGCGGTCGAGCCCTGCGGGCCGAAGAGGCAACGGCCAATCACATCTCCCGTGCGGCTGCGGGCTGCCGGGCGGAAGCCGCCCCAGCGATGATTGACAAACTTGATGACCTCTGCGTTCGGAGCAGCTTCCTTTGCCGCCATGGCGCGATCCAGAAAATCGCCGTCCAGTGCTACGTCGTCTTCGATGATGACAGCCGAATCGCCGCCGTCAGCCAGAAATTGACGTAGCGCCATCAGATGGCTGCGATAGCAACCATATTCACCGGGCAGGATAACCCTGCCGTGCCGGCGCCGGAAGCGATCGTGATCGACGTCGATCCATTGCGCCGGCGGCAAAAGAGCGCCGTCGACACCCTCGACCCGCTCGATTCTTATGCCGAATTGATCGCTCTGCCGCTGAATTTCCGCCAATCGGTCCGTCGCTCGATCAATGTTGATGAGATAGACGGGCAGAGGCTGCACCGGCATGCTGGGACTTTTGGAAAGTGCGGCTTGGTACATAAAAGACATTTGTTCTTTATTTGTCGGCGCCGATCCATTCAACGCCCATAACATATGGTGGGTGTCGGCGAAGATGCCAGCTTTTGTGTGGCTAACGTAGCGTAATTATGCTGTGCGAAGCTTATCCACTGGCGTCATTGCTGCACGAATTCGTGAGGCGCTGTCCATCCGCTCGTTTTACCTATTGCGCTGATGGGCGGCTTCCAATATATCCGGCGGCGGGACACTCCTCCCCAACGAGGAGCTTTCTATCTGAGAGGATAGCATCATGACTAAGCTCGCCAAGCCGGACATTCGTCCGCAAAATACCCATTTTTCTTCTGGCCCCTGCTCGAAGCGCCCCGGTTGGACGCTCGATGCTCTTTCCGACGCGGCTCTTGGCCGTTCGCACCGAGCGAAAGTCGGCAAGGCCAAGCTGAAGCAGGCCATCGATCTCACCCGCGAAGTTCTTGAAGTGCCGGCGAACTACCGCATCGGCATCGTTCCGGCTTCCGACACCGGCGCCGTCGAAATGGCGCTCTGGTCGCTGCTCGGTGAGCGCGGCGTCGACATGCTCGCTTGGGAAAGCTTCGGTGCCGGCTGGGTTACCGACGTCGTCAAGCAGTTGAAGCTCAAGGACGTCCGCAAGCTTGAAGCCGGTTACGGCGAGCTGCCTGATCTTTCCGCTGTCGATTTTGACCGCGACGTGGTCTTCACCTGGAACGGCACGACCTCCGGTGTCCGCGTTCCGAACGCTGATTTCATTCCGGCTGACCGCAAGGGCCTGACGATCTGCGACGCCACCTCGGCCGCTTTCGCGCAGAACCTCGATTTTGCTAAGCTCGATGTCGTCACCTTCTCCTGGCAGAAGGTCCTGGGCGGCGAGGGCGCACACGGCGTCATCATCCTTTCGCCGCGCGCCGTCGAGCGGCTCACGACTTACCAGCCGGCCTGGCCGCTGCCAAAGATCTTCCGCATGACCAGCGGCGGCAAGCTGATCGAAGGCATCTTCACCGGCGAGACCATCAATACGCCGTCGATGCTTTGCGTCGAAGACTATATCGATGCTCTCCTCTGGGCCAAAGACCTCGGCGGCCTGAAGGCGCTGATTGGCCGCGCCGATGCCAATGCCAAGGTCGTTCACGACTTCGTTGCCGCCAATGACTGGATCGCCAATTTGGCCGTCAAGACTCAGACGGAATCCAACACCTCCGTCTGCCTGAAGATCGTCGACAAGGATGTCGTTGCTCTCGATGCCGATGGCCAGGCGAATTTCGCCAAGGGTCTGGTCGCACTGCTCGAAAAGGAAGGCGTCGCCTATGACGTCGGCCATTACCGCGACGCGCCTTCGGGCCTGCGCATCTGGGCCGGTGCGACGATCGAAACCGCCGACATGCAGAAACTGATGCCCTGGCTCTCCTGGGCTTTCGAAACGCAGAAGGCGACGCTCTCCCAGGCTGCTGCCTGAGATCATAGCGTCTACAGGCTCCGCCAAGAGGGCGGAGCCCAGCATGCGCAATTTCTCTTTATTTTCACGCAATTCCGGGCGGAAAACCGTTTCGCACTTTCCTGGAATTGCTTGTCGTCGCTGACTCATTTCTCAGGAGGCCTCAATGGCACCTCGCGTTCTCGTATCCGACGAACTGTCGGAAACCGCCGTCCAGATCTTTCGCGATCGCGGCGTCGAAGTCGATTTCCAGCCGCAGCTCGGCAAGGATAAAGACAAGCTGCTCGAAATCATCGGCAATTATGACGGCCTCGCCATCCGTTCCGCCACCAAGGTGACGGAAAAGATCATCGAAGCGGCGAAGAATCTGAAGGTCGTCGGCCGCGCCGGCATCGGCGTCGACAATGTCGATATCCCGGCCGCTTCGCGCCGCGGTATCATCGTCATGAATACGCCCTTCGGCAATTCGATCACGACCGCCGAACACGCTATCGCGCTGATGTTCGCTGTTGCTCGCCAGCTTCCGTCGGCCGACGCCTCGACCCAGGCCGGCAAGTGGGAAAAGTCGAAGTTCATGGGTGTCGAAATCACCGGCAAGGCGCTTGGTGTCATCGGTGCCGGCAACATTGGTTCCATCGTCATTGCCCGCGCCATCGGCCTGAAGATGCATGTCGTTGCCTATGACCCATTCCTGTCCAAGGAACGCGCCGAGGAAATGGGCGTTGTCAAGGTCGAGCTCGACGAGCTTCTCGCTCGCGCCGATTTCATCACGCTGCACGTGCCGCTCACCGACAAGACCCGCAACATCATTGACGCCGACGCGCTCGCCAAGACCAAGCCGGGCGTGCGCATCATCAACTGCGCCCGCGGCGGCCTGGTGGATGAGGCTGCCCTCGCCGCCGCCATTAAGTCCGGCCATGTCGCCGGCGCTGCTTTCGACGTGTTCGAAGTCGAGCCTGCCAAGGAAAGCCCGCTTTTCGGCCTGCCGAACGTCGTCTGCACGCCGCATCTCGGCGCATCGACTACGGAAGCGCAGGAGAATGTCGCCCTGCAGGTGGCCGAACAGATGTCGGACTATCTCGTCAAGGGCGCGGTTTCCAACGCCATCAACATGCCCTCGATCACCGCCGAGGAAGCGCCGATCCTGAAGCCGTTCATCAAGCTCGCCGACGTCCTCGGCGCCTTCGTCGGCCAGGTCACGGAAGATCCGATCAAGGAAATCGAGATCCTCTACGACGGCGTTACCGCCGGCATGAACACCAAGGCGCTGACGAGCGCTCTATTGGCCGGCCTCATCCGCACTCAGGTTGCCGATGTCAACATGGTTTCGGCGCCGATCATGATCAAGGAAAAGGGCATCGTGCTTGCCGAAGTCAAGCGCGACAAGACCGGCGTCTATGACGGCTACATCAAGCTGACGGTCACCACCGACAGCATGACGCGCTCGATTGCCGGCACTGTCTTCTCCGATGGCAAGCCACGCTTCATTCAGATCAAGGGCATCAATCTCGACGCCGATGTCGGCAGCCACATGGTCTATATCGCCAATACGGACGTTCCCGGCATGATCGGCTTCATCGGCACGACGCTGGGTGCTGCCAATGTCAACATTGCCAACTTCCAGCTCGGCCGTGACAAACAGGGCGGCGATGCCATCGCGCTGCTTTACGTCGACGGCCCGATCAACGACGAGGTTCTGGCCAAGCTGACCGCCAACCAGGCGATCCGCCAGGCAAAGCCGCTGGTATTCAACGTCGACTAAACTTGCTCCTCCCAAGAGCGACACGTAGCCCGGTGCAGGAAACTGCGCCGGGCTTTTCGTTATATGCAGTCCCTTCGCCGAAACCTGCTCTGCCGTTGGAATGCACCTCCTAACGGGCTGTGGATAAGTCCGTTCATCGGGCTATCGGCTCCCCTTCAAACATGCCTATCTCTTTGTCATGGGGGCCTCGCAAGAAAATGGTCGGCGAGTGATGGGCAAGCCCGTGGCGGCTTGGCTTACGAAACCGGTTGCGGCGGCGATCGTGCTCTTTGCGCGTGCCATCACCGCCGTGAGAGCGATCTGGGCGGAGAGCGGCGTACCCTCCGAACGGTGCGTCTATTTCGCCAATCACTCCAGCAATGGCGATTTCATCCTTATCTGGGCGGTGCTTCCACCGCGGCTCCGACAGAGGACGCGTCCAGTCGCGGGCGCCGACTATTGGCTGAAATCGAGGCTGAAGAGCTTCATCGGCCGCGACGTATTCAATGCCGTGCTCATCGAACGGGTCCGCGAGGCACGGACAGAAGATCCGGTGGAACAGATGGCCGCTGCCATCGATGCGGGCTGCTCCCTGATCCTGTTTCCCGAGGGCACACGGAACCTGACGGAAGCGCCTTTGCAACCGTTCAAGAGCGGGCTGTTTCATCTGGCGAAGATGCGCCCCGATATCGATCTTGTTCCCGTCTGGATCAACAATCTCAATCGCGTCATGCCCAAAGGCGAATTCGTACCCATTCCGCTGATCTGCACGGTGACCTTCGGCAACGCGCTGCGTATCGGCGCAGACGAAGAGAAGGCGGATTTTCTGGTGCGCGCGCAAGCGGCGCTGCTGGCGCTCTCTCCCAAACAAATGGGGAATAGCGAATGAGCGCAGCAAGCTCCGATCTCATCCACCTTATTCTCGGTATCCTCGGCGTGCTGCTCGTCGCTTCCGTTATCGGCTATGTGCTGCAGCGGCGCCTGTCGCCGGATGGCTCCAACGCGGCGATCGAAAACCTGAATGCCCGCATCAAGGCCTGGTGGGTAATGGTGATCCTGATCGGCATCGCCTTTCTGGCGGGCCGCGCCGGCGTCATCCTGCTCTTTGCCTTCTGCTCATTTGCGGCGCTGCGGGAATTCATCACACTGACCAACACCCGGCGCGCCGACCATTGGGCGCTGGCCGCCGCATTTTTCGTTGCGCTGCCGCTTCAATATTATCTGCTCTGGGCCGAACAGTACGGCATCTATTCGATCTTTATCCCGGTTTATGCGTTTTTGTTCATGCCGATCATCGCGGTCTTGCGCGGCGATACCGAGCGCTTCCTGATCCGCATCGCCGAGGTGCAATGGGCGCTGATGATTTGCGTCTTCTGTGCTTCGCATGTGCCGGCACTGCTGACCCTCCACATACCCGGCTACGAAGGGCGCAACGTCCTCTTGATCGCCTTCCTCGTCATCGTCGTGCAGCTCAGCGATGTCCTGCAATATGTCTGGGGCAAGCTCTTCGGCCGCCACAAGATTGCACCGAAACTGTCGCCGTCCAAAACGGTCGAAGGCTTTGTCGGTGGTGTTGCGAGCGCGACGCTGATCGGGGCGGCGCTCTGGTGGATCACCCCGTTCACGCCGCTGCAGGCGGGCCTGCTTGCTTTCGTGATTACCCTGATGGGCTTCTTCGGCGGGTTGGTGATGTCGGCGATCAAGAGGGATCGCGGGGTCAAGGACTGGGGGCATCTGATCGAAGGTCATGGAGGGCTAATCGATCGGCTGGATTCCGTCGTCTTCTCAGCGCCGATCTTTTTCCATCTCGTGCGCTACTGGTGGTCGCTGTCATGACCGCGTGGGGGAGGGCGCTTGCCGGCAGCAGTATCATGCACGTGCTTTTCGCCTTCCTCGCCATGGGCGGCTGGGCTGTCTTTGCCAACCGCATGCATCCGATGCCGCGTCCGGTGATCGCCGGTCTCGTTCAGGGCATTCTGTCGGCCTGCCTGACGCTGTTTCTCAAATCGGTGGTCGAAGCCCTGTCGAAACGCTTCAGCGGTTTCACGGCTCTCTGGGCGCCGCCACTGATCGCCTGTCTCGGCTCAACCGCCATATTGGTGACGATCCATGTGATCAGCGGCACGCCGGAGATATTGCGAACCATCGCGGTGCCGCTGCTGGTCTCTACCAGCTATGCGGCGATCTACAATTATTCGATTTCGGGCGGGAGGCGTTAGGTCCATGGCGGGGGGGGGAAAGGGCGACAGGCGGCCATTGGCTAGCCGCAACACGCGCTGGGCACAGGCGCTGGCGCGGTACATGACCGCATTGTCGGTGACACCGAACCGGATATCGCAGGCAAGCATGGTCATGGCGGCGCTGGCCGGCGGTTCCTTCTGGCTATCGGGGCAGGGCAGCGCTGGGCTGCGCGCCATATTCCTGATCCTTGCGGCACTGTTCTGCCAACTTCGCCTGCTCTGCAATCTGCTGGACGGAATGGTCGCGGTCGAGGGTGGCAAGGGCGAGGAGGATGGGCCGTTCTGGAATGAATTCCCCGATCGCGTTGCCGATATCCTGATCTTTGCCGGCGTCGGCTACGGCATCGCCGCACCCGGCCTTGGCTGGGCCGCGGCCGCCTTTGCCGTTCTGACCGCCTATGTCCGCGAGCTTGGCCGCGCCACCGGCAATCCCAGCGATTTCGGCGGGCCGATGGCCAAGCAGCACCGCATGGCAACGATGACCGCTGCCGCTCTGCTGTCGGTCGTCGAAGTCTTGTGGAGCGGCGGCTCGTGGGTGTTGACCGTCGCCCTCTGGATCGTTGCCGTCGGCGCAGCGGCGACGGCCTTTCGCCGGGCCCGCAATCTCATCCGGCTGCTCAAAGCCAGAGGTTGATCGGCAGTTTCATCTCATGACGAGCGGCTGTCGCAATGCCGCTGATTCGCCGCCCCTTGCGCCGGGCAGCAATCCTTTCTATATCCGTGATCCATCAAGGCCGGGCGGCTAAGTCGCCGCGCGCCAGCAGATGATAAAAATCCGCCGCTTTTGCATGGCAACCGGTGGACAGAAGACAGCACCTGATATCGACTGAGATTGGCGGCAAGACCGTGAACACACTGGATTTTGACAAGAGGCCGGAAGATACGCGCGTCGTCGTCGCCATGTCGGGCGGCGTCGACAGTTCCGTCGTGGCCGGCATTCTAAAGCGTCAGGGCTACGATGTGCTCGGGATCACGCTGCAGCTCTACGATCATGGCGCCGCCGTTCACCGCGCCGGCTCCTGCTGCGCCGGCCAGGATATCGACGATGCCCGTCGCGTCTGCGAGACGCTTGGCATTCCGCATTACGTGCTCGACTATGAAAAGCGTTTCCGCGAGACGGTGATCAATCCCTTCGCCGAAAGCTATGTTGCCGGCGAGACGCCGATCCCCTGTGTTGCCTGCAACCAGACCGTCAAGTTCGCCGATCTTCTGGCGACCGCCAAGGAGCTCGGTGCCGATGCGCTGGCGACCGGCCATTATATCCGTTCGCGCCCGAACCCATCCGCCGACCACCCCGGCCGCCGCGCGCTCTATCGCCCGGCTGATGCCGATCGCGACCAGAGCTATTTCCTCTTTGCCACCACGCAGGAACAGATCGACTATCTGCGCTTTCCGCTCGGCGGCATGCCGAAGTCGGAGACGCGAGCGCTTGCCGAGGAGATGGGCCTCGTCGTTGCGAAGAAGGCTGACAGCCAGGACATTTGTTTCGTGCCGCAGGGCAAATATTCCGACGTGATCGCTAAGCTGAAGCCGAATGCGGCACTTGCGGGCGAGATCGTCCATCTCGACGGCCGCGTGCTCGGTCATCACGAGGGCATCCTGCACTATACGATCGGCCAGCGCCGCGGTATCGGTATCGCGACCGGGGAGCCGCTATATGTCGTCTATCTCGACGCCCGCTCGCGCCGCGTCATTGTCGGCCCGAAAGAGGCGTTGGAGACGCATCGCGTCTATCTCCGGGATGTGAACTGGCTGGGCGACGAGCCGCTGGCCAAGGCGGCATCCGGCGAGGGCTTTGCCTGCTACGCCAAGGTCCGCTCGACCCGCGCGCCGGCCCCTGCCGTGCTGCATTTCGATGCGACCGGCATCTATGTCGACCTCGCGATCGGCGAGGCCGGTGTCGCCCCTGGCCAGGCCTGCGCGCTCTATTCCGCCCCCGGTGACGACGCCCGCGTCTACGGCGGCGGCTTCATAGAACGCTCCGAGCGCGAACCGATCGCGGAAGCCTCGCTGAAGGCATTGCTAGCCAGCCCCGTCGCCGCCTGACGACGCGCGGCGCGGGCAGGGGAAAGCGCTGATTTTTCCAAATCATCCGCTTGACACAAAGCCGAACCGCACCTTATAAGCCGCTCAACCGACGAGCCCATGTTCATCGAGCAGCGGTTTTGTTTGGCCTCACGTATAATCCAAGAGATTATGCGGATATGGCGGAGTAGCTCAGTAGGTCAGAGCAGAGGAATCATAATCCTTGTGTCGGGGGTTCAAATCCCTCCTCCGCTACCATCAGAACAGCCGACAACTCTTCGCCGGCGAGCGCGGATAGCCAACCCTTTATTTCATATTGATATTTTTCGCCCGGAACGCGTGGGTGCACGATCACGCTCGAAACCACTTCCCGGAATGCCTTTACGAGCTCGATTGATGGCTCTGTGCCAGGTACATTGACGATCTCAGCAATCTGTTCAGCGTCTTCTCTGAATTTCTCGACCGCCTTCGGTTTCAGCTCAATGATGTTGGTCGGCGGCTCTTCGGCCTCGAGCTCCGCCTTCAGGCGGCTGCGCTCGGCTTTCAGGCCGGGCAATACAGCGAGAACATCTTCTTCGTCGATCGTTCCCCTCGCCGCCTGCTCGATCAGCCGCTCCTCGATGCATCGGAGAATGGACGATCTTGTCGACAGAGTGAGCAAGGTAGAAACCGGTATGAAGGACGTCCAGGATGACGTAAAAGTTATGAAGCCGGTGACAGAAGAAGTCCGAGCCTGGAAACAGCGCGGGATAGGCGGCCTCTTCGTCGTCGGCGCTCACATTTATCCTGACGACCTATTTCACCAATATCATTTCGTGGCTGGCCAAGGCGGGTCCGTGAGCCCATCGGAACGACTCCCCGACATTTCAGTTGTTGCGATGGGAGGACACGAACATGGCACATCAATGGTGGGATCACTCGGTGACGATACAGAGCGACAAGCTCGGTCGGATGGTCACGATCACAAGCACGGAACGGGCGGCTGAATTTATGCTTTTCGAATGGTCGGGGAAGCGAGGAAGTGAAGCTTTCAAGGCCGCCAAGCTGGCGCTGATCAATGCTCACGGTGGAAAGGTTTCAATTGACTCCGCGCGGACCGCGTTCTTGGCGGCGGCGGAAGAGGCGGGAATTTTCTTCAGGCAGTGATTCGCGGTAGCGTTGCTCATAGCAACGTCCGCTCCTGATCGTTCATGTCGCGAATGAGTCAAGACGCGCAGATCAAAAGCGCGACCGACCTCCTAGCAAACATGACGGCGGCATATTATCTACAACGATAACGCGAACGCTCATTGCAGATAATTTGACCGCTGTTCGACCGGAAAGCCAAAATGCTACGTATTTTGACGATCACGTTTAGATGGAGATGGGCAGTTTCGATCGTAGCAGCCGGTACCGGCTTCGGCGCGGCATTTGGTTGGGAGAAGCATGGACTGGTTGCGGCCATCGCGCTCGGCTTTGTTGGTCTTGCGGCCAGCGCCCCCTTCGCATATTCACCCGCGGCGTTCTTTGAATTGCTGGGCCAATTTTTAGGCGAATTGCTAATGAACCTAATTTGATATTCCTCGGTCGTGATGCTTCCGAACGCTCCCACTGCGATTGGGGGAAACCCGAGGCCCTTTCACTCAACAACGGTGGCTCTCGACCAAGCGCGGCAGGGAACACGCTTCGCGTTCCACGGTTTCCCCGCCGCGTCTCACTTCATGCCCTGAAGAAAAATATCTGAGCTTCTTCCGCCGCCGCTAAAAATGCGCGGCGCGCTACTTCTGTTGAGATCTTGCCGGCGTGAGCATCAATCAGAGCCTGCTTTGCTGCGATGAATGAGTTCCCATTTTGCTTTTCAGGCCATTCCTCCAGCATATATTCGACTGCTTTTTCGGTGGTGTTGATGGTAAAATATCTACCAACACGGCGCGTTTCGATGTATGCGGCGTCCACGCCCCATCGAATTTTCAGTTGCAGCGGTCTGAGGTTGATCTACGGGCCGTCAAATGAGCTCACCGAAGAGTACCTGACGAGCTCATTGTGAGGCTCTGATCCGTTGCGCATAAGCCCATGGCATCAGGGCGTCGATGTCTTTGGCGAGGTGGCCGTTTGCGAGGCGGGTGAAGAGGTCGCACAGATAGGCGTAGGGCTCAACGCCGTTCATTTTACAAGTGCCGATCAGGCTGGCAAACCGGGCCCAATTGCGGCCCCCTTCATCGTGCCCCGCAAAGAGCGCATTGCGGCGGTTCATGGCGGGTCGGCGGATCGCGTTTTCCACCAGGTTGGAGTCGATATCGACGTGGCCGTCGTCCAGGAACAGCCGGAAGCCGTCCTGCCGCGTTAGCATATAAGCCAGGGCTTTTCCGAGGTCAGACTTGCGTGAGATGCGCTTGGCTTGCGCTGCCAGCCAGGTGAAGAACTCGTCCACCAGCGGGAGGGACAGGTCCTGTCGAACTGCCCGGCGATGTTTGGGATCTGAGCCCCGGATACTGTCTTCGATCTTGTAGAGCGCGGCGATCCGCACCAGCGCCTCGTCGACGATGGGCGATCCACTCTTTGGCGTGGCCTTGATCAGCTTCCTGCGTCCGTGCGCCCAACAGAAAGCCAGCTTCAAGGGGTCGCCACCCATCCGGTCCGACGTGGCGAGGTGAGAGTAACCACCGTAGGCATCCACCTGGATTGTCCCGTTGAAGCCGTCGAGGATTTCAGCGGCATATTCGCCTTTACGCCCAGGTCGATAATGGAACACCACGCCCGACGGCGCGGAGCCATTCCAGCCGCGATCGTCACGCAACACGGCCCATAGATAACCGGTCTTCGTCTTGCCGCGCCCCGGATCCAACACCGGAGCCGTGGTCTCGTCGACATAGAGCCGCGCGCTTTCCGACAGCAGCCGTTCGGCCATGTGGTCGACCACCGGTGCGATTTCGCTGCCCGTGCGCCCAAGCCAATCGGCCAGGACCGTGCGGTCTATCGGCACCCCGTGTCGCGCCATGACTTCGGCCTGCCGGTTGAGCGGCATATGTTCGGAATGCTTGGAGACGGCAATCTCAGCCAGAAGGGCTTCCGTCGGCCAGCTCCCTTCCAAGAGATGCGCCGGCGCTCTGGCTTGGACGACGCCCGTTCGACCCTTGGGGCATGCGTATTTCGGGCGGATCGTGACGATCACCTCGTAGCGTGCCGGAATCCGGTCGAGCCGTTCCGTCCGATCTTCGCCGATCCGGACCATGTTGCCGCAACCACAGGGGCAGACAATACTGTCGGGCTCAATCACCTTCTCGACCCGCGGCAGGTGTTCGGGCAGTGCACGGGCCTTACGCTCCTTGCGAGGAGCGGCCTTTTCCGGATCGGATGCGCTGGCTTCGATCTTTTTCTCGACGGCGGCGATCCGCGCCTGTGTTTCGGCAATCGCCGTTTCAAGGTCTTCCAGCGCCAGTTCCATCTGCGCCGGATCGAGCTTTTCCGATTTCGGCCCGAACTTGGTGCGCCGATAGTCGTGAACCTGCCCCTCAAGCTTCTCGATCAGTTCCTTCAGCTCGGCGATGAAGGCGTCCTTTTCGGCCACCACAGCCTGCTCATGCTGACGCGCAGCACGCTCGACCGACAGCTCGAACTGCATCGCCGCAAAGGCTTTGATAACCTCTGGCGGAAGGTCCGGAAACAGGCTGAGATCAAGGCGCGACGACATGCGGCCTTATAGCAAGGCAGCACAAAAAAGCCAAATAAAACAATGCAAAGACGGCCGGATATTTACCCTGCCGCCGACGGCGCGGTCACCCGCTGTGCCATGACCCGTCGCCAGTCAAGACCTTCGAACAAAGCCTCATATTGACCCCTGGAAAGACGCATCGTCCCATCCTGAACCTTGGGCCAGGCAAAGTTTCCATGTTCAAGAATTTTGTAGGTTAGCACCATTCCGGTGCCATCCCACACCAGGATCTTCAGGCGATCCCCGCGCTTCGACCGGAAGATCACCGTCACCCCGGAATGCGGGTCGAGCTTCAACTCGGTCTGCACCATCAAGGCCAGCGCCTGATGCCCACAGCGGAAGTCCACCGGACGCGTTGCAATCAGGATCGGCAGTCGTTGGCCCGCGACGATCATGCCGTCCCTCGCATGGCTCGTACCAGAGCCGCCACACGTTCAACCGGCACATCGCCGGGAACCCGCATCACAACATCCGGGCCGATCTCCAACGTCAAGACCGGCCAACCCGCCTCCGGCAGCGGCGGCGCCAAAACATTCACCGCCTCGCTCGGCTCTGCCGCAACCGCCAAAGGCACAAATGCAGGCGCGGCATCGCCGCTCTCCGACAGGCCCGACATAGCCTCAAAAGGCAGGGCCAGAATGCCCTCGCGCACTTGCCGGCGCCACAAGGAAAGCTGGTGCGGCACAACGTCATGACGGCGCGCGACATCAACAACACGAACACCAGGCTCAAGGCTTTCCGCCACGATCCGCGCCTTCACATCATCCGGCCAGCGCCGGTTTCCGCGGCGCGGCTCGACAATTTCGTAGCGGCCAACAAATCCATCATCTGCCATGCCAATCTCCAGATAGTCCTGGAAACCTTCTCGCACACGCAGCAAGCCTCAAAATACAGCCAATCCAATGGGGCGGAGACGGCGCTTACGTTTCGATCGTCACTGCTAGAGTCCAAGTTTGTGGCGTCATCTTCGTATCCTCCCGATACCGAACCATGATCGTTACACAAGGTTCCAGCGGAGCACACGGAGAGTGCTTCCATCACGGGTCCCACCTCCCAGCGACACCGAGCTTAAGGGGGGAAGGGAATGCAAGTGGCGTTCACTCAAGCCGACCTCGATATGATAGATCATCATGTCGCAGAAACCGAGGAACAGGTTGCACAGCAGGAGCAAAAAGTTACCACACTTCTCATGCGGCACTTGGACACGGAATTGGCGGAAAAATCCTGGCACTCTTCTACGAGACGCTGCTGATACACCATGCCAATCGCGATATGATTGCCTCTCACCTGGAACAGAAAAATATTAATACCCCTTCGGGAATGCGGAAGGGGGTCTAGGCTTACGGCCGATCTTCAATACGGTGAATCATACAGGAAAATTGCCGAAGAGCGCTTCCTCGAAGGGCGTATATCATTGGCAACATTATCGTGTTCTAATTCAACTAGGTCGGATTTCCCTCCGGCGAGTGAAATGAGCACTTCATGATAACTCAGCCCCTATCCCCGACTGGCTAGGGGCTTTTTTAGGCTTTAAGCAATGCCCTCCGCCTCGCCGTCCTCATCCCGCTCTCGCACGGGTAGGTAGGCATTCTTCTCAAGCCATTCATTGACGATATAGCGGATCATGTCGTTTCGCGTCATACCGAGTTCATCGGCGATACTGGCAACCGCGTCTTCTGCATCGCCATCGAGGATGACTGCAGCGGAATTTCTGAGCATCAACGCAGTCCGCCGCAATGTGATCTGAAATTCTGCTCGCGACATATCTGCGATGCGATTGGCAGCGTCTTCGAGCAAAGCGGCATACTCGCGCGTTTTCATCCGGGTTCTCCCTTCGGAACGGCATTACGCCGTGGACGAAACCGAACCTTGGGCGGAGTGGATTGTTCCCTGCGCTGGCTTAGAGTCAGCCGCGCAATTGCGGGATACGCCCCGTGAAGGGTTCAAATTCATAACCGCTGTCGAGCCTCAAAGCGATCGCACGACAACCAAGCGATAGGAATATTCAGCCTCGCTTCATGGAGTTGTGACATCCCTTCAGAGGGGAATCTCAGGGGAGGATAAATTGATGAACGATCATCACACGCTGGCTGAAGCGGAGCCGAAAAAAGCAGCCGCTATCGCGGTGCCCAAAGGATGGCGCCTGATGCCCGAAGAGCCGACACAGGAGTGGTTCGAGCGCTGTTTCCCGGCGGGTGCCTATATCAGAAATGATTCTGCGGCGATGCGTGCGTATGAGGCGACGATCAATCTACGGATGGATGAGTATCGGCTGCTTGTGAGGACGGCTCCTGCTTACGACTGCTCCACGGACTAAGATCACATCCCGCGATCTGCTTTGGCCGCCTTGCGTTGCCGCTTCCAAAATCCCCGTTTGATCTTTTTGAGTTCGCCGCGGCCCCAGGCAAGCATTCGCCGGCTGCGACGGGAGAAGGCGTTGTGCTCATCACCGCTGCTTGCGCCCTTCGTGCCCATCATCGGAATATTTCCTTTTGTACAGCCAGCACCGATCGTTCTCGGCCGTTCGCCTGAAGTGCAGATGTATTAGCTTGGGGCGAAACATCACAGCCTGAAGTTTTCCACGATCTGATCCACATCGGTGCGGTCGCTTATGGATGTTAGCCGTTCGGAAACACGCTTCGCGTTCCACGGTTCCCCGCCGCGTCTCACTTTATGCCCTGAAGAAAAGTATCTGAGCTTCTTCCGCCGCCGCTAGAAACGCGCGGCGCTCTTCTTCGGTTGAGCTCTTGCTTTCGTGAGCATCAATCAGTGCCTGTTTTGCTGCGACGAGCGACTTCCCGTTTTGCTCTCCGGGCCATTCCCCCAATGTCGCCGTTACTCCACCAAGACTTGCCGCAAGATTCAATTGGGTATCGAAGGTGGTGATCGCGGCACATGCTCGCAAGGGGCGAGCACAACTCGTGTCAAAGTGACTTTGGGTATTCCACGTTATGGCGGCGTGACGCTCCTGCGCTGTTATAGTTGCCATAAGTCTTCGGGCCTTGCGGAAACAAAAAGTTACCAAAGCTGATCGAATAGGGGATTTTGAATCCACTTTGGCATTTGCTCATTAATTCGCATCTTCTAATATATATGGCATTTCCTCCCCCCGCTGAAACGTAAGTAGGCGGGGGCTTTTTTGAGGCAGCAAGTCACGCGATCTGTCGCGCGACACCCCTCGCTCGCTTCTGTAACCACTTCAGAAAATTCGATTTGAGGAGCGAGATGATGTCGACTTCGATCTTGACTGCCATGACGGTATGCGCGGAGATCACCACGATAGCGCTTGTGGCGCTACAGTTTTTTCATTGACTTCTGAGCCGCCGAGCATTTGGGAATAGTTTTGCGCTCCGCAAGGACTATTGCGGGGCAAACCTTGGGAGTGGTCGGCGGAAGGCGAAAGTTACCAGTTTAGGCGTCGTAACCTACAACGATATTCTCGGTAGGAGTAACCATGAGCAACTTGGTCGCAACGCGTTCTTTCGAACCGATTACGAACGACGATTTGCCTCGGTTTGGTGACGTTGCGTGGAAACGGCTTCTGCAGGTTTTTGAACACGCTCCGGTCGCGTCGCTCTATAAGGATCGTTTGCTCCTGTTAGCCCTGGCTCAGGGAGGAGCACTCCACTACGAGAATGGCAAGAATGGGCTGAAGGACATTGACGTCTGGGCCTTCTTTGCAGCAGGACCCGAAAAGCCCTTCCCGGCGCGCGCACGCTGGACAGCGGATTATGGGCCATCTAAGTTCGGCCGGGATCCGGACGACCATGGATTTAACGGTCGAAGAATGGATATTCTCGGAAGATCGGTTCAAGTGATGCCGGGCGATCGGCCTGAAGACAGCGTTCGTCGATGGCTGAACGGACGGACCGCCTCCGCTATTGAGTTGCGAAAAAAGCCGATGGTCATAATTTCCCCGGTCGCAAATCTGGGGCGGTGGCTTTAGCCCGTTTTCCTGAGTTCATATTTGCATCCGGTGCGATCTCTCCAACGGCAACGGCAGCAAGATAGCCGTCCAGGACGTTGCCTACCGACCATTAGGGCACACGCCGGCTGAAGACGTTCAAGTTGAAAAAGCAGGCCGATGCTTTCGCGGCGACGGCAACGGTTGAAGTTTGCGACGGCGTTCACATTGCCGATTCGGCCAGCGTCACAGTCGAGAAGGCCGGGCAGTTCTGGATCAAGTCGGGGGAGACCGCCGGGCTTGAACGCTGTTGGCGTCGATCAGAACTCGAACGCCATATCATCCTTTCGGTAGGATTTGCGAAACTCTTCTTCCCACGGGTCATAGAGTTCGGCCTCAACGGGACGCTTGTCCTCCCGGGATGGAGCTTCTTCAGCTTTTCGATCTCTCGTAGAATCACGCATGTCATTTTTCCTTTAGCAGCGCCTTGTCGGAGAGATAACGGGCCAAGTCCATAGCTGCTCAAACAATCTTTTACGGCTGTGAAAATGAAAGTTGAACGATGCGGCGCGGCTGGAGGTTCGTTCTACCAGGGCGCTTTCTGTCGAAAGACCATGAAAAATCTCATCAAAGGACAGGGCAAGGCGAGGGGAATCGATATTAAGGGCCGGTGCGAAGGCGCCGCGCAATGACGGCGGGACTCGATGGCTGTTTCGGTGAAGCCGGCTGACGACATGTCTGCCCCCCAGGTCGTCACGACGCTGTAATGAACGCTGCGTAAGCAACGGATGTTGCATTTGCTACGAGTTGTCGGGTCCTTCAATTGACACGATCAGTTCTCGCATGACGGCAATGCATCAGCTCGCAACAAAACCACAATCGCTCAGGCGATTGGCCCCCGCAGGAGAAATCGTCATGACCAGATACGCTTGCCTCGCGATTGCGACGGCGGTGGTAGTAGGCTTCGCCGTGCCTTCTTTTGCCCAGAATGCAGTGCCGGCGGCGGCAGCTGCGGATCCCGGTGCGGCAGCGATTGCGGCAGCCGAGCCTCCGGCTCCGGCCCCGCTTCCGCAAAACCCGGCGCACATTCTAAAATATCTCTCTCCTGATGACCTCGATCCGGCGACCCTTCTGGCGCCTCCTCCTGCCGATGGCTCTGACCAGCAGAAGGCGGAAGTGGCGGAGGTGCTTCACATGCAGCAGGCCGCCTCGCAGGCGCGTCGCGACCAAGCCGTATGGGATGACCGGCACGAAAGCTCCGAGCTCTGGATTACGACCCTGGGGCCGATCGGCTTCGACCTCACCAAGCTTCCCGCGACCGCGGCG
Organism: Rhizobium jaguaris; assembly: GCF_003627755.1. Lineage (NCBI taxonomy): Bacteria > Pseudomonadati > Pseudomonadota > Alphaproteobacteria > Hyphomicrobiales > Rhizobiaceae > Martinezella > Martinezella jaguaris. Next base: position 3,438,908 of record NZ_CP032694.1, on the reverse strand, counting down.
ATGCTGGACGCCGTGCTGCATGAGCGCGATGCTGCCGCCGACGTGGTCAAAGTCTATTTCGGGCGGCGCCGGCCTTGGACCTTCAACGACGATATCCAGGTCTGCGAGGCGGCAGGCAAGGGCGGTTCGAAGGTTCGTGCCTATCCCAGTGGTCACGGCACTCTATCCTATGCTCAGGGCGTCATCCTTGCCCACCTGATGCCGAACAAGGGCCAGCTCGTCATGGCTCGCGCCGAGGACTTCGCTGAAAGCCGGATGATCTGTGGCGTTCATTCGCGCAGCGATATCAGGGCGAGCGCGGTACTCGGCACGACCATCGGAATGCTGCTGATGCAGAACGCCAAATTCAGGCCGCTGTTGGACGACGCTCGCGCGGAACTCGCGGCCGCCGGCCTCACGCGCTAAGGTCGCTATCGTACGCTCGCGGGGAAGGCCCGCCCTGGGCCTTTCCCATTCACCAACTTAGAAGCGACGGGTAAATCACTTCGTTCAATAGCCTCGCACGATCACCGTTTTTAAACGCCCAAAATCGCATCAATCTGTGCAATCAGGGCGGCATAGGTTTCGATGTGTCGGCGGTATTCCGCCTTGATCTCCTCGGTTACCTCTGCGAGAGGCCCATTTCCCTCCTGGCGAAAATGGCGGATGTCCTTCTCTTCCATCGACCGAAGATGTTCTTGATGCTCGGCAATCTTCTGCTCGTAGCTCTTACGGCGTTCATGCAAATCCATGGTATCCTCCATTCGGCATTGCAATCATTTGCGAAGATAGCTCTTGCGGCCGTCATCGGTAAGGCGGTAATGGCCGCCATGTCGCGCAGCCGCGATCCGAAACGGCACACGCTTCAGTGGATATTAATCTCGCGTTTCTGACGCGAGGATGTTTGCTCTGGTTTAACCCCGAAATGGGCGATCTATTGGACGTGCTGAAGCGGGGGACCCACGCGACGGCCGGGAGTCCCGGAGCAACCTTGGTCGGGCGTGTGGGACTCTCGTCATCTACAACTTCGATGTCCCTGCGAAATTCCGCTCAGTTGGCCATATCGGACGCTTCGCGAAAGTCTACGTGTGATATTTCGCCCATAGGTTACCGGTGTCTAGGTGTCGCCAAGTCTACGAAGTCAATGAAGAAGCTGTGTCGCCATAAGGGCTAGCGTGACCAAGGCCGAAGACATCGTCAAAGCAATCAGAACCGAAGTCGACATCATCCTGCTCCTCAAATCGAACCTGAGGACTGACTACAGGAGCAGCAATCGAATGTCGCGTGACAGATTGCGTGACGTTTGCCTTCGCTAGCCGGTCGTGCAGTTTATCGAATTGGTTTCGAAGATAGCTATTGCGGCCGCCATCGGTGAGGCAGTGGCGGCCGCCGCTCTATGATCCCGCTTTAGAAGAAGGAGTATTCCAATGACCCACGCCCGATGCAGTTGCGGCGCTCTTACGATAGAGCTTCCGGAACCGCCAAAATTGATTGTCGCGTGTCACTGTATCGAGTGCCAGCGGAGAACCGGCGCGCCGTTTGGCGCGGGCGCTTTTTATCCGGTCGAAGCCGTCGCCATTTCTGGAACTGCGAAAGAGTTCACCCGCGATGCGGCTAGCGGGGGAAAGGTGCACACGTATTTTTGTCCGAACTGCGGCTCATCGGTCTATTGGAGGGCCGACAATCTACCGTCAATGATCGGCGTTGCAGTTGGGGCGCTAGCCGATGCCAAATGCCCGCCTCCCGCCAAATCGATTTTTGAGCAGTCGAAACACAGTTGGGTTCAAATTAACGGTGCCGTCGACCATCTCCCGCAAGGCAGCCGCGCGGGTTGACATCCAAAAGGGCGGAGAACTCCTGCTGGACGGCGGAGGCATGTCCCAACTCGGGCTCAAGCCAACTCAGCTTTCACCGTTGTCGATGCGACGTCTCAAATCCTCGGCGAAATATTTGTAGTCCTCGAGCAAACGCTCATAGTGGGCAAGGACGATTGCCGTGATGTCCTCCCAAGGGCCATCACCGAATTGGGCCTGATGATGCATTTCTCCGGCCTGAATGCGAGAGATACGCTGAGAGAACTCCTCGATCTGTCCGACGCATCCGGTTAAACGTTCCACAAGCGATGTACCCATCTTCCCCTCCCTGCCACGGGCGCGATGACTGAATGCGGAAGTCAACAATGATAGGTGCGGAAAGGCAAGCTATCCAAGAGAGGCATATACCTGTCAGCCAGCCTTGGGGCAGCGAGGCGGTGTGGCGTTGAGTGTTACCTAATCCCGCTCGCAGATTGCCGCGATCGTGCCGCTCCCCGAACTCAATGTCGCCTTGAAACTGTGAGACGGCTCGCAGCGATGGTTGCCGATGCTCGGCCGCTTTTACCGAGAATTACGAGGCCAGCAATGCATTGGGATCTGATAACAATCGCAGCAATTTTTGCTTTGTTCGCCGTCGTCCGCGAGGGGCAGCTTATCATTGCCAAGGCAAGAGCTTCGCATTGGAATGGTTTCAAGCTCCGCTAGCCGCCCACCATCGCCGCATCACGTCACGATAACGGCATGAGTCCAGGCGATAGAAAAAGTGCGCAATCAGTTCATTCTTGCGACTTTTTTGTGAAGATTATGACTCCTTATCGCATTGGTGCGAAAAGGGGGATGCAACATGGATTACTACTCAACGCTCGCAATATGCGTCACCGCCGGGTCGTTCGTCTTTGCTGTCATGAATATTCGCTAAGACAGCATGCAGGACGCAAGCTGATATCATACAGGCGCGAGTCGTAGTGAAACGCGCACCTGTGTCGGCTTAACGATATTCAGGCTTCCCGCCCTGGGTGACTAGAGTCGTGAAGAGGTCAATGCGTCATAGGCATTGATCAAACGATCCACATCCAGTCCTTGTTCTTGCGGCCCGAAACTTAAATGGCTGACCGTAAAATCCGCATAGATGGCGGTGGGACGGTCGAGGAAGGTGGGCAGATCGACGGTCAAGGCGTATTCATCATCGCCTTTCGGGAGAGCCATGTGGAGCAGGTCTTTTCCGAGCCACGATATGAAGTTGATCGATTGGCGCTCTTTCCATTCGACGACCTTGTTCGGCAACGGCAGATGCTTGTCATTCTTTTCCAGGAAGAAGTCGTGAAGCTGGGTTGCGCGCTCGGCACTTAGCCACAAGCTTCCCCCAAACCCTCCCGGGGGGCGTTCAAAATGGCCTAGCTCGTCGGGAAGCGCTCCGCCTAACTGTTGGAAATAGGCGCAAACACCATTGTTCACGACATTTGCGGAGACGACGAAATAATTGGGGTTAGCCCTTCTAAACTCGATGAATTCGTTGAGCTTTTCGATGTCCAAATAGACGATATCGTCATCGCACTTCAGAAATACCGCGCTGGAAAATTTCTCCAGTCGTTTCGCGTAGTAATCGTAAGCCTGCCAGTATGGCAGCTTTTCATTGGGATTTCCGACGTAGCGCCGCACCGGGGCGTTTACATCGCAAAGTTCCAGATCGGCGCCCCATCCTCCCCGGACCATCACCGATGCGCCTGAACTCAAGTTCAGCTCGGGCCACGTGCCGACAATCACCCCATTGACCTGAAGTGTGGGAATACCTGCGGAATCGACGCTGAGGACGACCTGATTCGGCTGGCTCGGCGAAAGAACGCCGGGGGTCGATTTACTCCAAATGACCGCCGCTTCACCCCTGTTTGCAAAATTATCCAGCTCGCTGGGTTTGACGGTGCGGAGAACAGAGTGCGTATTGACCCAGCCGCCGACAACAATCTCGAAATAATTTTCGGCCTCACCATTCGGAAGAACGGCGATATGAAGGTCGTGATCTATTTTCGCATTTGTGCGGAACGAGGAACGGGGCGCGACCGTACCCTTCAATTGATAGGGCGCCTCGGGTCTCATATATCGCGCCGGGCCGAATTCGCGCGTAACCCACTCATTATCCTGAGAAGAACGGGTAAAATCCCATATGTGCCATTCATCAATGATCCCGTCATTGATGGCTTTGCGGATATACTTTGTCAGGATCTCCATTCGTTTTTGCCGTCCGGCAAACGTCACAAGTATAACAGGAGTCATGATGTCCTCTTGGATTGCATATTTGCCGGAAATCAATTCTTGAGCGATGTCGGGTCACTCAGCAGACGGGAGTCGCGCGCAAGCGGCGCATAATCGTTCCATTGGGCCAGTTTCTCGAGATAGCGCCTCCGGTAGGCGAGGTCGTCCTCGAATTCGACATTCTCCAGAACGATTTCAGCACCGATCTCGTAATAGACATCAAGATTTTGCAGGTCGGGCACCGGTGTTTCCCCGCGCTCGATTTCGCCCTGCATCTGCCAAAACAAGTATTCGAGGCGCCGCGCGAGAGCCGGGATATCGCGCAGCGTGCTGGTCTCGCGTTGGCTCTGCAGGGATTGCCTGATCGCCGCGAGACTTTCGCGGTCCTGTGCGAAGGCGATAGCTCGACTTACGTAGTCGCCCGGCCCGCTGCAGGTCAGTTCCGGAACGCCGGCGGCTGCGACGATGCTGCTGCAAAAGCGGGAGGCAAAGCTTTTTCCGGGAACCGTCAGGACTGGCAAGCCGACGGTAATCGCGTCCGCTGCAGTGGAATGCGCCCCATAGGGGAAGGTGTCCAGGAAGAGATCGGCAAGGGCCATTCGCGCCAGATGGTTCGGATTGGCGGCCTTTGGCGCAAAAATGAGGCGCTCGGGTTCCACGCCGCTTTGCGCTGCCATCTGGCGCAAGCGTTCGTTGACGTCCTCTGCATCCCCGAGCAGCCACAGCACGCTGCCGGGTGTCGCGGAAAGGATCGTCATCCAGCGCGCAAAGCAGTCGGCGGTGATCTTCTGCATACCGTTGAGGCAGGCATAGACGAAAGCGTCCTCGGGCAGGCCGGCTTCCGCACGGGTCGGCGTTGCGGCGATCTGCCGTTTGCGGTCGACGGGCTGGTCGCAGGCAATCCGCAGCACCTTTTCCGAATAATAGATTTCGTTGTCCGGCGGGATAATGTGCTCGTCGGCAATGATGTATTGATGAAACGGGCTGCCCATCGAGCCGGGATAGCCGCAGAAATTGACGATGACCGGCGCTGGCCGGTAGGCAAAGATCTTCGTCCGCGCAAGTTTGGTGTACCCGTTGACGTCGACGAGGATATCGATTTCGTCGGCGCGGATTTGCTTTGCCGCTTCGAGATCGCTGAGCGCATAGATGTCGCGCCAGCAATCTACGGCGTTTCTGATCCGCATTTGCGTCGCGTCGTTGGCACGCGGCTCGCCGCAAAAATAAGCGAAGATCTCGACGCTGCTCTTGTCATGCAACTCCAGAACTTCCCGGAGCGCAAAACCAACCGCGTGATCGCGCAGATCCGATGAGACATAACCGACGCGCAAACGTTCGCCCGTTCCCGATTTCTGCTTCGGAGTCGCGCGTGGGAAGCCGCTGAGATCGGGCCGGCCGATCAGAGACTTGTTATAGCGATAGGCCTTGGCGAGCTGAAATAAGGGATCGTCGGCATAGCAGCCAAGTATCAAAGGCGACATCGCGTCCAGCAACTGTCGGGCGGAGACATGCTCTGATGGAACAAGTGTCGGCCACTTGCATTGACGCTGCCGCAGCGACGTCCAATGTTGACCCGCCTCGGTCTTGCCGGGTTGCAGCTCGATCGCCTGCCATAAAGCTGCTTCCGCCTCTTCGAGCAAGCCGGCGCCTTCGAGAACGCGGCCAATATGCTGGAGCGCCATCAGGCGATAGCCGATCTTGTCAGGCGTGATTTCGGCGGTAGCTTTCGCGAAGCTTTGCCATTGTTCGACGGCCCGATTGTTCAGGCCGCAATCTTCCAGGACGCGGCCAAGATTGATGTGCGCCGGCCCGAACAGCGGATCGAGTTTCAAACATGCACGCAATGCGTGGATCGCGCCCGCGGCATCTCCGGCCTGGTTGGCGGAGACCGCATAGTTGAAACAAGCGAGGTGCAGCAGAGGATTGGTGTCGTTGAATGCGATCCAGGTTTTGTAAAGCTCGACTGCCTGCGGCTGTTTCCCGGCGCGGCTCAGGACTTCGGCAATCTGGAACAACTCGCCAAGCGGCAGTTGCTGGTTCCGCGCGCGGTCCAGCACGCTGGCGAGCGGTGAGACTGGAGTCGAGACAGATGCGATATTGACGGTCATGGACATCCTACGACAAGACGGCCTCTCGGCCGAGGGTGTGAACTGACGAGCGAAAGCGTCATGCCTTCTATCGCAGCTAGCTTGCGTCGGACTGGTTGGTCACGAGTTCTTCCAGCCGTGACATGGCGGCCGGTCAAAAAGGGGTAATGGTGTGCCTCTGCCGCCAGATGGCGACTTCGTCCGAATCGAAAACGATTGTGGATGCCCAGCACGTCACACAAAAAAGCGCCGCGCGATTTCTCGCGCGGCGCCGAAGTTCTTGCGGCGCGGTAGAAACCGCGCCGCAAACCGTTCGATTTAGTTGTAGACCGCATAGGCGGAGACGACCGCAGCGACTTGCCCCGCATCAAGTGACTGCACCTGCGTGGTCGTGAAGGCGTACAGTTGAGCGCTGGAGAGAGAGGAGATGTCCTGCGTGGACAGGCCTGCCAGAGCTGCGGTTGTCAGCGCTGCGATCTCGTCGGTGGAGAAGGTAGCGATGTCGGCGGTGGAGAGTGCACCAACCTCGGAGGCTGTCAGGGCACCGATCTGCGAGCTGTTGAGCGCGGCAACCTGATCGGTGGAGAGAGCGGCGATCTGCGTGGACTTCAGCGCGGCGACCTGGCCGGTCTTCAGCACACCGATCTGATCGGTGGAGAGGGCGGCAACGTCGTCGGTGGAGAGGGCGCCGATCTGTGTCGAGGTCAGCGCGGCAACCTGGCCGGTGGTCAGGACCTTGGCCTGGCCGGTGGAGAGGGCGCCGATCTGGCTGGTGGAGAGCTTGGCGATCTGACCGGTGGACAGTGCGGCAACCTGGTCTGTGGAGAGGGCTGCGACCTTATCGGAGGACAGGCCTGCCAGAGCTGCGGTTGTCAGCGCTGCGATCTCGTCGGTGGAGAAGGTAGCGATGTCGGCGGTGGAGAGTGCACCAACCTCGGAGGCTGTCAGGGCGCCGATCTGCGAGCTGTTGAGCGCGGCAACCTGATCGGTGGAGAGAGCGGCGATCTGCGTGGACTTCAGCGCGGCGACCTGGCCGGTCTTCAGCACACCGATCTGATCGGTGGAGAGGGCGGCAACGTCGTCGGTGGAGAGGGCGCCGATCTGTGTCGAGGTCAGCGCGGCAACCTGGCCGGTGGTCAGGACCTTGGCCTGGCCGGTGGAGAGGGCGCCGATCTGGCTGGTGGAGAGCTTGGCGATCTGACCGGTGGACAGTGCGGCAACCTGGTCTGTGGAGAGGGCTGCGACCTTATCGGAGGACAGGCCTGCCAGAGCTGCGGTTGTCAGCGCTGCGATCTCGTCGGTGGAGAAGGTAGCGATGTCGGCGGTGGAGAGTGCACCAACCTCGGAGGCTGTCAGGGCACCGATCTGCGAGCTGTTGAGCGCGGCAACCTGATCGGTGGAGAGGGCGGCGATCTGCGTGGACTTCAGCGCGGCGACCTGGCCGGTCTTCAGCACACCGATCTGATCGGTGGAGAGGGCGGCAACGTCGTCGGTGGAGAGGGCGCCGATCTGTGTCGAGGTCAGCGCGGCAACCTGGCCGGTGGTCAGGACCTTGGCCTGGCCGGTGGAGAGGGCGCCGATCTGGCTGGTGGAGAGCTTGGCGATCTGACCGGTGGACAGTGCGGCAACCTGGTCTGTGGAGAGGGCTGCGACCTTATCGGAGGACAGGCCTGCCAGAGCTGCGGTTGTCAGCGCTGCGATCTCGTCGGTGGAGAAGGTAGCGATGTCGGCGGTGGAGAGTGCACCAACCTCGGAGGCTGTCAGGGCACCGATCTGCGAGCTGTTGAGCGCGGCGACCTGATCGGTGGAGAGAGCGGCGATCTGCGTGGACTTCAGCGCGGCGACCTGGCCGGTCTTCAGCACACCGATCTGATCGGTGGAGAGGGCGGCAACGTCGTCGGTGGAGAGGGCGCCGATCTGTGTCGAGGTCAGCGCGGCAACCTGGCCGGTGGTCAGGACCTTGGCCTGGCCGGTGGAGAGGGCGCCGATCTGGCTGGTGGAGAGCTTGGCGATCTGACCGGTGGACAGTGCGGCAACCTGGTCTGTGGAGAGGGCTGCGACCTTATCGGAGGACAGGCCTGCCAGAGCTGCGGTTGTCAGCGCTGCGATCTCGTCGGTGGAGAAGGTAGCGATGTCGGCGGTGGAGAGTGCACCAACCTCGGAGGCTGTCAGGGCGCCGATCTGCGAGCTGTTGAGCGCGGCAACCTGATCGGTGGAGAGAGCGGCGATCTGCGTGGACTTCAGCGCGGCGACCTGGCCGGTCTTCAGCACACCGATCTGATCGGTGGAGAGGGCGGCAACGTCGTCGGTGGAGAGGGCGCCGATCTGTGTCGAGGTCAGCGCGGCAACCTGGCCGGTGGTCAGGACCTTGGCCTGGCCGGTGGAGAGGGCGCCGATCTGGCTGGTGGAGAGCTTGGCGATCTGACCGGTGGACAGTGCGGCAACCTGGTCTGTGGAGAGGGCTGCGACCTTATCGGAGGACAGGCCTGCCAGAGCTGCGGTTGTCAGCGCTGCGATCTCGTCGGTGGAGAAGGTAGCGATGTCGGCGGTGGAGAGTGCACCAACCTCGGAGGCCGTCAGGGCACCGATCTGCGAGCTGTTGAGCGCGGCAACCTGATCGGTGGAGAGAGCGGCGATCTGCGTGGACTTCAGCGCGGCGACCTGGCCGGTCTTCAGCACACCGATCTGATCGGTGGAGAGGGCGGCAACGTCGTCGGTGGAGAGGGCGCCGATCTGTGTCGAGGTCAGCGCGGCAACCTGGCCGGTGGTCAGGACCTTGGCCTGGCCGGTGGAGAGGGCGCCGATCTGGCTGGTGGAGAGCTTGGCGATCTGACCGGTGGACAGTGCGGCAACCTGGTCTGTGGAGAGGGCTGCGACCTTATCGGAGGACAGGCCTGCCAGAGCTGCGGTTGTCAGCGCTGCGATCTCGTCGGTGGAGAAGGTAGCGATGTCGGCGGTGGAGAGTGCACCAACCTCGGAGGCTGTCAGGGCACCGATCTGCGAGCTGTTGAGCGCGGCAACCTGATCGGTGGAGAGAGCGGCGATCTGCGTGGACTTCAGCGCGGCGACCTGGCCGGTCTTCAGCACACCGATCTGATCGGTGGAGAGGGCGGCAACGTCGTCGGTGGAGAGGGCGCCGATCTGTGTCGAGGTCAGCGCGGCAACCTGGCCGGTGGTCAGGACCTTGGCCTGGCCGGTGGAGAGGGCGCCGATCTGGCTGGTGGAGAGCTTGGCGATCTGACCGGTGGACAGTGCGGCAACCTGGTCTGTGGAGAGGGCTGCGACCTTATCGGAGGACAGGCCTGCCAGAGCTGCGGTTGTCAGCGCTGCGATCTCGTCGGTGGAGAAGGTAGCGATGTCGGCGGTGGAGAGTGCACCAACCTCGGAGGCTGTCAGGGCGCCGATCTGCGAGCTGTTGAGCGCGGCAACCTGATCGGTGGAGAGAGCGGCGATCTGCGTGGACTTCAGCGCGGCGACCTGGCCGGTCTTCAGCACACCGATCTGATCGGTGGAGAGGGCGGCAACGTCGTCGGTGGAGAGGGCGCCGATCTGTGTCGAGGTCAGCGCGGCAACCTGGCCGGTGGTCAGGACCTTGGCCTGGCCGGTGGAGAGGGCGCCGATCTGGCTGGTGGAGAGCTTGGCGATCTGACCGGTGGACAGTGCGGCAACCTGGTCTGTGGAGAGGGCTGCGACCTTATCGGAGGACAGGCCTGCCAGAGCTGCGGTTGTCAGCGCTGCGATCTCGTCGGTGGAGAAGGTAGCGATGTCGGCGGTGGAGAGTGCACCAACCTCGGAGGCTGTCAGGGCGCCGATCTGCGAGCTGTTGAGCGCGGCAACCTGATCGGTGGAGAGAGCGGCGATCTGCGTGGACTTCAGCGCGGCGACCTGGCCGGTCTTCAGCACACCGATCTGATCGGTGGAGAGGGCGGCAACGTCGTCGGTGGAGAGGGCGCCGATCTGTGTCGAGGTCAGCGCGGCAACCTGGCCGGTGGTCAGGACCTTGGCCTGGCCGGTGGAGAGGGCGCCGATCTGGCTGGTGGAGAGCTTGGCGATCTGACCGGTGGACAGTGCGGCAACCTGGTCTGTGGAGAGGGCTGCGACCTTATCGGAGGACAGGCCTGCCAGAGCTGCGGTTGTCAGCGCTGCGATCTCGTCGGTGGAGAAGGTAGCGATGTCGGCGGTGGAGAGTGCACCAACCTCGGAGGCTGTCAGGGCACCGATCTGCGAGCTGTTGAGCGCGGCAACCTGATCGGTGGAGAGAGCGGCGATCTGCGTGGACTTCAGCGCGGCGACCTGGCCGGTCTTCAGCACACCGATCTGATCGGTGGAGAGGGCGGCAACGTCGTCGGTGGAGAGGGCGCCGATCTGTGTCGAGGTCAGCGCGGCAACCTGGCCGGTGGTCAGGACCTTGGCCTGGCCGGTGGAGAGGGCGCCGATCTGGCTGGTGGAGAGCTTGGCGATCTGACCGGTGGACAGTGCGGCAACCTGGTCTGTGGAGAGGGCTGCGACCTTATCGGAGGACAGGCCTGCCAGAGCTGCGGTTGTCAGCGCTGCGATCTCGTCGGTGGAGAAGGTAGCGATGTCGGCGGTGGAGAGTGCACCAACCTCGGAGGCCGTCAGGGCACCGATCTGCGAGCTGTTGAGCGCGGCGACCTGATCGGTGGAGAGAGCGGCGATCTGCGTGGACTTCAGCGCGGCGACCTGGCCGGTCTTCAGCACACCGATCTGATCGGTGGAGAGGGCGGCAACGTCGTCGGTGGAGAGGGCGCCGATCTGTGTCGAGGTCAGCGCGGCAACCTGGCCGGTGGTCAGGACCTTGGCCTGGCCGGTGGAGAGGGCGCCGATCTGGCTGGTGGAGAGCTTGGCGATCTGACCGGTGGACAGTGCGGCAACCTGGTCTGTGGAGAGGGCTGCGACCTTATCGGAGGACAGGCCTGCCAGAGCTGCGGTTGTCAGCGCTGCGATCTCGTCGGTGGAGAAGGTAGCGATGTCGGCGGTGGAGAGTGCACCAACCTCGGAGGCTGTCAGGGCGCCGATCTGCGAGCTGTTGAGCGCGGCAACCTGATCGGTGGAGAGAGCGGCGATCTGCGTGGACTTCAGCGCGGCGACCTGGCCGGTCTTCAGCACACCGATCTGATCGGTGGAGAGGGCGGCAACGTCGTCGGTGGAGAGAACCGCAACCTGCTTCGAGGTCAGAGCGGCAACCTGGCTGGTGGTCAGGACCTTGGCCTGGTCGGTGGAGAGCGCGGCAACGTCGGCTGTCGAGAGCGCGGCGACCTGATCGGTCGAGAGGCCTCCTAACTGACCCGAGGAAAGAACTGCTAGTTGGTCCAGGTTCAACCCGAGAATGGCGGTCGTCGATACGGCGCCTATCTGCTCGGAGGTGAAGGTGGAGATATCCTGCGTTCCAAAAGCGGAGATCTGCGTTGAGCTCAGCGCCTTGATCTGGGCGGTGCTCAGCGCCGCCACGTCGTTCGTGGTCAGCGCTTTGATCGTTGAGGTGGCAAGAGCCTTAATCTGATTGATGCTCAGAGAAGAAATAACTGAAGTCATGGACGCGCGCCCCTAGTGTTAGCTGACTGCAAATATCATTCCTCAGCCGTCGGTCGCGCGAGAAGACCAGCAAAGCCTATCGCCGCGTCTTCAGACGCGCGTTTGCTGGCAGCGTTACCCGCTTGATCGGACACCATACCGGCGTCGACTATTCGGGCGACCTGTCGGAAGAGAATGAATTGACACGGAACATGGCTCGGACGAGCCGGCGCGTTGGAAGGGCATCATGCTTCCAGAGCCATGCAATGGCCCTGATCCCTACGCCATTGGACGCCAATGTCTTGCCTTGCAACTCCGGTTCGCCCAGATCTGTCGTTTACTCATGGGCGAATCGCGTTCTTCAGCAGAACTCTCGCGACCAAGAGAGGTTTTATTCTTTTGCTTTTAATTTTGAATTAACGACCGCCAAGCTGCGGGTCTTCCCAACAACAGATCCGGTTTAATACTTGTGCGTCATTCCCGGAAGATAATAGGCGTCAGCCGCACGCACCCCGGCGATCAACGTAATGCCAGGGGCGATTTACTGAGCGGGTGAGGGAGCGCGGTCCGGCTTAGGCGGAAGGGCGGCGGTTGGGAACGCCCGTAACGCGGACCACCACCTGCTGGTGATTGGGGTAAAGGGCGATGTACTCATATTGGAGACCGGTACTTTCTACGAACTCCTTGAACGCTTTGAATTCGTGCATCTCCCAGCCAGGATAATTGAAGTATTCGTCGAAGATGATGATTGTCCCCGGCACGAAGCGTTCGCGCAGCTGCGTCAAAACTGTTTGCGTCGAGCTGTAGAGGTCGCAATCGACATGTACGAGAGACACCGGGCCAGGATGGGTGTCCAGGAATTGCGGCAAGGTCCTGTCGAACCATCCGACAACCAGTTCCACATTGGACGCGACTTGGGGAAGATCCGCGCGGCCAAAGGCGCCCTTGTCATACCCCTCACGCCAGTCTTCAGGAAGCCCCTCGAAACTGTCAAACCCGTAGACGGGACCTGGTTTGCCCTGCGCGATGCGGTTGATCGACCGGCCCGAGAAGACGCCGAATTCCAATGTAAGCCCCTCGACCGCGGCGCACGAAACGGCGTAGTCGATCAATTCTACCGCCGCATTGAGGCGTTTTGCGCCGATCATGCGCGAGTACAGGTATTGTGAAGACGATACTGCGGCGGCAAGACGCGCTACCGTATCAAGGTTGAATGCGTCTCCTCGGGGGTTCCCCAATATCTGTTCGACCATAACGGCCAAAAACTGCACAAATTGCGGGCTGTCTGGTGAGGGGACGTTCATATGTCGGTGCTTTCCGTGGCGCTGGCTGAGGCTTTTCTCCCCTATATGCGTAGGGAGACAAGCTTACCTGGAGCGTGCGTCGATAAGGACCGCCGGCGGCGATAGAAGGAATAGCCGAGAGGTGGACGGCTTGCCCTCGGTTCCGCAAGAAAATCGCGGCCTTCGTACATCAGGCGCTTATCAGGGCATTTGCCTCGCGACAGGCAGCGACGAAAGCCTCGCGGGTTTCATTTGCAGTCGTATAACCTTCAAAGTAATCGATGCAGGCGCGCAAGGCCGCCTCGTAGGCGTTCCCGTGACGCATCGTCCAATCCACCGTCAGACAATCCGTAGCCTCGGCCGCGGTCTGGATGACGCGAATATTTTTCGGCAGGCGCACGACGACAGGCTTTCTCCAGGCGGTTTGAAACATCGCGCTCCTCGTTTTGGCGTTCAAAACGGTATAGCGACGGTTTCGTTCCAGGCATTCTTCTGGTGGAGTATGAAGTTACGGCTGGAGAAGGAAGATTCCGACCTTATTCTGCCATTGTGGTTTCAATCGGTACGCCGGCCTCTTTGGCTGCTGCGAGAAAGCTGTTGCGCGCTTCGCGCGGCTGCCTGATGCCGCTTTCGACATCCGCACATATTTGCAAGGCCATCATGAACGCCTTGCCTTCGGCAACCGGCCACGCATTCAGCAGCATGTCCAACGCCTCCTTCGTGGTGCCAACGGTATAGATTTTCCCCGTTCGCGTGCAGATGACCATCACCGGGAAATTCCAATGTCTATTGCTCATTGCTGCAAGCTCCAACCCACGCCCTTCACGCTACCGCTGGGAGATGTAAAGGTACAGACGAAATTCAAGGCCGCGTTGGGTGTGATGTGAATGTCGGGATCAGAGAACGAGTTCCGCTCGAACCCCGTACCCCCGCAAAAACATATCCGCTGCTTGTTCCGCCGATCCCCGAATCTGCTCTTCTGTCGGCGTTTCACCAAAGAGTGTGGTCATCTGCAGGTCGGCGTTGATCAGTGCGGTGAATTGACGGGCTGCGAGGTCGCAATCGGGGATGTGGAGGAGGCCCTGATGATGGAGGCGCGCGAAGATGGCGCCCAGTGCCATGCCAATCTTGCAGCGGCCGTGTTCGCGCCAGGCTTCGAAAAGGTGCGGATAGCGGGGACCTTCGGACTGGAGGAGCTTGCGCAGGAATTTTCCGTCCTGGTTATAAAGACAGTTGCGGTTGAGATCGATGGCAAAGGCGATCAGATCCTCCCGAAGGTTTTCTGGCTTGTCGGGAAAGGCGGCCAGCGCAGCGAACAAGGCGGTATTGGCGCGCGCACTCACGTCTGCGACGACGGCGACGAACAGTGTCTCTTTTTCGCGGTAGTGATTGTAGATGGTCTGCCGGGAGACGCAGGCTTCCTCTGCGATTTCGTCAATGCTTGCGCCGGAAAATCCCTCGCGGCAAAAAACTTCCGCCGCAGCGTCGAGAATGGGAACCCGTTTCAGGCATTGGGCGGGTCTTATTGTCTTTGCCTGCGAGGCGGCGTTTCGGCTTTTCATGGAATGAAGATAATCCGCATTGACGGTTTGGACAATAGTGTCTATTTTACATTTATGTCCAAATTAATGGACGTTAATGTTAAGCATTGCGAGGCCCGCGTTTTCCTCCCAAGACCGTGCGGTGTTCGCAATACGCAATCGAAGAATCCATCGGGCATTCCGTCGATTTTCGGGTGGTTTGTCCGTCGCAGAGAAGGCAGTTGAGCCGCTGTCGGACCTCGATTGCCAGATGCAGCACATTTTCAACGTCTCCCGCGGGAGATGCGGCGTGAAGGCAATCCAGCTCTCGCGCTCAAGATTTTCTGAAAGATCATCATCATGAAGACGTCTTTCCTTCGCTATGCGATCATCCTTGGGCTGCTTTCGGCCATCGGTCCTTTCGCGATCGACATGTATCTTCCCGCTTTGCCGTCGATCGGCAAGGATCTCGCGGCGGAGAACGGTGTCGTTCAGTTGAGCCTGTTGTTCTTCTTTATTCCCTTCGCCGTCTTTCAGCTGCTCTATGGGCCGCTTTCGGACATGTGGGGCCGCAAGGCACCCCTTTATCTCGGCATCGGCCTATTTGCAGTGGCCAGCATCGGCGCTGCCACGGCAAGCAATATCGAGACGCTGATTGCTTTCCGCTTCCTGCAGGGCATCGGCGGAGCGGCCGGCATGGTGGTGCCGCGCGCCGTCGTGCGTGACATGCATACCGGTGTTCAGGCGGCGCGGCTGATGTCGTTGCTGATGCTCGTCTTCAGCATTTCGCCGATTCTAGCGCCACTCACGGGCAGCGCCGTCATCACCTTCTATGGTTGGCGCGGCGTGTTCTGGGCGGTAACGATCGCGGCGGCGATCGGCCTGATTCTGTTGTCGACGCAGCTCGAGGAGACCCGGACAAAGGCGGATCGCTCACAAAGCGGCCTGCGCAGCGCGATGGCAGCTTATCGTCTTTTGCTCGGTGATCGCAATTTCCTGACGCTGACCTTCATCGGCGGTCTCGGCATCTCAGGCTTCCTGGTCTATCTTGCCAATTCGCCCTTCGTGTTGATCGATCACTACGGTCTGACCCCGACACAATACAGCTTCGCCTTCTCGATCAATGCCGTTTCTTTCTTTGCGGTGTCACAGTTGACCGGCTGGCTCGGCGAGCGTTTCGGCCTGGTGCGGGTGATGCGGGTCGCCGTCACCGCCTTCGCCTTTACCATGGCGGCGCTGGTGGTGGTGATGAGCCTTGGCTTCAGCCAGTTGCCGGTCATGGTGGTGTTCCTGTTCATCGGTTACGGTTTTCTCGGCCTGGTCATTCCGACGACGGCGGTGCTGGCCCTGGAAGATCATGGAAAGATCGCCGGCACAGCCTCGGCGCTGATGGGCACGCTGCAGTTCGTCACCGCAGCCATCGCCATGGTCATTGCCAGCCTGTTCTTCGACGGTACTGCCCTGCCCATGGCTGCCGGCATTGCGCTCTGCGCTGTCGCTGCCTTCCTGCTGACACAGGCGACCATTGCCCGCCGGCCGGTGGCGGAAGTGGCTGCGGAATAGCTGTTTTCCTGCAGGAATGGGGAAGGCCGGGGCATTGCTCCGGCCTTTTGATTCCGGCGTCGGCAGAAGAGGTCTCTTGCGGAGCGACGCAAGATCATCAAAGACTTGAGATGCAGCGGAAGGAGATGGGCGGATGGGTAGTTTCGCGGAGATTTTGGAACGGGCGGGAAAGCGCAAAGGCGGGGCGGAAGCGCTGAAGGCACTTCTGCCCAAGGTGCCCGATCATGCAGCCTTGCGCGCCACGCCGGATGATCGGCTGCTGTCGGAAATGACGCGCTATGTCTTCTATGCCGGTTTCGTGCGCAATGTCATCGATTCGAAATGGCCGGGTTTCGAAGCGGCCTTTTCCGGTTTCGACCCGGCTTTCCTCAACCTCGCACCCGACGATTATTGGCACGATCTGACCTCGGACACACGTATCGTGCGCAACGGCGCCAAGATCATGTCGGTGCGGGACAACGCGCAGTTCGTTCGCCAGCTTGCCGATGAGCATGGCAGCGCCGGTCACTTCTTTGCCGATTGGCCGGTAGAAGATCATATCGGCCTGCTGGCTGTCCTCGATAAGCGCGCCAACCGGCTTGGTGGCATGAGCGGCCAATATTTCCTGCGTGCCATCGGTCGCGACAGTTTCGTCATGAGCCATGACGTGCTCGTCTGCCTGCGCCTCTCCGGTCTGCCGATCTCGGAGACGAAGCCGACCAAGAAGGAGCTGCGCCTGATCCAGGATCAATTCAATGCGTGGGGCGCCGAAACAGGCCTGCCGCAAACTTATCTCTCGCGCATCTGCGCCTTCTCTGTGGGCATGCCGGGTGAAGATGAAGAGGTCTGATTGATTTGACCGGTCCAATAATATTGGATCGTCCGCGGGGAATAGGGAGAGACTTTCATGCCGACCGACAACAGGCCTCTGGCCATCAGCGCGCCTGAGCCGCGCTCGCTTGAGCTTATCTTCAGCAAAGATGCGCTATCGCTCCTGCATTCGAAATATCGGATCGTCGAGGCGGACCCGGAGAATATTGCCGGACTTGGCGACGATGTCCTTGGCGAGACCCGCTATATCATCGGCCAGCCACCACTTTCGAAGGAAACGCTCGACCGCATGCCGCGCCTGCGCTGCATCCTGAATGTTGAAAGCAATCTTATCAACAACATGCCCTATGAGGTCCTGTTCGAGCGCGGCATCCATGTCGTTACAACCGGACAGGTCTTCGCCGAGCCGGTGGCGGAGATCGGGCTCGGGTTTGCGCTAAGCCTGGCGCGCGGCATCGTCGATGCCGATCTTGATTTTCGCGAGGGCAGGGAACTTTGGGGCGGTGACGGCAATGCCAAGGCACGGCTGATCTCTGGCAGCGATATCGGCATCGTCGGCTTCGGTGATCTCGGCAAGGCACTGAACCGGGTGCTGTCGGGTTTTCGCGCGACGATCAGGGTATTCGATCCCTGGATGCCGCCTTCGATCCTTAGGGAATATGGCGTCCAGCCGGCTGGTCTCGATGAGGTGCTTTCGGGCAGCGATTTCATTTTCGCCGTCGCCTCCGTCACTAGCGAAAACAAGGGTTTCCTCGGTGCCGAGGCTTTTGCGCGCATGCGCGAAGGAGCGGCCTTCATTCTGCTCAGCCGCGCCGATGTCGTGGATTTCGATGCGCTGATGGCGGCTGTCGCCTCCGGCCATATTGTCGCCGCGAGCGATGTCTATCCGGAGGAACCGCTTGGCAAGGATCATCCGGCGCGAGGTCTCAAAGGCTTCATCCGCTCCGCGCATCGCGCCGGTGCGCTGGACAGCGCCTTCAAGAAAATGGGTGACATGGTGTTGGAAGATATGGATCTGATGGACCGTGGTCTGCCACCGATGCGCTGCAAACGGGCGGAGCGCGAAACGGTGTCGCGGATGCGCTCGAAGCCGGTGACCAGGAACTGAAGCTGTAGGTTTAAGTGTCAACTTCGCCATCGGCTCAGCGATGAGCCGACCAGGGCACGAAACGGCGCTCAATCAACCGGACGCCGATTTCGAACAGGAAGGCGATCAACGCGATGACGATGATGCCGCTGATGACGATGTCGGTCACCAGAAACTGCGCCGCTGACTGAATCATGAAGCCGAGGCCCTGTGTGGCTGCGACCAGTTCGGCTGCGACGAGCGTGGACCAGCCGGCGCCGAGCGCGATGCGGATGCCGGTGAGGATCGAGGGGATGGCGCCGGGCAGGATGACGTGGCGCAACACCTGCAACCTGCCGGCGCCTAAGGAACGGGCTGCATTGATATAGTCGACAGGCGCGGCCTTCACGCCGGCGGCAGTCGACGGAATGATTGGCGGCAGCATGGCGAGTGCGATGACGGTGATCTTCGAGGCCTCGCCGATGCCGACCCAGATGATGATCAGGGGCAGATAGGCGAGTGGTGGAAGCGGCCGCAAAAATTCGACGATCGGGTCAAGGATGCCTTTGCCGATGCGGCTGGTGGCGATCGCTAACCCGGCGGGAATGCCGATCACGAGCGAAACGGTGAGGCCGCCAAAAATCCTGAGCAGGCTTGCGAATGCGTGTTCGGCCAGTGTTGAATCGACAAAGCCGGTAGTATTCAGATTGTAAATCGCCTTGGTGACGGTCCATGGCGAAGGCAGGAAGACCGGCGAGACGATGCCGTAGGCTGCTGCGATCGCCCAGATCACCAACAGTGTCAGCACAGTTGTAAGCGAAATCCACAATGTCGAGCTGGACGAGCTGGTCTTACCAACAGGTGCTGCGCCGGATTTGGTGTCGATGGCTGCGATTTTTTCGATATCGGCGGTCAAGCGGCCTCCTCCTCAGTCTCGTCGTGGATCAGGCCGGTCAACTCATCATGCAGCCTTTTGAATTCAGCCGAAGCTTTGATCTGGGCAAGCGGCTCGCCCGCAAGGTAACGTTTGCCGAAGGAAAGCGGGATGTCGGCGGTGATACGGCCTGGATTGGGCGCCAGGGTGATGACGCGGGTGGCAAGCAGCAGGGCTTCGTCGATGCTGTGTGTGATCAACAGCGCGCCCGTGCCACTCTGCGACCAGACCTTCAGGAGGAATTGCTGCATGCGAGCGCGGGTCAGGGCGTCCAACGCGCCGAGCGGTTCGTCCATCAGCAGAAAACGCGGATCGGAGGCTAGCGCCCGGGCGATGCCGACACGCTGGCGCATACCGCCAGAGAGTTCCCAAATGTTGCGGTCGCCAGCGCCATCGAGACCGACTTTGGCGAGCAAACCGTCGGCGCGGCGGCGGCGCTCCTCCTTCGGGACGCCGTGCAGGCGCAGGGGAAAGGCGATGTTGTCGCGGGCATTCAGCCAAGGATAAAGCGCATCATCCTGAAAGACGACAGCTCGGTCGGCAGCCGGTCCTTCGATCTCCTTGCCGTCGACGAGAATGCGTCCCTCCGAAGGCGTCAGAAAGCCGGCGGCAAGATTAAGCAGGCTGGTCTTGCCTGAGCCGGAGCGGCCAATGACGGTAACGAATTCGTCGGAGGCAATATGCAGCGTCAGATTATCGAGCACGCAATGGGTATTCTGCCCTCGACGGTCACCCGGAAAGTTCAGCGAAACGGATTGCAAGGACAGGATGCTCATTGCGCGTACTCCAGTGAATTGGCGCAGGCTGGAAAACTCCGGCCTGCGCCAAAAGCGTGAATCAGAGGCCGGCCTTCGCCGCATCGGTGACGAATTTGGCATTGACGTAGGGTGTGTAGTCTTTCAGCACTGCGGGGACCTTGCCTTGTTCCAGCAGAAAGGCAGATGTCTGGGCAATCGCGGTCGTCGTGCCGCCGCCGAGAAATTCGGGGTTCGCCTGCTCCTTGAGCGTCGGGAAATAATAGCCCTTCAGCAATTCCGGCACCTCTTCCGGCTTGGCACCGGTGAGTTTGGCAATCGCGGCGGCTTGGGGCGACGACACGCTCCAGCTCGCCGGATCAGCGCGGTAGGAAGCATAGGCCTTACCGGTGACCCGAACGAAACCGGTCACCACGTCTGGATGGGCATCGGCGAATTTCTTGCTGACGATCCAGGCGTCGAAGGTCGGGCCACCCCATTTTGCGACATCTCCTGATGTCGCGAGGACCTTGCCGTTCTTCTTGATTTGCGACAGCACCGGATCCCAGACATAGGCGCCATCAAGATCGCCGCGCTCCCAGGCGGCGGCGATTTCCGGTGGGCGCAGATTGAGAATTTGCACCGATTTCGGATCGATGTTCCAATGCTTCAGTGCGGTCAGCAGGCTGTAATGCGAGGTGGAGACGAAAGGCGTGGCGATCTTCTTGCCTTTCAGATCCTCCGGCTTGTCGATGCCCTTGACTGCGAGCGCTTCCGCGTCGCTGATGTTGCCGACGACGAAGATGGTTTCGATCGGCAGTTCACGGCTGGCAGCGGCGGCAAGAGGCGAGGAGCCGACATAGCCGATGTCGATCGAGCCCGAGGCGATGGCGGTGACGACATCGGCGCCGCTGTCAAACTTATGCCAACTGATCTTGGCGCCGGTCGCCTTGTCGTATTCACCGTCGGCCTGCGGCACGCGGGACGGCTCGACGATCGGCTGATAACCAATATTGAGTGTTACGTCTGCAGCGCTTGCATAAGAACCAAAGGTCGCGGCAAAAACGGCGACGGCTGTAGTGGTCAAAAGATTGCGTTTGTTGATGGTCATGTTTCCCCCGGCGTGGTGTTTCAAAATGATCTTCAACCGCTGACGTCGCAGCCGGTCTGCATTAATGATTGTAAAATTGATAGAAAATATAGAGATAAAAAATTCCAGATTTGCGGCATCTGCCGCAACCCACTTCCAAATATCGCGAGACTCCAGGTCTTTTTGCGATCGGTAAAGGAAACAGGCGGGACGATGAAGTCGAGAATTGAGGACAAAGCAATGAAGCCGATCCAGATCTATGCCTTCGATATGAACTGCGTCGGGCATATCAATCATGGTCTCTGGACGCATCCGCGCGATACGTCGCTGAATTATACCGACCTCGATTATTGGGTGGATTTCGCGCGAACGGCCGAGCGCGGCAAGCTCGACGGCATTTTCCTGGCCGACATTGTCGGTGTCTATGATGTCTACAGGGGCGGCCCCGAGACCTCGATCCGGACCGCGGCGCAGATACCGGTCAACGACCCGATCATTCCATTGTCGGCCATGGCCTATGTGACCAAACATCTCGGCTTCGGCGTCACCGTCAATACGACTTACGAGCCGCCTTTCCTCTTCGCGCGGCGGATGTCGACGCTGGATCATCTGACGAAGGGCCGCATCGGCTGGAATATCGTCACCGGTTATCTCGATAGCGCCGCCCGCAGCATGGGCATGGAGTGCCAGCCGGATCACGATGCCCGTTATGACGCCGCCGAAGAGTATCTGGAGGTCGTTTATAAGCTCTGGGAGGGAAGCTGGGACGGCGATGCGGTCAAGCGCGACAAGATCAGCGGTCTGTTTGCCGATCCATCCAAGGTGCGCGCCGTCCGCCACGAAGGCAGCCACTATCGGATGGACGGCATTCACTTGAGCGAACCGTCGCCGCAGCGTACGCCGTTGCTCTTCCAGGCCGGTGCTTCGGCGCGCGGGCAGGACTTTGCCGCGCGGCATGCCGAATGCGTCTTCATCGCCAGCCCGACACCGCAGGGCGCGAGGCCGATGACCGAGGCGCTCCGGCAGCGGGCCGTCGATTTTGGCCGGCGGGGCGACGATCTCAGCATCCTCAATCTCATCAGCGTCGTCGTTGGGCGGACGGAGAAGGAAGCCGAGGACAAACTGGAGGATTATCGCCGGCATGCCAGCGTAGAGGCCTCGCTCGCACACTACTCCAGCTCGATCGGCATCGATCTTTCCAAGTTCGCGATGGATGAACCGATCGAACAAGCGTCGACCAATGCACAGCAGGCTGCGCTTGCGACGGTGACTGGCAAGAGCGGCGGCAAACCGGCGATGACGCCGCGGCAGATCATCGATCAGACGGTACTCGGCAGCCGGCAGAAGCCGATGGTCGGCTCGCCCGAGCAGATCGCCGATCGCTTGCAGACCTGGGTGGAGGAGGGCGGCACCGACGGATTCAACCTGGCGCGGACGGTCGCGCCGGAAAGCCTGCGCGATTTCGTCGATCTCGTCGTTCCCGTGCTGCAGGAGCGCGGATTGTTCAAGGCGGATTATGCCGAGGGGACGTTGCGCGAGAAATTGTTCGGCCGAGGCGATGGGCGGCTGCCGTCAAGCCATCCGGCAGCCGCATTCCGTCATCGGATTTGATCAAAGAGTTTAGCGATGATCGAGCTTCGCGACCAGGCGGTCGCCGAGCCATTGCATGCCGCAAACGAGGATGATCAGCACGATGACAACGGCGATCATCACGCCGGTCTCAAAGCGCTGGTAGCCGTAGCGGATCGCGAGATCGCCGAGGCCGCCGCCGCCGATGGCGCCTGCCATGGCCGAGGCGCCGATCAGGGTCACCAGCGTCACGGTAAAACCCGCGACGATGCCGGGCAGGGCTTCCGGCACCAGCACTTCGCGAATGATCGTCCAGCGATTGCCGCCCATGGCGCGCACGGCGTCGATCAGGCCGCGATCGACCTCGCGCAGCGAGACTTCGGCGATGCGGGCGTAATAGGGGATCGCCGCGATGGTGAGCGGCACGATCGTTGCGGTCGTGCCGAGCGCGGTACCGACGATCAGCCGCGTCAGCGGGATCAAGGCGATCAGCAGGATGATGAAAGGCACGGCACGGAAGCCGTTGACCAGCGCCGCGAGCATACGATTGACGGTGAGCTGTTCGGCGATGCCGTCGCGGTCGGTGATGACTAGGGCGAGGCCGAGCGGCAGGCCGATGATGAGTGAGATCAGACCGGACGCGCCCGTCATCCAGACCGTCTCCCAGAAGGAGCGCCACAGCAGGCCGAGGATGATGTCAGTTGTCATAGCCTAAAGCCTCCACCCGGGCGGACCGGGCCGTTAGAAAATCAGTCACCTGAGCCGGCAGCGTTGCGTCGCGTGTCGGCACGGCGATGAAGAAGCGGGCGACAGGCTGGTTCTGAATATGATCGATGCCGCCATGCACGAGGCGGAAGGAATGTGGCAGCGCCGCCGAAAGCTCGGCGAAAAGCGCGCCTTGGGCCGCCGGGCCGGCGAGATCGACGCTCAGAATCGCCTCGATACCCGTCGTCTGCAAAAGGCGCTTGGCGATATGTTCGGGAAGTTGAGGGCGGATGGTGCTGAGCAGGCTTGCCGTGATCTCGGTCTGCGGATTGGCGAAGATTTGCCAGACCGGGCCTTCCTCGACGATCTTGCCGGCATCGATAACGGCGACGCGATCGGCGATCGAGCGCACGACTTCCATCTCATGAGTGATGAGCAGAATGGTGAGGCCGAGCTTGCGGTTGATATCCTTCAGCAGTGCGAGGATCGATCGTGTCGTTTCGGGATCGAGGGCGGAGGTCGCTTCGTCCGAGAGGAGAAGAGCGGGACGGGCGGCCAGTGCTCGGGCGATGCCGACACGCTGCTTCTGCCCACCGGACAATGCTGAAGGATAGGCTTTCGCCTTGTCGGCAAGACCCACGAGTTCGAGCAGCTCGTTGGCACGCGCCAGCCGTTCCGCCTTGGCGACGCCTTCGATCTTCAGCGGCAAGGCTACATTGTCCTCGACCGTCTTTGCAGAAAGCAGATTGAAATGCTGAAAAATCATGCCGATGCGGCGACGCAGCGGCTGCAACTCGTTTTCCGACAGGCCGGCGATATCACGCCCTTCGATATGAATTTCGCCGCCATCGGCGCGCTCCAGCCCGTTCAGGCAGCGGATCAGCGTCGATTTACCGGCACCGCTGCGGCCGATGATGCCGACGATCTCGCCGCGGTGTGCCGTCAGCGAAATGCCGTCGAGCGCGGGGTTCGTGCCGAAATGGCGGCGAACGTCAACTAGGCGGACGATCTCGTCATTCTCCGACGCGCCGGGCGTCGCGTGTCCTTTGATGGCGGTGGCGGAAACGAAGGAATTCATGTCAATCTTCTCTCGGCTTTGCGGCGTCGGGCGCTGATCTTCTGGAAACACCGAAGGCGGCCCGAGCAGAAATGCCCCGGCCGCCCTGGTGCTCAGCGCTGCCCCCGGCGCTGAATGGCTATCAATAGGCGCTGAGGCCGGTGCCCTTATAGACCTTGTCGAACTCGGCCTTGACCGTATCGTTCTGATAGGAGGCGACCAGCGTCTTCACCCAGGGCTCGCTTTCGCTGCCCTGCTTGACGGCGATGAAGTTGCGGTAGGGATTGCCGTCGATCGGCTCCTGCGCAATGCGGTCCTTCGGCGAAAGCCCGCTTTTCAGCGCCCAATCGGTGTTGACGACGGCGGCATCCAGATCGTCGATCGAGCGGCCGACGATGCCGGCATCGAGTTCCTTGATCTCGACATTCCTCGGGTTCTCGACGATGTCGGCCGTGGTGGCGAGAATGCCGGTGCCGTCCTTGAGCTTGATGACCTTCTCATTCTGCAGCACGCGCAAAGCGCGGCCTTCGTTGGACGGGTCGTTCGGCACGCCGATGACCGCACCCTTCGGCAGATCGGCAACGGTCTTGTATTTCTTGGTGTAGAGGCCGATCGGCCAGACGCCCGTATAGCCGACGCGGACGATGTGATAGCCGTGCTGCTTGATCTGGTTGTCGAGATAAGGCTGGTGCTGGAAGGCGTTGGCATCGACTTCGCCGCGCTCCAGCGCTTCGTTCGGCTGGGTATAGTCGTTGAAGACGACGGTTTCGATCTTCAAGCCCTTCTTGGCGGCTTCCGTGGTGACCACGCGCCAGACGTCTTCGTCTTCGCCGCTCATGATGCCGACCTTGATCGTCTTGTCGGCGGCAAAGGAGGGGGCGGCTGCCGTCAAGCCGAAGACGGCGACGGCGGAGGCGATGAAAGCGGCAAGGCCGGTCCGGCGCGAGAAGCGCAACGTGTCGAGACCTTGAGAAGACTTTTTCGTCATGGGAAATCCTGTTCCATGTGATTGAGACGCCATTGTCTCGTTGACGGCGAGGATCATCTCAGACGGTTGCAGGCCGTGCGAAGCAGGATCATTTGTTGTGCGCCGCACTTCTGAAAAACTCTTTTTGACGTACGGCTGATCGGGAACTAATTTTCTATAGAAATAGTCGATTTTTATGCATCAGCGATTTTGGGTGCATCGAAATTATGCAAATCAGCGGTGGATAGGGTCCTTCCAGAGCACCTCTTCCGGCTTTTCCACCGGTTCGATGTCGAGATTGACGACGACAGGTTCCTGTCCGGAGCGGACGAGGACGCATTCCAGCGTCTCGTCGCGGCTGGCGTTTATCTCCTGATGCGGCACGAAAGGCGGCACATAGATGAAGTCGCCGGGGCCGGCTTCGGCCACGAATTCCAGGTTCTCGCCCCAGCGCATCCGCGCCTTGCCTTTGACGACATAGATGATGCTTTCGAGATCGCCGTGATGATGGGCGCCGGTCTTGGCGTTGGCGTGGATCGTGACCGTTCCGGCCCAGATTTTCTCAGCACCCGCACGGGCATGGTTGATTGCCGTGGCTCGGTTCATGCCAGGTGTCTGCGCTGTGTTGGGATCGAGCGCATTGCCGGGGATGATTTTGACACCATGTTCGCGCCAGTCGACCGGCTCGTGATGGTGGTCGTGATCGTGCCCATGATCGTTGCTCATGGCTGTCCTTTCACTGCAGAGGAAGGGATTCGCACCTCCTCCAGAGATAGATTGTTACATCAGCTAAGGCGAAACTATTCAAAAATATAGGGAATTACAGAAAGTTTCGAAAGAGGCTTTTCAAGTCGAGATTAATCGATAGACTTGATCAAGTTAATTGACCGGTGGGAACATTTCGTGTTTGTCCCGCGTTGCGCCGGTCGCAATTAAATGATTTGCCGCGCCGCTCGTCCGATCAAACGCGTTCGGGGCGCGCCAGATTTAGAAGCAGCGCGTGGGCCTCTGCCTGAGGCCTGATAGTTTTTCAGATTATGCGCCGGACTTCCACTTGAAAGGAGACAGACATGAGCAATGCCTTGCCGCCCCTTCATGAGGGTCATGCCCCCATTACTTTGCAACAGCTCTTCAGGGAAGCGCTCTATGCGTTCGAGGAATGGGACACAGAAGTCACCGAACCGATCGTGACGTTCGAAGGGAAGATCCTTCCCGTCAGCGCCGTTTTCGAAGCCATGCGTGAATGCACTGATATCGTACCCAACAATATCGTCACCGCTGTTACCGAACGGCTGACAAAGCCTTGGGAAGGTGAAGGTCCTCTGGACACGATGACCTTTTCGACCGCGGCCAGAGTGATGGGTGTTCTCGTTCGCAAACGCCTCCTGGTCGTTAACAATGGTGTCGATGTCGCCGCTGTTGTTGCCGAGACCCAGGCAACGGAAAAGTCGGACCGCTAAGAAATAGCGCATGATTTATCTCGGAACCCGCCGGCGCATGCCGGCGGGTTCTTTTATTGTGATATCAGCGGCAGTTCACATCGAATTCCGGATCGACGGGGATCTGCATCGCGGTCACCAGATGGTTCGTCTGTCCGGCAAGGCCGATGACGGCCAGCAACTCGCCATGCTGCGCATCCGTCATGCCTTTTGCCCTGGCGGCGGCGGTGTGGGAATGGACGCAGTAGGTGCAGCCGTTGGCGGTTGATACGGCAATATAGATCATCTCGCGGACCAGCGGATCGAGCGCGCCGTCGGCCATCATCACCGCTTTCAGCCCCTCCCAGGTGCGCTTCAAAAGCGCCGGATCATTGGCCAGACCACGCCAGAAATTATTGACGAAATCGGATTTTCTGACGGCACGGATGTCGTCGAATACGGCCTTGACCGCCGGGATCGCCTCGACCTCTGCATCATCGAGCAATTTGACTGTCGTCATCTCAAGTCTCCTTTCAACAATCCGAATTGATGCGAAAGCTATAGCGCATTTTTGCGAGGGCTTCGCCGAATGGCGGCAGATCACGCCCCTCTTTTCGTTTGCAAAAATCATCCATATGTGAAAATACTATTCACATAAGAAAAGTCGGGCGCGGGACGCAGGGAGTTGGCAGACCGAGGCGTCTGCCGATGCGGAGGCGCACGCACGGCTGAATTGATGCTAGGGAAGCGAAAATAATCATGGTGGTGGAAAAGGAATTGCCGCTGGCCGGCCTGGTGGTCGTGGATATGAGCCAGTTCCTGTCCGGGCCCTATTGTACTTTGAGACTGATGGATCTCGGCGCCAGGGTCATCAAGATCGAGCGCCCGGATGGAGGCGATCTCTCACGGCGGCTTTATCTCAGCGACAGCGAGAGCGGCGATTCGACCATTTTCCACGCAATCAACCGTTCGAAGGAAAGTCTGGCGATCGACTTGAAGAGCGAGCGCGACATGCAGGCGCTGCGCAAGCTGATCTCCAAGGCCGACGTGCTGGTGCAGAATTTCCGGCCGGGAGTGATCGAGCGGCTGGGGTTGGATTATGAGGCTGCACAGGAGATCAATCCGCGGCTCGTCTATTGCTCGATCAGCGGTTATGGCGACGAAGGTCCCTGGGTGTCGCGTCCGGGGCAGGACTTGCTGGCGCAATCGCGCTCCGGCGTCATGTGGCTGAACGGCGATGAGGGGCAGGGGCCGGTGCCGTTCGGCCTGGCGATCGGCGATATGCTGGCGGGTGCGGCGGCGGCTCAGGGCATTCTGGCGGCGCTGGTGCGCCGTGGCGTCACCGGCAAAGGCGGGTTGGTGGAGACGAGCCTGCTGGAGGCGCTGGTCGATCTGCAGGTGGAGGTTCTGACTGTCCACATGAACAGCGGCAACAAACTGCCGCAACGGTCCGGATTCCGCAGCGCCCATGCTTATCTCTCCGCACCCTACGGCGTCTATCCCGCCTTCGACGGCTATCTTGCCATCGCCATGACGCCGATTTCGAAGCTTGCCGACTTGCTCGCCATGAACGAGCTTGCGCCCTACCGCGACGATCCGAAAAGCTGGTTTACGGCGCGCGACGACATCAAAGCGCTGATTTCGGCGCGTATCGCTACTCGCACAGTGGATGAATGGCTGGCAATTCTGGAGCCTGCCGACATCTGGTGTGCCAAGGTACTGAACTGGCCGGAACTGTTGCAGAGCGAAGGATTTGGTGTGCTCGACATGCTGCAGACGGTCGGCCGCGACGACGGCATTTCCGTGCGTACGACGCGCTCGCCGGTCCGTATCGACGGGCAGCGGCCGAAATTCGAACGTGCGGCCCCGCATGTCGGCGAGCATAATGCGGCGATCTGGGAAGAGTTCGACCTCGGGTGACTATCCGAGAGATCGCCCGACTGAATGAGAAGGAGTTTTCCCATGACGCGCATCACCAATCTCCGCGTATTCGACCTGCGCTTTCCGACCTCGCAGAGCCTCGACGGCTCCGACGCTATGAATCCCGATCCGGATTATTCCGCCGCCTACGTCATTCTGGATACGGACAAGCTAGGCCTCGAAGGTCATGGCCTTACTTTCACCATCGGCCGCGGCAACGACATCTGCTGCATGGCGATCGAGGCAATGCGGCATCTGGTCGTCGGCACCGAGCTTGCGACCGTGGTGGAAAATCCCGGCAAATACTGGCGGCATCTGACCAGCGACAGCCAGCTGCGCTGGATCGGCCCGGAGAAGGGCGCGATGCATCTCGCCACCGGCGCCGTTGTTAATGCGGTCTGGGACCTGCTCGCCAAAGAGGCCGGCAAGCCGGTCTGGCGGCTGGTGGCAGAGATGGATGCGGAGCGCATCGCCGATATCGTCGATTACCGCTACCTAACCGACGTTTTGACCCGCGACGAGGCCGTCGCCATCCTGAAGAAGGCCGAAGCCGGCAAGGCAGAGCGCGTCGCCACCCTCGAGCGTGAAGGCTATGCCTGCTACACGACCTCGGCCGGCTGGCTAGGCTATGATGATGCCAAGCTGCGTCGCCTGTGCCAGGAGGCGATCGATGCCGGCTTCAACCATGTGAAGATGAAGGTCGGCCGCGATCTCGCGGACGATATCCGTCGTCTCAGCATCGCACGCGAGGTGATCGGCCCGGATCGCTATCTGATGATCGACGCCAACCAGGTTTGGGAAGTCGGCCAGGCGATCGACTGGGTGCAGAAGCTCGCCTTTGCAAAGCCCTTCTTCATCGAAGAGCCGACCAGCCCCGATGATGTCGCCGGCCATCGCAAAATTCGCCAGGCGATCGGCCCGGTGAAGGTCGCGACCGGCGAAATGTGCCAGAACCGCATCATGTTCAAGCAGTTCATCGCCGAAGGCGCGATCGACATCGTGCAGATCGATTCCTGCCGCATGGGCGGACTGAACGAAGTCCTGGCCGTGCTGCTCGTCGCCGCGAAATACGGCCTGCCTGTCTGGCCCCATGCCGGCGGCGTCGGCCTCTGCGAATATGTGCAGCACCTGTCGATGATCGACTATATCGCCGTCTCCGGCACCAAGGACGGCCGTGTGATCGAATATGTCGACCACCTGCACGAACATTTCAAAGACCCCTGCATCATCCGTGATGCCGCCTACATGCCGCCGAGCCTGCCGGGTTTCTCGATCGAGATGAAGCCCGAGTCGATCGCCGCCTATACGTTCAAGGGGTGATCCGTCACCCCACGAGGAGGAGAGACAAAGGCCCGCCGGATGGCGGGCCTTTGTTGTTTTGAGCGGGCTTTCGCGGATCAACGCCGAATTGGTTCGACAATCTGTTTGCCTACACGCGCCGCATCGCATCACCGAGATGACGCTCTCGGTTATTTTCCATGCCGATTGGTCAGTGAACGCACAAATTGTGAGCGAACCGGATTCCAATGGGATCATCGGCTTAGCGGCAGCCTGCCCATATTTTCAGCGCGAGCGCAGTCAGCGGCACAATCATTGATCAGACTCTCCAAAATAATCTTCCATTTCATGCGGTTATATGATCTCCGAATGTCCCTTGACAGCCGCGTAAGCCTGGACTGTTATAGCTACCTATAACAAATTCAAAACATTGACGGGATTTCGAGACAACTGCGGAACGGGCTCAGGGATGGGGCCGTGCCGACCAAAAGTTGCGTCTGAATGGGCTGCGGCAACGTCGATCCAATCAAGAATTGGTTCACAGACGATTGATCGGCACCATGGATCGTTTGAAACCAGGAGATTGGGAATGAGATTGATATTCGCACTTCCGCTGATATCGGTGCTATTGGCGGGCACGAGCGCATTTGCCAATGAGATGAAGATCGGCCTGCAGGATGACCTCGACGGTCTCGATCCTGTGAAATCACGGACCTTTGTCGGCGAAGTGGTTTTCAAATCGCTATGCGACAGCCTTGTCTCCGTCGGAGCGGATCTGAAGGCGCAGCCGGCGCTTGCAAGCAGATGGTCGTGGAACGGCGACAATACCGAGCTGACCATGACGCTTTTCCCGAACATGACCTTTCATGATGGCTCGCAGATCAATGCGCAGGCGGTCAAGGCCAATCTTGACCGGTCCATCACTCAACCGGACAGCATGCGCAAGAGCGAGTTGCAGTCGATCGACAGCGTCTCCGTTGTCGACGACCTCACGTTCAAGATCAAGCTGAAGCGGCCGGATCCGACGCTTCTGCCGCAGCTTTCCAACCGCGCCGGCATGATGATGTCGCCAGCGCGTTTCGATAGTGCCGTGACCGCGCCGGTCTGCTCAGGCCCGTATAGATTCGTTTCGCGCCAGCAGAACTACTCGATCACGCTCGAAAAATTCCAGAACTACCGTGACGCCGCCGACTATCACTTCGACAAGGTCACCTTCATGATCATGCCGGACACGACGGTGCGCCTTGCCAATCTGCGCTCCGGAGGGCTGGACATGCTGGAACGTTTGGCGCCGTCCGATATTGCTTCGGTCAAGTCCGACCCCAATCTGCAGCTCGCCGCGGTCACCAGCGTCGGCTACCAGGGCCTCACTATCAATGTCGGCAATGGCTCGGGCGGCAAAAGCCCGCTCGGCAAAGACAAGCGTGTGCGCCAGGCTCTGCAGCTCGCGATCGACAAGGATGCGATCAACCAGGTGGTGGGGGCGGGCACCTTCGAGCCGGCTCAGCAGCCTTTCACCAGCATCAGCCCGTTCCACGATACAGCGATCAAAGTCAGCGAGCACAATGTCGACAAGGCCAAGGCACTGCTCGCGGAAGCCGGCACGCCGAAGGTTTCCTTCGAGCTGATCTACGCCAATTCGACAACGAGCGATCAGATCGCCCAGATGATGCAGGCCATGGGCGCCGAAGCGGGTTTCGACATCAAGCTGCATGCTGTCGAATTCACCACCATGCTGACGCAGGCGCAGAGCGGCGATTTCGATGCCGTGCTGACCGGCTGGTCCGGCCGCTACGATCCGGACGGCAATATCCATCAGTTCCTCGCCTGCAAGAACTCGCTGAATTATGCCGGCTATTGCAACAGCCAGGTTACGAGCGATCTGGATAAGGCCAAGGTCGAGGGCAATTTCGATGCCCGCAAGAAGCTCTACGATGACGCTCAGAACATCATTCAGGACGACCTGCCGATCATCTATCTCTATCATCAGCCCTGGCCCTTCGTTCTCTCCAGGAAGGTCCACGGCTTCCAGCCGCTGCCGACGGGCCTCATCAGCCTCAAGGGCGTGACCAAGGACGACTAGAGCGGTTCAGCTTTTCACTGAACCTAAGAACCGCTCTATCATTTTGTTTTTCCGCAATTTTCGGACGGAAAACCGCTACGCACTTTTCCTGAAATTGCTCTAGGACATATCTCATGGATCATCATCTGCCTGCATCTTCAGCAAATTGCGCCTGGGGCTATTTCGACCCCAAGCGTGCGCCGGCTCTGACGGTCGATAGCGGCGACACCGTCGTCATCGACACGGTGTCCGGCGGACCCGACGTACTCCCGAAGGACGATTTTTTCATCCCGCCCGAGTTGCTCGACGTCCACAAGAATTCCGTGCAGGAAATGCCCGGCCATATCCTGACCGGACCCGTGGCGATCCGCGGCGCCAAGCCCGGCCAGGTTTTGGAGGTGCGTATCAAGGATGTGAAGCTTCGCCAAAATTGGGGCTACAACGTCATCCGTCCGCTGGCCGGTACCTTGCCCTACGACTTCGAGACGGCACGCCTGCTGAACATCCCGCTCGACGCAGAGGCCAATGTTGCGCATCTGCCCTGGGGTCTGAAGCTGCCCCTGGCTCCGTTCTTCGGCGTCATGGGTGTTGCGCCGCCGCCGAATTGGGGCCGTATCTCCTCGATCATGCCGCGTGCCCATGCCGGCAATATCGACAACAAGGAACTGGTTGCCGGCACAACGCTCTATCTGCCGATCTTCAACGAAGGCGCTTTGTTTTCCTGCGGCGACGGCCACGGTGCGCAAGGTGACGGCGAGGTCTGCATCACGGCGATCGAGACGGCGCTGCGCGGTACCTTCCAGTTCATTGTCCGTAATGATCTGAGCTTTACCTATCCACGCGCCGAAACTCCAACTCACTACATCACCATGGGCATGGACCCGGATCTCGACCAATGTTCGGTCATGGCATTGCGGGATATGATCGTGCTGCTCGGCGAGAAGGCCGGCCTGTCGCGGGAGGATGCCTATACGCTTTGTAGCCTCGCCGGCGACCTGCATGTCACTCAGGCGGTCAACGGCAACAAGGGCGTGCATATGATGATGGCGAAGAACTTATTGCGCGAAATATGACGCCGGTTGAACAGGCGCTTTTGCGCCGCTTGTTCATGCCCGGCCCCTCACCCTAGCCCTCTCCCCGCAATGCGGGAGAGGGGACTCGTTCGCATTTCCCGGAGCCTCGAAACGCATTGCTTGAATTTGGAGAAAAGCTCGCTCTCCCCGCATGAGCGGGGAGAGGGCTGGGGTGAGGGGCCTAGCATAGAGCTGCCGCGTCGGCATGCTCAATAATATGCCAAAGTTCTCACAGCTCAAATCGCTTCAACCAAGCCTGGATGATCGGCACATCGGCGTCGGTGAGCTCATGACCGTGCGGGATGGTTTGCAGGTTCACCGTCGCGCCGTCGGCGCGGAGCCGTTCGGCGAGCGGCTGCGCGTAGGGTCCGTAATCGTCCTTCGCGCCAGCGATGATCAAGACGTCGGTGTCCGACATGTCCGCCGGCGGCGGATCGGTGAGAACGGCCATGGAGCGCAGCAGCACGGCGCGGCGGATGAGATGCGGGTGCAGCGACAGCATGGCATTGATCAGGTTTGCGCCGTTCGAGTAGCCGATATAGACGATGCGTTCGGGATCGAGACCATAAGCATGGATCGCACCGTCAATGAACGCAGCAAAGGCTTCCGCTTCATTTGCGATATCGGCCCGATCGAAGGTAAACGGCGTGATGCGGCGGAACCAGCGCGGCGCGCCTTCCTCGAGCGCCCGGCCGCGCACGCCGAGCAACGTTGCCTGCTCGCCGATCTTATGGGCGATCGGCATCAGCGTCGTTTCGCTGGCG
Source organism: Rhizobium jaguaris (assembly GCF_003627755.1). Classification (NCBI taxonomy): domain Bacteria; kingdom Pseudomonadati; phylum Pseudomonadota; class Alphaproteobacteria; order Hyphomicrobiales; family Rhizobiaceae; genus Martinezella; species Martinezella jaguaris. The sequence continues at coordinate 3,405,433 of NZ_CP032694.1, read as the reverse complement.
CCTGAGCCATGCAGCAAAACAAAGACAGTGCCGTCCGGTTCCTGCGGCGTGAAAAAGCGGTGCACGAACGGCAGATCGCGGTAGATGACGCGCGGCTCGCCGGGCATCGAGAATTGCGGCAGGATAACGTTCAATTCAGCCAATCGTTCTGGTTTGTCATCGGGCGCGAAAAGACGCGTGCCGAGTGTCACCTCGTCTTCATCGACCAACATGCCTGGCACATCGGTTGCCAGCTCGAACAGGATTCGACCCGGCTCGCGGACATAGAGCGAGCGGAAATATTTGCGGTCGTGCATCGCCGTCGGCCAGGAATTGATCGCCTGCAGCGCCGTGCGCACCGTTTGCAGCTCCGCGTCGTCGGAAGCACGAAACGCCACGTGGTCGACCGTGCCGGTTCCCGGCGCGCTTGCCCAGAAACCGCTGGCATCGCGGATGTCGATGATGTCGCCGGGTTCGGAAATGAGGCGGCTGATCGCGCCGCTGCTGGCCGCTGGCCGGTAGCCGAAATGCTTCACGAGAAGGTTTTGCGTCTCCTCAGGCGTCTCGCTGAACAGCGTCGCGCCGCGAATGCGTCTGACGGCGTGTTCAAGCGGGATGTTCCCGCTTGTCCAAGGTGCGGTCGATTGCAGATCCTTGGCACCGGCCAATTTGACGATGATACCATCCGGATCTTTCAGCCGCAGCACCGGTTCGCCGAATTCGTCCGAAGGGCCTTCCGGTTTCAGCCCTGCACTTAAGGCGCGCGTCAGCCAGAAACCGATGCTGGCGGGGTCGATGGCGAGCGAGATTTCGCCGACCTGGCCGATGCCGGGACGACCGGGAGATCCGTCCTCCCAGACAAGGAAGGTCACCAGAGATCCCGGCGATCCCGTGGCATCGCCATAGAAGAGATGCAATTGCGTTGCGTCCTCGAAGCCTCCGGTGCGTTTGACCAGACGCAGACCAAGAAAGCCCGCGTAGAAATCGACATTCGCCTGCACCTTGCGGGTGATCAGCGTGATGTGGTGAATGCCGGCGACCATAAGATGCTCCAGGATGGATTGCGCAATTGGTCGCTATTTAGGGCGGAAACAGCGGTCAATTCAATGCTGCATCCATGGAGGCTGTGTTCACCGAAAGCGCCTATTCGGATGGCTTGACGATCTTTCGTTTGGTCTTGGTCTTTGGCTCCGGTGGCGGCTGTAACGCCTCCTTCTCGAGGCGCAATTCCCGCAGGCGCGCCGTTTTGCGTTCGCGGATCATCTGTTCGCTGGCGATGATTTCCTTAACGGTGGAGTCGAGCCCGCTGGCCTTCAGCGATGCTTGCTTCTTGGCTCCGAACAGGTTGTCTTTGTTAGACGGCGCCATATTGGCCTCCTTGGTTCGCGTCGGCGTTGGCGTTACTTGCGGGCTTTGGACGGTTGAGCATCCGCGCCCGCAAGGCGGGAAATCGTATTCGGTATCGGATGGCGCGTTTATAGCGGCGATATAAGTCTATCGGTTTCCAAGAAATCAGGCAGAGTTTTTGCGCTGAAACTTGGCAGATAAAAAGAAAAATTCGGGTGAATCCTATATAGGGCGACGCAAATTTCTCGGAAATAGCAGGGAAAAGACTATCCGATTTTGATTGTCAATGAGTGATGATTTTATGTCGCATGGCTCGATTCGGACGAAATATTCAGCCATTTTCGATATTTCTGATGTTTTTCCTTGTGGCATATTCAGCCAGCCGGTATAACCTCTTCATCGATATTGGTGAATGAACTTTGCCTCGACGCACTCTGCGCGACATTGACGAACTTCCCTCTCAAAATCGGTCTAAAGCACCCGGGCGGTTGCCTGGAATGCGATCTTTATACGAGTGATTGAAAGGTCATCGCTATGAGCACAGGTACTGTAAAGTGGTTCAATGCTGCCAAGGGTTTTGGTTTTATTCAGCCTGACGACGGCGCGACGGATGTCTTCGTGCACATTTCCGCGGTTGAACGCGCTGGAATGAGCACTCTCCGTGACGGCCAGAAGATTTCCTACGAGCTTGTCCAGGACAAGCGTTCCGGCAAGATGTCGGCTGACCAGCTTCAATCACTGTGAGGCATTTGCTTCTGGTCTTTGACCACGGATGTACTGGCATCGATCGTTGAGGCGATGAAGGAAGAGGTCGGGTTAGCCCGGCCTTTTTTGTATTTTGCTCTAGGCGAGCAGTCATTGAAAATATTTCTCGAACGGCTTGCGCGAAGTTGATCGCTGCGAGAGTCCGGTTTTGCGCTTCTGCAAAAATTAGATGTAAAACTGCCGCTTCAATCGGCGTTTTACAACTGAACATTTGGAAACAAGCATCCCATGCGCCCTCTCATCGAGATCATTCCCACAGACCCCGAACCTGATGTGAAAGCTGGCATCCTCGCCGCGTTGGTTTCCTTCAACGCCGAAATGCGGGACTTCGCGCCGGAGGAACCGGATTTCGCCATCGCTATCCGCGATCCGGAAACGAAGGAAGTCACGGGCGGTCTCTATGGTGTCGACGGCTACGGCTGGGCCTTCGTCAAGTTCCTGATCGTGCCGGAACAATATCGCGGAATGGGGCTCGGCACTCGATTGATCGAGGAAGCTGAAGCGATCGCGAAGGCGCGTGGCTACATCGGCATCTGGTTGGACACGTTTGAATTCCAGGCTCGCCCCTTTTTCGAGAAGCTTGGCTACACGCTGTTTGGCGAGCTTGAAGGCGGCAGCGGCGCTGTTCCGCGATATTTCCTCAAAAAGAAGTTCTGAATGACGACCTGCTTCATTGGGCTGCGGCTAGCCAGTCGCAAGATCGCTGGCGAGCGAGTTTTTCGAGACTTTCGCTGAAGCAATTCAGTGTCCGCCGAGCGCGTCCTCGGGCGACTTCTTGCGGTGGCCGCTGATTTCCGAACCGGCGGTGCTCGAGAAGCGGGCGTTCCAGACCATGGCGAGAAGCGCGATCAGGGTGACGACGATGAAGGCGGCGGAGAAGTCGCTCATCTCGGCGGTCGCGTGTTCGCGCACATACATCGAGCCATGCAGGGCAAGAGCTGCGACGCAAATGCCGAGCGACAGCATCAACTGCTGGAACGTCGTATAGAAACTCGTCGCCGAGCTCATGCGCTCGCGCTCGATCTCGTCATAGGCGATGGTGTTATAGGCCGTGAACTGGAACGACATGAAGAAGCCGCAGAAGAACAGGATCACGAAGATCAGCGGCAACGGCCAGTCGGGCCGGAAGATCGAGCAAAGCCCGTAGCCGAGCGTGCCGATCACGCCGAAGATCAGCAGGCTGGTGCGGAAGCCGAGCCTGCGCAGGATCTTGAGCTGCAGCGGCTTCATTGCCATCGAGCCGAGGGCTGTGGCGATGGAGATCTGACCGGCGGAGGCGGCGGACAGGCCGAAACCGAGCTGCAGCATCAGCGGAATGAGGAAGGGCGTAGCGCCCTGGCTGATGCGCGTCAGCGAGCCCGCGATGACCGATGCTCCAAAGGTCGGTACCCTCATCAGCGAGAAATCCATGATCGGCGACGGATGCTTGCGGGCATGGCGAAGGTAGGCGATGCCGAACAGCAGGCCGATCGAAATCAGGAACACGGCCAGATAGCCTTCGCCTTCGCGGCTCGACATTTCGAAGCCGAACAGCAGCGAGCCGAGCGAAATGCCGGATAGGACGAAGCCCGACAGATCGAAGCGGCCGTTCCTCGGGCCTTTCACGTCTTCGATGAACATCGTGACGAGAGCGAAACCGATAATGCCGATCGGTACGTTGATGTAGAAGATCCAGCGCCAGTCGAGATAGGTGACGAACATGCCCCCGATGGGGGGACCGAGAATCGGGCCGACAAGCGCTGGAATGAGCAGCCAGGACATGGCGGACACCATATCCTTGCGCGCGACACTGCGCATCAGCACGAGACGGCCGACCGGGATCATCATGGCGCCGCCGAGGCCCTGGATCAGGCGGGCGACGACGAGGAAGAACAAGGTGGGAGCCTGGGCACAGAGGAGCGAGCCGACCACGAAAACGGCGATGGCCGTTCGGAAAACCGTGCGAGAGCCATAACGATCGGCGATCGCGCCGCTCGCCGGAATGAAGATCGCGAGGCTGAGCAGATAGGAGGTGAGCGCGATGCTCATCGCCGGCGCACTGACGCTAAAGTCTCTCGCCATGGTCGGCAGCGCTGTGGCGAGAACGGTCGCGTCAAGCTGCTCCATGAACATGGCGCTTGCTACGATAAGCGCGATAACACGAAAACTAGGGGCGGCCCGCCGGGTTGGGGCGGCCTGGAAAATCTGGTCCGACATTGTCGGGGATCGCTCTCGATGGCGCGGTGGGGTCCAAAGACAGAACCGCAAGTCTGGTGACGGCGCAAAGGCCGATTGGAACGGGGGCTGGTATACTCCCGCTCACGCGGGATGACTATATCCGAATTTGCAAATCTTATTGATCGAAATGGAAAAAACGACGCAGGCGGGCAGGAATGTCACAGCCGATGAATGCCAGATGAACAGGCAGTAGCGATTAGCATTGGTTGTATCGATCACGGTCTGTTTTCCCGCGTAAGATGGTGTGTTTCAATTGCTGATTTTATGTCAGGAATAAGCTGACATAAGCGCACTTAAGTCATGTTCCATCCTGTTGCATAAAGGTTTCCGAAACGAAATCGGAGCCGGTCCGACCTCGGCCGCCTGACTTCTGACACCTAACCACATCTTCAAGGAGAAGATCATGTTTGTAATCACTGCCGTGACCGGCAAGGTCGGTGGCACGACCGCACACGCGCTCATTAGCGCGGGGCATAAGATCCGGGCCGTAGTTCGCGACCGGGCGAAGGGTGCGGAATGGGAAAAGCTCGGCGTGGAAGTCGCCGTCGCCACTTTCGATGATGCCGATGCGCTGGCGCGGGCTTTCGAGGGTGCCGAAGGCGTCTTCGTCATGGCCTCGCCGAATTTCGCACCCGATCCCGGTTTTCCAGGTGCCCGCAGGGATGCCGCGGCACAAGCGGCCGCCATCCAGCGCGCGCAGCCGGGCAAAGTCGTGATGCTGTCGTCGATCGGCGGTCAGCGCACCTCCGGTCTCGGGCTTATCACCCAGGTGCATATGCTGGAAGAGGCGCTGGCGCCGTTGACCATGCCGGTCGCCACGCTGCGGCCGACCTGGTTCATGGAGAATTCGTTGTGGGATATCGCACCAGCACGCGAAACCGGCGAGATGCCAAGCTATCTGTCGCCGCTCGACAAGCCTTATTCGATGATCGCCACCGCCGATATCGGTGCCATTGCGGCAAGGACGATGGCCGAGTCCTGGACCGGCCGCCGGGTGATCGAGATCGAAGGGCCGAAGCGTTATACCCAGATCGAAATCGCGACCCTGATCGGTCAAGCCATCGGTCGCCCGGTCGTCGCCAAGCCCGTCCCGCGCGCCGAGTGGGAACAGCGTTTCCGGGCGCAGGGTGCTGCGTGGCCGGAGCCGCGCATCGAGATGATTGAAAGCTTCAGCTCCGGCTGGATCGACTTCGAGCCTGCTGAAGTCAACGAACACGTAGTGGCGCCGACGCCCTTTGAAACCGTGCTGGCTGAGCTCGCCAAGATCGCTTAGGGATCAGTAGCCTTCGGCGAGACCCGAGCCGGCGCGGCTGTCCATCGCGCCGTTGTAGCGGGCTCCGCCACCCTTGGCGATATCGCCTAGGCTCTTGCCGCCGACGAGAATGCCGGCGGCCTGACCCCAGACCGGCCAATCGCCGCCGACCTCAACATTGTAGCCCATGCCGGTCAGCAGTTTGATCGTGTCGGGAGACAGCGTGTAGGGCTCGGTATAGACTTTGTCCGGCAGCCACTGGTGATGGATACGCGGCGCGTCGATCGCCTGCTGAATATCCATGCCGAAATCGATAACATTGACGATCGATTCGAGAGTGATCGTGATGATGCGTGCGCCGCCAGGGCTGCCGATCACCATGAAGGGCTTTCCGTCTTTGGCGACGATGGTCGGGCTCATCGAGGAAAGCGGCGTCTTCTTCGGCTGGATGGCATTGGCCTCGCCCTGCACCAGACCGTAGAGATTGGGTACCCCTGGCTTGGATGTGAAATCGTCCATCTCGTTGTTGAGCAAGATGCCGGTGCCGGGCGCGACCACGCCGGCGCCGAAGGAGCCGTTTAGTGTATAGGTGACGGCAACCGCATTGCCGTCATTGTCGATGATCGAATAATGTGTGGTCTCCGTGCTCTCGCCGAGACCGTTCGGCTTCAGATTCTTGGAGACGCCGGCGCGATAGGGATCGATGCTGTCGCGGATTTTCTTGGCATAGTCTTTATCGAGCAGCTTGCTGATGGGATTGTTGACGAAATCAGGATCACCTAGCGCGGAATTGCGATCAACATAGGCGTGGCGCATGGCTTCGGCCATGAGATGCACGGTGGCTGCGGAGCCGTAGCCGGTATAGGAAAGCGGATAGCCTTCCAACACGTTGAGGATCTCACAAATGATCACACCGCCGGAAGAGGGCGGCGGCGAGGAGATGATCTCATAGCCCCGGTAATTGCACGTCACCGGATCGAGTTCGCGGACTTTGTACTGCTCGAAATCCTCCTTCGCCAGAATGCCGCCCTTGTCGCGGCTGGCGTTGACAATGGCGTCGGCGGTCGCCCCTTTGTAGAAGCCGTCCGGACCTTGTTCCGAAATTCTGGACAGGGCCGCGCCGAGCTGCGGCTGAGTCAGCGTGTCGCCGGTTTCGAAGGGCTTACCGTCTGCTTTGACGAAGATAGCGGCCGCGGCCGGATCGCGTGCCAGCCATTTCTTGCCTTCATTCAGCTCGGCGGCATCCGCCTGGTTCAAAGCAAAACCTTCCTTGGCGTAGCGGATTGCCGGCGCCATCAGTTCTTGACGGGATTTCGTGCCGTATTTCTCGCGCGCGGTCTCGAATCCCATGACGGAGCCCGGCACGCCGACAGCAAGATAGCCGTCCGTGCTTGCGCCTTTGACGACATTGCCTTTGGCGTCGAGATACATGGTCTTGCTCGAGGCAAGCGGCGCGCGTTCGCGGAAGTCAAGAAATGCCGTCTTACCGTCCTTCAGCCGGATGGTCATGAAGCCGCCGCCGCCGATATTGCCAGCGGTCGGATAAACCACAGCCAACGCATAACCGACCGCGACCGCGGCATCCACGGCGTTGCCGTCGTTCTTCAGCACGTCGACGCCGACATCGGTCGCCAGATGTTGGGCAGTGACTACCATGCCGTGCTCAGCCTCGACCGGCTGTGGTGCTGCGGCTTGAACGGTGGTGATGGAAAAGAGCCCGAAGGCGAAGATGGTGGCTGAGGATATCGCCCGTTGGCGGAAATGGCGCATGATAGTCCCTCCCGAAATCAGGTTCTGCCGTAAGGGAACCTATCGCGGGCGTTGTGTCTAGTGTTGAAATGCGTTCTGCTGTTGAAATTTCGCTAGCGGCCCGTCGCAGCCGAGTGCCCGGAATCGGGACCTGATGGAGATTCGTCCCGACGATAGGCAAGAGTGTCATCCGGCTAATCGGGTTAATGCAAACGCGCTAAACGAGAGGTGTGCAATCGATCTTTCGAGCCTTTTGAATGCGGCGGTTAATGCCTTTTTGCACTCGCAATATTTTCTTCATCAGTACAGTCTACTTTAGGTAGGCGCCTGTGGCAGGCGGAAGTATTGCGTGGAGGACTGACATGATCGTCACGAAACTCGAGCAGTGGAAGAACGAACGCAATAGCCAGCCGAAGCCGGTTGTCATCGCCAGGAAGGCGCATGTCGTCGAGATCGAATGCACGCATTGTCGTCGTCATTTTTTCCGGTGGGCATCGACAGCACCCGCCTATTGGCGCTGCGAGGATTGCTCCACCAATCCTGATCTAATGCAGCCCGGCGACTAACGCATATCGTGCAACAGTGTGCCGCGATTTTGTGATAACGACATGCGCAAAACCACGGGCCTAAAACGCATGGACCTGAAAGGTCGCGATGCGCTTTAGGCGATCAGGATGGCTCGGAAATCATTGACATTCGTCCCGGTCGGTCCGGGCACGAAGAGGTCCCCGATCGCGTCGAATGCCGACCAGGCATCGTTGTTTCTCAGCATCTCAGCGGGGACTAGCCCGGCCTTGCGCAGCCGCGCCACTGTGCTTGCGTCGGCAAAGGCGCCGGCATTGTCTTCGCTGCCGTCGATGCCGTCAGTATCGGCGGCCATAGCGTAAATACCGGTGTGGCCGTCGATGTCGATCGCCAGCGACAGCAGAAATTCGGAGTTTCGCCCGCCCTTGCCCTTGCCTGTCAGCGTTACTGTCGTTTCCCCACCCGACAGCAACACGATCGGCTTGGCGGAAGGGCGATTGCGATGAAGGATCTCGCGGGCAATGGCGGCATGGACATGGGCTGCCTCGCGGGCTTCCCCTTCGATCGCATCCGAAAGAATCGCCGCCTCGATGCCGGCCTCGCGCGCCACTCTGGCCGCAGCCTCCAGCGAGACGCCGGCCGATGCGATGACATGCACTTCATTGCGGGCAAAGCGCGGATCGTCCGTCGGCGGCGCATCGGCTTCCGGCTTTTCGATATGCGCGAGCACGGCGGCGGGCAGTTCGATGCGGTAAAGACGGATGAGATCCAGCGCCTCTGCCCATGTACCGGCGCCGGGTACGGTCGGGCCGGAGGCGACGAGGGCCGGATCGTCACCGGGGATATCGGAAACCACCAGCGAGACGACCTTGGCCGGATAGGCGGCTGCTGCGAGGCGGCCGCCTTTGATGGTGGACAGATGTTTGCGGATGACGTTCATCGCCGAAATCGGCGCGCCGGAGGCGAGCAGCGCCTTGTTGACGGCGATCTCGTCGGCAAGGGTAAGGCTGCCCGCCGGGGAGGGCAGTAGTGCCGATCCACCGCCGGAGATCAGGGCGATCACCAGATCGTCCTTCGTCAATCCTTCGACCAGCTTCAACAGCCGCCCGGAGGCGACGAGGCCGGCTTCATCGGGAACAGGATGGGCGGCTTCGATGATCTCGATGTAGCGGCAGGGGGCGGCAAAGCCGTAGCGCGTCACCACTAGCCCTTCCAGCGGGCCATCCCAGCATTGTTCCAAGGCAGCAGCCATTTGCGCCGATCCTTTGCCAGCGCCGATGACGATCGTCCGTCCCTTAGGTTTTGCCGGCAGATGCGCGCGGATGCCGGTCATAGGATCGGCGGCGCGAACGGCTGCGTCGAAGAGGGAGGTGAGGAAAGCGCGGGGATCGGAAACGGTCATGTCGAAATTTGCCTGTCTGCGATGAGCTTATGATCATGTGGTGGCGCAACTGACATGAACACGCAAGGGCTGGTAACGACGATTGTGTCGGGCGAGGTGAATCCCTATGTGTTGTGCAGCAGTTTCAGCGATTTTATCTGAGGGATTTTCGATATGGCCGAGTTGAAGGTGAAGACGAGACAGACGGGCGCTACGGCGACGGTCGGCCGAACCGGCCTTCCGCATGTGACGTCGGTGACAGGCGGCGAAATCGACATCGTCACCTCGCCATCGCAGCCAGGCTTCAATCCGCTCGACCTGCTTTATTCGTCGCTGTCCGCCTGCCTCGTACTCAGCGCCCGCATGGCTGCAAGCAGTCTCGGCGTGCTCGACAAACTGACGGAAGTGACTGCCGTCGTGACTGGCGAGAAGGCGACGGAAGGACTGTCGCGCGTCGAAAAATTCAACATCGCCTTCACGATCAAAGGCGATTTCGGTGACGAGATCCGCAATGCCATCGCGCACGCCGCCGAGGACGAGATCTGTACCGTCAGCAATACGATCCGGGGAAATCCGAGCTTCGAGACAGTGATTTCGGGGTGAGTTAGTGCAGGTGGAGAAAGCCCCTCATCCGCCCTGTAGGGCACCTTCTCCCCGTTTTGACGGGGAGAAGGGGATAGATGCACCACCGCGGTCCCCTTCACCAACGAAATAGGCGAGAAACAAAGGTCGTCCCCTCTCCCCGTCAAAACGGGGAGAGGGCTAGGGTGAGGGGTTTTTCGTTATTTCGAGGGGAACTCAAATCCCTCCAGATAAGGTCCAAGCTCAGGATCGATATCCACTTTCACCACATTGTTGTAGACCGCCGTGGCAATCATGATGCCGGCGAAAGCCACGAGGTTGGCTAGCGTCGGTTCATCATAGCGCGCCTTCAATCGGTCCCACAATTCCTCCGGCACGGCGTTGGAATCCCTGACGATGGCCTTGCCGAAATCGATCAGCAGCGCCTCGTCTTCAGTGGGTACGATGGTTTCCGGCATCAGGCCGACGTTGATCAGCGCCCGGCGGAAGAAGCCGACAGGGATGATCGAGCGGCTTTCCAGCGAAATGGCATGGCAGAAAAGCCAGACGGCGCGGTCGTCCAGCGCCGGGCGCAGTTCTTCGCGCAGCGTGAACCATTCGGCATAGATGCGGTGTGCCACCGGTGAGTGCAGCAGCGTCCGCTTCATATTGGTCATGCGGCCGCGAAGCTCCACTTCGCGGTCGTGTTCGGCGCGGACAGCTTCGGAGGCGGTGTCGTAATCGATCGGCGTGATATGGCTCATCTGCTGTGTCTCTTATTGCGCCGCTTCGGAAGTCGGTGTGAAGAAGCGGTTCTGCGGGCGTGGCAGGCCGAGATGTTCGCGCAATGTCGTGCCCTCGTATTCGCGGCGGAAAATGCCGCGGCGTTGCAGTTCCGGAACGACACGCGTGGTCACGTCCAGCAAGCCCTGCGGCAGGAAGGGGAAGACGACGTTGAAACCGTCGGATCCTTCCTCCCGCAGCCATTGCTCCATCTCGTCGGCAATGGTCTGCGGCGTGCCGATGAAGGCGAGGCCGGCATAGCCGCCAAGGCGCTGGGCAAGCTGGCGCACGGTCAGCTTTTCCGCTTCGGCCAATGCGATGACGCGTTCCCTGCCGCTCTTGCTGGCATTGGTTTCCGGGATTTCCGGCAGCGGGCCATCGGGATCGAAGCTGGAGGCATCATGACCGAGCGCGATCGACAGGGAGGCGATGGCGCTGTCGTAATGGACGAGGCTATCGAGCTTGGCGCGTTTGGCCTTCGCCTCCTCGATCGTATCGCCGACGACGATGAAGGCGGCGGGAAGGATCTTCAGGTGATCCGGGTTGCGGCCGATGCGCTGCATCCGGCTCTTGATGTCGGCGTAAATCGCCTTGCCGTCGGCGAGATTGCGAGGGGCGGCGAAGACCGCTTCGGCCGTTTCGGCGGCAAGCTGGCGTCCGGCATCCGATTGCCCGGCCTGGACGATCACCGGCCAACCCTGTGGCGGGCGGGCAATATTGAGCGGCCCGCGCACGCTCAACTCTTCGCCCTTGTGGGCAAGCACATGCATCCTTTCCGGATCGAAGAAGATGCCGCTTTCGGCATCGCGGAGGAAAGCGTCGTCGGCGAAGCTGTCCCAGAGGCCGGTGACGACATCGTAGAATTCGCGGGCGCGGTGATAGCGTTCGCCGTGCTCCATATGCTCTTCAAGGCCGAAATTCAGTGCTGCGTCCGGATTGGATGTCGTCACGATATTCCAGCCGGCGCGACCGCCGCTAATATGGTCAAGAGAGGCGAAACGGCGGGCGATGTGGTATGGCTGGTCGAAGGTGGTGGAGGCCGTTGCGACGAGACCGATCTTTTCGGTGACAGCGGCGAGCGCCGAGAGCAGCGTGAAAGGCTCGAAAGACGTTACAGTCTGGCTGCGCTTCAACGCCTCGATGGGCATGTTCAGCACGGCGAGATGATCGGCCATGAAAAAGGCATCAAATTTCGCCTGTTCCAGCGCTTGTGCGAAGCTCTTGATGTGCTTGAAATTGAAGTTCGCATCCGGATAGGAGCCGGGATAGCGCCATGCGCCGGTATGCAGGCTGACTGGGCGCATGAAGGCCCCAAGCTTGAGTTGCTTCTGTTCAGACATGGGTTCATCCCTCTCGGACATCGCTGGTTCATGGCAGCCTGCGCGGGCAGGCGCCTACAAGAATATCGCCTTCGACGTAGGAGCGTTATCGGCGCATTCAAAGAGCCGATTTCATTTATTTGATCGGTTCCATGGAATATTCATCCAGCGCCGCTTTCCACCTCTGTTTGTCGGGCAAAAACCCTGACAAGCCAGTCGATGAAGACGCGCACGCGCGGGGAAAGCTGGCGATTGCGGGGATAGAGCATCGAGACAGGTGTCCTGGTTGGCGGAAAGTCCTTGAGGACGTGCACCAGTTCGCCGGATTTCAGGGCATGTTCGGCGTGATAGCGCGGCACCTGGATCAGGCCCAGGCCAAGCTTGGCCGCTGAAAAATAGCTTTCGGCGGCGTTAACCGAGACTGTCGCAGGCAGGCTAATATTGCGCACTGCACCATCGACGATGAACTCCAACGGCAGCAATCCGCCCGTCGCCGACGAGCGGAAGCCGACCATGCGGTGGCCGTCGAGGGCTTCCGGATGCTGAGGGATGCCGAAGTGCTCGATATAAGCAGGCGCTGCCAGCGTGATCTCCTCCAGCAGGGCGACGCGGCGGGCGATCATGTCGCTATCCTGCGGCGTGCCGACACGCAGCACGCAGTCGATGCCTTCGCGAATGAGATCAACGAAGCGGTCGCCCTCTGTCATGTAGAGCTCGATTTCCGGATAGGTCTCCAGGAAAGAAGGCAGGTTCGGCAGTACGAAATGCCGGGCCAGCGTGCCATGGACATCGACGCGCAGCAGGCCCTTCGGCTTGGCGCCGGCAAAGGCACCCTCCGCATCTTCTATGTCTGATAGAATACGCAGGCAGCGCTGGTAGTAGGCTTCGCCATCCAGCGTCGGGCTGACATGCCGTGTCGTTCGCTGCAGCAAGCGAACGCCGAGCCGCGCCTCCAGTTGTTTAACGGCGTCCGTCACCGTGGAGCGCGGCAGACCGGTGTCTTCGGCGGCCAGCGTGAAGCTGCGCCGTTCCACGACGCGGGAAAACACCCGCATGGCATCGAATCTGTCCATTTTTCTTTGTTCGGTAATTTCGGATAGTGATGTCAAATAATGGCTGATTATCCGCAATCTGAAAAGAGGCATCTTCCTCTCATCGAAACGCGCTACGGCGCAATCACAGTGAAGGATGAAGGCAATGACCAACAATTCCAAAAAGGTAGCTATCGTTACCGGCGCGTCCCGCGGTATCGGCGCAGCGATTGCGGAACGCCTCGCTCAAGACGGTTTCACCGTCGTCATCAATTACTCCGGCAGCGAAGCCGCCGCCGAGGAGCTGGCCCGCAGGATCGAGGAAAAGGGCGGCAAGGCGCTGACCGCCAAGGCTGATGTCTCCGATGCCGAAGCCGTGCGCCGTATGTTCGATGCAGCCGAGGCCGCTTTTGGTGGCGTCGACGTCCTGGTCAACAACGCCGGCATCATGCAGCTCGCCAAGATCGCCGATGCCGACGACGCCCATTTCGACCGGCATATCGCCATCAATCTGAAGGGTACGTTCAATACGCTGCGCGAAGCCGGCAAGCGTCTGCGCGATGGCGGCCGGATCATCAACTTCTCGACCAGCGTCGTCGGGCTCAAGCTCGAGACTTATGGCGTCTACGCTGCCACCAAGGCCGCCGTCGAAACACTGACCGGCATCATGTCCAAGGAACTGCGTGGCCGGTCGATCACGGTCAACGCCGTGGCTCCCGGTCCGACGGCCACTGACCTCTTCCTCAACGGCAAGAGCGACGAGCTGATCGATCGCATGGCCAAGATGAACCCGCTGGAGCGGCTGGGTACGCCGGAAGACATCGCCGCTGCCGTCTCCTTCCTCGCCGGCCCGGACGGCGGCTGGATCAACGGTCAGACGCTGCGCGCCAATGGCGGCATGATCTGAGCCCTCCCAGGTGTCGGCGGGGTAAGGCCGTCGCCGCCGGCCCATACCGATCTGAACTCATTTCACCCATTCGCGGCACAGCCACTTCGAAAAGGAATACGATCATGAGCAAGCAAGTTATCGTCATCACCGGTGCATCGAGCGGCTTCGGTGCTCTCACTGCCCGCGCGCTCGCCAAGGCGGGCCACACCGTCTACGCCAGCATGCGCGAAACAGAAGGCCGTAATGCGCCGCAGGTCGCCGAGGTCGCTGCCTTCGCCAGGGAGAACGGCGTGGACCTGAAGGCCGTCGAACTCGACGTCGCTTCTGATACCTCCGTCGAGGCAGGTATCGCCAGGGTTATCGAGCAGGAAGGCCATATCGACGTCATCATCCACAATGCTGGTCACATGTCCTTCGGTCCGGCGGAAGCCTTCACGCCGGAACAGTTCGCCCAGCTTTACGACATCAACGTCTTGAGCACCCAGCGCGTCAATCGAGCAGCACTTCCCCATCTGCGCAAGCAGGGCAAGGGCCTGGTGGTCTGGGTGTCGTCGTCCAGCACCCGCGGCGGTACGCCGCCGTATCTCTCGCCCTATTTCGCCGCCAAGGCCGCCATGGATTCGCTCGCCGTCTCCTACGCGTCCGAACTGACCCGGTGGGGCATCGAAACTGCCATCATCGTGCCCGGCGCCTTCACCAAGGGTACCAACCACTTTGCCCATTCCGGCTCGCCGGCCGACAAGGCGCGTGCTGCCGAATATGACAATGGTCCCTATGCCGGCGTTCCGGATCAGGCGCTGAAGGGTTTGGCTTCGCTGGAGCCCGCCGACGCCGATGCCGCCTCGGTCGCCGTCGCTATCGTCGATGTCGTCAACATGCCCTTCGGCACGCGTCCGTTCCGCACCCATATCGATCCGTCCGAGGACGGCGCGGAAATCGTCAACGGCGTCGCCGACCGCGTCCGCGCTGAACTCTTCTGGCGCATCGGCCTGGAATATCTGTTGAAGCCGCATGTGAAGGGTTGAACCGACCGTCTTGCTGCACCATTTCTGTGTGATATCGCCGCTTCTGTGCCACAGGAGCGGCGATCGTTTGTTTCTGGCTGGGCGATTTGCGTTGTGCAGCGTTCCAAGGCCGCCTATTTCGTATTAAAGCGAATCTATTCCGGGGTCGGGAGATATCCATGAACGACAAGGACATTGGCGAAATCGCCTCCTGGCTCATGCAGAGCGGCCTTAAAGGCATGGGGGAAGCCGACATCCTGGCGGGCTTCTGCGAGGCATGCCGTCAGCGCGGGCTCAATGTCGATCGCGCGATGGCGCTGATGGATACGCTGCATCCGGTCTATGAAGGTCGTGCCTTCCGTTGGGACGGCAATCAGGTGATCGAACGCGAGTTCGAATATGGCCCGTCGCATCAGGGGATCGCCGCCGAGAACTGGCTGCGTTCCTCCTTCTATCATTTGCTGA
Source organism: Rhizobium jaguaris (assembly GCF_003627755.1). Taxonomy (NCBI): domain Bacteria; kingdom Pseudomonadati; phylum Pseudomonadota; class Alphaproteobacteria; order Hyphomicrobiales; family Rhizobiaceae; genus Martinezella; species Martinezella jaguaris. The sequence goes on along the minus strand of NZ_CP032694.1, from coordinate 3,390,166 downwards.
CGACAGGCGGAGACGAGGTGCGTCGGCGCATAGGCTTCGGCGACCCAATCGATTTCTTCGGGCTCGATACGCTGAAGACCGACGGTCACACCGACTATCTCGCCATGGTGCACCGGTTCGAAGAAGGGGGCACCATCGGTGAGATGGATTGTTTCTATTCTCACTTCGCCACTGCCGCTGATGCAGGTTTCCTTGACGAGGACCTGCGTGTGCTGCGCAAGCTCACACCGGCCCTGGCATTGGCAATCAAATGTACCGCCATGGGACGCATTGCCCGAACCATTGCCGAGGTTTATCTCGGCGAAGATGCCGCCCGGCATGTTCTCGAGGGGAAGATCACGCGCGGCAAGGCCGAGCGCATCTCGGCGGCGCTGTGGTTTTCCGACCTTGCCAACTATACCCGCATTTCCGACACGGCCGAGCCCGATGAAATCATTCCGATGCTGAATGCTTACGCCGACGCAGTGATTTCCTCGATCCACGAGGCCGGCGGCAATGTGCTGAAACTGATCGGCGATGGCACGCTGGCGATCTTCAAAGCGCGCGATGCGGGTGATGCCTGTGCCGCGGCGCTAATGGCGGAATCGTTGCTGCGCCAGCGGCTGCGTGATCTCAATTCCCAGCGGCAGATCGAGGGCAGGCCGGTGACCGACGTCTATCTCGGCCTGCACATCGGTGATGTTTTCTACGGCAATATCGGCAGCATGGACCGGCTGGACTTTACCGTCATAGGTCCGGCCGTCAACGAGGTCAGCCGCATTGCCTCCATGTGCCGTTCGGCCGACCGCAACATACTGATGTCGTCGAATTTCGTCTCTGCCCTCGCGTCCAGCCAGAGCAACGATCTCGTCTCGGTCGGCCGCTACGCGCTGCGCGGCGTCAACCGGCCGCAGGAGCTGTTCACGCTGCTGTCGTCGGCGGCGTGACGGCTTTCACCGGCGGCCGGCGGCAAACATCGGGCCGCCTTTGTGTGGGGGGAAACCGTAGCCGTTGATCATCACCAGATCGATATCGCTGGCGCGAGCGGCGATACCCTCTGCCAAGAGCGCATCGCCCTCATCGGCCATGGCCTTCAGCAACCGGGTGACGATCTCGTCTGCCGTAAAGCTTTTGGGCGCGATGTCCTTTTCGGCGCGGGCAGTTTCGATGATGGCCGTCACTTCGGGGTCGACGGTGCGTTTGCCGTCGGGATAGGCATACCAGCCGCGCCCGGCCTTCTGTCCGAAGCGGCCGGCTTCGCAGAGGCGATCGGCGATGACGACATAGCGGGCGGCGGGATCGCGCGTTGCCGTCTGGCGTTTGCGCCGCGCCCAGGCGATTTCGAGGCCGGCCATGTCGTAGACCGCGAAGAGGCCCATCGGGAAGCCGAAGGCCTCCAGCGCCGCATCAATCTCATGTGGCAGTGCGCCGTCTTCGACCATGAATTCGGCCTCACGGCGATAGGCGGAGAAGATGCGATTGCCGATGAAGCCCTCGGTGACGCCGCAGACGACCGGTAGTTTTCCAAGGCGCTTGGCGAAGGCGAGCGCGCTCGCCAGCACATCCGGCGCCGTCTTTTCGCAATTCACGACCTCCAGCAGCCGCATGACATTGGCGGGCGAGAAGAAATGCAGGCCGACGACCCGCTCAGGATGCGCGGTTGCGGCGCCGATGACATTTGGATCGAGGTAGCTGGTGTTGGTCGCAAGGATGGCGTCCGTGCGAATGATGCTGCCGAGGCGCTGGAACAGCTCGGTCTTGACGGTCAGATCATCGAAGACGGCTTCGATGACGAGATCGGCTTGTCCGAGCTCCTGAGCATCGGCGGCAACCGTCAGACGGCTCAGGCGATCGTCCCGGCCTGCCGTATCGATGCGGCCGGATTGCACGGCTTTGTCGAGGATGCCGGTAATCCGCTCGCGGCCGTTGTCGGCAGCGTCCTGGGTTTGTTCGATGCCGATGACGCGATAGCCGGCGTTCAGCGCAGCCACCGCGATACCGGAGCCCATCAGGCCGGTGCCGACAATGCCGACAGTTTCGATCTTGCGCGGCGCGACTTTTTCCAGGCTTTCGACCCTGCCAGCGGCTCGCTCTGCGAAGAAAACGTGGCGGAGCGCTGCGGCCTCCCGGCTGTCGCGGAGTTCCATGAAGGTGCGGCGTTCTTCGGCTAGCCCTTCTGCAAGAGAGGTCGTCCCAGCGAGGCGAACGAGACGGACGGCTTCGGCTGGGGCACGCTGACCGCGTGCCTTGCGAAGGGCTTCTGTGGCTGCTTTGTCGATCGCTTCCGCAGGTTCTGACGGAACAGACAGCGTGCCCGTACGCCGCAAGGGGAGATCGGCTGCGCTCTTGGCACTGACAATGGCAGCATCGATCAGCGGGCTTTCGATCAGGCCATCAATGATCCCGAGCTTGTGTGCTTCGTTGGCCGAAATAATTCGTCCGCTAGAGATCAGTTCGATAGCAGCGGCGGTGCCGATCAGGCGCGGCAGGCGTTGCGTGCCGCCGGCACCGGGAACGATGCCAAGTTTGACCTCCGGCAGGCCGATTTTCGCGGAGGGGCCGGCGTCGCGCTTATGGCAGGCAAGCGCCACTTCCAGGCCGCCACCCAAGGCAACACCGTTAATGGCCGCGACGATAGGTTTGGAGAAATTCTCTATTCGGGCAATGACTTGCGGCAGCAGCGGCTCGATGGGAGGCTTGCCGAATTCCTTGATATCGGCGCCGCCGATGAAGGCGTTGCCAGCCCCCGTCAATACAAGGGCAACGATTGCACTGTCTTTCTCCGCGTGATCCATCGCCGCCATCAGGCCGGCGCGGACATCGGCCGAGAGCGCATTGACGGGCGGATTGTCGATGGTCACGACGAGAACGCCATCGGTCAGCGTCGCTGAGATTGTGTCCGAAAAGCGCAATGCCGACATGACCAGACCATCCTATTCCGGGATAACGGCAGTCGCCTGGATCTCGATCTTGGCGCGATCCTCGACGAGGGCGACGACCTGCACAGCGGCCATGGCCGGGAAGTGCCGGCCGATGATCTCACGATAGACTTGGCCGATGCCCTTCAGATTGGCGAGATATTCCTGCTTGTCGGTGAAATACCAGGTCATCGAGGTGATATGCTTCGGTTCGGCGCCGCCTTCGGCGAGGATGGCGACGACATTCTTCAGCGTCTGACGCACCTGCTCGACGAAATCGTCGCTTTCGAATTCGCAGGCGGCGTTCCAGCCGACCTGGCCGCCAACGAACACCATGCGGCCGGTTGCCGCCATGCCGTTGGCATATCCGATCGGCTTGGCCCAGCCTTCAGGTTGCAGGATGGTGTGCATCGGTCGTCTCCAGATGAGGGGTCAGTGCGGCACGGATATCGTCCGGCCATGCAAGCGATTGGTGGGTGTCGAGGGAGGTGGAAACGACACGATGACGGGCGGTCCACAGAACGTGTCCATTCGCCGAGACCTGATGTTCCAGATCGAGCGAGGAACGGCCGATGCCGCGCACCGCCAGCACGAAATCGAGCTCGTCGCCCTGGAAGCCGGGCCGCACGAAGGTCACGTCGAGCCGCACGGTCGGCACGCCGATGCGGCGGTCGTCAACCAGCGTCTTCCAGGGGAAGCCCAGCGACGCGAAATAATCCTCCAGCACCCCGACCAGGATGTTCAGATAGGACGGAAAGTAAGCGATCCCGGAGGGATCGCAGTCTCCGAAGCGCAGAGGTCTGGTGGTTTTGAACGCCACGGCCGGCCTCAGTTCGAAAAAGCGGCGATGCCGGTAATGGCGCGGCCGAGGATGAGGGCGTGAATGTCGTGGGTGCCTTCGTAGGTGTTGACAACTTCGAGGTTGACGAGATGGCGGGCAATGCCGAACTCGTCGGATATGCCGTTGCCGCCGAGCATGTCGCGGGCCGCACGGGCAATGTCGAGCGCCTTGCCGCAGCTATTGCGCTTCAGGATCGAGGTCAGCTCCACTGGCGGATGGCCGTCTTCCTTCATCCGGCCGAGCCGCAGGCAACCCTGCAGGCCGAGCGTGATCTCGGTCACCATGTCGGCAAGCTTCTTCTGGATGAGCTGGTTGGCGGCGAGCGGCCGGCCGAACTGCTTGCGGTCGAGCACATATTGCCGCGCCTTGGCGTAGCAATCCTCAGCCGCACCAAGCGCGCCCCAGGCGATGCCGAAGCGGGCCGAGTTCAGGCAGGTGAAAGGACCCTTGAGGCCCGATACGTTCGGCAGCAGATTTTCTTCCGGCACGAAGACATTGTCCATGACGACTTCGCCGGTGATGGAGGCGCGCAGGCCCACCTTGCCGTGGATGGCCGGGGCGGACAGGCCCTTCCAGCCCTTTTCCAGGATGAAGCCTCTGATAACGCCGTCTTCGGTTTTGGCCCAGACGACGAAGACATCGGCGATGGGCGCATTGGAGATCCAGGTCTTGGCACCGGTCAGGCTGTAGCCGCCATCGACCTGTTTGGCCCGAGTCACCATCGAGCCGGGATCGGAGCCGTGGTTCGGTTCGGTGAGGCCGAAGCAGCCGATCCATTCGCCGGTCGCGAGCTTCGGCAGATACTTCTGCTTCTGCGCCTCGGAGCCGAAGGCATTGATCGGCACCATGACGAGCGAGGATTGCACGCTCATCATCGAGCGGTAGCCGCTGTCGACGCGCTCGACCTCACGGGCGATCAGCCCATAGGCGACATAACCGAGGCCGGCGCCGCCGTATTCCGGCGCGATCGTCGGGCCGAGCAGGCCGAGTTCGCCCATCTCACGGAAGATCGACGGATCGGTCTTCTCGTGGCGGAAAGCTTCGAGCACGCGGGGCGCCAATTTCTCCTGCGCATAGGCATGAGCCGTGTCCAGCACCATGCGCTCGTCATCGCTCAATTGCTCCGCCAGGCGGAACGGATCGGCCCAATCGAAAATCTCGCGGCTCATCGTCTTTTCTCCCGTCAATTGTTTTTCAGAAGCTCGCGCGCGACGATCAGTTTCTGAACTTCCGTCGCACCCTCGTAAATGCGAAGCGCGCGTATCTCCCGATAGAGTTTTTCCGTTATCTCTCCCGCCTTGACGCCACGTCCGCCGAACAGCTGGACGGCGCGGTCGATGACGGCTTGCGCGGTTTCCGTGGCCGTCATCTTGGCCATGGCCGCCTCGCGCGTCGTCGGCAGGTGCTGCACGTCGCGACGCCAGGCCGCCCGATAGGTGAGCAAGGCCGCCGCGTCGATGCCGGTCGCCATATCGCCGAGGGCGGCCTGCGTCAACTGAAGGTCGCCGAGCGTCGCGCCGAACATCGGCCGGGTGCGGACATGGGCCAGCGACTCGTCCAGCGCCCGCCGGGCAAAGCCAAGGCTTGCGGCGGCAACGGAGGCGCGGAAGATATCGAGCGTGCGCATGGCGATCTTGAAGCCTTCGCCCGGTGCGCCAAGCCGGCGCGAAGCGGGAATGCGGCAATTCTCGAAACGGATCGTCGCGAGCGGATGCGGCGCGATGACTTCGATGCGCTCGGCGATCGAGAAGCCCGGATCGTCGGCAAGGACGACGAAAGCAGAAATGCCGCGCGTGCCCGGCGCCTCGCCTGTGCGGGCGAACACCGTATAGACATCGGCGATGCCGCCATTGGAAATCCAGGTCTTTTCACCGTCGAGGACATAATAATCGCCATCGGCACGGGCGGCACAGGCCATCGCTGCAACATCCGAACCGGCATCCTTTTCCGACAGCGCGAAAGCGGAAAGCCAGTCGCCGGCGCGCACTTTCGGCAGCACGGCGGCGCGCAGCTCGGCCGAGCCGGAAAGGCCGATCGCGCCGGTGCCGAGGCCCTGCATGGCAAAGGCGAAATCGGCAAGGCCGTCGTGCCAGGCAAGCGTTTCACGGGCAAGACAGACGAGGCGGGAATCGATCAGTGGAGAGCTGTCGGAAGTGCCGGTCGCGGCTGTAAGGAGGCCGGCCTCGCCAAACGCCTTGACCAGCTTACGGCAGGCGCCGTCGACATCGCCATGGTCGATTTCGGCCATGGCGGAGGACTTGGCGAAAGCGTCCACTTCAGCCGCGAATTCCCGGTGGCGTTCATCGAAGAACGGCCAATCCAAATGGTCCCGTGTCGGACCCGGGAGGCTTGATACCGCGGACATCGCCTCAATTCCCCTGGAATTCAGGCTTGCGCTTGGCGGCGAAGGCCTCGAAGGCGCGGCGGAAATCCTGCGTCGCCATGCAGACGGCCTGGGCCTGCGCTTCGGATTCGATCATCTCGTCGATGCCCATCGCCCATTCCTGGTTCAGCATGGTCTTGGTCATGCCATGCGCGAACCATGGTCCGTCGGCCAGTGAGCGTGCGAGCTTGACGGCTTCCTGCTCCAGATCGGCGCTGGCATGCAGGCCGTTGTAGAAACCCCAGGCATGGCCTTCGGCCGATGTCATCGAACGGCCGGTAAAGAGCAGTTCGGCGGCGCGGCCCTGGCCGATGATGCGGGGCAGGATGCCGCAAGCGCCCATGTCGGCGCCGGCAAGACCGACGCGAGTGAACAGGAAGGCCGTCTTGGCTTCCGGCGTTGCCAGACGCATGTCGGAAGCCATCGCCAGAATGGCGCCCGCGCCGGCGCATATGCCATCGACGGCAGAGATGATCGGCTGCGGGCACTTGCGCATGGCTTTCACCAGATCGCCGGTCATGCGCGTGAAGGCGAGAAGCTCGGGCATTGCCATGCGGGTCAAGGGTTCGATGATCTCGAAGACATCGCCGCCGGAAGAGAAATTGCCGCCAGCTCCGGTCAATACCACGGCGCGAACGTCAGACGCGTAGGCAAGGTCGCGGAAGAGATCGCGCAGTTCGGCGTAGCTGTCGAATGTCAGCGGGTTTTTGCGTTCCGGCCGGTTCAGCCGGATGGTGGCGACGCGGCCATCCTCACTGACTTCCCAAAGGAAATGCTGTGGCTTGTAGTCCCTGAAGGGCTTGAGATGGCCCTGCATCGTCATGTCCCGATCGCTCATCCTGCTAAAACCTCCCCACCGGCAACCGCGATTGCCTGTCCATTGATCGATGCAGCGGCCGGGGACGCCAGCCATAAAACGGTGTCGGCAACCTCCTCGGGTTTGACAAGCCGTCCCTGCGGATTGGATTTGGTGAATTCCGAAAGCGCCTGTTCTGCGGTGCGTCCCGTCTTGGTGACGATCGTTGCGATCGAGCGTTCGATGATCGGCGTATCGGTGAAACCGGGGCAGACAGCGTTGACGGTGATGCCAGTCTTTGCCAGTTCGAGCGCCAGCGAGCGCGTCAGACCGACGACGCCATGTTTGGCGGCGACGTAGGCGGAAACATAGCCATAGCCGGTCAGGCCCGCCGTCGAAGCGATGTTGATAATGCGGGCACCTGCTCCATGCGCTTTGAGATCGGGCAGGGCGGCTTGCGTCACCAGGAAAACACCGGTGAGATCGACCGCGAGGACGCGGTTCCACATGTCCAGGCTGGTCTTCTCAAACGGCGCGCTTGGCGCCTCGCCCGCATTGTTGACGAGAATATCGACGGGGCCGAATTTCTCGTGGGCGATGCGCAGGCCGTTCGCGATCGCGTCGGCATTGGTGACGTCGAAATCGCCAACGACGACGGCATTTGCTCCAATTTCGGCAGCTACCGCCTCCAGCTGTTCTCTTCTCCGCCCAGCCAGCGTCACGCGAGCACCCTCAGCAGCGAGCGCCCGCGCGATTGCGGCACCAATGCCGCTGCCGGCGCCAGTGACAAGGGCGTGACGGCCCGCGAGTTTGCCGGTCGTCGTCATCGTTTCCTCACTTTGCCGGTGCGGCAGCGGCGGCCGCGCGGGCAAGATTGGTTTCGTATTGCGTCTTGCCGGAGAGATATTGCTTCGGCCAGGGGATCGAGCTCAGGCCGATCTTGGCGGCTTCGTGCAGCGACCAGGCGGGATCAGCCAGATGCGCGCGGGCGACAGCGCAGAGATCGGCGCGACCGGCGGCGATGATCGAATTGGCGTGGTCGGCCTCAGAGATTGCACCGACGGCAATGGTCGGGATGCCGATCTCATTGCGGATCTTGTCCGAGAACGGTGTCTGGAACAGGCGGCCGTAAACCGGCTTTTCTTCCTTCGACACTTGGCCCGACGAACAATCGATCAAGTCGGCGCCGGCGTCCTTGAACATGGCTGCAAAGATAGCCGCATCCTCCGGCGTGTTGCCGCCATCGGTCCAGTCATGGCAGGAAAGCCGGACAGACATGGGCTTGTCCTCCGGCCAGATCGCACGCATGGCGCGGAAAATCTCCAGGGGATAACGAGCGCGGTTTTCATGGCTGCCGCCGTACTCGTCCTCGCGCAAATTGGTGAGCGGCGACAAGAAGCTCGACAGGAGATAGCCGTGAGCGCAGTGCAGTTCCAGCCAGTCAGCACCAGTGGTGATCGCCAATTCCGTGGCATGGAGGAAGTCGGCCTTGACGCGATCCATGTCGGCGCGGTCCATGGCTTTCGGTACCTGGCTGTTCTTGAGATAGGGAACGGCGGAGGCTGAGATCAGCGGCCATTCGCCCTCGGCAACCGGCTGATCGATGCCTTCCCAGGCGACCTTCGTCGCCCCCTTGCGGCCGGCATGACCGAGCTGGATGCCGACCTTGGCGGCGCTGTTCGTATGCACGAATTCGACAAGCCGCCTCCACTGTGCCGCCTGTTCCTCATTCCAAAGACCAAGGCAGCCGGGTGTTATGCGGGCATCTGGCGTGACGCAGGTCATTTCCGCAAAGACGAGGCCAGCACCGCCCAGAGCGCGCGAACCGAGATGGATGATGTGGAAATCGTTCATCACGCCGTTTTGCGCCGAATACATCGCCATCGGCGAGACGACGATGCGGTTGACGAGCGATACGTCGCGTAGCTGATAGGGCGTAAACATCGGCGGCAGGCAGCGGTCGTTGCCGACCGCAAGGCCGGATTTCTTGGCGAACCACCGCTCGTAGCCTTCGAGCCAGTCTTTGTCGCGCAGGCGCAGGTTCTCGTGGCTGATGCGCTGCGAGCGGGTCAGCATCGAATACATGAACTGCTCGGGTTCCAGCGTGTCGGCATAGCGCCGCCCGACCACCTCGAACCATTCCATGGCGTTGCGCGCCGCATTCTGGATGCGGGCGACGTCGACGCGGCGGATTTCTTCGTAGGTTTCGAGGACCGCCAGGATCTTCTCTTTGCTGTGACCATGGATCTGAAACTGTCGGGTCAGCTCGATAGCGTCGTCGATGGCGAGCTTGGTGCCGGAGCCGATGGCAAAATGGGCGGTGTGGGCTGCATCACCCATCAGCACGACGTGCGAATTGCCGTTGAAATGGCTCCACTTGCCGCAGATCAACCGGTTGAAATTCAGCCAGGCCGAGCCGCGGAGATGGCGGGAATTGGTCATCAGCGAGGCGCCGTCAAGCACTTCCGAGAACAGGTTCTCGCAGAAGGCGATCGAGCCGTCCTGGTCCATCTTGTCGAGACCGTGGGCTAGGTAGGCTTCCTCGGTCGTTTCGACGATGAAAGTGGAGGTCTTGTCATCGAACTTATAGATGTGTGCCTGGAACCAGCCGTGCTCGCTCTTGCGGAAATCGAAGGTGAAGGCGTCGTAGAGCTTGTTGGTGCCGAGCCAGATATAGCGGTTCGGCCGGGTGATCATGTCCGGCTGGAAGACTTCGGGATAATGGTTGCGAATCCGTGAGTTCAAACCATCCGAACCGACGATCAGATCGGCGTCCGGAAAGTCGAGATCGGACGTGACGTCGGTCTCGAAGATCAGTTCGACGCCCAGAGCCTCGCAGCGCTTCTGCAGGATGTTCAGCAGCTTCTTGCGGCCGATGCCCACGAAGCCGTGACCCGAGGTGCGCTGGCGCGTTCCCTTGAACCAGACTTCGATATCGTCCCAATGGTTGAAGGCGTCCTCGATTTCGGCCGCACTCTCCGGATCCCATTGGCGCATCGACACCATGGTTGCATCGGAGAAGACGACCCCCCAACCGAAGGTGTCATAGGGGCGGTTGCGCTCGACGACCTTGATGGAATGCTCGGGATGCAGCTTCTTCATCAGAAGCCCGAAATAGAGCCCGCGGGTCCGCCGCCGATGCAGACGATTTTCATCGCTAATCCCTCCTGTGACACCGAAGTCGGGTCACTCGAATTATTTAAGTTTAAAATATCTTGTCGCCGCCATTCGTCAAGAGTTGTCTTGCGGGAGTCTCGGCACGAAAAACGATCCTTCAGAGGCAACGCGATCAAAAAATGCTTTTGAATCAATGCTTATTGGGCATTGTTTTAGGCTTAAAATTTCTTTCTTGAACAATTGCGTCTTCGGTGCAATCATTTTCGACAAAGCTGCAGGCGCTGTCGGGAGATCGGCGTTGGGCAGCGAATTGGCTCGAGAGGAATGCGGGAGCGAACCATGCTTGGACCGACTGGTCATGCCGATACATTCACACGCGACAACCTGCCGCCGGCAGGGGAGTGGCCGGAGTTGTTGCTAGATGGCTTCGACTATCCCGAATGGTTGAATGCGGGTGTCGAGCTCAGCGACCGCATGGTCGAGCGCGGCTTCGGCGATCACGTCGCGCTGATCGGCAATGGCCGCCGGCGTACCTATAAGGAACTGGCGGACTGGACCAATCGTATCGCTCATGCGCTCGTCGAGAATATCGGTATCAAGCCCGGCAATCGCGTTATCATCCGCTCCGGCAACAATCCGGCAATGATTGCCTGCTGGCTGGCGGTGACCAAGGTCGGCGCCGTCGCAGTCAACACAATGCCGATGCTTAGGGCTGGCGAACTTTCGAAGATCATCGACAAGGCGGAAATCTCGTTCGCGCTTTGCGACACGAGGCTGCTGGAAGAACTCGTTGCGGCGGCGAAGGATAGCCGGTTTTTGAAGCAGGTTGTCGGTTTCGATGGCACCGCCAATCACGATGCCGAGCTTGACCGGATCGCGCTTAACAAGCCGGTGCGTTTCGAGGCGGCAAAGACCGGGCGGGATGATGTGGCGCTGCTCGGCTTCACCTCGGGGTCGACGGGCGTTCCCAAGGCCACCATGCATTTCCATCGGGATATCCTCATCATCGCCGATGCCTATGCCAAGGAAGTCCTGCAGGTGACGCCGGAGGATGTTTTCATCGGCTCGCCGCCGATCGCCTTTACCTTCGGGCTTGGCGGTTTGGTCGTGTTCCCGCTGCGCTTCGGGGCATCGACGGCCCTGCTGGAAAACGCCTCGCCGAAGAACATGGTCGAGATCATCCAGGAATATGGCGCGACGATCAGCTTCACCGCGCCGACCGCCTATCGCGCCATGCTGGCCGCGATGGAGGAGGGGGCGGATCTCTCCTCGCTTCGGATTGCGGTTTCAGCCGGCGAGACGTTGCCTGGTCCGATCTTCGAAGAGTGGACGCGCAAGACAGGCAAGCCGATCCTCGACGGCATCGGCTCGACCGAGTTGCTGCATATCTTCATTTCCAACCGGCTTCATGATGCCAAGCCCCATTGTACCGGCAAGCCGCTTGCCGGCTATGAGGCGTGCGTCGTTGACGACGACATGAAGGAGGTCCCCCGCGGCACGATCGGCAAGCTCGCGGTTCGAGGCCCGATCGGTTGCCGCTACCTCGCCGACCACCGTCAGGCCGATTATGTCAGAGATGGCTGGAACCTGACGGGCGACAGCTTCATCGAGGATGAAGACGGCTATTTCTATTTCGCTGCGCGCTCCGACGATATTATTCTTTCCGCCGGCTACAATATCGCCGGGCCGGAAGTGGAGGCGGCACTTCTGTCGCATGTCGACGTGCTGGAATGCGCCGTCATCGGCAAGCCGGACGAAGATCGTGGCCATATCGTTCAGGCGCATGTGGTGCTGATGCCGGGCATCGCGGGCTCGGATTTGCTGGTCAAGACGTTGCAGGATCACGTCAAAGCAATAATCGCGCCCTATAAATATCCGCGTTCCATTGTCTTCGTCGAAGCCCTGCCGAAGACCGAATCCGGCAAGATACAGCGCTTCCGCCTGCGTAGCTAAGTATACCGTCAGGCGGCGTTTTCTTGCCTCGTCTCACTTGCCCGGATCTTTCGGATTCCACAGCAGAGTTTCGGCATCTTTTTCATAAGCCATGCCCTTGGGATAGCTGATTGCCTCGAATTGCAAACCCCATGGTGCTTGGAAGTAAAGGATCGACTGGCCCGCTGCCGGGCCATCTGTGATTGCCAACGGCCCCAGCCGCGTTTCAATTTTCTTGCTGTCCAGATAAGCCTTCGCCGCATCAACATCGTCAACGTAAAGCGAGATATGAAACGCACCGATGTCGCTGTTCTTCTGATTGAGGTCCCGCTGATCGGGAGCTGAATATTCGAACAGTTCTATGTTCGATCCGAAACCGCACCGAACTTGAGTTATCTGCTTTATCTCAGCCTTGGGGTCGACACCGAGCAGATCCGTCATGAATGTGCCCTTGTCGTCGGAAAACGGACCGAATGACATGACGACCTGGCAGCCGAGCACGTTCTCGAAGAAGTCGACCGCCTGCTTCATATCTGGCACCGTGAGTCCTGTATGGTCGTGACCACGAAGACCAGGCAGCCCGGTGGCTCTTGTCGCTGCTGACACAGGGTATTTCATCGTGATTCCCCTTTCTGTATGCCGATGCCGTTGCACTCTCGCTGGTACCTGCGGCTCAAGTGCTAGCGTTGCGCCCCCCTTCCGGTGACTATTCAAGCATCGGACGCTTCTTCAATCAGGCTCTTGCGGCCGAGCCAGTGCGGGTCGATTTCCGGTAAGGGAATGGCGTCGAGCAGCATGCGCGTATAGGAGGAGGCAGGCGCGGCAAAGACACGCTCACAGTCGCCTTCCTCGACGACCCTGCCGTTGCGCATGACATAAACGCGATCGCAGACAGCGCGAATGACGGAGAGATCGTGGCTGATGAAGGCCATGGATAGGCCGAGGTCGCGGGAAAGCTCCTTCAGCAAGTTCAGTACTTGCGCTTGCGTCGAGACATCCAGGCCCGAGACGATTTCGTCGGCGAGCACGAAATCCGGCTCGAGTAGGGCGGCGCGGGCGATGCCGACGCGTTGGCGCTGGCCGCCGGAAAGTTCATGCGGATTTCGGTCGAGACAGGCATGCGGCAGCGTCACTCGGTCGAGGATCGCGGCGACGCGGCGTTCGGCGTCCCGCCGGTTAGTGGCGAGTCCATGCAGCAGCAGCGGTTCGACCAGGATGCGGCGGATCGTATGGCGCGGATTGAGCGAGGCCATCGGGTCCTGGAAGATCATCTGCATCCGCCGGCGCAGCGGCCGCATCTCGGCGTCCGGCATATGGGTAATGTCCTTGCCGTCAAAATGGATCGTGCCGGCGGAGATGTCGACCAACCGCAGCAACGCCCGGCCGAGCGTTGTCTTGCCGGAGCCGCTTTCGCCCACGATACCCACGGTTTCGCCGCAGCGGATATCGATATCGACGCTGTGCAGCACCTTGATGCCACCGCCAGCCGGGCCAAACAGATGGCGTTTGGCGCCGTAGGTGACGTCGATGCCTTTTGCGGAAAGGAGAATGTCGGACTGACTCATCTTCCGCCCTCCCGAATGCCGATCTCACGGCGCAATTGTTCGAAGACTGCTTGCGGCACCGGCGTCAACCCGGCATCGGGCCGGTCATAGCGCGGGCCGGCGGCGATGAGGGATTTCGTATAGATGTGTTGTGGATTGCCGAGAACGTCGGCGGTGCGGCCTTCCTCGATGACCTTGCCTGCATAAAGCAGGGTAACAGTATCACAGATCTGCGCGACGACGCCGAGATCATGCGTGACAAAGATGACGGCGGTGCCGTGCGCCTCCTGCAGGCCGCGGATCAGCCGCAGGATCTGTTTCTGCACCGTGACGTCGAGGGCCGTCGTCGGCTCATCGGCAACCACCAATTTCGGTTCCAGCGCGAAGGCGGCAGCGATCAGTATGCGCTGGCGCATGCCGCCGGAAAGTTCGTGCGGATAGGCGTGCAGCACGCGCTCAGGGTCGCGGATACTGACTTCTTCCAGCAATCTCAGAGCCCTCAGCCTGGCATCGCGCGAAGACATGCCGCGCTTCAGTCGTAAGCCATCGGTCAGTTGCGCCTCGATGCGGCGGCCGGGATTAAGCGCAGTCTGCGGGTCTTGCGGGATCAGAGAAATCTCGTTGCCCATGATGTCGCGAAGATCCTTCGCGGGCAGGTTCAGCAGGTCGCGGCCTTCGAACAGAATGGAGCCGCTGGTAACGCGCACGGTGCGCGGCAGAATACCGAGCAGGGCTTTAGCAATGGTCGATTTTCCGGCGCCGCTTTCGCCGACGAGGCCGCGGACTTCGCCGCGTTCCAATGTCAGCGAGACATCGCGCAGGATCGGCGCGCCGTTATCGCGGTCGGAGACAGCGCTCAACGCAGTAATAGAGAGAAGCGGTTCGGTCATCGGCGCATCACCGGGTCGAGGGCGCGGCGCAGGCCGTCGCCAAGCTGATTGAAGGCGAGCACCGTGGCGAAGAGGGCGATAAGCGGCGCGACCAGCACCCACCAGCCGTCATAGATGATCTGCCGTCCTTCGGCGATCATGCCGCCCCAGGTCGGCGTGTCCGAGGAAACCGACAGACCGACAAAGGAAAGGATGGCTTCGACGATGACGGCGATGCCCATTTCCAGGCTCACGAGGGCGATCAGAACCGGCGCGACGTTAGGCAAGATTTCGCTGAATAGGATTTTTGCGCGCGAGAAACCGATCGTGCGGGCGGCGGTGACATAGTCCATTTGGGCCTGCGCCTGGGTTTCAGAACGTATGACGCGGCAGAAGCGTGTCCAGTCGATGATGACGATGGCGGCGATAACCGAATGCACGCCAGAGCCGAACACGGCGACAAGCAAGATCGACAACAATACCGGCGGAAAGGCCATCCAGATATCGACAAGGCGAGAGATCACCTTGTCGATCCAGCCGCCGTACCAGCCGGCGAAGAGGCCGAGCAGCGTGCCGATCAGGGCTGCAAGCCCTGCCGCAACGAAGGCGACGGTCAGAGCGACGCGTGTGCCGAAGATGGCGCGAGACAGCACGTCGCGGCCGAGATCGTCAGTGCCAAGGAGAAAGCCCGGATCGGAACCGTTGAGCCAGGCGGGCGGCAGAGTGCCCGACATCAGGTCCTGCTCCAGCGGATCTTTCGGTGCGATATAGGGCGCGAAGATCGCAAGGATGATCAGAATCAGGATGAAACCGCCGCCAAAGATCACCTTTGGTTCCGACAGCAGCGCGCGCAGGCGCCTGGCGGCGCGCGAGGGTGGTTTGGTGGAGGCAGCCGCGGCGGCGTCAGCCATGGGCGAGCCTCGGATTGAAGGCTGCCACCAGCAGGTCGACCGCCAGATTGATAAGAATGAAGAGGGCGCCGAAGACCAACACAAGACCTTGGATCAGCGGCAGGTCGCGATTGATAACGGCGTCGATCGCCATATTGCCGATGCCAGGATAGGCGAAGATGCGCTCGACGATGACGGTGCCGCCGATCAGGAAGGTGAATTGCACGCCTGTGAGCGCGATCGTCGGGCCGACAGCGTTGCGGAGCGCTTCCTGTAGCACCAGGCGCAGGTTGGACATGCCTTTGAGTTTGGCGAGAAGGATATAGTCCTGCACCATTGCTTCCGAGAGCGTCGCCTTCAACACGCGAGCGATAATGGCGGCGAGCGGCAGGCCGAGCGCCAGCACCGGCATGACCATATGGGCGGCGATATCGGCAGATATCTGGAAGCGGAGGGTCACCAGGCTTTCGATGAGATAGAAGGGCGTCGCGAATTGCGCATCGATGGCCGGATCGATGCGGCCGGATAGCGGGAAGAGCGGGACGAGAACACCGAGAACCAGCACGAGGGCGAGTGACCAGACGAAATCCGGCACGGCGAGAAAGAGACCATTGAGGCTGTCGATGATGGGCTCGAGAAACGTGCGCCGGGCAAGCGTACCGACAACCGCCACTGCGCCTCCCAGGAGCACCGCAAGGACGAGGGCTGCAAAGGCAAGCTCCAGCGTCGCCGGCAGGCGCTCGCCGAGCAGTGAGAGAACGTCGCGCTTCAAGGAGATCGAGGTGCCGAAATCGCCTGATAGAACCGATTTCAGCCAGATGCCGAACTGCACCGGCAAGCTGGCGTCAAGGCCGTAATGGGCACGGAGCGCGGCGATATCGGCGGGAGTTGCACCCGGCGATATCATCATCGCAATTGGATCGCCCGGCACGACGCGCAGCAGCACGAAGACGATCAACGCCACACCGAACAGCGTCACCGCGGCCATGATCAAGCGATTGAGAATGGAGACTGCTAGCATTCGTTACGAATTCCGGTGGCATCCGCTGGCGGGGATGAGAGCCCTGAGCCCCTCATCCGCCCTGTCGCGCACCTTCTCCCCGTTCTGACGGGGAGAAGGGGAAGGAGGCACCTACAGCCTACCCCTAATGACTTGTTCAAGCGAGGGCACAAAGGTCGTTCCCTCTCCCCGCTTGCGGGGAGAGGGTTAGGGTGAGGGGGAGGGGCAAAGCCACAGAGGTAGAGCCGACATCAAGCCTTCGACACCAGCGTCGGCTGTAGCGCGCCCGAAACATTCGGCGTCACCTTCAGGCTCGACTTGTAGACGATCGGCTGGGCATATTGCAGCAGCGGGATCACGTAGCCCTGCTCGGCGATATATTTGATCGCCGCTTTCCAGCCGGCAATGCGTTTGGCCTCGTCCTTTTCGACCCAGAGCGGTCCCAACATGTCGTCGACATCCTTGGTCTTCCAGGCCGAGTGCGGCGAAGGGCCGAACATTGCGAAGCCGGTGGAGGTCGTGGGATCGCCGATGGCATTGCCCCAGTTGTAGAAAGCGGCCGGGCCGAGCTGATGGGCGGCGCGTAGTTCGTAGTGCTTGGCGATTTCGTAGACTTCGATGTCCGCCTCGATACCGACCTTGCGCCACATGCCGACGATCGCCTGGATCATCTCATAATCCTTCGGCTTGAAGCCGCGGGTCGTCTTGATGGTGAACTTCACCGGCTTTTCCGGTGAGTAGCCACTGGCAGCCAGGAGCTTTTTGGCCTGTTCTGGATCGTAAGGGATTTTGACCGAGGGATCGTATGCGTCGTATTCCGGCGCTTCCAGCGTCGAAAGCGGCTTGCCGTAGCCGCGCAGCAGGCGCTTGATGATCGCGTCCTTGTCGATCGCCATGTTCGCGGCGAGGCGGACATTCTTGTCCAGCATCGGATCGACATTGCTGATGAAGATCATGCCGATATCGGAGATCGGCGTGGCGACGCCGGCAAGGCCGGATTTCTTCTTCAGGCGGTCGAAATCCTCATAGGGAATTTCGAGGGTCACGTCCGACGAGCCGGATTCGATTTCCGCCACCCGGCTCGTAGTATCCGGCACGAACTTGAAGATGACGGTATCGAAGGCTGGTTTGCCGCCGAAATAATTCGGATTGGCCTTCAGGCGCAGGAAGGAGTTTCCTTCGTAGGCATCGACCATGTAGGGACCTGTGCCGATCGGCTTCTTTTCGAAGCCTTGCGCGCCGACCTTCGTGTAATAGTCCTTCGGCAGGACATAGCCCGTCAGGAAGGCCATCCACTTAAAGTAAGTCGGTTCGAAACGGACGACGTCGCCGGTAATGCGATTGCCTTCCACCTTATAATTATTGGCCGTCGACCAGATGAACTGTATCGGGTTGCCGGTCTCCTGCTTGGCGGCGCGCTCCAGCGACCAGACGACGTCGTCGGGTGTGAATTTGGAGCCGTCGTGCCAGGTGACGCCCTCGCGGACATCCATCCAAACCTTCGTCTTGTCGTCATTCCAGCCCCAGGCGGTCAGCAATCCCGGCTGGAATTTCAGATCCGGGCCCTGACCGATATATTGGTCGAAGACCGAGCGATAGATCGCCTGGATCGTCGGATTGACTGCCGATGGGCCGGTGGTCGGATCAAAAGAGGGTAAATTGACGTTGAAAGCAATGGTTAGCGTGCCGGCTTCGGCGGCTTCCACATGCGTTCGGCCTGCGAGAATCCCAGTAATGAATGCGGCTGCGCCGAGGCTAAGGGCCTCGCGCCGAGTAAGCGTTGTCATGGTCACTCCGTTCCCCTGTTAAGCGGTAGAAAAGCGCGAAGCCCGCCTACCACTGGCGATTTATTGTCGGAATGTTTTAATCTTAAAATAAGGCTTCTGAACCGGCAAGCGCTTTCTAGGGACATTTCGCAGATTCCGGAGCGGCATTTTCATCGCGAATTTCGAAAAGGAAGTCCATAATTTATGCGAATGCATATATGTACGTTCGTCATTTATGACTCAGAATAGTATTTTTCCAAGCCTCAACCGGCGTATGTCTCTGGCAGTTATATGGATGGCGCAGTTTCCCATTTGTTCATTGACAGCCGGGCGAGGTTCAAAATATGATTTTGCAAATGATTTAAGAACAAGCTCGATAGGGCGAAGGGGTAACTTCGATGGCCGAACGGTCGTTTGCGCGCGAAGTCGAGGATCTGAAGCTCGGGGAAGGCGACATCTTCCGCGGCGAAGGTATTCTCGCGATCACGAAAGCGCTGTTGCAATCCGGCGTTTCCTATGTCGGCGGTTACCAGGGATCGCCAATTTCCCATTTGATGGACGTACTGGCCGATGCCAAGGACGTGATGGAAGACCTGGGCGTACATTTCGAGACCTCGGCTTCGGAGGCTGCCGCTGCCGCAATGCTTTCAGCCTCTGTCATGTATCCGGTGCGCGGCGCCGTGACTTGGAAGTCGACAGCGGGCACCAATGTTGCATCCGATGCGCTCTCCAACCTGTCGTCCGGCGGCGTCACCGGCGGCGCGCTGATCATCATCGGCGAAGACTATGGCGAAGGCTCCTCGATCATGCAGGAGCGCAGCCATGCCTATGCGATGAAATCGCAGATGTGGCTGCTCAATCCGCGTCCGAACCTGCCGTCGATCGTGCAGGCGGTCGAGGAGGGGTTCGAACTGTCGGAAGCCTCCAATACGCCGGTCATGCTGCAGGTGGGCATTCGCAGCTGCCATGTTCACGGCCAGTTCGAAGCCAAGGACAACAAGCGGCCGAAATATACGCTCAAGCAGGCGCTGGAAAATCCGGTGCGCGACGTCAACCGTATCGTGCTGCCGCCGGCCTCCTTCCTGCATGAGAAGGAGAAGCTGGAGAAGCGCTGGCCGGCCGCCATCGAGTTCATCAAGAAGCGTCAGCTCAACGAATATTTCGGTCCGTCCGAAGGCGAAGTCGGCATCATCCTGCTCGGCGGCATGTATAATGGCGTCATGCGCGCACTGGAGCAGCTCGGCCTTGCCGATGTCTACGGCAACTCCGCGGTGCCGCTTTATGTCCTCAATGTCGCCTATCCGCTGGTTGACGATCAGGTGGCCGAGTTCTGCGCGAACAAGAAGGCCGTTCTGATGGTCGAGGAAGGGGCGCCGGAATATATCGAGCAATCGCTCAACACCATCCTGCGCCGCCGTGACATCCAGACCAAGATTTCCGGCAAAGACGTCCTGCCGATGGGTGGTGAATACACCGTGCCGGTGCTGACGAAGGGCATCAAGAAATTCCTTGAGACGCATCAGCGTGTGTTGCTCGGCAACCAGCCGCCATTGCCGGACCCGACGCCTGTTCTCAATGACCCGAAGGTCAAAGCGCTGGCCGAAGTTGTGCCGCCGCGCCCGCCGGGTTTCTGCATCGGCTGTCCTGAAAGACCGATCTTCGCGGCGATGAAGCTAGTCGAGAACGAGCTCGGCGAGCATCACATCTCCGGCGATATCGGTTGCCACCTGTTCTCGATCCTGCCGCCATTCAACATCGGTAGCACGACGATGGGCTATGGTCTCGGCCCGGCTGCCGCGTCCGCCTTCAATGTCGCCGCCGAAAAGCGCGCCATTTCCGTGATGGGCGATGGCGGCTTCTGGCATAATGGCTTGGCGACCTCGGTCGGCAATGCCGTCTTCAACAAACAGGACGGCGTCATACTCATCGTCGACAACTACTATTCAGCGGCAACCGGCGGCCAGGACATCCCGTCTTCGCGGGCGCTGAACCCGCGCCGCAAAACCAACAATTCCATCGTCAACGCCGTCAAGGGCATCGGCGCGACCTGGGTCCGCCAGATCGACCGGACCTACGATGTCGGCAAGATGCGCGACACGCTGCGTGAGGCGCTGACCTCGAAGGAGCCGGGCCCGAAGATTATCGTCGCTTCGTCGGAATGCATGCTGAACAAGCAGAGACGCGTGAAGCCGCAATTCGCCAAGGCGGTGAAGGACGGCCAGCGCATGGTCAAGGAGCGCTTCGGCGTCGATGAGGATGTGTGCACCGGCGATCACGCCTGCATCCGTCTTTCCGGCTGTCCGTCGCTGTCGGTCAAGCATACCGACGATCCGCTGAAGGATGATCCGGTGGCGGCGGTCGACAACAATTGCGTCGGCTGCGGCAATTGCGGCGACGTAGCGGAGGCCGCGGTTCTCTGTCCCTCCTTCTACCGCGCCGATATCATCTTCAACCCCACTGGTTGGGATCGCTTCCTTGCCCGCACGCGCGCCGCCGTCATCGGCTGGCTGCAGGCCCGCCGCCAGGCCGGCCGCATCGTCTTTGCGGATTGAGGGATCGATATGAACGAGCATGTCAGCATGACCAATATCGGTACCCAACGTCTATCTACCGACAAGCCGCTGTCACTGGCCATCCTCGCCATGGGCGGGCAGGGCGGTGGTGTCTTGGCCGACTGGATCGTCGGGCTTGCCGAAGCCGAAGGCTGGATGGCGCAGACCACCTCTGTTCCTGGCGTGGCGCAACGCACAGGCGCCACGATCTACTATATCGAGATGCTGCAGGCCCGTGACGGGCATGCGCCGATCTTCTCGCTCATGCCGACGCCGGGCGATGTCGATGTCGTCATGGCGGCCGAGCTGATGGAAGCCGGCCGTTCCGTGCTGCGCGGCCTGGTGACGCCCGATAAGACCGTGCTGATCGCCTCGACGCATCGTTCTTTCGCTGTCGGCGAAAAGGAGAAGCCGGGCGATGGTATCGGCAATCCAGAAGTGGTGGTCGAAGCCACGGATTTTGCCGCCAAGCGCACCATCGCCTTCGACATGGAGACGCTGGCCGTCAAGAATGGCAGCGTGATTTCCGCATCGATGTTCGGTGCGCTGGCGGCCTCGGGGGCGCTGCCTTTCGCCAAGCAGGCCTTTGAAGCCATGATCCGTGCCGGCGGCAGGGGCATCGAGCCCAGCCTGAAGGCTTTCAACGCCGCCTTCGACCGCGCCAAGGACAAGCCGCGCGATGCCGTTTCCGCGACGCCACCGAAACATTTCGATGCCTTGCCGGAAACGGCCGGTCATCCGGCGCTTGACCGTCTGGTGCATCGCATCCGCGCCGAGTTTCCGGAGGAAGCGCGGCCGCTGCTGTTTGCCGGAGTCAAGAAGCTTACCGACTATCAGGACCCGGCCTATGCCGATGAATATCTGACCCGCGTTGCAGCGCTCTACGCCCTCGATCGCAAAGCTGGCGGTGCGGCCAAGGATTTCGCATTCACCGTGCAGGCGGCGAAATATACAGCGGTCGCCATGGCCTATGACGATGTCATCCGCGTCGCCGATTTGAAGGTGCGTGCCTCGCGTTTCGATCGCGTGCGCAAGGAAGTCGGCGCCAAGGACGACCAGATCGTCTACATGACCGAATATATGCACCCACGCATGGAAGAGGTCTGCGGCACCTTGCCGAAAGGCCTCGGCCTCTGGATTGAGAGCCGGCCCAAGCTCTTCAATCGTCTCGATCGCATAGTCAACAAGGGCCGCCGGGTGCAGACGGGCACGCTCTTCTGGTTCCTCGGCCTTTATCTTGTCTCAGCACTGCGCCGAACCCGCCGTGGCACGCTGCGCCATATGCGTGAAGTCGAGCATCGTGAAACCTGGCTCGCAGCCGCCACCAATCTTCTGGGCGTCAATTACGACCTCGCCGTCGAAGTGCTCAACAACCGCCGTCTGGTCAAAGGCTATTCCGACACGCATGCGCGCGGCCTGTCAAAGTTCGATCGCGTGATGTCGGCGCTGTCGATGCTACGTGATCGTGACGACGGAGCTGCGTGGATGAAGAGATTGAGGCAGGCGGCGCTGCTGGATGAGAAGGGCATTGCGCTGGACGGGGCGCTGAAGACGGTAGCGACGCTGTGAAATAGCAGAAAATGTATTACAGTGTAACAATTATGTGCTAAGTTGGCGGGAGTTGAGGATAGCCGCCATGCGCACAAGCAAGCCGATTACTGTCACGCTGGGAAAACAACAGCATCTTTTGGATGAGCGCCTTGCGTCAGGGGCATATGAATCCGCCAGCGAAGTCGTTCGTGCTGCGTTACGCGCGCTCGACCGTGAGGAAGCAGCCGTTAACGCAGTTATGCGAGCCAAAATTCGCGAGGCGCTAGAAGATCCCGCGCCAGACATCCCCGCTGACGACGTCTTCGCGGAGTTACGTGCTTACCATCTGGAACAGATGAAAGCCGGTAAGCGTGGCTCATAGGATTGTCTTCAGACCGGCGGCGAGAGCCGATCTTAAGGCGCTCTATGACTACATTGCAAAACAGGCTGATCACAGACTAGCTGGCGACTACATCGATCGAATAGAAGCCTCTTGTCGGGCGCTTACAGTTTTCCCAGAACGCGGTACAGTTCGCGATGATCTCCTCCCAGGCATCAGAATTATAGGTTTCGAACGCCGGGCGTCGATTGCATTCATCGTCGAAGCCGACACTGTGCGTATTTTACGCGTACTTTATGGTGGGCAAAGTTTTCCGGAAGATTGGTCGGCAGACTAACCAATCGCTAGTTTTGTTCCTCAAATCTCATGCTTGCGGATATTGTGCAGCACCTTGTGCAGCGTCGAGATGAACGCCCGGTACTCCGTCTCTTCCACGCCATCGAACATCTGCAGAAACAGATCGTACATGGTCGGCCAGACCTTTTCGAAGGCGGCGCGTCCTTCCTCGGTGATGGAGACGTCGCGGATACGCATGTCCTCGATGCGGGGCTGACGGCGGATGAAGCCCTGCTGTTCCAGGGAGTCTAGCGTCCGGCTCATCGTCGATTGTTCGGTGACGGCAAAGACGGAGAGTTCGTTGATGGTGACCGAGGAAGAGACGCTGAGGACGGCGAGCGCGCGCATCTTCGCGGTCGTCATGTCATATTCGCGCAGCTCTTCCGACATGTTGATGTTCCAGCGGGCCATCAGTCGGTTCATCAGATACGGGGCGAAGTGATTGAGCCCTATTTCGCCCATGGTCGGACGCTTCTCGGTGTTCTCCTGGCTGCGTCGCCGTAAAACGGTGCCTGAAAACCGCTCCTCCATTGGACGATATCTCCCTGTGGAACCTTATTATTTTAACGATGATGCAAGCAGGAAACCCGAGCCTCCGCCAAGCCCCGGGCCGGGATGCGCCGAAGCACCAATGTGGTACAGGCCGGGTACATGGGTGCGGTGGTTAACAGACGACTTGAAGGGGCGCCAGAGGAAAAACTGGTCTATACCGCAGTAGCCGCCATAGGGGTCACCACCGACGAGATTCAGGTTCATCGCCTCGATATCTGCGGGCGAATAGCAGCGCCGGGCGAGCTTTATGCCGGAGAAATTCTCGATATGACTTTCGAGCAGCGACTCGATGCGATCGGCATAGCGCTCGCGCCCTTCTTCCGTCCAACGGCCGTCTGCCGGTGCCCCGATCTCGCCCGCCGCGTCGCCTTTGATATGCCGCGGCGCTTCCGGAAGCTGCAGCCAGAGGATCGATTTACCCTCCGGCGCACGGCTGGGATCGAAAGAGGTGGGCTGGCCGACACAGACGGTCGGTTCAGCCGGCAGTAGCCCTCGTTCACATTCGTTGGCGGCGCGCGAAACGCCGTCGAGACCGGGCGTCAGATGAAGAAGCGCGACCTGACCAAGTTCCGCATTGGCCTTCCAGCGCGGCGGCTCGGAGAGGGCGTAGTGGATCTGCATGTTGCCCTTGCCATAGCGATAGCGGGCAACGCTGGTCTTGATATCGGCCGGAAGCGGCGTCGGCCAGTCCCGCATCAGCCGTTCGTAGAGCTGGTTCGGCGTCACGGAGCAGATGACGCCGGCATTGGCCTTCAGCGTTTCGGCACCGACAAGCTTGACGCCGCCGGCGCCCCCGCCGGGACCGGGGATGATGTTTTCCACATCGGTGTTGGTGCGGATCTCGCCGCCATTGTCTTTGATCAGCCGTTCGAAGGCTGTCAGCAGACCACCCGCGCCGCCTTTGACAATGGGAGCGCCGGCGAGCTCTATGGCAAAGCCGATGACCTTTAGCATCTCAGCTGAATAGGCGCTCTCCGGCCCGAGGCCGCAATGCAGCACCCAGGGCGCCCAGAGCGCGTGAATATCTTCGGAACGATAGGTGTTTTCGAGGTAGCCTCGGGCCGGCGTCAGCGCGTCGCCGAACCAGGCGGCGAGCTTGCGCAGGCCGCGGCTCCAACCTTGTTTGGCGACGGTCTTCAAGGTCAGGCCCGACCACAGGGCGCCGCCGAGCAGCGAAAACAGGAAAGGGGCGTCGGCGGCGAGCGCATCCATCTCCCGCAAAAACGTCTGGCCGTCGCCGAGCGACAGCTCATCGAAGGTGGCGATGTTACGGCGCCGGTCTTTCGAGAAGATGACATGCGAACCATCCGGCCTCAGCACGCCAGTCGGCAGATCGGCGTGCGCGAATTCGAGGCCGCGGGCTTCCAGATCCTTGCCGATGGCACCATAGGCCGGCGACGTCAGGAACAGCACCATCGTCGTCGCCATGACATCATGGACGAAGCCCGGTTCGGTGATCTCCTCGCTGCGCAGGCAACCGCCGATGCGGTCGTTGCGCTCGAGGACGAGCACCTTCCGGCCCTTCTTGCCCAGCATGGCAGCCGCAACCAGCGCGTTGATGCCGCTGCCGACAATTATATAGTCATGGTCGCTCATGCCGCCGCCCTGGGCAAAGAGGAATGCGAGAAAGGGTCAAAGCGTCCCCGCGCTCTGACCCTTTAAGTTCATCAGGCAATCAAGGCCAGCGCGCGCACCGGAGAGCCCGTACCCTTGACGAACTTCAGCGGCGCGGCGATCAATACGGCGCCCTTGGCCGGAAGCTGATCGAGGTTTGAGAGGCTGGCGAGGCCGTAGCGGTTGTTCTTGTGCATCAGATTGTGAGCCGGGAAGGGCGGGTTCATGCCTCCGGCCGAACCGGCGTCGGTGCCGATCGTTTCCGAACCCCAGCCGATGATGCCCTTGGTCAGCAGATATTCGATCGCTTCTGCAGTCGGCCCCGGCGAATGCGGGCCGTTTTCGTCGGCGTTGAGGAAGGTTTCGGTCGAGCCGTTGCGCTTGTACCAGTCGGTGCGCAGCAGCACCCAGGTGCCGGGTTCGATTGCGCCATGCTCAGCTTCCCATTCCTTGATACTGTCGACCGTTAGCAGATAGTCGGGATTGGCGGCAGCTTCCTTCGAGCGGTCGATGACGTTGACCGGGGCGACGAAGTTCTGCGGCGGGATGGTGTCGGTGGTATTGTTCGGATTGTCCTTGCCGGTGATCCAGTGGCAGGGCGCGTCGAAATGCGTGCCGGTGTGCTCCCCGAGTTCCAGCCAGTTCCAGGCCCAAAACGGACCATCCTGATTATATTCGGAAATCTGGTGCACTTTGACCGACGGCGTGTTCTTGCCGAACTGTGGCGGCAGGTAGAGCACCGGTGTTTCGGGGCCGAGCGGTGCCGTCAGGTCGACGACCTTGATGGAGCCCGAAACGAGGGCCGTGGCTAGGCTGGCAAGAGTATTGGTGGTCATGTTGCGTTCCCCTTAGTTTGACGTGGCCCTATCCGAAAAAGCCCTGCTGGGATCTTCGCTTCAGGGCCAAGTTCGAAAGCCATTACCGCCGAGCGCACAGCGCGATTCCTCTCATCGTAAAGCTGTGCTGCGGCGACTGGATGAGGGCGAGCCTATGTCACAATATATGATAATGCAAGCATTCCACCGGTATCCCAAGGGCCAAAAATGGCACAAGCCATCCGCCCCATGCAACCCACGCAATTCCCGGAAAATAAAGGCCATTTATGCGCTATTTTCCTGCGAAAACGACATCTGGTTGTGGCCTGTGATGGCGATTTTCCGTCACAGGTACTTGAAGCTTAAAGCTCAAAATGTATGCATGTGACAATAATAATCACGATATAAGAGGGATCAATCAATGAGCTATGATGCGATCATTGTGGGTGCCGGTCACAATGGCCTGGCAGCGGCGGTGCATCTGGCGGCGAAGGGCTGGAAGGTCGCCGTCATCGAGGGCAATGCCGAGCCGGGCGGTGCGGTGAAAACCCGCGAGGTGACGCTGCCTGGTTTTCGGCATGACCTCTGCGCCATGAACCTCTCGATGTTCGCCGGCTCCGCCTTTTTCGCTGAGTACAAGAATGAGTTGACAGCTGCAGGTCTCGGCTTCGTTCCGGCAGCCGATTGTTTTGCTAGCGTCTTCCGCGACGGCACTTATCTCGGCGTCAGCACCGATCTGGAAAAGACGACGGGTGCGATCGCCGATATCTCGCCGCAGGATGCCGCCGCCTGGCGGGCCATGCTGTCGGAATTCGGTTCGGATGCGCCGCATATTTTCGGCTTGCTCGGTGCGCCGATGCCGTCGGCGGCGGCCGCACGGGTCGTCTGGAAGGCCTGGCGGGCGAAGGGGGCCGGCTGGCTCTACGAAACCGCACGCATGCTGTTTGCTTCGCCGCGCGATTTTCTCGATGCGCGATTCCAGAATGCTAAGCTCAAGACGATGATGGCCGCCTGGGGCCTGCATCTCGATTTCGCACCGGATGTCGCTGGCGGTGCGCTTTTCCCCTATCTTGAATCCATGGCCAATCAGGCTTTTGGCATGGTGGTCGGCAAAGGGGGCGCCGATACGATCGTCAAGGCGATGGTCGGTGTGCTCAAAGCCAAGGGTGGTGAGCTGATGCTCGGCACGCGTGTCGACAAGATCGTCACCTCCGGCGGCAAGGCGACCGGTGTTGTACTCGCCGACGGACGCCGTTATGAAGCCAAGCGCGCCGTCATCGCCAATATTCACCCGCAGATCCTGTTCGGAAAGCTCCTCGATCAGGATGCTTCCTGCCAGGAATTCGAGCGCAGGCTCGCCCGTTTCCGCGCCGGACCTGGCACGATGATGATCCATCTGGCGCTCTCCGGCCTGCCGGATTGGACGGCGGGCGAGGAGCTCAAGACATTCGCCTATGTCCACATCGCGCCGGATATGGAGATGATGTCGCGTGTCTATGCCGAGGCGATGGGCGGGCTTTTGCCGGCCGAGCCGGTATTGGTGGTCGGCCAGCCAACGGCTATCGATCCGTCGCGAGCGCCGGGTGGCCAGCATATACTCTGGGTGCAGGTGCGTGTCCTGCCGGCGGAATTCAGCCGCGATGCGACGGGCGAGATCGGCGGGCGGAATTGGGACGAGGTGAAGGATGTCTATGCCGAGCGCGTGCTCGAGATCATCGAGCGCTATGCACCGGGTCTGCGCGGCAAGATATTGGGCCGTTCGGTGTTTTCGCCTGTCGATCTCGAACGTGAAAATCCCAATCTGATCGGGGGCGACAATCTTTCCGGCAGCCACCATCTCGACCAGAATTTTCTGTTTCGCCCTGTCGCCGGCTATTCGCGCTACAAGACACCCGTCGGTTCGCTTTATATGTGCGGCGCTTCAACCTGGCCGGGTGCGGGCACGGGTGCCGGCTCCGGTTTCTTGCTGGGGAAAATGCTGGCTAAATGAACCTTTTCGGGCTTGATGCGTAAACCTTTGACATTTGAAATATTGCTCCGTAGACCGTTCATATATGAAATTGCAACGCGGTAATTTGAGCTGACATCATGGCTGAGTCCGAAAGTGGAACCGTCGATCTGGAAATCATCGTCCAGGGGACGCAAGAGGGCAAAAAGCAGGAGCTGCGGCTCTGGCTGCGCATGCTGTCGACCACAAAGCTGATATCACAGGAAATCCGCCGCCGCCTGCGCAACGAATTCGGCGCGACGCTGCCGCAATTCGACCTGATGGCGCAGCTCTATCGCGAGCGCGATGGTCTGCGGCTCGGTGAACTTTCCAAACGCACGATGGTCACCAACGGCAATGTGACGGGACTGGTGGAGCGGCTGGAAACGGACGGACTTGTCCTGCGCGAGACGCCCGATGGCGACCGGCGCGTAACCGTCGCCAAGCTGACAAAGAAGGGCGAGGAGCTCTTCGCGGCCATGGCTGCCGCCCATGAGGGCTGGTTGCGAGACATGATGGGTGACGTCGATCCCGCCATCATCGCCGAGCTGTGGAGGGATATAGGCGGGGTGAAGTCGTCCGTGAACAATCACCTTTCGGGCGCTGCTTTCGAATAATGGCAGCGCTTACCGCGCCTTCTCGCTCTTGAATCTCTTTTCGAGCACGCTCACAAGACGCACCATCGGCCAGAGCAGGATGATGTAGATCAGGGCGGCCATGATTAGCGGCGAGGGATTGGCATAGAAGCCCTGCGCATTCTGCCCTTCTTTCAAAAGCTCCGGCAGCGCCACGGTCGAAGCGAGCGACGTATCCTTGAACATCGAGACGCAGTTGCTGGTGGTCGGCGGAATGACGATGCGGATCGCTTGCGGCAGCACGACCTTGTAGAGTGTTATCAGGAAGGGAATGCCAAGCGCGGCAGCCGCCTCGAACTGGCCGCGCGGCACGCTCTCGATGCCCGAGCGGAAGACTTCCGCCGAATAGGCGGCGAGCACGATGGAGAATCCCAGGATCGCAGACCACCAGGCGGAAAAGCTGATGCCGACAAAAGGCAAAGCGTAATAGATCAGGATCAACACCACCAGCATCGGCATGGCGCGCATGATGTCGATATAGGCGACCATCAGCAGTTGGAACGGCTTGGGCGCATAGAGGCGGATCAGGCTGACGACCAGGCCGCCCAAAACACCGATGACGATGCTGACAACGCCCAGTGCCAGCGTCATCCAGAGACCATGCAGCAATTGAGGGAAGGCCGAAATCATGACGTCGGAGTTGAAGAAGGTATCGACGAGCGACATTGGCACTCCCATTAGGCAGAATAAAATGAAGGTCTATTACCACAATTGCGCCGGCCGAAACGGCCGGCGTTAGAATTTGCTCTGGAAAATGATCTTTTGATCACGCCTTGGGGATAGGCATTTCTGTCACGGTGGAGGAGCCGGCGGGCGCCTTGCTGCCGAACCACTTTTCGTGGATCTTTTCCAGCGTGCCGTCCTTTTTCATCGCGGTGATGGCATCGTTGATCTTGGCGACGAGCGGCGAGTCCTTGGTCATCATCAGGCCGTACTGTTCGCCGGTCTTGATGCGATCCTTGATGGCGAAGCCCTTAGTCTTGACGAAGAGATACTGCATGCCGGGGATGTCGCTGACGACCGCATCGATGCGGCCGGCGCCGAGATCGAGGAACATGTCCTGCTGCGAGTTGTAGCCCTTGACGTCGGCGAAGCCTTGCGCCGCCTTGTTGTCATTGACCCATTTTTCACCCGTCGATCCGGAGAGTACGCCGACAACCGCGCCCTTGAGATCAGCGAGCGACTTGATCGAGCTGCTTTCCTTGGCGGCAACGCCCATGTCGGAGTCATAGTAGGGCTGCGTGAAGGACTGCGATTTCAGGCGTTCCGGTGTGATGGTAATGGACGAGATCGCCACGTCAATGCGCTTGGAGCTCGTTGCCGCGAACAGGGCCTGGAAGCCATAGTCGGCGATGTTGGTCGTCATGCCGGCGCGCTTGGCGGCTTCGTTGACGACATCGACCTCGAAGCCTTCGAAACCGCCATTGGCGGTCTTGTATTCGAAGGGCGGGTTGTTCGGATAGGAACCGACATTCAATACATCGGCGGCATAGGCGAAGTGGCTTCCGCCGGCCAGGCCGACGGCGGTCGCTAGGACCAGTAGATTACGACGGGTAAAATTCATTGGTTTGTCTCCCTCTGGTTATGACCGCAGGCGCCTCGTGCCTGCGGGTATTGCCGGTTCGCGCATTATCGCGGGCCGTCATCTCATGGCCTCGACCATACGATCGAGCGCGATACGCATCTGTTCGGTATCCCGGAATGTGCACATGCGCAGGAATGCGCGCGACGATTCCCCGAAATGATAGCCGGGCGCCAGGCCAACGCGCGCTGTTTCGAGAACGCGCTCGCAGACCGCGGTGGCATCGGCTTCGCCCTGAATCGCGAAGAAAGCATACATGCCGCCGCGCGGTTTTTCCGGAAGGATGATACCCGGTATCTGCGGCAGTTTTTCGTAAGCGAGATCGAGGCCAGCCTTGATCCTGGAGCGGATTTCGGCAACCAGCGGCTCGCCTTCGTGTATTGCGGCGGCGGCGCCCGCCTGGATCATCGCAGACGTGCCGCTGTTGACATATTGCGTCATCGCGCCGAGCTGATCGGCGATCTTTGATGGGTGCGTGAGCCAGCCGATACGCCAACCGGTCATCGCCCAGGCCTTGGAGAAGCTGTTGACGGCGATCACCCGGTCGCCATCTTCGGCCACCTGGAGGATCGACGGTGCTATCCCCCCGTCGAAATAGAGACGGGCATAGACCTCGTCGGAAATGATCCAGATGCCAGTGCGGCGGCTGAAATCGAGCAGCGCCTGCATTTCTTCGCGTGTCGCGGTCCAACCGGTCGGATTGGCCGGCGTCGACAGGAAAATGGCGCGGGTGCGGGCATCGCAGCGCTCAAAGAGCTTGTCGAGATCGAGCCGCCAATCCGTGTCGAAATCCAGCGACACGGGCCGCGGCTCACCGCCGATCAGATGGATGGCATTGTGGATATTCGGCCATTGCGGCGCGACGTAGACGACATTGGTGCCGACATCGACGAGCAGCTCCAATGCCATGTAGAGGGCCTGCATACCGCCGGGCGCAACGGTGGTGCGCTCGATCGGGATCGGGCGACCGTGCCATTGGGTCTGATAGTCAGACAGGGCCTCATTGAGCGCCGGCAGGCCGCGCATGTTCGGAACATAGAAGGTCTGACCGTCGTCGAGCGCCTTCTTGGCGGCGTCGCGGATGAAGGCCGGCGTTACCATATCGCCTTCGCCGAACCATAGCGGGATGACGCCGCCGAGCTCGCGGGCGCGCTTGGCAAGCACGGCGATATTGTCAGTGCGCAAGTCACGGATCTGGGCGCGGATGCCCTCGAAGGCGTAGCGGTCGCGTGTCTTCTCGGACAAGCTGTGCGGTGGCAGAAGAGACAAAGAACTTTCCCTGGAAGCCTGATGTCAAAGGGGCGTTCCGTCGCGAATGACAGCGTTCCGGTCGCCCTTCATTCTTGGATGGTTATCCAAAATGAGATGCATTTCAAGGAAAAAGTTTTAAGCTTAAAAAATCGGTGGAAATGCCGAAAACAGCCGCGATTGAGGCTGTTTTCGACACGGATTTCACGTGGATGGATATTTGCGAGACATTCAGAGAATGCCTTTTTCGATTGCGCGGCGCAGCGGCCGCGGGGACTTGTCGTTAGAGGCCATGATGCGGCGTTCGAGAAAGCGATCCACCGATAGTGCGCCGGCGCCCGCCGTCACTAGAACGAACATGCCGCCGGCGATGGCCAAGTCCTTCTCGAAATGCAGGATTTCGTTGTGGTTGGCGAAATCCGCGTGGAACAACAACGCCGTCGAAAGGCAGAACAATCCGAGCGATAGGGCGCCGAGGCGGGTCAGCAAACCGAGGGCTACGGAAAGGCCCGCGGCAAGCTGCAGCGCGATCACGGCGAGAACCAACGGCTCTGGAACGCCAAGCTTCGCCATGGCGGTAACCGCGGCGTCGAAATTGAACGCCAGAGCCATGCCCTCATGCAGGAATATCCAGGCCATCAACAGCCGGCCGGCCAGAAGCGTCATGTCCATTGGATGCATGACATTTTCATTTTCCAAATAGTCCATGTGTCACCTCCCATTGGGGCGGTGCGCCTGCGAGGCGTCGTTCGATGTCACAGGCGCACGTGTGGGTCTCGGGTTAATTGGCGGCCTTGGCACTGGCAGTCTTGGTGTCGATTGCCTTTTGCAGGTCCTCCAGCTCTTCGCAGCCGCTTGGGCAAAGTTGCTTCAGCGTCGCCAGCTGTTCGTTTGCTTTGTCCATGTTGCCAGTCTCGACATAGAGCTCGCCGAGATATTCGCGGGCGCCCTTGTGATTGGGCTGCAGCTCCAGCGCCTTGGTGTAGTAGGTCAGCGAGGTCTTGAAATCGCCGGTCTTTCGGAGCGTGAAGCCCAGAAGATTATAAACGTCTGCCTGCTGGTGATCCTCAGCCAGATCGCGCAGTTCGGCCAATGCCCCCTCGTAATCCTTTGCGTCGATCTTGGCGCGAACGGAAGTCAAATCCGGCGCATCCGTGGTTTCCATGTTGTCGACGGCAAAGGCCGGTAGAGCCGCGGCTGCGGGGATGATGACGACCGCGCAAAGGCTGGCGGCGCCAAAGAGTGCGTATTTGATCATGATATGTCTCCTTCAGCTTTCACGCTTGTGTCGTTGGGGTAAAACCATAGGCATTGCCGTCCTTCACGAAGGTGCCGGAGCCCGGGAAGGGGAAATGCGAACCGCAAATCTTGATATTGTCTGCAATGATGCGGTCGATCAGCTTGCGCCGCGTGACGATGGCGGCTGGTCCATCCTGGTCGTAGCTGCCTTGCCAATCCGGATGGGGAGCGA
This sequence comes from Rhizobium jaguaris, assembly GCF_003627755.1. Taxonomy (NCBI): domain Bacteria; kingdom Pseudomonadati; phylum Pseudomonadota; class Alphaproteobacteria; order Hyphomicrobiales; family Rhizobiaceae; genus Martinezella; species Martinezella jaguaris. The sequence goes on along the minus strand of NZ_CP032694.1, from coordinate 3,357,469 downwards.
GCAAGGCCGGCACATACATGATGTCGGCGGAGACCAGAAGTTGCTCCTTGCCCGAGGCGACGAGGAAGGTGGAATGGCCGGGCGTATGACCGGGTGCTGAGACGAGGTGAACGCCAGGCGCAACTTCGGCACCATCGCCGACCAGCTTCCAGTTTTTCCATTTCGGGAAGACGTCGCCGATACGGCGTCCGGCGTCCTTGCGGCCTGCCGCTAATGTGTCGACGCGGCCGGGTGCCGTCCACCAATTATATTCGTCGGCATTGGTGATGAGCTCGGCATGGGCAAAAACCGGCTCATTCGTGCCTTTTTCCATCAGGCCCCAGACATGGTCGGGATGGAAATGCGAGATGATCACCGTATCGATATTCTTGTAGTCGATACCGGCAGCGGCCATGTTGGCGGGCAGATGGGTGGCATTGGCCTGCCATTGGCCGACGCCGGAGCCGGCGTCCATCATGACCAGCCGGTCGCCGATCTTCAGGACGACGACGGTAAGCGGGATGGGCATGAATTCGGTGGTTTGGCCGGCGGCGGCCAACGCTTGCTTCGTATCCTCGATGGAGGCGTTTTGATGAAGGCGGGATCATGCGGCTTGCGCCAGATGCCGTCATAGATGGCGGTGACTTCGACATCCCCGACTTTATAGCGATAGAAGCCGACGGTCGGCTCCAGCGGTGTTTCGGCCTTGGCAAGTGATGGGATGAATTCCAGTCTCGCCGACAGGCCGAAAGCGGCAGCGGCAGCAGCCGAGCTGAGAACGGTGCGGCGTGTCATGTTGAGCATCGTCTTGTCTCCTCTTTGAGTGGCATCGCCACGCGAAGCGGAGGACAGGGGTCAATCAATGCCTCCGCTGTCGAAGGAGATCGCCGGTGTTGAAGGATTATTCCGGACTTCCGGCATCTTTCTGATAAGATTTTGATATGCTTTAGCTAATTCTACTGGCGTAGCTAGTCCGCCAGGTGCACATTGGAGCACAGAATGAGAATATCGCTGCTCGGTGCGGTCGCTGACGAAAAAATATTTGCAGGCAGCGAGAATAAAACGCTGCTTGAAACGATCTGGAGAGTGAAGAGCAACTTCCGCGGTCAGGGTCTGGCCCGACCGGAACCGACGCTGGAGCCATACAGGGATCATGACGACGGATATCCATTTCGCCTTCTCCACATTTGATGGTCGCCCGCCGCCGGGTCTCGCTTCACCGTTCAGTCGGCCGGTGATCGGGATGCGAGCTGTGGTCGCCTTTGTTCGGCAATCCGTCGTGCTATTCACAAAGACATGCTCGGCCGCCGCCATCGATACGGTCGGTCCGATGCTGCAATCGCTACATCACGAAAATATCGGGAGCGTTTCACCGGCGTCACGCGACTTGATGCGGCGGTTTCAAAATACCGTCGTTCCACACCTGGATGCCGCATATAATTTCGCACGGTTTCTGAGCCGGGATGCCGATGCGGCACAAGATATCGTGCAGGAAGCTTTTCTGCGTGCTTACCGCAATTTCGATGGCTATCGTGGCGGCGAGCCCCGCGCTTGGATGTTTGCCATTGTCCGCAACTGTTACTACGTCTGGCTGAGCGAAGGCCGGCGCAAGGCGCGCTTCGAGACGTCGATGATGGCGAGCGAAGCGAAGGACGACGATCAGCCCCACTCAGGCGTTGACGACGTCGCTTCTGAAGAGGATTCACCCGAGGCGGCGCTGATCCGCAAGACGGAGTCGCTGCGGGTCCGGCAAGTCATCAATTCCCTTCCGGACCTGTCACGAGAGGTTCTCGTGCTTCGAGAGCTGGAAAATCTATCTTACCGCCAGATCGCGGACATAACCGACGTGCCGATCGGAACCGTTATGTCACGGCTCGCGAGAGCGAGACGTGAATTCGGCGAGGCGTGGCAGCTGGGCGAGAAAGGCGGGGTCGCATGATGAGCGGGAAAACCCTGGAAAGCTGCCCGGAATGGGAAACGATCCTGCACAGTTATGTGGATGACGAACTCGATGCGGTCCATACGATACAATTCGAACAGCATTTTGCGACATGCCCGCATTGCACTGCCGCCTTGGAAGGGCTCAAAGACATGAAGCGGGTCCTCGGTCGGGATGATGTGAAGTGGAAGGCTCCGGATGAGGTTCGCGCGCGCATCATGACAGCTATTTCTGTTGAAGAAACCCGGCGGCAGGCGCACGTCCCGGAGGCGCGGCGTCGCGAGAACGTGTGGTGGCGTGGCCTGCAATTGTTCGGGCAATGGAGCTTCATACCATCGCTGGCCGCCCTGGCTGCTAGCCTGATGCTGATACTTGGCAATCCGCAGACAAGTGTGCCTATCCAGAACGAATTGCTCGCCAGCCATGTGCGTTCGATGCTCGCCAACCATCTGGTCGATGTGGAGACATCCGATCAGCACACGGTCAAGCCCTGGTTCAACGGCAAGATCGATTTCTCGCCGCCTGTGGTCGACCTTATGGCGGCGGGTTTTCCGCTGATCGGCGGTCGGGTGGACTATATCAATGGCCGGGTCGTCGCGGCGCTCGTCTATCGCCGCCACGGTCATGTCATCAATCTCTTCGTCTGGCCGGGAGAGAAGGTCGCGCAGAGCGAGACGGTGCACGACGGCTATAATCTCACCGAATGGTCTGGCGGTGGGCTGGTCTTCTGGGCGGTTTCTGATGTCGCCTCGGCCGATCTTGCTGCTTTCCGCGATAATTTTTCGAAAGCGGCGGGTCTTTAGCTCCGGTGCTCTATGGCTTTGTTGCGCCTTGCTGTCGTGCCTGGGCAACCCCATCGGCAAGGCTGGCGCCGAGAAACATGGTGTCGCTGGCGAGCAGGAAGAAGCTGATGCCGGCTGTTGACCAGGCTCCGATATCGTCCGGCGACGGTCGGAAAATGCCGACCGCGCGCCCGGCGGCGAGCGCGGTTTTCGCGATGGTGTCGATGGCGGCGTTGAGCTTGTCCTTCCCGGCAGGCCCCATCGCATCGATCGAGACGGAGAGGTCGCCAGGACCGATGAAGATGACGTCGATGCCATCGACCGCGGCGATCTCAGCGATATTGGCGAGCCCCTCCGCCGTCTCGACCTGGACGGCGAGGACGAGTTCGGCATTGGCCTTGGCGAGGTAATCCGGAATGCGGTAGCCGTAGGCCGCCGCCCGGCCGGGGCCGACGCCCCGCTCGCCGATCGGCGGATATCGCGTCGCAAGAACTGCAGCCTTCGCTTGCGCCGCCGTTGACACGCGCGGCACCAGAACGCCCGCCGCACCTGCATCCAACACCGAGGCGATGGCCTCCGGCGCGTGGCCCGGCACACGGACTATCGCTGGAACACGATGAACATCGGCGGCGCGGATCAGGTCCTCGATACGCTCGCGGCCGATCTGCGAATGTTCCCAATCGATGCAAAGGAAATCGACGCCTGCCGCTGCCGTGACCTCGATGGCAACGGGATGCGGAATCGCGGCGAAGGTGCCGATGAGCAGGTTTTTCTCGATGCAGTTTTTGCGGAAATTGCCCATGAGTTCTTCGCTCTCCAACGATCTCTGCGAAGAGGGATAGACTGAAAATACTAAGCTGCGAAGCAGCAATCCACTTTAGGCTTGAAGTATTTTGTGCGTCGTGCCGTCCGCCTCACATCTGATCTGAATCGACATCACAATTGCCGCGTGAATGTACCGTCATCAATCAACACATGAAGACCATCCCGTTTCCACGATCGTTCGTCGCCGCTCGAAGTTCGGACTAGGAAGTATGCGGAGATTAAGGAAGTTATTCTTCGCACAATTTGCGGAGAATAACTTGATTATGCGGAGAATAAGCAACATAAGTTCTCCGCAAGGAGTGGGAAGATGAGCCGCTACATCTACGACCGAGTCGACTGGCCAGCCTTCCGCTGGAAGGATGAGCAATTGTCACCGTTGCTTGGTACCATCCGCCACCGGCAGGGCCGCCTGATTGGTCATATGGAGTCCCTTGGCTTTCCATTGCGAACCGAGGCGGTTATGCAGACGTTGACCGAGGATATTATCAAGACCAGTGAGATCGAAGGTGAAATTCTCGATCGGCAGCAAGTCCGATCCTCTATTGCTCGACGGCTGGGTGTCGAAATCGCTGGACTGGTTCAGGCCGACCGACAGGTCGATGGCGTTGTCGAAATGATGTTGGATGCAACGCAGAATTTCGAGCGTCCGCTCGACGCCGAACGCCTGTTTGTCTGGCAGGCTTCTTTGTTTCCGATGGGACGCAGTGGGATGACCCGTGTGGTTACAGGAACCTGGCGGGATGATCGAGCGGGACCGATGCAAGTTGTCTCGGGTTCGTTTGGGCACGAAAAGGTGTATTTCCAGGCACCGGATGCGGGGCGGATCCATGCCGAAATGCAAGTTTTTCTTGATTGGTTCAATACGCCGACTGCGATCGATGAACTCTTGAAGGCCGCGCTAGCCCATCTTTGGTTTGTAACGATTCACCCTTTTGATGACGGCAATGGCCGTATCGCCCGGGCAATCGCAGATATGGGGCTTGCCCGCTCTGAGGGAACACCGCAGCGCTTTTACAGCATGTCGGCGCAAATCCGTGCCGAACGGAAAGCCTATTACGACATTTTGGAAAGAACTCAGAAAGGCGATCTCGATGTCACCACTTGGCTGGAATGGTTTCTCTCTTGCCTCGGTCGCGCTTTTGTAGGCGCGGAGGCAACGTTGGCCTCGGTGATGACCAAGGCGTACTTTTGGGAAAAGCATGCGGCGACGCCGCTTAATTCGCGTCAACGAGGTATGCTAAATCGCCTCCTGGATAGCTTTGAGGGTAAGCTTACCAGCTCCAAATGGGCAAAGATCGAAAATTGTTCGCAGGATACGGCACTACGCGACATTGAGGATCTGATTGCCCACGGCATTCTCGTTCGCGAGCCGGGTGGCGGCAGGAGCACGAGCTACGCTCTTGTCCGGTGAATGCAGCATTGCTCCCAAGAAGCGTTGCGGTGGCGGAGTTGTTCGGGCGCCCGCCACCGCTCATACGCGGCTTATTTGTGCCGCGCGATGACTTCGGTAAGGACTTTTTCGAAGCGGGCGATTTCTTCGACCTTGTTGTAGTGTACCAGGGATACACGGATCGCGCCGGTTTCCATGGACAGGCCAAGGCGCTTCATCAAGCGCGGGGCGAACATGTGACCGTCCCGCAGCCCGATACCAGCTTCGCCCATTTCAGCGGCGAATTGCTGTGGCGTGATACCTGGCATGTTGAAGCAGATGGTCGGCACGCGCTGTTCGAGGCGGGCCTCGTCGGAAATGCCGTAAATGACGGCGCCGTGACGCTTCAGAACGGCGATCATTTCGCGCGACAGCTTCAGTTCGTATTCGCGGATCGCAGCCATGGCGGCGGCAAGCGCTTCGCGACGGGTATGTGTGCCGGCCGGCAGGAACCGGAGGCCGAGAGCTTCGAGATATTTGACGGCGGCGTTCATGCCGGCGACGTTCTCATAGGTGAAGGTGCCGACCTCTATCTTGTAGGGCGGCACGTCCGGGATGAAATCTTCCTTGAAGGTCGGCAGCTTGACCAGTGCGTCGAAGCGGCCCCAGAGGAAGCCCATGTGCGGCGAGAAATTCTTGTAGCCCGAGCAGACGAGATAGTCGCAATTCCAAGCCTGTACGTCCATCAGGCCGTGCGGGCCATAGTGGACGCAATCGAGGAAAACTTCGGCGCCTGCCGCATGCGCCAGCTTGCCCACTGTGGCGACGTCGACGATCGTGCCGATGGAGTGGGCGGTCACAGTGCAGGCAACAAGACGGGTCTTGTCGTTCAGCAGCGGTTTCAGGTCTTCTGTGTGCAGCGTGCCGTCTTCGCGCATGCGCCACCAGACGATCTTGGCGCCATCGGCCTCCAGCGCCAGCCAGGTGGCGATGTTGGCGTCATGGTCCATATCGGTAATGACGATCTCGTTGCGCTCGCCGAGCAGCTTGGCAATACCGAGACTTACGAGGCGGATGAAGGACGTGGCGTTCTGGCCGAACGAGATTTCTTCCAGGCGGTAAGCGTTGACCAGCATGGCGACGCTCTCTCGCGCTTCGTCTAGATTGCGGTCAACGCCTTGGCTGTGCTGATATTTCGCCATGCGCTGGACGTTGTAATCGATGAGATGGTTGGCAACCGCATCGACCACCGTTTGCGGCACCTGCGCGCCGCCGGCATTGTCGAGAAACACGAAATCGCCGGCCTTTCGAATAGCCGGAAACATGGCGCGGACTTCATCGACCGGGAAGCGGTTGTGGCCGGAAAATTTCGACGGGGAAGGGGAGGCGCTCATGAGAATCTCGCTGCAAATGATGGGTTCAAAACTGATGTTATGATCATTTGATCACAAAATATTTGAGGGTTCAACTAAATTCATTCGTCCCGTAGCGGGATGTGCTACCGCCGCTGCGCGGAGGCTGGTCCCTTGGCGCGCGGTTCATCTTCCGATGCCGGGCAATAGTCGCGCAGGATCTCATGGGTGCGGCGGATATCGGCTACAACGCCATCGCGGGCGCGGGCGAAATCGCCGGCCTTCAGTGCTTCAATGATCGGGAGATGTGGGCCGGCGGGATCGATTTCGCCGCTCCGCATCAGAGGTTCGACGGAGGCTGACAACATACGCATATAGGGGCCGAAACGCAGCCACAGCGTTTCGATCAGTTGCAGCAGCACATCCGAGCCGGAGGCACGGTAAATGGTGAAATGGAATTGTTGGTTCCTCGCCATGAGTTCATAGACATTGCTGCTGCGGCCGATGGCGTGTTGTTCGGCGGCGATGCGCTCCAGTGTCTCGATGTCGGTGGCGGTCAGCCTGGGAATTCCAAGCTCGGCTGCCAGGCCCTCGACGGCGATGCGGGCGCGGCAGAGATCGTCGAGGCGGGCAAGTGTCACGATCGGGATGCGGGCCGAGCCGTTCGGCGCGACCTCCAGCGCATTTTCCGCCGCCAGCCTGCGCAAGGCTTCGCGCACCGGCATGTTACTGGTGCCGAATGTTTCGGCGAGCGAGGCGATGGTCAGCGTCTGGCCGGGGTCGAAATTGCCGGCCATCAGCGCGTTGCGCAACTGCTGGTACACGCCCTCTTGGATGGTCGTTCTCGAAGACACCGGTTCCAGGGCTATGCGCACGCTCGTTTCCTTTTTGCTCGGACGACTCCAGTCATAAGTGTCATGGTAGAACGAAGGGCGGCCGGATGGAAAGTGTTTCGACGCAAAGACCGGAACGCTAAAGCTCGTCGCGATCTTTCAGATTCGCTCCCACGCTTTAGCTCCTTGTTTTTGCATGTCGTTTTCGCAAAACCGCTGCACACTTTTGCGCGACACGCATTAGACCTCTTCCGTCTCCCAGGCTGCCTGATCGGCGCGCGGTACCGTTTCGCCCTTGGCGATTTTCGCCTGCCGCAGGCCGAGGCCGACACCGATGAGGGCGAGTGCGCCGCCGATGGCGTGATAGGCGTGCAGTTCTTCGCGCAGGATCGCCCAGGCGAGAATCGCCACGATGACCGGCAGGAGATTGATGAGCAGGGAGGTGCGCGCGGCTCCAAGTTTCTGGATGCCGATCATCCAGCAGAGCGGCGCGACCAGCGACGTCGGAATGGCCGCATAGAGGATCAGCGGCAGATTGGCCGAGGTGATCGGCGAGATATCCCCCAACAGGAAAACCGGGATCAAAAGAATGGTCGAAAAGCCGATCTGCCAAAACAATTGCTGCCACATGGAAAGGGGCGTCGCCCAGCGCTTCAACATCACGCCATACAGCGAGTTGGATAGCACGGCGATGATCATCAGGCCGTCGCCCACATGAAAGCCGCCATTCAGCAGGGTCGCCGGGTGGCCCTGAGACGTCAGATAAATCAGGCCGATCAGCGAGATGGCCCCGCCTGCCAGGCTGGTGGCCGTCAGTCTTTCTCCGGCCAGTGCGCTGGCGAGCAGCGTCGACAGCAGCGGCATCAGCGCCAGCATCACACCCATGTTCACAGCCGAAGTGGTTTTGGCGGCCTCATAGGCGAGGCTTTGATAGATGACCATACCGAGCGCGCCGAGGGTGGCGAGCTTCAGCCAATATTGCTTGACGAGAGCGCGGTTCCGCCATGCGGCCCGGCCGAGGAAAGGCAGCAGGACGACGAAGGCCAACAGCCAGCGATAAAAGGAGATCGAGCCGGGCGAGATGACGCCGGACGCAGCCTTTGTGACGATCGTGTTGCCGGACCAGATGAGGACGGTGCAAAGCGGTGCAATCGCCGCGCTCGTCATGATAGAGGCTGCGCCGGTGGTGGGAGAGGGCGGGTTGCTGCTCATGGCAGTCCTCCTGTCGGATGGTCGGCTTGGTCGGATCGGTTGGGATTGTGTTGGTACCGCTTTTACCGTTTGTCTGATTACTGGTATATAGCGAGTTTCGGACATCTGTAGTGGATTACGGACATGAGCGCACGCGAGCCGCGTATCCAAGGAGACCCGCCGCAGCCGGTCTCCTTCCGGACGGAAAACTACAAAGGCGGCACCGTCTTTCCCGCCAAGCGCCAGACCTGGGGCGAGCTGAACTATGCGCTCGCCGGCGTCGTCGATTTCGATATCCAGGGCGTGCGTTATCTGTCGCCGCCGCATTATGCGATCTGGATTCCGCCCGATGAGTTGCACGAGGCGTGGAACCAGTATGACGTCCGCTATGTCACCGTCTATGTCGAGCGGTCGCTCTGTGCTAATCTTCCGCCGGCACCGGCAACGCTTGGCCTCAGCCCGCTTCTGAAAGCGATCCTTGCCGATTTCGCGGCCCGTGACATCACCTTGCCAAAGAGCGAGGAAGACTTGCGGCTGGCACAGGTGCTGGTCGATCAGATTCGTTTGGCGCCGCGCAGCGAGAGCTATTTGCCGCTATCAGACGATGAGTTGCTCGGGCCGGTACTGAGGGCTTTGCAGGCCGACCCCGGTGACCGCCATTCCCTGACGGAATGGGCGCATCGGATGAAAACGACCGAGCGGACGCTTTCCCGCCGCTGTCACGACGATCTCGGCATCTCCTTCAACGAGTGGCGCCAGCGGCTGAAACTGGTCGCAGCGCTGGCGATGATCGACGCCGGCCAGCCCGTGCAACGGATCGCGGCGCGACTGGGCTACAGCAACGCCTCCGCCTTCATCGCCATGTTTCGCCGGCTGACGGGGACGAGTCCGACGCAGATGCGTTGATACCTTCACCGATCGATCACCAACACATCGAGCCTGCGCAATTGCTCGGGATCAGCCATGGCATCGATGCTGATAATGCGGCCGTCAGTGCCGACGGCAAAACGGAGCGCGATGCGCAATTTTCCGCCGAGGACGACAATGGCGCCGACAGCGCCGTTGATGACGGCCGGCAGGGCTCCCTGGGCGCGGCCGCGGAAAGTTTCGGCCACTGCTGTCTGTCCACGGATTTCCGCCAGCGAGCCCATCCGCGTTGCCACGGCATCGGCGCGGAAGAGGACATCCGGATCAAGAGCGGCGAGAAGCGCATGCATGTCGCCGCCTCGGGAGGCCGTCAGAAATGCGTCGACCACATGGCGCTGGCGGCTGAGATCTGCTTCCGCCGCGACGGGCGCTCCCTGCACCCGGCGGCGGGCGCGGCTGGCGAGCTGGCGTGTGGCGATCGTCGTGCGTCCGACGATCGGGGCGATTTCGTCGAATGGCATGTCGAACATGTCGTGCAGCACAAAGGCCAGCCGCTCGGCCGGAGCGAGCTTTTCCAATACCACCAGCAGCGCTAGGCCGACCGAATCCGCGAGCAGCGCGTCCCGTTCAGGGTCGGTACCGGTGCCGGCTTCGTGGCTGACGACCGGTTCAGGGACATGGATAGTCAGCGGCTCTTCGCGCCGGGATTTGCGGGAGCGCAGCCAATCGAGACAGATGCGGGCGGTAACCGTCGTCAGCCAACCGCTGAGGTTTTCGACGTCCGAGATATCCGCACGGCTGAGCCGCAGCCATGCTTCCTGCACCGCGTCCTCCGCCTCCGTGCGCGAGCCGAGCATGCGGTAGGCGACCGCGCGCAGATGCGGCCGGTTTGCCTCGAATTTTTCTGCCTGCCACTTTTTTTCGTCCATCGGTCACATTCCTTGTGTGCGCTCCGTCATGCCTATGACGAACGAAACCAAGCCGACGTGACAAAGGATCGGCATGGGGCGGTGTCGTCAAGATCGAGCCCGAATTGGGGCCACCTGAAAACACCTCAAGGAGAAAATGATGCAAGCCCGCATGAAGAACCCCGCCGTCATCCTGCCGGAAACCCTGCAAGCCCTCTTGGCAGTCAGCGCTTCGATTAAGGATCGCGGCGTGACTGAAAACACCATGGATCTCGTTCATCTGCGCGTCAGCCAGATCAATGGCTGCAGCGTCTGCACCGATATGGGCTTCCGCAAGCTGCAGAAGGAAGGAGAAAAGATCGAGCGCATCGTCGGCGTCTCCGCCTGGCGCGAAATGCCCTATTTCACGGAGGCCGAACGCGCCGCCCTTGCGCTCGGCGAAGCGATGACCCGGCTTGCCGACCGGCCGGACGCGGTGAGCGATGAAGTCTGGAATGAGGCGGCCAAATATTACGACGAAAAAGCGCTGTCTGCTTTGATCATCTCGGTTGCCGTCGACAATGTCTGGAACCGCTTGAACGCGACAGTCCGGCATCCGGCAGGGGCGTCCTGGAACTGATGATGTAGGATCATCGCGTCATAACCTTCTCCCTGCCCCCGGGGAGAAGGTTGTTAAACCGCTCCAAGCCGCGATGTCGCCAGCAATTTCGCCAACCAATCGACGAACACGCGCACCTTGTTGCTCAGGTGCCGGTTGGGGGGATAGACAATATGCAGCGGCAAAGTGCTGCGTGTCCAACCGGGAAGGATGGGGATGAGATCGCCCTTTGCAAGCGCCTCGCGAACCATGAAGGTCGGAGCTTGGGCAATGCCGAGGCCCATCAATGTGGCGTTGACATAGCTGCGGCTGTCGTTAACCGAGAGGATGTAGCGGGGGCTGATTTCCAGCGATTCGTTGCCGCGGTGGAATTCGAACGGAATCGTCCGCCCGGTCTGCGCGCGAAAATAGCTGACTGCATAGTGGCTACCCTCCAGCTCTTCCGGCCGTTCGGGAATGCCGTAGTTTTCGACATAGCGAGGCGCGGCACAGGTGACGAGATGCACTTCTCCGACGCGTCGGGCAATCAGCGACTGATCGCTCGGCATGCCCGCGCGCAGGGCGCAGTCGACATTCTCCGCCAGGTAATCCACCAACCGGTCGCCCACGCCGAGATCGATATGGATGTCCGGATAGCGCTTATGAAAATCACAGAGCGCCGGCATGACGATGGTGTCGGCAAAAGCGCCGGCCATTTCGACACGCAAACGGCCGCTCGGCAGACTCTGCGAATTGCTGATGCTGCCGTCCAGTTCCTCAATTTCGGAGAGAATCTGAATGGCACGTTCGTAATAAAGTGCGCCGTCTGTCGTTACCATGACGCGCCGCGTCGTGCGGTTCAGGAGCTTGGTGTGCAGATGCGCCTCAAGCGACTGGATGAGCGTCGTCACCGTCGCCTTCGGCATGGAGAGAGTTGTGGCGGCGCGGGTGAAATTGCCCGTCTCCACCACACGTGCAAATGCTCGCATTGCTGATAGCTGGTCCATTCCAGGGTGCCCTTCGACCGCAGCGAAAAGCGGTCGATTGTTTGTTCTCGTGAATAGTCTGATCGAATATAGGCTACTTATTCTCGGAACGGAATAACAATATGTTGTAGGGGTAAATGTTGCAACGCGGTATGGGGCGCTTGGTGCCGCGTGATTTGGAACATGATCGGAAACGTGTAGAAACAGTTTTCCGAAGAGATCATGTTCAATCGAATAGACAAGGATGTGGGTTCATGAGTGCGCCGTGGAAAGATGTGTTGCTGGAAAACGTGCCAACAGGGCCGGTCGCAGCACGGATCTACAACGGCGAAGGTATGAAGAAGGCAGCACCGATCGTGCTTTATCTGCATGGTGGCGCCTTTCTCGATACCGAGCATGCTATTGACCGACCGGTGGCCGCAAGTCTTGCGGAGGCTGGCGCGATCGTGGTTGCTGCCGATTACAGCAGCGGCAATCACAATGCCTTTCCGCAGGTGCTGGAATGTGCCTACGGGATTCTCGCCTATCTCGGCAACAAGCGGAACATGCTTGCGCTAGGCGGGGCGAAAAAATCGCTGCTCTTTGTCGCCGGTGAGGAATCGGGTGGCAATGTGGCTGCGGGCGTGGCTTTGAAGGCGCGCGATCAGATGCCCGGTTCGCTTGACGGACAGGTGCTGATTTCGCCGTTGCTTGATCCCTTCATGGGATCGAAATCTTTCCTCCAGGCGGAGGAAAGCGGCATGCGCGAGCGCTGGACAGAGGGTTGGAACCGTTACCTGGGTTTTCTGGGCGGTGTCTGTCACCCCTATGCGGCGCCTCGATACTGTTCGCGGCTTTCGGGCCTCGCGCCGGCATTGGTGCTCACGGCCGAGGACGACCCGCTCCGCGACGAGGGCATGGAATACGGCAGCCGCCTGAAAGGGGCCGGCGTCCGTGTTCGCCAGCAAGTCCTCCCCGCTGGGACGGGCTGGCCCACCATCTACGGCGGGCAGTCGAAAGACAAGCCGTCGTGGCAACAGGATGTCTGCTGTTGTTTCAAGAGCTTTGTCGAAGATGTGCAGGCTTGATCGACTAAGCCTGATGATGTCGAGACGATAGGAATTTTCGATCCCGTGCCCCAAGCCGGGATCAAAAGGAGAGACTAACATGAAGTCCAACGGTAAGCGCTGGGCCCTGTGGGGCGCCGGCATGGGTGTTGCTGTGGCCGTTGCGGGCGCAGCCTTCTATCTGGATTTGCCGCGCGGCGCTCAAGCGACCGAGGCGGCGGCCCCGGCAGCAAAGCCGGCCATCCCTGTCACCGTCGCCGCCGTCGAGGCGCGCGATATCACCGCCTGGCAGGAGTTTTCCGGCCGGCTCGAAGCCATCGATCGTGTGGAGGTACGTCCGCGTGTGGCCGGCGCCATCCAGTCGGTGCATTTCCGCGAAGGCGCTTTGGTCAAGCAGGGCGACCTGCTGGTGACGCTCGACCCGGCACCCTATGCGGCGGCCGTCGCCCAGGCGCAGGCGGAAGTTGCCGCGGCCGAATCCAAGCTCGACCTCGCCAAGGTCGAGCTCGATCGCGGCCAGAGGCTTTCCGATAACAAGACGATTTCGCAGAGCGATTTCGACACGCGCTCCAGCAATTACAACGCGGCCCAGGCCAATCTGAAGGCGGCCCAGGCGGCGCTGCAGACGGCCCAGCTCAGTCTGGACTACACGCAGGTCCGGGCGCCGATCTCCGGCCGCGTCGGTAAGATCGAGGTCACTGTGGGCAATCTTGTCGCGGCTGGTTCGTCCTCGCCCGCGCTGACGACGCTCGTGTCGGTCGATCCGATCTATGCCAGCTTCAACGCCAATGAGCAGGTCGTCACCGGCGCGCTCGCCCAGTTGCCGGCCGGCGACGGCACGGTGCCGCCGGTCGAGCAGATCCCGGTGCAGATCGGCACGGTCAGCGACAACGGCACGCCGATCACTGGCAAGCTACAGCTCATCGACAACGTGGTGGATGCCGCCAGCGGCACGATCGCGGTGCGTGCCATCTTCGACAATCCAGGCGGACGCCTGATCTCTGGCCAGTTCGTCCGCGTGCGCATGGGCCAGCCGAAGGCCGAGAACAGGATTATCATCGATGACCGCGCAGTTGGCACCGACCAGGACAAGAAGTTCGTCTTCGTCGTTGATGGCGAAAACAAGGTCAATTACCGGCAGGTCCAACTCGGTTCGCTGGTCGACGGGCAGCGAGTGATCGAGAACGGCCTGAAAGTCGGCGAAAAGATCGTCGTCAACGGGCTGCAGCGCATCCGTCCCGGTGCAGTCGTCGCGCCGCAATTGGCAGAGAAGGTCGCGACTGCTCAGTAAGACTTCGCCTTCTGCCCGTGGGCAGAAGGCCGACATTCCGAAATCACATGATCCGCCGGCGGCTCTCAAATCGCCGGACAGGGGTTTTGCATCGTTTTCACCCCGGAGGGGGCTTTGATATGAACATCTCCAGATTCTTTGTTGACCGCCCGGTCTTTGCCGGTGTTCTTTCGGTCCTCATCGTGGTCGCCGGCCTGATCGGCCTCAGAGCGCTGCCGATCTCCGAGTATCCAGAGGTCGTGCCGCCGTCGATTGTCGTGCGCGCCACCTATCCCGGCGCCAACCCGACCGTCATCGCCGAAACGGTGGCAACGCCGCTCGAAGAGCAGATCAACGGCGTCGAGGGCATGCTCTACATGTCCAGCCAGGCAACGTCCGACGGCGTTCTCAACGTGACGGTCACCTTCAAGCTCGGCACCGATCCGGATAAGGCGCAGCAGCTCGTGCAAAACCGCGTTTCGCAGGCCGAGCCGCGCCTGCCCACGGAAGTCCGTGCCCTCGGCATCACGACCGTCAAGAGCTCGCCCGACTTCATCATGGTCGTCAACCTCGTCTCGGACGGGGCCGATCACGACATCACCTATCTGCGAAACTATGCGACCCTGAACGTCAAGGATCGGCTCGCCCGCATCGAAGGCGTCGGGCAGGTGCAGGTCTTCGGCGCCGGCGACTATTCCATGCGCGTGTGGATCGATCCGCAGAAGGCGGCCGAGCATAATCTTGCCGCCAGCGACATCAGCAATGCGATCAGCTCCCAGAACGTCCAGGCTGCGGCCGGCATCATCGGTGCCTCACCCAGCCGGCAGGGCGTGGATCTGCAGCTCAACGTCAATGCCCAGGGCCGACTGCGCACACCCGAGGAGTTCGGCAACATCATCGTCAAGACGGGCGCCAACGGCGAGATTACCCGCCTTCGCGACGTCGCCCGCGTCGAGCTCGGTGCGGAAGACTATACGCTGCGTTCGCTGCTCGACGGCAAGCCGGCCGTCGCCGTCGCGGTTCTCCAGGCGCCCGGTTCGAACGCGATCGAGATCGCGAACAACGTGCGCTCGACCATGAACGAGCTGCAGTTGGCAATGCCGGCTGGCGTCAAGTACGAGATCGTCTACGACACGACGAAATTCGTTCGCGCCTCGATCGAGAAGGTCATCGACACGCTGCTCGAGGCCATCACGTTGGTCGTCCTCGTCGTTATCCTGTTCCTGCAGACATGGCGCGCCTCGATCATCCCGCTGATCGCCGTTCCGGTGTCGATTATCGGCACCTTTGCGGTGATGTATGTCTTCGGCTTCTCGATCAACGCGCTCAGTCTGTTCGGCCTGGTGCTGGCGATCGGTATCGTCGTGGACGACGCGATCGTGGTGGTCGAGAACGTCGAACGCAATATCGAGAACGGGCTCAGTCCGCGAGACGCCACCTACAAGGCCATGAAGGAAGTCTCCGGTCCTATCGTCGCGATCGCGCTGGTCCTCGTCGCGGTGTTCGTGCCGCTCGCCTTTATCTCCGGTCTGTCCGGCCAGTTCTATCGCCAGTTCGCGCTGACGATCGCCATCTCGACGGTCATCTCTGCCTTCAACTCGCTCACCCTGTCTCCGGCACTGGCATCCCTGCTCCTGAAGGGCCATCATGCGCCGAAGGATTGGTTGACGCGGTTCATGGACGCGATCTTCGGCTGGTTCTTCCGCGGCTTCAACCGGGCGTTCGGGGCCGGTTCGAAGTACTACGGCAAGGGCGTCGGCGGCCTGGTGTCGCGCAAGAGCATCGTCATGGTGCTATATCTCGCGCTGGTGGGTGCGACCTACAGCCTGTTCACCACAGTTCCCGGCGGTTTCGTGCCGTCGCAGGACAAGCAGTATCTGATCGGCTTTGCACAGCTGCCGGATGCCGCGAGCCTCGACCGTACAGAAGACGTGATTAAGCGCATGACGGACATCGCGCTGAAGCAGCCGGGCGTGGCCAATGCGATCGCCTTCCCGGGCCTGTCGATCAATGGCTTCACCAATTCCTCGAATGCCGGCATCGTTTTCGTGACGCTGAAGGACTTCGATGAGCGCAAGACGCCGGACCTTTCGGGCGGAGCGATCGCCATGGCGCTGAACCAGAAGTTCGGCGCCATCCAGGATGCCTTCATCGCCATGTTCCCGCCGCCGCCGGTCAACGGCCTCGGCACGACAGGCGGCTTCAAGCTGCAGATCGAGGATCGCGCCGGCCTTGGCAACCAGGCGCTCGACCAGGCGGCCAAGGCAGTGATCGCCAAGGCCTACCAGACGCCGGAACTCACCGGCATCTTCTCGAGCTTCCAGATCAACGTGCCGCAGCTCTTTGCCGATCTCGACCGCGCCAAGGCCGAACAACTCGGGGTCTCCGTCACGGACGTCTTCCAGACGCTGCAGATCTATCTCGGTTCGCTCTACGTGAACGACTTCAACGCCTTCGGCCGCACCTACAGCGTCCGCGTGCAGGCCGATGCCAAGTTCCGCGCTCAGCCGGAAGATATCGGCCAGTTGAAGGTTCGTTCGGCATCGGGCCAGATGATCCCGCTTTCAGCCCTGCTGAAGGTGGACGCCACCACCGGTCCGGAACGCACGAACCGCTATAACGGCTTCCTTGCGGCTGATATCAATGGCGGCCCGGCGCCTGGCTACTCGTCGGGCCAGGCACAGGCGGCGATCGAGAAGATTCTGCATGAGACGTTGCCGCCCGGTATAGACTTCGAATGGACGGACCTGACCTACCAGCAGATTCTGGCCGGCAATTCCAGCGTCGTTGTTTTCCCGTTGGCGCTGCTGCTGGTTTTCCTCGTGCTGGCCGCCCAATACGAGAGCCTGACCTTGCCGCTCGCCATCATCATGATCGTGCCGATGGGCGTATTGGCGGCGCTGACCGGCGTCTGGCTCACGGGTGGAGACAACAATATCTTCACCCAGATCGGCCTGGTGGTGCTCGTCGGCTTGTCGGCAAAGAACGCGATCCTG
The DNA here is from genome assembly GCF_003627755.1 of Rhizobium jaguaris. Taxonomy (NCBI): domain Bacteria; kingdom Pseudomonadati; phylum Pseudomonadota; class Alphaproteobacteria; order Hyphomicrobiales; family Rhizobiaceae; genus Martinezella; species Martinezella jaguaris. The sequence goes on along the minus strand of NZ_CP032694.1, from coordinate 3,340,549 downwards.
ATCGTGGAGTTCGCCCGCGAGCTGGAGTTCGACGGCCGCACGCCGGTTCAGGCCGCCATCGAGGCCAGCCGCCTGCGTCTGCGCCCGATCCTGATGACCTCCATGGCCTTCATCATGGGTGTCGTGCCGTTGGTCACCTCGACCGGCGCCGGCGCCGAGATGCGTGCCGCCATGGGCGTCGCGGTGTTCTCGGGCATGATCGGCGTGACGTTCTTCGGCATCTTCATGACGCCGGTGTTCTACGTGCTGATCCGCAGGCTGACGGGCAACCGTCCGCTGAAACAGCATCACCATAACGACAATAACCATTCGGCGGAAATTCTCCCTATCGCCGCCGAATAGGAACGCCGTGTCGGGTGTTACCCCCAGTGCCCGATACTTCAGGGGCGGGACCGCAAGGTCTCGCCCTTCTTTTTTGATCTCCCGTTGATTTTGATATTTTCCATTTCGGCCAATCTGTTTTTCGAAGATTTTGCCACTCGCCCGCCAATTTCGTTTGCATGCTGACGCCATGGGTTTATCAAACACCTAGGCAAAATGATTGACGTACATCGGGCCGAAGGAGCCGCCCGTTGATGGTCAGTTGCGAGGGAGGATTCCATGCACATAGCCATCATCGGAGCAGCCGGCATGATCGGCCGGAAATTGACGGCAAGGCTGGTGGCCGATGGCGGTCTTGGCGGCCGGGAGATCACGCGGCTATCGCTGATCGACGTGATCGAACCGCCTGTGCCTCAGGGTTTCACTGGCAAGGTGAAGGCCCGCGCTCGCGATCTGTCTGCACCAGAAACAGCGGAGAAGATCGTGGCCCGCCGGCCGGATGTGATCTTCCATCTTGCGGCGATCGTCTCCGGCGAGGCGGAACTCGATTTCGACAAGGGGTATCGCATCAATCTCGATGGCACCCGGCAACTGTTCGAAGCGATCCGTGCCGCCCATACGGAGGACGGCTATAAGCCGCGGGTCGTCTTTACCTCTTCCTGCGCTGTTTTCGGCTCGCCGTTTCCGACACCAATCCCCGACGATTTTCATCTGACGCCCCTTACCAGTTACGGAACGCAGAAGGCGATCAGCGAGCTGCTGCTGGCGGACTATACGCGCCGCGGCATTTTCGACGGCATCGGCATTCGCCTGCCGACCATCTGCATTCGTCCCGGCAAACCGAATCGCGCCGCCTCGGGCTTCTTCTCCGGCATATTGCGCGAGCCGTTGATCGGCATGGAAGCCGTGCTGCCGGTGCCGGAAGACGTGCGGCATTGGCATGCGTCGCCGCGTTCGGCCGTCGGATTTCTCATTCATGGCGCGACAATCGATCTTGCGCCGCTTGGTGCCGGCCGCAATCTTTCCATGCCGGGTGTCAGCGCCACGGTCGGCGAGCAGATCGAGGCTCTGCGCCGGATCGCCGGCGACAAGGCGGTGAAATTGATCCGCCGCGAACCGGACGAGCTGGTGATGCGCATCGTCTCTGGCTGGGCTCAAGGCTTTACGGCGACGTGGGCGAGGGAGCTCGGTTTTGTGGCCGAGAGCTCCTTCGACGAGATCATTCGCGTTCACATCGATGACGAATTGGAGGGACGCCTTCCATGACCGATCGGAAGATTGCTTTTCTCGGAACCGGGCTCATGGGTGCCCCGATGGCGCGGCGGTTGCTGGGCGCCGGCTTTGCCGTCACCGTCTGGAACCGCGATCGGACCAAAGCCGACGCATTGGCATCAGATGGAGCGGCCGTCGCCGCGACGGCGGTGGAGGCGGCCAACGGTGCCTCCGTACTGTTCACGATGCTGACCAATGCCGGCGCGGTCAGCGAGATCCTGTTCGGAAGCGGTGTTGCCGATGCATTGAAGCCCGGCGCCGTCGTGGTCGACAATAGCTCCATCCCGCCGCCGATCGCCCGCGAGCATGCGGCGAAGCTGGCTGAGCGTGGCATCCGACACATCGACGCGCCGGTCTCCGGGGGCGTGGTCGGTGCAGCGGCCGGGACGCTGGCGATCATGGCGGGTGGCGATGCCGAAGTCATCGATAGCGTCCGCGACGTGCTGGCCCCGCTCGGTCGCGTTACCCATGTGGGACCCAGCGGCGCAGGCCAGCTTGCCAAGCTAGGCAACCAGCAGATCGTCGCAGTGACCATCGGCGCGATTGCAGAAGCCATGCTTCTGGTCGAAGCCGGCGGCGGTTCGCGCGAGGCCTTTCGCGCTGCTATTCGCGGCGGCTTTGCCGAAAGCCGGATTCTGGACTTGCACGGGCAGCGCATGATCGAGCGCAATTTTGAACCCGGCGGCACGGCGCGCAATCAACTGAAAGATCTCGACACTGTTCTTGACGCTGCTCAAAGCTTGTCGCTTCATTTGCCGTTGACCGAAGCCGTCAGGGCGGAGTTCGCCGAATTCGTGGAGAAAGGCGGCGGCGAAAGCGATCACAGCGGTCTGCTGCTGCATCTGGAAGAAAAGAATGCTCGAGGAAAGGCTTGAGGAAGACATGACCGACAATGGCATATCCAAACGTCGTCTGCGTTCGCAGGATTGGTTCGACAATCCCGATCATATCGACATGACCGCACTCTACCTCGAGCGCTTCATGAACTATGGCATCACGCCGGAAGAGCTGCGTTCCGGCAAGCCGATCATCGGCATTGCCCAGAGCGGCAGCGACCTGACGCCCTGCAACCGCCATCACCTCGATCTCGCTAAGCGCATTCGCGACGGCATTCGCGATGCGGGAGGCATTCCGATCGAATTCCCGACCCATCCGATGTTCGAGAATTGCAAGCGTCCGACTGCGGCGCTCGACCGCAATCTTGCCTATCTCGGCCTTGTCGAAGTGCTTTACGGCTATCCGCTCGACGGTGTCGTGCTGACGACCGGTTGCGACAAGACCACGCCGTCGGCGCTAATGGCGGCCTCCACTGTCAATATTCCCGCGATCGTATTTTCCGGCGGTCCTATGCTCGATGGCTGGCATGATGGCGAGTTGGCCGGTTCCGGCATGGCGATCTGGCGCTCGCGCCGCCGGCTCGCCGCCGGTGAGATCGATGAAGAGGAGTTTCTGGAAACGGCGCTTTCCTCGGCGCCCTCGGTCGGTCACTGCAATACGATGGGCACGGCCTCGACGATGAACGCCATGGCCGAAGCACTCGGGATGTCGCTCACCGGCTGCGCCGCCATTCCGGGCGCCTATCGCGAGCGCGGGCAGATGGCTTATCGCACCGGCCGCCGCGCCGTCGAACTGGTGATCGAAGACATCAAGCCTTCCGATGTTCTCACCCGTCCGGCTTTCCTGAACGCCATCAAGGTCAATTCGGCGATCGGCGGTTCCACCAATGCGCAACCGCATCTGGCGGCCATGGCGAAGCATGCCGGCGTCGATCTCCACCCCGATGACTGGCAGGTGCACGGCTTCGACATTCCGCTGCTCGCCAATGTGCAGCCGGCGGGCGCTTATCTCGGCGAACGCTTTCATCGCGCGGGCGGCGTGCCGGCGGTCATGTGGGAGCTGCTGCAGGCCGGCAAGCTCGATGGTGACTGTCCGACCGTCACAGGCAAGACGATGGCCGAGAACCTGAACGGTAAGGAAGCGACTGACCGCGAGGTCATCTACCCTTTCGCGGAGCCGTTGAAGGAGCATGCGGGTTTCCTGGTGCTGAAGGGCAATCTCTTCGATTTCGCTATCATGAAAATGAGCGTCGTTTCGGAGGATTTCCGCCGTCGCTATCTACAGGAGCCCGGCCACGAGGGCGTATTCCAAGGCAGGGCAGTGGTTTTCGATGGTTCGGAGGACTATCACAAGCGCATCAACGACGAGAGCCTCGGTATCGACGAGAACACCATTCTCGTCATTCGAGGGGCCGGACCGATCGGTTGGCCGGGGTCTGCCGAAGTCGTCAACATGCAGCCGCCGGATGCGCTGCTGAAGCGCGGCATCCGCAGCCTGCCGACGATCGGTGACGGCCGCCAGTCGGGCACGGCCGACAGCCCGTCGATCCTCAACGCCTCGCCCGAAAGTGCGGCGGGCGGCGGTCTTGCGTGGCTCAGGACCGGCGACATCATCCGCATCGATTTCAATCATGGCCGCTGCGACATGCTGGTCGAAGAGGCGGAAATCGAGCGGCGCAAGGGCGACGGCATTCCGGCGGTTCCGCCGGACGCGACACCCTGGCAGCAGATCTACCGGCGGTCGGTCACGCAACTTTCCGACGGCGCGGTGCTCGACGGCGCTGCCGATTTCCGCAACATCGCAGCCAATCTGCCGCGTCACAATCATTAACCAAAAAACGAATGCAGCGAGCGTTGCGGGCAAAAGCCCGCAACTTTGGAGGGGCTATTAAATATCGCTAAAGGGAGTGGTGCAAAGATATCGCCGAAATCATGCAAACTTTCCATGCGTCCGGAGGGGGTTCGAACTCGGTGGAAAAGGCGGTGTCAGGGCGATCCGAGCAGGAATTCCAAGACCTCTTGAGGAGGCTGGAATTAGCGCTGGAGACGTCGCAGATCGGGGTGTGGGAGCATGACCTCAGCGAAGAGGAAGTGCTTTGGGATCTGCAGATGCACAAGCTCTACGAGACCGGCCGTACCGATCGCAAGGTGTCGTCGTCGGTCTGGCTGAATGCCCTTCATCCCGGCGATGTAGAGCGGGCAATCGCCGAGTTTGATGAAGCAAACGCGAAAAAGGGTTTTTATAATTCACAATTTCGCATCATCCTGCCTGATGGAGAGGTGCGCTATCTGCGCTCGCGGGCTCATTTCTACGAGGGACCCGATGGCCAGCCGTCTTTCATCGGTGCGGAATGGGATGTCACGGCTGACGTCCTGCTCAATCGTGAGCTGACCGATCAGAAGGCGGTCGCGGAAGCCCGCGCAATCGCGCTGGAGCAGAGCCGCGCACGTATCGAACACGCAGCTGACCATGATTACCTGACTGGCCTTCCCAATCGCCGTTATTTCGATCGCCGGCTGGCGGAGCTGTGCGCCGACGCGGCCGTGAAGACACTGGCGGTCCTCCATATCGATCTCGACTGTTTCAAGCAGATCAATGACAAATGGGGCCATGCGGCTGGCGATGTAACGCTGCAGAATGCGGCGGGGCGGATTTCCGGGGCGATCTCGGCCAATGATATGGTTGCTCGCATCGGCGGGGATGAGTTCGTCGTGGTGCTGGTCGATATCGATACCGCCGATGAGCTGAGAAGCATTGCGGAGGATATTCTATGGCGGCTGCGGCGCGACATACGCTTCGGCCACGACATGCTGCGGGTAGGCGCCTCGATCGGCGCGGCTTGGAGCGCTATCGAAGGGGCCGGCAATCTGTTGGCGGAGTCCGATGTCGCCCTCTATCAGGCCAAGAAACTTGGCCGCAACCGTGTCGAATTCTTCACACCGAAACTGCAATCCGACTTGCAGTCCGAGCGCCAGCTGGCAGAGGAATTGCGACTTGCGCTGATACGGAATGAGATCGTGCCTTTCTACCAAACCCAGGTGGATGCGCGCAGCCGACGAATCGTCGGGCTAGAGGCTTTGGCGCGATGGTGGCATCCGGAGAGGGGGCTGCTGGCGCCGGTAGCCTTCCTGAAGGTAGCTGAGGAATACGGGCTGACAGCAGAGATCGATGCGGCCATCCTAAACCGCGTATTGTTCGACCGCACCACCTGGGCCTTGCAGGGCCTGACGCCGCCGCGTATCGCCGTCAACATTTCCGGAAGCCGTCTGGCCGATCCAAGGCTAATTGAACGGCTGGAAGCTCTGAACATACCGCGCCATGCCATCGCCTTCGAGTTGGTGGAGACGATCTTCCTCGATGATCCCGACGACAAAGTGCTCGCCAATATCGACGCGATCAAAAAGATGGGTATCGAGATCGAGATCGACGATTTCGGGTCCGGTCATGCCTCACTGATCGGCCTGGTGAAGCTGAAGCCGAAGCGACTGAAGATCGACCGGCAGTTGGTGACGGCAATTACCACCTCGGACGAACAACGCCGCCTGGTCAGCTCGATCGTGGAAATAGCAAGAGCCCTCAGTGTTGAAGTCATCGCCGAGGGCGTTGAGACCGAAGACCATGCACGGCTCCTGGCGCGCGCCGGCTGTGACGGACTTCAGGGCTATGCGATCGGTTATCCTTCGCCGGCAAATGAGATCGCTGCGCTGCTGGCATCTGTTCAGCGGCCAGATTTACACCGGCCCTCAGGTAATTCCCAAGGCGATGCTGGATCTACCGGATTTGCAGGACGGCAATCAGCCCATAGCTGATGACGCCGAGTGTCAGCAGCGACAGCGTGGCTGCCGTGATCACCCGGCCGCCGGCATGGGCAACGGAGCGGATGTTCACCGATAGGCCGAGCGCCGCCATAGCAATCACCGTGAGGATGTTGGAGACGAGCGCCATCGGCGCGACCAGCGCGTCCGGGATCAGGCCGAAAGAACGCAACGCCATCAGCCCCAAAAAGCCGCAGATAAACCAGGGAACCAGTGAGTGGTGGCGGCCCGTGCGGCTGTCGATCCCAGCCGTTTCGGTCTTGGTGATGACGCCGAGAAGGAAAATGACAGGCCCGAGCATCAGCACACGGACGAGCTTGACCAGGGTTCCGGTTTGCACCGCAAGGGTGCTGACTGGCGCGGTCGCGGCAAGAACCTGCGGCACGGCATAGACGGTCAGGCCGGCCAGCACGCCATATTGCGGGACGCTCATGCCGGCGTGGAAATAAAGAAGCGGCAGCAGGAAGACGGCGGCGATTCCAAGCACGGCCGTAAAGGCAAGGGCGGCGGCAATCTCCTCCGAACCGGCCTCGATGACCGGAGCAACGGCGACGATCGCCGAATTGCCGCAGATGGAATTACCGCAGGCAATGAGCGTGGCCAGCTTCGGCGGCAGGCCAAGCAGCCGCCCGACGACATAGGTCGCTGCGATCGACAGCACAACGACAATGGCAATACCGGCGATCAACCAGACACCGGCGCCGCTGATGGCCGACAGGCTGATCGAGGCGCCAAGCAGGACGATGGCAATTTCAAGCAGGATCTTGGCGCTGAAATCGATGCCAGCGCGCAAGGTGGGCTTAAGCGGCATTATGGTGCAGACGACAATGCCAAGCGCAATGGCGAGCACCAGGCTCTCGATCCACTTGCCGCCGAGAATACCAATCTCGACGCGCTCGGCGGCATAGGCGAGAAGGGCCACCGCACTCGTCAGGGCAAGGCCGGGGAGGATAATATTGGCTCGATGAAAAAGGGGCATGCTGAACCGCCATTCGACTAAAAAGAAATTTCGATGGCGGGAAAGTCTCACCTCCTGATGTCGACATCCATCGAATATTATCCTATGTTTCGTTCGATAAATTAGAATGATTTCCCATGACCTTCGAGCAACTCGCAATTTTTGTCGCCGTCGCCGAGCGGGAACATCTGACCCATGCGGCAGAGGCCATCCATTTGACACCGTCGGCGGTCAGCGCCGCCATCAAGAACCTCGAAGCCTATTACGGCGTCGAGCTGTTTCATCGCGTCGGCCGGCGGATCGAGCTGACGGAAACCGGGCGCACCTTTCTCGGGGAGGCCAAGGCGACGCTTGCCCGCGTGCGTTCGGCAGAGCTCATGCTTTCCGAACTCGGCGGGTTGCAGCGCGGCCGGCTCAGCCTGCGCGCCAGCCAGACCATAGCGAGCTATTGGCTGCCGCCCGTGCTGATGCGCTTTCATCGCGACTATCCCGGCATCGACCTCGATCTGACGATCGGCAATACGCGTACGGTCACCGAGGCGGTGATCGAAGGCACTGCTGAACTGGGTTTCGTCGAAGGGGAGGTGGATGCGCCGGTTCTGTCGATGAAAGTCGTTGCGCAGGATGCGCTTGTCGTCGTCGTGCCGCCGGATCATCCCTGGGCGGACGGGCGGCGGCTGACCGTTGCCGATCTTGCCAACGGTACGTCCTGGGTCATGCGCGAGGAAGGTTCGGGCACGCGGTCCGAATTCGAAAATGCCATCATCAAGCTCGGCACCTCGCCGCATGATCTCGGCGTGGCATTGGTACTGCCATCAAACGAGGCCGTACTGTCGGCGGTCTGCCAAGGACAGAGCGCGGCGGCGATCTCCAGCGCGGCGGCTATGGCCTATCTGCAGCAAGGATTGCTGGTTCGGGCAGCCTTCGATCTGCCCGTCCGCAGCTTCCGTCTGCTGCGCCACAAAGAGCGTCATGCCAGCAAGGCGGCGTTGACGCTGGAATCCATGTGCAGGGATTAGAGCGGTTCAGTTTTTCAGGGAATCTTAGAACCGCTCTATCTTTTTGTTTTTACGCAATTCCGGACGGAAAACCGCTTCGCACTTTTCCTGGAATTTCTGTCGTTAGCGCTGCTCCATCCGGCGCTGGCTGGCGACGACGAGATCGATCTCGTTGCGGTCCAGCATGGCACGGATATCCGGAGGCGGCACGTCGTCGGTGACCATCATGTCGTAGATGGCGGGATCATCGATGATGATCGGAGCGCTGCGGCCGAATTTGGCGCTGTCGGCGACGATGATGCGGTTTTCAGCGCGCCGCGCGGCTTCGCGGGAATATTCCGCCTCCTCCAGATCGTGCAGCATGAAGCCGGAAACGGCATTGACGGCGCCGACGGACAATATCGCATGGCGAACATTGAAGCGGCGCAGGAAGTTGGTCGCTTCCATGCCGAAGGCGCCACCGTCGTGGCCGCGCAGTTCGCCGCCGGCGAAGAAGACGCGGTTGCCGTTGCGGGTCGCCAGCGCGTGTGCCACCGAGACGGCGTTGGTGACGATGAACAGGTTCTGATGTTTCTGCAGCGCTACGGCAATGAAAGCTGTCGTCGAGCCGATGTCGAGGAAGAGCGTGTCGCCATTCTGGATCATTGCCGCGACGCGGGCGGCGATCATGCGCTTGGCCTCCGCGTTTTCGTTCATTCGGAAATGCAGAGGCTGCTCGATGATCGAGTCCTTGATATGGACGCCGCCATGCACCTTGGTGACGAGACCGTTGGCCTCCAGGCTGCGGATATTGCGGCGGATGGTCTCTTCCGAAACGGCCAGCCGTTCCGCCAGAAACTGAATACGGCTCGCGCCGCCCGCGAGCCGAAGCTCCTCCAGGATCTCGCGTTCCCGATGGTTCGAATGAAGCGGCGCCTGGACGATGTCCGACATAGTATCGATCCTGTCTACGGCATGATTTCAAAACCCGCGCAACGGCTTTGGATAGACCACGCCTGATCAAACATCTAGAGCGGGATAACGACTCGAAGGCAAGTCAGTTCGCTCCAATCACCTCGAGATTGAATTTTTAGGTCAAATCCCGCCTACGGTGAAGCTTTCTGTTGAGAATATCCATAACCCAATAGGGATTAAACCCTCTTTGCCCGCATAATCCAACAAAAAACCAAATGCTCGTTTCATTTTGTGGGTAGTTCTTGACAGTTCTCCTTTTGTGGGGAACCTTTTGCATCCGAAAGACGCGCTACTGCCGCGCCGGAGGTGGGATGACCGTAACGCCCGAAGACAAGATACATGCTCTTGGCATTTGGCGCGGATCGATCGAGATCGCTCCGCTCATGGGCGGCATCACCAATCGCAATTACCTGGTCACCGACGGCGGCCAGCATTTTGTCGTCAGGTTGGGAACGGACGTTCCGGTTCACCATATCAGCCGTGCCAACGAGCTTGCCGCGAGCAAGGCCGCGCATGCGGCGGGGTTGTCGCCCGCTGTCATTCACTATGAGCCGGGTGTCCTTGTGCTGGATTACATCGACGCCAAACCGCTTGCAGCGGAGGATATTCGCGACCCCATGATGCTGACGCGGATTGTACCGCTTGTCCGTTCCTGCCACCAGAATGTTGCGAAGTATTTTCGCGGTGCTGCCGCGATTTTCTGGGTTTTCCATGTCGTGCGCGACTATGCAGCCGTTCTCGAGGAAGGCGAGAGTCGGCACAGAGCATTGCTGCCTTCCCTCCTCGATATTGCGGGGCGACTGGAGCAGGCCGCCAGGCCTTTCGATATCGCTTTCGGCCATAACGATCTGCTGGCGGGCAATTTTCTCGACGATGGAAAAAGGCTCTGGCTGATCGATTGGGATTATGCGGGTTTCAATACGCCGCTCTTCGATCTCGGTGGTCTTGCCTCCAACAATGAATTCTCCGAGGGCCAGGAAACGGCGATGCTGGAAGCCTATTTCGAGGCGCCGGTGGGTGATGAACTATGTCGGCGCTATCAGGCAATGAAATGCGCCTCGCTGTTGCGCGAGACGATGTGGAGCATGGTTTCGGAAATCCATTCCCATATTGATTTCGATTATTCAGCCTATACGAGCGAAAATCTGACGCGATTTGAACGCACCTATCAATCATTCCGGAATTCTTTTGAGGTGATGCGATGAAAGAACTGCCCCACACAGCGAAGGCGGTCGTCATCGGCGGGGGTATCGTCGGCTGTTCCACAGCCTATCACCTTGCCAAGCTCGGGCTGACCGATACGGTCCTGCTGGAGCGAAAGAAGCTGACCTCGGGCACGACGTTTCATGCCGCCGGTCTCGTCGGACAATTGCGGACCAGCGCCAATATTACCCAGATGCTCGGCTATTCCGTCGACCTTTATAAGAGGCTGGAGGCCGAAACGGGGCTCGCCACCGGCTGGAAGATGAACGGCGGCCTGCGCCTTGCCTGCAACGAGGAGCGCTGGACGGAAGTGAAGCGGCAGGCGACGACGGCGCAATCCTTCGGGCTGCAGATGCATCTGCTGACGCCGAAGGAGGCCTTCGATCTCTGGCCGCTGATGGACATAGACGATCTCATCGGTGCGGCCTATCTGCCGACCGACGGGCAGGCCAATCCTTCCGATATCACCCAGGCGCTGGCGAAGGGCGCGCGCATGGCCGGCGTTTCGATTTTCGAAGATACCGAAGTTCTCGATCTGGAGATCGACAAGGGCAGGATCCGCGCTGTTATCACCGACAATGGCCGCATCGAATGCGAGTGCGTCGTGGTTTGCGCCGGGCAATGGACGCGAAGCTTTGCGGCGCGCTTCGGCGTCAATGTGCCGCTCGTGTCCGTCGAGCATCAGTACCTCATCACCGAATCCTTCGGCGTGCCCTCGAACCTGCCGACGCTGCGCGATCCGGACAGGTTGACCTATTACAAGGAAGAGGTCGGCGGATTGGTCATGGGCGGTTATGAGCCGAATCCGATCCCCTGGGCGATCGACGGCATTCCCAAAGAGTTCCACTACACGCTGCTCGATAGCAACTTCAACCACTTCGAGCAGATCATGGAGCAGGCCCTGATGCGTGTGCCGGCGCTGCAGACGGCGGGCATCAAGCAGCTTCTGAACGGACCCGAGAGCTTCACCCCCGACGGCAATTTCATCCTTGGCGAGGCTCCCGAGCTTCGGAACTTCTTCATCGGCGCCGGCTTCAACGCCTTCGGCATCGCTTCCGCGGGTGGTGCGGGCATGGCGCTCGCCGAATGGGTGGTGAAGGGCGAACCGCCCTATGATCTCTGGCCGGTCGACATCAGGCGCTTCGGCCGTCCGCATTTCGATACGGATTGGGTGCGCACCCGCACGCTGGAAGCCTATGGCAAGCATTACACCATGGCCTGGCCGTTCGAAGAACATTCGAGCGGCCGCCCCTGCCGCAAATCGCCGCTCTATGACCGGCTGAAGGCGCAGGGCGCCTGTTTCGGCGAAAAGCTCGGCTGGGAGCGGCCGAACTGGTTTGCCGATCTCTTTGCAGGCGAGGAGCCGAAGGACGTCTACACCTATGGCCGGCAGAACTGGTTTGCTGCGGTCGGTCGTGAGCATAGGGCGGTGCGCGAGGCGGCGGTGATTTTCGATCAGACGTCTTTTGCAAAATTCGTGCTGAAGGGACGGGACGCTGAAGCGGCGATTTCATGGATCGCGTCCAACGACGTCGCCAAGCCGGTCGGCAACCTGACCTACACGCAGATGCTGAACGACCGAGGCGGGATCGAATGCGATGTCACCGTGGCACGTGTGGCCGAGAACGAATTCTACATCACGACGGGTACAGGCTTTGCCACGCATGATTTCGACTGGATCGCAAAAAATATTCCGGCCGAGATGCATGCCGAACTGGTGGACATAACCTCCGCCTATTCCGTGCTGTCTCTGATGGGGCCGACTTCGCGCATGGTGCTGGAAGCCGTCACCTCGGACGATGTTGCGAATGCGGCGTTTCCTTTCCTGCGGGTGAAGACCGTCGGCATCGCCGGCTGCCCGGTTCGGGCGCTGCGCGTGACCTATGTCGGCGAGCTCGGTTACGAGCTGCATGTGCCGGTGGAATATGCGGCCACGGTCTACGATGCGCTGATGGCTGCCGGCCGTGAGCACGGTCTCATCAATGCCGGTTACCGTGCCATCGAAAGCTGTCGGCTGGAAAAGGGCTATCGCGCCTGGGGTTCCGATATCGGGCCGGATCACACTCCGGTTGAAGCGGGGCTGGCCTGGGCAGTGAAGATGAAGAAGAACATCGCCTTCCGCGGCCGGGAGGCTGTCGAGCGGCAACTGGCCTCCGGTGTGAAAAAGCTGCTCGCGTGCTTCGTGCCCGATGACCCTGAAACCGTGCTGCTCGGCCGCGAGACGATCTATCGCAACGGCCAGCGCGTCGGCTGGCTGTCGAGCGGCGGCTATGGCTACACGATCGGCAAGCCAATCGGTTATGGCTATGTTCGCGATCCTGACGGGGTTACCGAGGATTTCGTGCTTGGGGGGCGGTATGAGCTCGACGTTGCCCAACGTCGCGTCCCCTGCCAGGTGTCGTTGAAGCCGCTGTATGACCCGCAGATGGCGCGGATCAAGGCTTGATCATGGACGAAGCAGCGCCGGATAGGATCAGGTGAAATATTGCAATCTGCGGCTGTGATGTAGCAAAAATCGAAAAAACAAGTATCGCTTTAATCGGGAATTATGCGTCGATTCAGACGTACCCGGAACTCGTTGGAATAGATGCATATGTCAGACATGAAAATTGCTCACTCCCTCGCTCTGATCGGCTTTTTGATTTCAAGTTTGGGCACCTGCTGGGCCCAACCTCGCTCCGTGAACTCGAACGCTCGTGCTGTCGAGAACAAATATCATCACCTTGTTGGTGAGTTTAACGTCTATAATCTGCTGGATTCCGAGATCATCGATGCCAATGGAAAGAAGGCGAAAGGCACTCCGCTGATTGCAGCGATCCATGATGGTCCCGAACATCTTACCTACCAGGACCAAAGTTTCACGATCACATGCATCCATAGCGACATCAATATTTCGGTCTATAGCAAGGCTTGGAGCGGTACCCCTCAAGACAAAATCTCTCTGAAGCTTATAGTCAACGGAAAAATTGTGACCAGAGATATCGTGGCTAACCGTCAAGGTGGCGGCGAGGTTTCCTTTAACCATGTCAATCGGAGCCTGCTCGATCAACTGCAGGCAGCCAAAACAGTTGGCTTTGAGGTCACGGATGATGTTGGTTCAGTGAAAGTGCAATTCAATACGCCAGGAATAAGACAGGCCATTGCTCCGGTACGAGCAGCGAGGCGAGCAAGCAAATGCTGATCGCACGGGCGGGAATGGGCAAGAAAATTCGCTGGAGAATGGAGCGCATTTGCTGTGGCCTGCAAAGCAATTATTTGGTCGCATCAACCATGTAAGATCCCGATCAAACTCGCTCGTTCTCTTGAAAACTGTGATCTCTTGGCCTTGGCATCGGCCATTTTCTTGACACGCCGGCGCTTTCATCCTCAATCGAAATGCGGACAAAAGGTCGAGGCGAGGGACGATGGCGGAAGCAGGCATCAAGCTGGAAGAGAGCTGGAAAGAGGCGCTGTCAGAGGAATTCGTCAGCCCCTATATGCAGCAGCTTAAATCCTTTCTTGTCGAAGAGAAGCAGCGCGGCAAGGTGATCTTTCCGCGCGGCAGCGAATATTTCCGGGCCTTGAACCTGACACCGCTCGATGAAGTGCAGGTCGTAATCCTCGGGCAGGACCCCTATCACGGCATCGGCCAGGCGCATGGGCTGTGCTTCAGCGTTCGCCCCGGCGTGCGCATCCCGCCGTCGCTGGTCAATATCTACAAGGAACTGGAAACCGATCTCGGCATTTCGCCGGCTCGTCACGGCTTTCTCGAGAGCTGGGCGAAGCAGGGTGTGCTTTTGCTCAACAGCGTGCTGACGGTCGAGGAATCGCAGGCGGCCTCGCATCAGGGCAAGGGCTGGGAACGCTTCACCGATGCCGTCATCCGCCGGGTCAACGACGAATGCGACGGCGTGGTCTTCATGCTGTGGGGCTCCTACGCGCAGAAGAAAGCCGCTTTCGTCGATACTGAGCGGCATCTCGTGCTGAAAGCCGCACACCCGTCGCCGCTTTCAGCCCATAACGGTTTCCTCGGCTGTCGGCATTTCTCCAAGGCGAATGTCTATCTGGCCGAGCACGGCAAGGATCCGATCGACTGGGCTTTGCCGAGTGATCCCGGTCGTCAGTAAGATTCTTGATCCCAAGGATCGATCACCGGTACGCCGGTATCATCAAAATCGCTGACATTGCGTGTAACGACAATCAGGTCATGGACGATTGCAGTGGCTGCGATCAGCCCGTCGGCATCGCCGCGTGGACGCAGCGCCGCGATACGTCCCCATTCGACGGCGATTTGGTCTGTGATGGGCAGGATACGGCCGCTATGATCATGGCGAAGCTTACGCAGCCATTCCTCCAGATGTCCTGCGGTTCGCGGATCGGACTTTCGCTTCAGGGCGATCCCGCGCATGACTTCGCCGAGCGTGATGACGCTGAGATAAACGGTCGACGGATCGGCCGTGCGTAACCAGGCTGTTGCTTCCGCGCTGCCGCGACGCGCTTCGGAAATGATGTTGGTATCGATCAGATACATCAGAAGGCGACATCCCGGCTTGGCGCCTTGTCTCGCGTTGTCACCGCGTCGGCGAATTCATCGTCCCAGGCAGATCCTGATAGCAGATCATCGACCAGGCTGGGCCTGTTGGCCCGCAGGGCGTCGTAGTCCTCAGCGGAGAGAACAACGACCGCGCGCTCGCCGCGCAACGTCACCGTTTGCGGACCTTCGCTGCGTGCCTTCTGCACGACTTTCGAGAATTGATTTTTGGCATCCTGTAACGGCCAATCCATCGACCGATCTCCTAGCTAGACTGTCTAGATTAAATTAATATGGGTTATTGCCTTAGGCAATACCAATAGGTCGGATGTTCGCGAGAAATGACCATTGAACGATGACAATTTATCGTTCAAAAATCGGAGACAATCCGTTTGGCTATTGGGGGCTATCGAAAAGCGGCCTCTGGGACCATCTTCTGCTCATCAGAAACGCCTGCTGTTGCGGGCGAGACAAGGGGTTAGAGATGCTCAATCAGATCAAGGGTCTTCACCACGTTACGTCGATGGCGGAAGACGCCCGCACCAACAACAAGTTCTTCACGAATACGCTCGGCCTGCGCCGGGTAAAGAAGACCGTCAATTTCGATGCGCCCGATGTCTATCACCTCTACTATGGTGACGAGATCGGCACGCCGGGCACGATCATGACCTATTTTCCGTTCCCGAAGATGGCACGCGGCCGTCCGGGCACCGGCGAAGTCGGCAATACCGTTTTCGCCATTCCGGAAGGCGCGATCGGCTATTGGACCGAGCGGCTCGGCAATCAGGGCGTCGAAGCTCTCAAGGCCGATGAATCCTTCGGCCAGAAGCGCCTGCATTTCGCAGGCCCGGATGGTGACGGTTTCGCGCTTGTCGAGGTTAAGGACGATCATCGTGAACCCTGGACGCATGGCGGCGTCGATGCCGAACATGCCATCAGAGGCTTTCATTCCGTCGCCATGCGGCTGCGGGACGATGGCGCCACGGGCGAATTGCTGAAGTATATGGGCTATGAAGTGGTCGATACGCATGAAGGCGTCAAGCGGCTGGCTATTCCCGGCGGCAACGGTGCCGATTTCGTTGACCTGGAATCCATGCCGAATATCGGCCGTGCGCTTCCCGGCGCGGGCTCCGTCCACCATGTCGCCTTTGCTGTCGAGAACCGCGCAAAGCAGCTCGAGGTGCGCAAGGCGCTGATGGATACGGGATACCAGGTCACGCCGGTCATCGACCGTGATTACTTCTGGGCGATCTATTTCCGCACGCCTGGCGGCGTGCTGTTCGAAGTCGCCACCAACGAGCCTGGATTCAACCGTGACGAGGATACGGCCCATCTCGGCGAGGCGCTGAAGCTGCCGGAACAGCATGCTCATCTGCGAGCGCTGCTCGAGCAGCATCTCGAACCGCTGGACGCTTAATCAGGGGGTTATCATGACGGATACGATCTATGTGCACCGGGTGAAGCCCGGTGCACCCGGCAAGCCTATTCTTTTTACCTTCCACGGTACGGGCGGTGACGAGAACCAGTTCTTCGATTTCGCCAGCCGTCTGCTGCCGGAAGCGACGATCGTCTCGCCGCGTGGCGACGTTTCGGAATATGGCGCGGCGCGGTTCTTCCGGCGCACGGGCGAGGGCGTCTACGACATGGCCGACCTTGCCCGGGCAACCGAGAAAATGGCCACCTATGTCAGGAGCCTGGCCGTCGACCACGGCGCCTCACAGGTGCTTGGTCTCGGCTTTTCCAATGGCGCGAATATTCTCGCCAACGTGCTCATCGAGCATGGCGATCTCTTCAACGCGGCCGTGCTGATGCATCCGCTGATCCCGTTCCAGCCGCGCGACAACGCCAAGCTTAACGGCAGCCGGGTGTTGATCACTGCCGGCGAACGCGACCCGATCTCGCCGGCGCCGGTGACCAAGGCGCTGGCGGATTATTTCACGCGGCAGAAGGCCGAGGTGACGCTCGACTGGCATTCGGGCGGTCACGATATCCGCCCGAATGAGATCGAAGCGATCCACAGCTTCTTCGCGCCCTACGCGTAGTTGCAGGTACAGCTCAGACGCAAGGCGGTCATCGACTGCCTTGGGTCTGATTATTTGCCGATCATCATCAGCATGGTTCCTGCCTGGGTCTCGGCCGCTCGTCGGTCGGCCTGGGCAACATAGTCTGGCCCACAGAAGCGCTTAAGGTTCAAGGCGTCCGTTCCATCCGGCTCGGCCTGTCCGGATTTTGCGATCACGATTTGCCATGCGCAGCCGAGGATCTTGTCTGGCTGGATGGCCTTGTCGCAGCCTGTGCTCAGGCAGAAGGCGACGTTCCTCTGGCCTTGAGATTTCCCCGAAATGGCGTCGCCATAGTCCACCTTCCAGGTATCGCGTGTGTGCCGGCAGGCCGCTGGATTGGTGCTTTGGCTGCAATCCACGACGGGGTTGATATAGCTTTCGGCGACGGGCCACGGCACGGCATCGACCAGGCTCACGCAGCCGCATGCAAACAGGCTTGCCAGCAATAGCTGCATTGAATCTCCCTCTGCCGAATCATCCATACCGTAAAGGCGCTCGAAATATCCGCAAGACGGACGGGTTGCTTTTGGTTGAATTCGTCGGAAACCGGGCGGCGCCAAATCGTCGGCACGTGCCGGCGAAGCCCGGCCTACGGGCACACACAACCATGGGCGTGGCAAGCCTGCAACCGCCGCACTTCTTCCTGCGTTCGCGACACACCGCGCCGCAAGCTTTGCTTGTCGCTCAGCCCGCTGCTCGTTAATAGTCGAAGCCTAAAAGGGTTGGGGGAGAATCGTCGTGACGCTGGCGGAGCAGCAGCAATATCGGCTGGGCGTAGTCTATGTAGCGTGTTCAGCCCTGGCTTGGTCGAGCTCCGGCCTGTTCGTACGCTCGATCCATGCGGATTTGATGACCATCCTCTTTTGCCGCGGCATCGTCTCGGGCCTCGGTGTCTTTGCGCTGTTCTTCTATCTTGAGCGCGGCAGGGGCTGGCGCATTCTTCGCACCATGCGTTGGCCGTCGCTGGCTGCGACGGTGTTTTCCACCGCGTCCATGATCAGCGGCATTGGCTCGATCTATTATACCTCCGTCGCCGATGCCATGGTGATCTATGCAACCGTGCCTTTCGTCACCGCGGGTGTTGCCTATGTCTTCATCAGGGAGCGCCCAAGCATGGCGACGCTGGTCGCCAGCGCCGTCGCGCTCCTCGGCGTAATCGTCATGCTCTCCGGAGAGGCGGGCGGCAGCGGTGGCTGGCTCGGCAAGGTCCTGGCCGGCGTCATGACGCTGACAGTCGCCGGTCTTGCCGTCGTCATGCGCCAGCACCGGAATGTGCCGATGCTGCCGGCGATGGCCTTGTCCGCCTGGCTCTGCTCCTTCATCACCTTCTGGTTCGCTTCGCCGATGATGGTGTCGGGACATGATCTCGGTCTGATCATCGCCTTCGGCATTATTCAGAACGCTATGGGTCTCAGCCTTTATACCTTCGGTTCACGGCTGATACCGGCTGCCGATGCCACCTTGTTGACCTCGCTCGAAGTGCCGCTGACGCCGTTGTGGGTCTGGATGTTCCTAGCAGAGCGTCCGTCGCAGGCGACGTTGATCGGCGGCCCGATCGTGCTCGCCGCGCTCTTCGGCCATATTCTGCTGGAAGTGCGGCGAAACCGGGCGGTGGAGCCGGCGCAAGTGCTCTGAGCGGCTTGTCTGGGTGCCAGTGAAATGCTGAAATCGGCGCGACCAATGGGAACCGATGCTGATGAAGAAGACCTTTAATCCCCCTGCTGTTCGCCGCCCTTTCGGCAACTACAATCACGGCTTGCTGGTGCCGCCGGGCGCCAGCCTGCTGGTCACCTCCGGCCAACTCGGCATCGCGCTTGACGACAACATTCCATCTGACATCACGAGCCAGGCCGAACTCTGCTTCGAGGCGATCAAGTCGATCCTCGAGGAGGCGGGCATGAGCTTCGCCGACGTCATTCGTATCTCCGGTTTCGTCACCAAGCGCGAAGATTTTCCAGCCTATATGGCCGTGCGTGACCGCTATACGCTTGAGCCAAAACCGGTCTCCACCCTGATCATCGTCGGTGGGTTTACGCGACCGGAATTTCTGGTAGAGGTCGAGGTGACGGCGGCGAAGGTGGTGTGAGCGAATATCTTCGCGGCAAAGCGTGGCTCTATCCATTGCGCCGATCAGAACCGCTCCATCTCCCGCTTCACCCTCTCTAGGAACCGCTTTCTCGTCTCGTCCGTCGAGCGGTTCATGTCGTAATGGGCGAGGAAGACCACCGGGGCAAAAGGTTTGATCATGGCGCGGAGCATGCGCTTGATGATTTTCTTCGGCGGATTGCCGACGATGAAGGCGCGGAAGGGATCGGCGCCGTAGGTCATCACGGCGCCGAGCTTGCGGATATGCCGCAGCTTCGACGTCACCTTGCCGTTCACCAGCTCGAAAGTGACGCCCGGCAGCCAGACGCGGTCGAAATAGCCTTTCAGGATCGCCGGAAAGCCGAAATTCCAGACCGGCGTGACAATAACCAAGGCTTCGGCCCGCTGGAGCCGCTCGACATAGGTTTTCACCGCCTCGGTATTCTCGGGATAATCGTGATAGATCATTCGATCATGACGAGAGAGCACAGGGTCGAAGCCCTCGGCGTAGAGATTGCAGTCGTCCACCTCGTGGCCGGCCGCCTTCAGGCTCTCGATCGTCTGTCGGTGCAGGGCCGCGCCAAAACTTTCCTCGACGGGATGCGAATGGAGGACGAGAACCCTCACGAGGCCTCCATCAGCGCCGCAAGACCGGGGAAGAGATAGTTCTGGCCGGCCTTGAAATCGAAGTTGGGATTGTCCCAGGCGATCATCTTGCCGGGGTTAAGCAGGCCCTTCGGGTCCGTCTCTTTCTTGAAGGCGAGCTGGACGGTATCCGTCTGCTTCATGCCGCCTTCTTCCAGCGTATAGCGATGCGGATTGAAGATCGGGCAGCCGTGATCCTGATGGATACGGATGATCTCCTCCAGCCGCGCCTCCGATGTGTAGCGCACAAGCGGCAGGCCGGAGCATTGGATCTGGCCGTCGAACTTGATGAATTCGAGATGGCCGGGCACCTCGTCGCCAAAGATCTCGACCATCTTCTGTACTTTTGCGACGTGATCCGGACCCGGATACTGCACCTGCAGATAGGTGATGGTCGGGTCGACCTTGATGGCGCGCAGCGTCGTGTGATTCCAGGCGAGTTCATAGGCATGCGGAATGCCTTTCATGCTCTCGACCTTATCGGAGCGGAAGGTGATCTCGCCCTTCTGCTGGCTGGTGAAGGCCAGGAACGGGTCCATGGAATGCGGAGCGATCATCAGGGCCACGATCGATTGGCCCTGACGGATATAGGGCTTGTGGCGGGCGAAATATTCGTAAGGGATGGGGGCCGCTATCGGCGCGATCTCCTTGACCAGGATGCCGTTGCATTTGGCGAGCGCATCCGAAAAGCGCACGGCGTCCATGAAATTATCATAGCCGACCAGCACATCCACCCAGTCGTAGGCCGGGGCGAGAGGCATTTCGATCTCGGTGATGATGCCATTGGTGCCGTAGGCATGGCTGACCTTGGTCAGGTCCCAGCCGGTGAGGTCGAGCACGCGCGGCTTGGCCTCCATGGTGACGACGCGCAGGCGCAGGATATTGCCTATATCGCGCAACCCGCCCCAGGTGATCGAGCCGACGCCGCCGGAGCCGCCGGCGATGAAGCCGCCGATGGTCGCCGTCTGCGCGGTGGAGGGATGAAAGCGCAGCTCCTGGCCGGAATGCGCCTTGGTCTGGCGGTCGAGCTCGGCGATGACAATGCCCGGCTCGCAGATGACGCGGCCGGGATGAATTTCCTTGACCTTGTTCATGGCTGCGAGGTTCAGCACAATGCCGCCCGAAAGCGGCATGGCCTGACCGTAGTTGCCAGTACCGGCGCCGCGCGGAGTGACCGGCACATCATGGGCATAGGCCACCTTCAGCGTGCGGATCACCTCTTCCTCGGTCTTCGGCGTCACGACGAGGTCGGCGGTGACATTGTCGAGCTGTGCCTTCAGGATCGGCGAATACCAGTAGAAATCACGGCTCTTCTGGCGCACCAGCGCCGGATTGTCTTCGACGGCGATGCCTTCGAGTTCTTTCTTGATGAGCTGATAATCCGGCATGTCACGCTCCAATAACGGTATCGAGTTCGCGGTAATCCGGCAGGCTACGGTCAATCACTTTGCCTTTGCGAAGGACGACACGGTCGGACTGCGGACGGGAGAGGAATTCGCTCCAGCGCCTGGCGCTGAAGAGGACGAGATCGGCGAGGCCGCCCACGGCGATACGGCCAATATCGGGGCGGCCAACAATGGCTGAAGGAGACGTGGTGATCACCCGGGCGGCGGTATCCAGCGGATGGTCGAGATGCAGGATGCGGACAGCCTCGCGGAAGACCTCGACGGGATCGAGATCGCCATAGGCGTAGAAGGGATCGCGGATATTGTCGGAGGCAACCGCAGTTGGCACGCCGGCGGCCGCCAGCTCGTGCAGAAGGGTGACGCCACGCCAGCGCGGTGTACGGCCCGTATGCCGGTCCTGCAGATACATATTGCACATCGGCAGCGAGACCACCGAAATCCCCGCCTTGGCGACGAGATCGATGGTGGCGACAGCAACATCCTCGTCCTGACGCGCAAGAGAGCAGCAATGGCCCGCGGTGACCTTGCCGGTGAAGCCGTTGCGCAGCACCGCCTCGGCAATCGCCCTAAGCGTCAGAACCTGTTTGTCTTCCGTTTCGTCGACGTGCAAGTCGATGTCCAGGCCGTTGTCCGCGGCGGCGCGGATCAGCTTGTCGAGCTGGCGGTCGATATCGGGGTTCATCTGCGTGACGCCACCGATCAGGCCGCCGGCATCGCGGATCACCATGAGGAGGTCGGTGAAGAAGGCGTCCTCGGTCATGGCATCGAGCGGGAAGAGGGCGACGGCCTGCAGCGCGATCTTGTCTTTCCAGGCTTCGCGCACCGCCGAGAACACCTCGAAAGAAATGCGGTGCTGCGGCGCCAGCGAATCGAGATGGGTGCGGATCAGGCTGGTGCCGTGGACGTAGGCTGAGCGCAGCGAAAATTCCATCCGCTTCCTGACATCGTCAGCCGACCAATTGGCCTCGCGATCGGCACGCACGGCGTCGAGAGCGCCCATGAAACTGCCGTCCGGATTGGCGCGGCGCTCCCAGATATGGCCCTTGTCGATATGGGTGTGCATGTCGGCGAAGGTCGGCCAGACCATGCCGTCCCTCATGTCCGCCTTGGCGAATTCCGCCGGCGCACTGCCGGCCGGCAGGATGTCCTTGATGAGACCATCCGCAACGACGATGTCGGCTTTCATAAGGCCCTCACTTGCCGAGCCGGTGAAGCCGGCAAGCGTCACGGCGGGGACGGTGGCGTTGCTCAGCACGAAGCGCGCCGCGTTCGGCGGGGACATGAAGGAGTAGGACATCAGTTCTCCCGCTTGAGGCTGCTTTCGTGCCAGCGATGCAGGCTCAGCCATGAGATGAAGGAAGTGAGGGCGAAGATGGCGACGCCGAGCGCCGAAAGCAGCAGCAGGGCGGCAAACAGGCGCGGCATGTTCTGGCGGTATTGCGCTTCCAGCAGCCGGAAGGCAAGGCCGGAGTTGGGGCCGCCAGAACCCGCGGCGAATTCAGCGACCACTGAGGCGATCAGCGACAGGCCGCCGCCGATCCTGAGGCCTGTCATGAAATAGGGCTGGGCTGCCGGCAGCTTCAGATGCAACAGCGTCTGCCAGCGCGAGGCGCCGTAGAGATCGAAGAGGTTCAGAAGGTTGTGGTCGACGCTCTTCAGCCCCTGCACCATATTGGAGAGGATCGGGAAGAAGGCGACGAGGAAACCGCAGATCAGCAGAGCTGATTCGCGGGTCGGAGCGTAGATCAGGATCAACGGCGCGATCGCCACGATCGGTGTCACCTGCAGGATGACGGCGAGCGGATAGAAGGCGAGTTCGATCCAGCGCGACTGCACGAGGAAAATCGCAAAGCCGACGCCGCCGATCAGCGCCAGCGCCAGCGAGATGAAGGTGATCTCGGTCGTCACCCAGAGCGCCGGCGAGAGGATGCCCCAGTCCGACACGAGCGATTTCGCGACGGCGAGCGGACTGGGCAGAATATATTGCGGAATGTTGGCGCCGACGACGAGAAGTTGCCAAAGGACGATCAGGATGGCGACGGTCAGCAGCGGTACCAGAATGCCGAGCGAGCGTTCGGCATTTCCAGTCCGGACGGCGGGTTCGGATGGCACATTGGCCGCTTCTGTCGAGAGGCTGACGTGTAGGCTGGTGCTGTCGCTCATCAATGCGCCTCCGGCCAACCAATGGCCTCGATCAGGGAACGGGACACCTTCTCACAAACCTGCCGGTATTCTTCGGAAGACCGGTAAAGGAGGTCGCGTTCGCCGCTGGTGTCCAGTGGAAAATCGGCGTGGACACGGCCGGGGCGCGCTTTCATCACGACGATGCGGTTTGAGAGATAGGCGGACTCGTAGACGGAATGGGTGACGAAGATCACCGTGATGCCGGTGTTCTTCCATAGCCGCAGCACATCGTCGTTGAGCTTCTGACGGGTGATCTCGTCGAGCGCCGCAAAGGGCTCGTCCATCAGCAGCAGCTTCGGCTTGGTGACCAGCGCACGGGCGATGGAGACGCGCATCTTCATGCCGCCGGACAATTCGCGCGGATAGGCGTCGGCGAAATCCTGCAGACCGACGGTCGCCAATGTTCCCATGATCTGGTCGTAGGCCGCGACTTTGGAAACGCCGCGCAGTTTTATAGGCAGATGGACATTGCCGAAGACGGTCTTCCACGGCAGCAGTGTCGGCTCCTGGAAGACGAAACCGATATCGCCTTCCGGCAGGCCCCCGGAATTGATGCGTGAACTCGGCCAGTCGATGGTGCCGCTGGAGGCGCCACCGAGGCCGGCGATGATGCGCAGCGCCGTCGACTTGCCGCAGCCGGAGGGGCCGAGCAGGCTGATGAACTCGCCGCTTTCAACGTTGATCGACATGCCGGAGAGCGCCAGCGTGCCGTTGGAGAAGACTTTGGAGACCTGTTCCATCACGACCAGCGGCCGCTTGCGTGCTTCTGTCGTGGGGGCAGCGGTTGCATTGGGTATGGTCATGCTCTGGCTCTCTGTCGATGTCAGCAATCGGCTTCAGAGCAAGAATTGCCCCTCACCCTTACCCTCTCCCCGCTAGCGGGGAGAGGGGACTATCGTGTTCATGCCTGCCGATCTCAATCACCATAGCCTATGGCGGCAGTTGCAGCTCTTGTTGTTCGGCGATCGCGCCCTTTGCTCTGTCGTTCCCCCTCCCCGCGAGCGGGGAGGGGGCGAGGATGAGGGGCTGCTCTGCTTGACCGTCACTTCTTCAGCGACATGCCGACGCCCTTGCAGGCGAACTGCGGGTCAAAGGCTTTCTTGTAATCCGTATCGGCGGTAAACACCTTGATCTGCACCATTTCGTCGAAGAATTTCTTGTAGTGCGCGTCGGTGATGCAGCCGATGCCCTTGTCCAGCCCGTCGCCGGATTCGACAATGCCGTATTCCTTCATCTTGGCAATGGAATAGGCGATCTGGCCGTCCGTCATATCCGGATTGTCCTTCTTGATCAGCTCGTTGGCCGCCTTGTTGTCGCCGTAGAGATAGTTGTACCAGCCCTCGATCGAGGCGCTGACGAAACGCTGCACGAGGTCTGGGTTCTTCTGAACGAGCGACGTCTGCGTGGTGATCATCGTCGAATAGGGCGAATAGCCGCTGTCGGCGAGCAGGAAGACCTTCGGTTCCCAGCCGGTCTGCTTCTGGATTTCATAGGGTTCGGAGGTCAGATAACCCTGCTGCGCCGACTGCTTGTCGGCGAGGAACGGCGCCGGGCTGAAATTATAGGGCTTGTATTGTTCGTCCTTGAAGCCGGGGAAATTGGCCTTCATCCATTCGAAGAACGTGACGTAGCCGTCCTTGCCAAGGAAGATCGTCGGCAGCTTGGCGAGATCCTCGAATTTGTCGACGCCGGCGTCCGGATGGGCGATCAGCACCTGTGGGTCCTTCTGGAAGATGGCGGCAACGTCGACGATCGGGATGCCCTGTTTGACGGCATCGATTTCCTGTTGTGGGCTACCCATGTAGAAATCGATCTTGCCGGAAATCAGCAGCGCCTGGTTGGCAGCATTGGGGCCACCCTGGACAATTTCGACATCCAGGCCGTATTTTTTGTAGGTGCCATCGGCAATCGCCTGGTAGAAGCCGCCATGTTCTGCCTCCGCCAGCCAGTTGGTCCCATAGGTCACCTTGTCGAGGGCGTTCGCCGGCTGTGCCGCGGCGACAGCGGCCACGAGGCTCATGACGGCGAGAAATGCTTTGGTCTTCAATGCATTGGACATGGCCGGTTGTTCCCCTTATCTGCCATGGGACGCCGCGATTGACGCCCATTTTCCGCATTTGAGCGATTGCGTCGCGCTTTGAAAAGCATCAAAATTCGTGCGCATTGATGCCTTTTAGGCATCTCAGCACGCACCTGTGCCTAAATTGTGCGGCCTGGGCAAAATTTATGCAATGGGGATGCGCATGCTGCACTCGAGACGGCTTCTTTACATCAATGAGATTGCCCGCTGCGGCTCGATCCGCAAGGCGGCGGCGAGGCTCAATGTGGCGTCCTCCGCCATCAACCGGCAGATCCTGGCGCTGGAAGAAGAGATGGGAGCGCCGCTGTTCGAACGGCTGCCGCGCGGCCTCAGGCTGACGGCGGCAGGCGAGCTCTGCATCGAGCATATCCGCGAGGTGCTGAAGAATTACGAGCGGCTGGAAGGACGCATCCGCAGTCTGAAGATGCAGCAGGCCGGCAAGGTTAGGATCGTCACGACCGTCGGCCTTGCCTCCGGGCCGCTGCCGGAGATCATTGCGCGCTTTCTCTCCGAACATCCGCGCGTCTTTATCCAGTTGCGCAACGATGCCGGCTCGACGACGATGGCGCCGGTCCTGTCAGGCGAAGTCGATATCGGCCTTGGCTTCAACATCCCAGCGACACCGGGCATCCGTTCGCTCGGCAATTTCGACATCCCGATCGGCGTCGTGCTGCCGCCGGGGCATCCGCTGATCGGGCCGGGGCCGATCAATCTTGCCGATGTCGTGGAGGAGCGGCTGCTGCTGGCGCAGCCTGGCACCAGCCTGCGCGACGTCATCAATCTGACGCTGGCGCGGCTATCGGTGCAGGTGGAACCCGTACTGGAAACCAACGCGTCGGAGATGTTGAAGCAGCTCGTCAAATGCGGGGCGGGGCTGACGCTGTTGAACCCGCTCGACGTCATCACCGAATGTCGGCGCGGCGAACTCGTATTCCGGTCGATCGCCGAGCCGCATTCGCGGCATCAGCCGATGAAGCTCTTTGCCCGCACGCGTGCGCCGCTCGATGCGGCGACCAGCCTGTTCGTGGAATATCTGCTCGCCGAACTGGCCGGCCTGGTGGAGGAGCTGCAGGCGAAAGGGCACATTTCGGCAGCATCGGAACGCCGCCGGCCGGAAGCCTATTTCGAATAGAGGTTCGACAAGGGGTAGTCCCGGAGATCGCGCAGCATTTCGATGAAGCCCTGCACTTGATGGCGGCAGATGAGCGCGCCTTTTTCCGCCGTGCCGTTGGCGGCATCGCCGACAACGCCATTGGGATTGAGATCATGGGCGATCCAGGCAAGTGAATGCGGCGGCAGCGGCTGCAGGTATTTCGACTGCTCCTTCATCCATTCCGCCTTGGAGACGAAGTTTTCAGCCTTGTCCATCCGTACCAGCTCGGGGCGGAAATGCAGCATCAGCGAGGTTTCGACGTCGCCGCCATGGATGCCGTAGCGCTGCTCATGGTCGCTGATCATGCCGTCCGGCGTGCCGAAGCGCGTCCATTGCGTGGCGACGACCGCCATCTGGTAGCGCACGCGCAGTTCGCGCGCAACGATGCCCATGATGTCGAGATTGCCGCCATGGGAATTGACGATCACCATCTTGCGAATGCCGGCTTCGGCAACCTTCGCGCCGACCGCCGTCCAGACCGGGATCAGCAGCTCGGCGCTGAGGGAGAGCGTGCCGGGGCCGTAGATATGTTCGTTGGCCTTGCCGATTTCCTGGGTCGGTAGCACCAGGAAGTCGAGGTCGTCCGGGCGTTGTGCCCTCAACTCGGCCAGCATGCCATTGGCGATGGCGACGTCGGTCGCGATCGGCAGATGTGGACCATGCTGTTCGGTCGAGGCGATCGGCAGGATGGCGATCGTGGTGTCGGGCGAGAGGCCGGCGAAATCATAGGTGGTCAGTTCGTTCCAATAGAAGGGCTTTGCCATCGCCATTTCCTCTCATGTGCTTCTCTTTCACAACGGATACGGCAAGCATGATGGCGGGGGAAAGCATCAATTTGCGGGCGTGCCGCTGCCTTTTTGTGTGCACATCCGGCGGAACGGGCATCGCGGCCGTAGTCGGCCGCGATGCTGTCCGCGGTTCATTCGAGCGCGCCGCCTGTGAAGACCGAGACGTCGCTGCCCTCGAAGTCAGTTGAGCGGCTGACTTGTTCCCATTCCGCCGCTGCCTTTGTGCGTGCCGCTTCCGCCAGGCCGAAGACGAAGAGAGCATCGCTGCCGAGGAGGAGGTGGTTGGGCAGAGTGTCCCTTTGAACCAGATCGAGGATCACCTTCGCGATCTTTTGCGGATCGCCGAATTCCTTGCCCGCGAGGTGCTTCAGCATGCCATAGACAGCACCGACACTCGGTTGATAGTCGGGCAGCAGCTCGACATCCGTGCCTGCGGCGGTCTGAGCCCAGTTGGTACGCATGCCGCCGGGCTCGAGCGCAATGACCTTGACGCCGAAAGACGTGACCTCTTTGGCGAGGACCTCGGTGAAGCCGCCGACTGCCCATTTGGCGGCTTGATAGGCGCTGAGGCCCGGTATGCTGGTGCGACCGCCCACGGAGGAGATGTTGATGATGTGGCCGGAGCGCTGCGCGCGCATGATGGGCAGGGCGGCCCGCGTCAGGTTGACGACACCGTAGAAGTTCGTATCGATCTGCGCCTTGAACTCTTCTTCCGATGCCTGTTCGAACGGTGACATATGCCCGAAACCGGCATTATTGACGAGCACGTCGAGGCCGCCGAAGGTATCGACGGCAGTTTGGACTGCCGCTCTCGCCGCAACGGCGTCGGTTACGTCAAGGGCGGCGACCTTGATCCGATCGCCATACTGCTTGGTCAGGTCATCGAGCCGGCCCGGATTGCGTGCCGTCGCCACTAGACGGTCGCCACTGTCGAGAACGGCCTCGGCGAGCGTACGCCCCAATCCATTGGCGCTTCCTGTTATCAACCATGTCTTTGACATCTCTGTCTCCTTTGAGTGAGTACATGCTCATTATTTGTCGAAATAAAAAGAGCTCATTTATTGGAAATTGCGCCCCAGTAGGTCTCGAAGCCTGCGCGCCGGTAGCTTTCGATATTGCCGGGATCCCGGTGGATGAATTCGAGGACCATATCTGTCAGCACGTCGGTGGTGGCGCCAAGCATGTCCTTCGGCTGCTGCCGTAAAATGCCTGACTGAAAACCTTCGTCCAGCATCGATTGAATGTCGCGGAAGGCAGCCATGCCGGCCTTGCGGCTCGCCTCGGTCACTTTGTCCGAAACGCCGAGCTGCCGCAAGGCTCTCCGTTTTGCCGGGTTTTTCGCGCCCCAATCGATGGACTGGTTCCACAGATGTTCGCAACGCTCTTTCACGCTCGCCTCTGTCGGATAGCCGGCGGCGATGGCAGCCTTCATGTCCGCTTTGAGCGCAAGGTAGAGTTCATTGAGCAGGTCGTCCTTCGTCGGGAAATAGACGAACAATGTTCCCTCGGCGATGCCGGCATCCTTGGCGATCTTCGCCGTGGAGGCGGAAACGCCAAGCGAGCCGACGGCCTCGGCCGCTGCCGCTAAAATGGCGTTGCGCTTTTCTTCACTGAGGGGACGTGCCATGGCTTCATTTAATGAGTGAGTACATCCTCAGTTATAAGATCCTTGGTCGATGGTGTCAACATGATGCGTTTCAGAATTCAAGGGATGTACGAAAGGGGTTCGCAGGATTGCTTTTCTTTTTGTTTATAGATTTTATAGAAAACTAATTGCTCCTCCGATACCGGTCCAGTGAAACGCCATTGCTTGAGATAAGCCTCGCGACCCACTACTTTTGCCCACATCCGGCGCCAGTTGTGGGGACACAGGAATGAACATGAAAACATCCGTAGCGATCGAGAGGGCTGTGCCTGTCGCCGATCCCGATGTGGTCAAATCCGAGTTTCGCAACGCCATGGCGCGGATGGCAGCCGCTGTCAGCATCGTGACGACCAATGGACCGGCTGGGCTGGCAGGGTTTGCCGCAACAGCCGTTTGCAGCGTCACCGACAATCCGCCGACGCTGCTGGTTTGTCTCAACCGCACGGCTTCGGTTCATCCGGCGGTCACGGAAAATGGTGTGCTTTGCGTGAACGTGCTTTCGGAGGGACATCAGGACCTGTCGCGCCTCTTTGGCGGCAAGACGCCGGTAGCGGAGCGTTTTGCCGCAGCTGCATGGTCGGAACTGTCAACCGGCGCGCCGGCATTGGAGGATGCGCTCGTTTCGTTCGATTGCCGTATCGTGCATCGCGCCGATGGCGGAACGCATGATATCCTGATGTGCGAAGTCGATGCCATCCGCCTGCGCGACGGCGGGCAGGGGCTCATCTATTTCGACCGGGCCTATCATCCGGCGGGATCGGCCGAATAGGCCAGGAAGTCTTTAATTACCCCCATGACTAGGGCAGGACGTTCGCGATGTGGCGAATGTCCAGCGTCCGGAAAAATATGGAATGATCCGCGGCCTGCCGCGATCCGACGTGGATGGGCAAGTGAACCATATTCATCACGGTCGCCGTGAATGGCGATCACCGGACACCGCAGTCGCCCAAGTGCTGCATCGAGATTCCATGCCGCGAATTCCGGAGCAAGCCAGGTTTCGATCCACGCGCGCAGCACCCAATCAGCTTTGTCGCCGTGATATTTGGCAAGCCGGGCAACATTATCGACCGACGCAAATTCCTGCCGAGCGATCCTGATACCCTGCAGCGTCTTATCTTCCACGAAAACCTGGGCGGCGATGGTAATCACGGCTTTGCACCCGGCAAACTTGGCTCCCGTTTCCACCGCCATGCCGCCGCCCACGCTGTGCCCACAGGCGACAAATTCCGGAACCGCCAATTGCTCGCAGAGGAGGGGTACGAAGCGTTCGGCTTCCAAGGCGATGAAGTCTCGCTCCAAAATGTCCGTACGAGCATCGGAGCGACCAAAGCCCAATCGGTCATAGGCGATCACACGTCGCCCGAGAGAACCTGCCAGCAGCTGCGGGAAATCCTTCCAGAGCGCAACGCATCCGAGAGAATCGTGAAACAGGATTATCGGCGACTTGGAATTCAGATCGCATGGCGCCCATGATTTGGCATAGAGGCGTCCGCCCGGGCTCTCAATCCAGTGCTCTGCCTCCACGATCTCTGCCATTTTTCCAGCCTACCTAAAGAATGGGAACTCACGCCAGCGTGTGGCGAAGAATACCAGCCGAAGCGATTGCGATCAGCACTGTGGGAAGCACTGGTAGTCGGGTAGCCGCCAACATCGTGAGCGCAAGGGTGATGAGATCGGCTGGGCGTCCAGTGACGAAGTCCGGCGCGATGACCGTGATCAGCACGCAACCGGGGGCATTCTCCATTACGGTCCGCAAACGAGGACTTAGCGTGCGGTTGCGCAAGAAGACATATCCTCCGATACGCGTCAGATAGGTAACCGCTGCCATGCAGATGATGGTAATAACAAATGAAGGATCAGACATCAGTCCGCGCCAACAGGAATGCAGAGAATACACCGGAAAGAGCCCCGGCGGGAACATACCAAGCCCCGGGAAACACCAGGTATGTGGTTGCGGCGACGAGC
Organism: Rhizobium jaguaris; assembly: GCF_003627755.1. Lineage (NCBI taxonomy): Bacteria > Pseudomonadati > Pseudomonadota > Alphaproteobacteria > Hyphomicrobiales > Rhizobiaceae > Martinezella > Martinezella jaguaris. The sequence goes on along the minus strand of NZ_CP032694.1, from coordinate 3,309,667 downwards.
AGGCTGACCAGCCAGGGAAGTGCCGCTTTCGCACCTTTCCACATTCCGGCGAGCATCACGAAAAATACGGCGGGGAATGCCATGTCAAAGCCATATCGTGTGACATCGCCAAGAATTGGCCCCACGAAAGCTCCTATTGTCGTGAAGATAACCCAGCTGAAATAGAGGCCGAGGGCGACGCCGAAGAAATAGCCGAGGCTCAAGGTCGTGCTCGACTTTTTCGCGTCGGCGAGACCCATTGCCCAGCTTTCGTCGCACATGAAGAACAGTGCCATGAAAGCCTTTTTCTTCGACAGGTGTCGGATGAAGGGAGCGAGTGCCGCACCCATCAGGAGGTGGCGGCTGTTGACCAGAAACGTGATGGCGACAATGAGGAGAATGTGCGGGGGAGACGTCCAAAGTTCGACAGCCGCGAACTCCGAGCCGCCGCCGAAGTTCAATCCCGTTATCAAAGGCACTTCTCCAAGACTGAACCCTTTAGCAGCCGCGCGTGCTCCAAGTACCAGTGCAAAAGGCACGAAGCCCAACATCACCGGTATCGAATCCCTGAGACCTCGCCACCCCTCTGAACGTCCCTGCGATCGGACGCTGACATCACCTGAAACGCAGTCCGCCACCTTTGCAAACCCTTCTCATCTCGAATTGCCGACACCTTGAGCGACATACGAGCGAGAGAGTAGCCCAGTCATTCGCGATTTTGGTTGCGTTTTGCGGCCGAAATCTTCAAAAATTGGCAGAATATGCCAACGATCACATACTTCCTGGCGGAAAACTCCAATGAAACTTGATTCCTTAGATCGCGCGATACTCCGCGTCCTGCAACAGGATGGGAAAATCCAGAATACTGAGCTGGCCGCAAAGGTGGGACTGTCTCCGTCTCCATGTCTGAGGCGGGTCAAGTTGCTGGAAGAGGCAGGTATCATCAAGCAATATGTCGCCATCCTCGACCCCGCAAAGCTCGATATGGGCTTCACTGTTTTTGTCCGAATATGGCTTTCCAGCCAGGACGAAGAGACGACGACAGCTTTCTATGAGGCGGCTGAAAAGCTTCCACAGGTGGTCGAGTGCCACCTCATGGCGGGCGACTGCGATTTCCTACTCAGGGTCGTAGCACCGGATCTGGACGGATACAGACGGTTTCAGATGGAGCACCTTGGCCGCATCAAAGGAGTCAGAAACATCAAGACCGAAATTCCGATGCAGAAGATCAAGCAGTCGTGGCAAGTGCCAATCTGATGCTGCTCAATCCGCTTCCAGCAACAGGCCGCCTACGGCGGCATCGGCTCAATAGTTTTCCTGATACCACTCTACGAAACGGCGCACACCTTCTTCGACTTCGATCTGCGGCTTGAAGCCGGTCAAAGCCACCAGCAGGTCCGGCACGGCATAGGTATTGTGCACATCGCCGGGCTGCATCGGCAGCATGTGCCGGATCGCTTTTTTTGCCGAGCATTGCTTCGATGGTCTCGACAAAGCTCATCAGCCCGACTGGCTGGCCGCCGCCGATGTTGACGATGCGGAACGGCGCGTGTTTCGACAAGGTGTCGGTGACTGTATCCGAAACGACGCGGTTGTCTTCCGACGGCACGACACCGATCAGCCGGACGATGCCCTCGATGAGATCGTCGATATAGGTGAAATCGCGGCTCATCTTGCCTTCACCGTAGATTTCGATCGGCCGGTCGTTCCTGATGGCGTCGACAAATTTGAACAGCGCCATGTCGGGACGGCCCCACGGACCGTAGACGGTGAAGAAGCGGAAGGCGGTGGTCGGGATACGAAAGAGATGCGCATAGCTGTGCGCCATCAACTCCATGCTCTTTTTCGTCGCCGCATAGATTGTCATCTGCTCGTCGGCTTTGTCGCTTTCGGCGAAGGGGATCTTCTCGTTGGCGCCGTAGACCGAGGAGGTGGAGGCCAGCAGCAGGTGCTTCGGCTGCAGGCTTTTTGCCAGCTCCAATACATTGAATGAGCCGGTGACGTTGGAATCCACATAGGATCGCGGATTTTCCAGGCTGTAGCGCACCCCGGCTTGCGCGGCGAGGTGGACGATGACGTCGGGTTCTGCAAGCTCAGCGGCGTGATCCAGCGCCGCCTTGTCTTCCAGCATGCCGGTGACAGCCTTAAAACCGTTGGAGCGGGCAAGGATGGCGGTGCGCTTTTCCTTGAGCCTGACGTCGTAGTAAGGCGTCATGCCGTCGAAGCCAACGACGAAATGCCCATCGTCGAGCAGGCGCTTGGCGAGATGGAACCCGATGAACCCGGCGGTTCCGGTGATAAGATAACGCATTTGTCGGCCTTTGCTTACAGTTCGGCCCCGCCCATGGGTCTGCCGACGCTAGTATAGGCAAACCCGTGCTTTGTGACCTCGTCATGGCGATAGATGTTTCTGAGGTCGACGAGGACGGGCGCCTTCATGATGGATTTCAGCCGGCCGAAGTCGAGCGCGCGGAACTGGTTCCATTCCGTAATGATGACGAGCGCATCGGCGCCGCGCGCGGCACCATAGGCGTCGTCGGCGTAGGCGATGTTGTCGATCAGCTGGCGGGCATTGTCCATGCCTTCCGGATCGTAGCCGGTCACCGAGGCGCCGGCATCCTGCAGCGCCTGGATGATCGAGATTGCCGGGCTGTCGCGCATGTCATCGGTATTCGGCTTGAAGGTCAGGCCGAGCACGGCAACGGTCTTGCCCCTGATATCGCCCCCCATGGCAGCGATCACCTTGCGGCCCATGGCGCGCTTGCGGTTGTCGTTGATCGAGATCGTCGTCTCGATCAGGCGTACGGGGCTGTCGTAGTCCTGCGCGGTCTTGGCAAGCGCCAGCGTGTCCTTGGGGAAGCAGGAGCCGCCATAGCCCGGCCCGGCATGCAGGAATTTCGAGCCGATGCGGCCGTCGAGGCCGATGCCGCGCGACACTTCCTGCACATTGGCGCCGACCTTCTCGCAGAGGTCGGCCATCTCGTTGATGAAGGTGATCTTCATCGCAAGGAAGGCATTGGCGGCGTATTTGATCAACTCCGAGGTGCGGCGGGCGGTAAAGAGCAGCGGCGCCTGGTTGAGATAGAGTGGCCGGTAAACCTCCGTCATGACGCCGCGGGCGCGGTCGTCGTTGAGGCCGATGACGATGCGGTCCGGTCGTTTGAAGTCCTCGATGGCTGCACCTTCGCGTAGGAATTCCGGATTGGAGACGACGGCAACGTCGGCATCCGGATTGGTTTCGCGAATGATGCGTTCGACTTCATCGCCGGTGCCGACCGGCACGGTCGATTTGGTGACGATGACGGTGAAGCCCTTGACGTGTTCAGCGATCTCGCGAGCGGCGGCATAGACATAGGAGAGATCAGCGTGGCCGTCGCCGCGGCGCGACGGCGTGCCGACGGCGATGAAGACGACGTCGCTGGCGGCAACGCTGGTTTCGACATCGGTCGAAAAGGACAGCCGGCCGGCGCGGACATTGTCGGCCACGAGCTGCTCGAGCCCCGGCTCGAAGATCGGGATTTCACCCTTGCGCAACGCCTCGATCTTGCCGGCGTCCTTGTCGACACAAATCACGTCATGGCCGAAATCGGCAAAGCAGACGCCAGACACAAGACCCACATAACCAGAGCCGATCATCGTGATGTGCATGAAACTTCAATCCTTTTGCTAGCGCCGGGCTCAGCATTGGAACGCGATCCCGTCTTTGGCAGTCGTCTGCGCTTATACACAGGATCGCCGATGGCGCATATACGCGATGGTGCTTATCCATAAGGTTGAGACAGAAGTGTCATAAACAACCCGCGCTCGAAGCCGGCCGCAAATGGTCGACCCGGCCGCTTACGCGCCCAGCGCCAGCAGCGATTTAGCCCGTTAGGCATACTGCGGCATATCGCTTGTGATTGCTATCGCGTTGCACCATGATGAATCGGGGACAATCGTTCCGGTGGGAAATGGTGTAGAACGGGCGATTCAGGGCTGTTGCATGAAGTCGACTTTCGCCGTGCGTACAATGCGGGCTGGGGAATTGGAGCTCGCCCTCGAATGGGCGCGGCAAGAGGGATGGAATCCCGGTGTCGATGATGCCCTGGCGTTTTGGGAGGCGGATCCTTCCGGCTTCTTTATAGGCGCGATCGGTGAGGTGCCCGTCGGCTGCATTTCCGTCGTGCGCTACGGCGAAAGCTTTGCCTTTCTCGGCCTCTATATCGTCCATCCCGAATTTCGCGGCCAGGGTTACGGCAAGGCGCTGTGGAACAAGGGAATTGCCTTCGCGGGCAATCGCACCATCGGTCTCGACGGCGTCGTGGCACAACGGGAAAACTACCGCCGCAGCGGCTTTGAAACGGCCTATCGCACCGTGCGCTATGGCGGCATCCCGGAAATGCCTGACATCGGCGGAGCCGGGATAGATGTCGGTCCGGTCACGCAGGACAAGCTTGAAGGTTTGCTGCGATACGACGCCGGCATTTTTCCCGGGCTGCGTTATTCCTTCCTCACGGCCTGGTGCAACGCGCCGGAAAAACGAAAATCCTTCCTTGTCGGCAGCGGCCGCAAGATCCGCGGCTACGGCACGATCCGGCGCTGTTTCGAGGGTTATAAGGTCGGTCCGCTGTTTGCCAACAGGGCCGATGTGGCATCGGCCCTGTTGGCCAAGTTGGTGCCGGAGGCCAAGGGCCGGCCCGTATATCTGGACGTGCCTGCTGACAACGCTGCCGCGATCGGGCTTGCCGAAACTTTCGGGCTGTCGCCAGTGTTCGAAACGGCACGAATGTATCGTGGCGAAGCACCCGAAATGCCGCTCGGACGCATCTTTGCCGTCACCACGCTCGAACTCGGCTAGTCCGCTCTTCGGCTCGACCGCACAGACGTCGTTCCATTGCCTCGGCCGGCCATGAATTTCCATATCGTTGCCTAGGAGCCGGACATTTCCTAGAATCACCCCGCGTTTCCTTGGGAAACGGCAATGATCACGCTGTGATCGTGACATTGCCTCTATCGGCGCACTGACGGGAAAAATCCTGTTGGAGGCGCTAATTCGTCATCTAAAAAGCCGAATCTGCTGAGACAACAGGGTCGCTTTCCCAAAAACAAAGCTTTATAGATGCGCGGGTTTGAGCAAGGCGCGCCTTTGTGCGCAGGAAGCGGGAATGGAGAAATGACGAACGTAGTTGTGATCGGTTCGCAATGGGGTGACGAAGGCAAGGGCAAGATTGTCGACTGGCTTTCGGAACGCGCCGATGTGATTGTGCGCTTTCAGGGCGGCCACAATGCCGGTCATACGCTGGTTGTCGACGGTGTCAGCTACAAGCTCGCGCTGCTGCCTTCGGGACTCGTTCGCGGCAAGCTGAGCGTCATCGGCAATGGCGTCGTCGTCGATCCCCATCATTTCGTTGCCGAGGTCGACAAGCTGCGCGCCCAGGGCATCGCAGTCACGCCGGACGTGCTGCGCATTGCCGAAAACGCACCGCTGATCCTGTCGCTGCACCGTGACCTCGACGCGCTGCGCGAAGATGCCGCCTCCAACAGCGGCACGAAGATCGGTACGACGCGCCGCGGCATCGGCCCCGCCTATGAAGACAAGGTCGGCCGCCGCGCTATCCGTGTCATTGATCTCGCCGAACCGGAAACGCTGCCGGCCAAGATCGACCGGCTTCTGACCCACCACAACGCGCTGCGCCGCGGCATGGGCCTCGATGAAATTTCCTTCGATGCGTTGCATAACGAGCTTACCTCTGTTGCAGAGCATATTCTTCCCTACATCGATCAGGTCTGGCGGTTGCTCGACGAGCAGCGCAAGGCTGGCGCCCGCATCCTCTTCGAAGGTGCGCAGGGCGCGCTGCTCGACAACGACCACGGCACCTATCCGTTCGTAACCTCGTCGAACACCGTGGCGGGGCAGGCGGCCGCCGGCTCCGGCCTCGGACCGACAGCGCTCGGCTATGTGCTCGGCATCACCAAGGCCTATACGACGCGTGTCGGCGAAGGGCCGTTCCCCTGCGAATTGCATGATGAGATCGGCAAGCATCTGTCGACGGTCGGCCGCGAGGTGGGCGTTAATACCGGTCGTCCGCGTCGTTGCGGCTGGTTCGATGCCGTGCTGGTTCGCCAGACGGTGAAGACTTCCGGCATTACCGGTATTGCGCTGACCAAGCTCGACGTGCTCGACGGTCTCGACGAGTTGAAGATCTGCGTCGGCTACAAACTGGACGGCAAGGAGATCGATTACCTGCCGGCGAGCCAGGCTGCGCAGGCCCGCGTCGAGCCGATCTACATCACGCTCGAAGGCTGGAAGGAATCGACCGTCGGTGCCCGCAAATGGGCCGATCTGCCGGCGCAGGCGATCAAATATGTCCGGCAGGTGGAGGAGCTGATCGGCGCGCCTGTCGCGCTGCTTTCGACCAGCCCGGAGCGCGAAGACACTATACTTGTGACCGATCCGTTTGAGGGCTAATGTCGCGGATCAATGACGAATCCCGGTCCGGCCACGTGCCGGGCCTCATGAGAAAGTACTGATGGCGGATTTTGTAGCAGTCATTCGACGGGCCGTGGACGGCCTGGCCGATAATACTCCCGAGATGCGGGTCAAGGTTTACGAGCGGGCTCGTGGTGCCGTCCAGCGGCAGCTCGAGAGCATGAAGCCGCGCCCGCCGGAGGAGATGCTGCGCCGTCAGCTCGACAAGCTGGAAGCCGCGATCGTCGAGGTGGAAGCCGAGCATGCGGAGGCATTGCCGCTCGCTGAAGAGCCTGTTGCGGAAGCGCCTGTGGTGCAGGAGGAGCCGCAACATGAGCCTCCTGAAGAGCATCATGCTGCGGTAGAGCCCCATGTCGAAGAACCGGAGCCGGCCCATCCGGAGGCTCACGCATACGAAGAGCCCGCCGCTTACGAGCCTGTGCAGGAAGAGCCGGCACACGAAGAGCCAGCCCACCAAGAGGCTGCCTACGAGGAGCCCGTCTATGAGGAGCCCGCGCGTGCTCAGCATCAGGCCGCAGACGAGCATGAGCCGGTAGAGCAATGGGTCGATGCGCCGCAGGACCAGGTGCCTGCCGTTGTTCATCACGCCGAAGCCTATGTGGAACCTGTCCAAGAGCAGCCACATCGGGAAGAACCGGAGCATTACGCGGAGGACGTGCCGGCCGCCGCCGAACCCGAGCATGTTGTCCCGCAGACGCATGCCGCTCAGGCGCGACGTGATGATGTTATCAGCCAGGTCGAAGAGATCTGGGCAGAGGTCGATGCGCCTGTTAAGCGCGCTGTATCGGAGCCGGTGGCCGAAGCCGTCATGCCGGCTGCCGCCTTTGCGCCGGTTGCCTTCGGGCATCCCGTGGAGGCGCCCGCCGTGGCGAAGGCGCCGGCAGCCGACAAGGCCTTTGCCTGGGATGCAGATGTTTTCGAGGAGCTGGAGCCGGTAGCGGCACCAGCAGCCAAACAAAAGCAGCCCGTCCGGCAGATGCCGGATAATGCCTTTGACGATGTCGATCTCTTTGCCGATGTGCATTCTCCATCCAGAGCGACTCCGAAGAATGATGCTGGCGGTGACGGCTGGCGCGAGCTCAAGGAGCTTGCCGGTTTCGACAAGCTCGCCGAGGGTGGACGCAGTGGCGGCTCTTCCATTCCGCCGGATCTCGATCGGTCTATGGCATCGAAGCTGCAGGGAAAAAGCTTCCGCATGGAGCCGAAGCGCCGTCGCTTCAATGTGACCGGCATTATCCTGACACTTCTCGGGCTCGCGGTCGTCGCTGGCGGTGGCTATGCCGCTTGGGCGAACCGCCAGGCGCTCAACAAGATGGTCGCCGATCTTATCAGTTCGGCGCCGAAGACTGCGACCAGCACGGCGCCCGCTCCCGCCACCGAGACGGCCAAGAACAATAATGCGGCTGCTCCAGCCGCGAATGCGCCTGCCGCTTCGGCGCCAGCCACGACCGCTCCGGCGCAAAACAATAATGCCGCCGGGCAACCGCCTGCAGCCGGCAACACCAATGTCGCCTCGCTCGACAACGATGCCAATACGGTCAACACCAAGTTCACACAGCGCCTGTTGACGAATGGCACGGAAGAGGACGAAGGTCCGGCAGCAGGTGGGCAGCCCGGTGTGGCCGAAGGCAAGTCCGTGGCTGAGCAGAATGTAGCCGCCGCCGCTGCGCCGACCGCAGCCGCAGCCGCGCCTGCGAACAATGCGAATGCCGCGCAGACGCCCGCTGCGACCGCACCGGCTTCTACGCCGCCTTCGAGCGACCAGCAAGCATCCGCTGTTCCTGCCCAGCAACCGCCTGCAGCCCAGCAGCCGTCCGCCGGGCAACAGCAGACGACCGCGGTTACGGATGGTCAGAAGGTATTCCTATACGAGGAGCGTCTCGGTCAGACGTCGCCGACGGCTTTCGAAGGTACAGTCACCTGGTCGCTGGAGGAAGGCAAGGGCGAGGACGGTCGGCCGGAGCCCTCCGTCCAGGGCCTCATCAGCGTGCCCGAGCGTGGTTTGACGGCGACGATCACGGTGTCGCGCAATACCGACGCATCATTGCCGGCAAGTCATTTGGTTGAACTAGCCTTCCAGGTTCCGCCGAATTTCGAAGGCGGCGCAATCGATAGCGTACAACGCATCGCACTCAAGGCAACCGAGCAGGATCGTGGCGACCCCCTGATCGCCGTGCCGGCCAAGGTCACGGACGACGTCTATATGGTCGCGCTCAACGATTTTCCGGACGCGCGCAAGACCAATCTCGACCTCTTGAAAAGCCGCAACTGGATGGACATTCCCGTAGTCTACCGCAACGGCCGTCGCGCATTGCTGACCATGGAGAAGGGGCCGACCGGTACCGACGCCTTCAATAAGGCAATCGCGGAATGGCAGGCACTCGGCGGTGTCGCTTCCAGCAGCCAATAGCGGATTTCAAATCATCGGAAATCAAAAAAGCGGACCTTACAGTCCGCCTTTTTGTTTGAATTCATTCAGGGCGATTTCCAAAGCCTGAAGCTATCTTTTGTTTTCCGCAATTCCGCGCGGAAAACCGCTGCCCACTTTTCCTGGAATTGCCCTAGGCAGTGGCTTCCACCACGCGCAGTGCCTTGGCGCGTTCCAGCGCATCCTTCTGAACAGCTTCCTGCACCTTTTCGAAGGCACGGACTTCGATCTGGCGCACGCGTTCGCGGCTGATGTCAAATTCGGCCGAGAGGTCTTCCAGCGTGACCGGATCTTCGGCGAGACGGCGAGCTTCGAAGATGCGGCGTTCACGGTCGTTCAGGACGCTCATCGCGCGCGCCAGCATGCGGCGGCGCGTGTCAAGTTCATCCTGTTCGATCAGCACGTCTTCCTGGCTATCGTGATCGTCCACCAGCCAATCCTGCCACTGGCCGGAATCACCTTCAGCCGCTTTGATCGGCGCGTTCAGCGACGCGTCGCCGGAGAGGCGGCGGTTCATCGAAACGACCTCTTCCTCGGAGACGTTCAGCTTGGTGGCGATCTCAGAGACATGCTCCGGCTTCAGATCGCCGTCGTCGATGGCCTGGATGCGGCCCTTCAGACGGCGCAGATTGAAGAACAGACGCTTCTGGTTCGCGGTCGTGCCCATCTTCACCAGCGACCATGAACGCAGGATATATTCCTGGATCGAGGCCTTGATCCACCACATGGCATAGGTTGCCAGGCGGAAGCCGCGTTCCGGATCAAACTTCTTAACGGCCTGCATCAGGCCGACATTGCCTTCCGACACGACCTCGCCGATCGGCAGGCCGTAGCCGCGATAGCCCATGGCAATCTTAGCCACAAGGCGCAAATGACTGGTGACGAGCTTATGCGCAGCCTGACGGTCGGCATGTTCCGCATAGCGCTTGGCGAGCATGTACTCTTCCTGCGGCTCCAGCATCGGAAATTTGCGGATCTCGTCGAGATAACGATTGAGGCCGGCTTCACCGGCGGTAATGGACGGCAAGGTATTACGGGTCATGAATGCACCCTCCTATTCGAGATCTGGCCCCTTCTAGAGGCGTATTGCGCGCCCTTTGCGAAGCAGACCAAGGCGTGCAGGTCGCGAAGACCCCGCACTAAACCAATGTGTAGATAAGTACGGCGAAACAGTGATTCAAGAACGCGGTCACGCAAGTGTCATGGCGGCGTGACTGCACCGCACGCCGTGATTTCATCTTTGGGGTTCCACTCCCGAACGCCTCCGGCTGCTATTGGTTTCATCCAAAGCGGCAGGCTCGTCGCTATAATGCGAATAAAGGAAGTTTAAATCGTGTTGGGTCATCCGTCCAGCAGCTTAGCTTTCGCAGCGCCCATAGATCCGTTCGTTGCCGTTGACGACCTCCAACAGGACGTTGGGGCTGAGAGGCAGTAGAATGACATCGAGATTGGCGACGCCAAGATAGCTTTCATCACTTGAGTTAAGTTCGTTCAACGTCGAATTATCTTGTTTGTGATTGTTGCGAATCAAAGCGTCGACATCCTGCCTAACGTTGTAGGAAATTCCGGAACGCCAGAGATAGACGTTTCGGACTTCATCGCTGTTTGATGACTTCCTCACCTGAACAAAGGAATAGCCGCCGGTCTTCGCGAATTTCAGGAAATTCTTGTCACAGACCTTGGCAACTTGGCCTTCCTCGGAAAGCGCTATGCTGTTCAGAACGATCCATTTCCCTTCGATTTGATCCAGCAGTTGACGATTTGCCTGCTGAAAGTCTTTTGAATCGGCACTCTCAAGGAGTTTCTCTGCTTGCCTGAATTCGGCGAAGAGAGGTGTCGCGGCAGCGGGGCGGCAATGACCATAAAGCATCGGTATGCCGTCGCGAACTTCAAGAATGACGTTCTGACTGATGTTCAGCAATATCGATTCACCGTTGGCGTGCGACAATGTAATGGAATCCCAGAGGTCCTTCGAATCTTGTGTCATATTCGATGAAGGATACTGACCGATTTTCTTTTCGTAATCCCCTCGAACGTTGTAAAGTTGCCCCCATTTTCTGATGTATACATCGTGCAGCTGGTTCGACCGGACGCTATAGTCTTTTGCGAACGAATAATCGGACAATCTGGTAAAGGTTGCATTCTGGTCCGCACATGCTTTTGCCAGCTGCTCATCGGACGACTTGTCGACGCCGCCCAAGATTATCCAATGATCGCCGATCAATGATCCGAGCAGCAACTCAAAATGCATCTTATCTATAAATGACGGTATGATGGCCGGTTCATCGGGTATCACCAATCTAGCCTTTGCTTCCAGGAATTCATTCAAACGTTCCGTGGCAAAGGCGAGATTTACACTAATCACGGATAGGAAAAGCGTCACAACGAGCCGCAACATTCTCTATGCTCCACAGCGCATGATTGATCATAGAGACTCGCGCCAACAGTCTGCGATGGAATCATTGCCGGATTCTCAGAGTGCCTGCAATTGAGATGGCCTCACGTGGCTGGGGAACCCGTTCGGTCGTGCTGCCTCATCAGAGGTTACTGTCCAAGGGCCTCAGCAAGCTTCTCCATATCCTCCGACAGATGCACTTCGAAATGCATCACCTCGCCAGCGTGGAGATGTTCGAATTGCAGGGGGTAGGCGTGGAGCGCCTGACGGCGGGAAGCGGTTGACGACTTGCTTGGCGGTATCCGGACAAGGGTAGGCGGCTCCTCTGGATTTGCGTCGACATCAGACGCCTATGATCAAGCGCCTAAGCGCCTGGCAAATCTCACTCTTTGCAGTCTCTTCTTTCGATCCATCAGGACGAGGCGCGCAGCCGAGGAAAAAAAGCTTGACGATAAGAGCGTATGCTCTTATATCGATCTCAGTAAGAGCATATGCTCTCATTTGGCAACGGAGAAGCGATTATGAGCGAAGCTGAGATACTTGTGAGCGGTGCAACGGGACGGACCGGAGGTGCCGCTATCGACGAACTCCTGAGGATGGGAAAAAGCGTTCGTGCCTATGTGCGCTCGGACGATGAGCGGGCGGCGGCGCTGAGGCAGCGCGGTGTCGATATCGCCGTCGGCGATTTCACGGACATCGATCACATTCGGGCGGCGATGGAAGGCACCCGGTCTGCCTATTTTCTTCACCCGATCGCACCAGGCATCCTTGGCGCCGCGGCTTATTTCGCACAGGCTGCAAAGGAGGCCCGTGTTACCGCGATCGTCAACATGTCGCAGATTTCGGCGCGCCGGGAGTCGGCAAGCCATGCAGCGCAGGACCACTGGATCTCCGAGCGGGTCTTCGACTGGTCAGGTGTTCCGACGACGCATCTTCGCCCGACCTTCTTTGCCGACTGGCTCGTCTATCCCCATTTCGCAAAAGAAATCTGGGCGACGAAGAAAATCTCGTTCCCCTTCGAGAACGGGCGGCACGCGCCTATCGCGTCCGATGATCAGGGCCGGGTGATCGCCCATATCCTGGCGAATCCGAAGGGCCATGAAGGCAAGGTCTATCCGCTCCATGGTCCGGTCGAGATGAACTACACCGAAATCGCGGCCATTGTGAGCGACGTGCTTGACGCGAGGATCGAATATGCGCCGTCCTCGATAGAGGCGTTCAAGGACAAGATGGAAAATCTTTACAAGTTCCCGCCGTTCCTTGTGCAGCACCTCGTCGAAGTCGCCCAGAACTATCGCGACGGCATCTTCTTCTCGGGGACCAATGATGTGGTCGAGACGATTACCGGAACGCCGGCGCTCTCGGTCCAGAAATTTGTCTCCAACAATCGCGCCGCCTTCGCGTGAATTCCACGAAGACAACTCGGAGATTCTACAATGTCACATGCCCAAGATGAACGTCATCCCTTTCTGGACGACCTGACGGCCGACGCGGAGCTGACCAGCTCCGTGTTGCGAGGTTCCGTCATCGGACGCGGCGAGATCAGGCTCGCCGTGAATGCCGTCGGAACCTTCTATGCCTCGCAGACGCCGACATTCCTTCAGACCGTCGGCTCCCGGCTCTTCCTCGAATATGAGGCCGTTCTGACTAGCGGGGAGAAGCTGACCGCCGTCGTGGTCGTCGATCACGCCTCCGACGGCTCGGTGCCTCGGGTCAGCGTGCGGATGAGCCCGCTTGGCTCTGTTCTATCGCTCGCCGCCCATTTGCGTCAAACGCTCTCGGGGCAGTTGCCGGAAGACCTTTTTCTTTGAACTCAATCAACGGCCCAGCGACGGATATCGTCCTCGACCTGCGGCCCCAGAAAGGAAAATTGCTATGGACGTCGCCAACAACACAGTCTTCATCACCGGTGCCAATCGTGGTCTGGGCCTGGCCTTCGCACGCGAGGCACTCCGCCTCGGAGCATCGAAGGTTTACGCGGGCATGCGCAACACGAGCGGCTTCAACGAGCCGGGCATCCTCCCGGTCAGGATCGATGTCACGGATAAAGCATCGATCGCCGCGGCCGCAGAACTGGCAGCGGATACGACGCTATTGATCAACAATGCAGGGATCGCCGCCCTAATCGACGGGCCTCTGGCAGACGATGTCGAAGCGCAGTCGCAGCGGCTCTTTGACACCAACTATTATGGCGTGGTGCGCGTCACGCAGGCCTTCGAGCAAATCCTGTCGGCCAAACCACATGCCGCCATCATCAACGTGCTGTCTGACATTGTTTGGCTTCCGCGGCCCTTTCTGACACCTTATGCGGCATCCAAGGCGGCGGCGTGGAGCTATACGAACCAGCTTCGCTTCCACCTTCGCGATCGCGGCATCGAGGTCCTTGGCTTGCATGTCGGATTCGTGGATACAGATCTGACCAGTGGCATCGACGTGCCGAAGGTCAGCCCGGAGGACGTTGTGCGCCAGACTTATGATGCACTCGCCGCTGGCAAGAGCGAGATCATGGCCGATCAGGGGACGGCGCTGCTGAAGAGCACGCTTGCGGACGAAGTGCCCGGCTATATCACCCCGCCGGAAGGGCTATTCTAACTCCGGCGATGGCGGGAATTGCTGTGGGCGCGGAGATTCCTTGGGTTTCGCGCCCATGGCTCGGGTACAGAATGAAATCGAAAGGAAACTAAAATGTTGTCGGCCAACCAACCGCTTGGAATCGATCAGTGCAACTGCTCCGCCATGAGAAAGGCGAGCCGACAGATCACGCGGTTTTATGATGACCATCTTGAGCCAGTCGGGCTGCGCATCACGCAGTTTCTAACTTTGGCGGCTCTCGAGGAGGCTGACGGTGCCACGGTCAACGTTCTTGCCGAGCGGCTCGATATCGAGCGGACGGCGATGGGAAAGATGGTCGGCTTCCTGGAACGCGACGGGTTCCTTACCATCAAGGCATCTCCTGTGGACGGCAGGGTTCGTATCGTTGAACTTACCAAGGAGGGCCGTCTACTGCACAAAAGAGCGGAGCCTCTCTGGGAGAGGGCCCAGCAAAAATTCGAGCAGTTGAACGGGGCCGCAAACGTCGCAACCCTGCGCCGGGGACTGAAAGAAATCACTGTCGGCGATTTCGCGAGAGCCTCACCCGAAGACTGAAGCCTGGCTCTGATGGCTGCGACAGTGTTGGACTACCTCCGCAGAGGATGGTCTCCTCGCGCATGGCTTAACCGAGGATGTCGAATAGCCTTCTCCCGCGGGCGCTTCTCAAGCCCGCAAGGCCGCTGCCAGTTCTTCCATATCCTCCGGCAGAGGCACTTCGAAATGCATCACTTCGCCGGTGCGGGGATGTTCGAATTGCAGGAGGTAGGCGTGGAGCGCCTGGCGGGGAAAGCGGTTGACGACCTGCTTGGCGTTGTCCGGCAGGAGGTTGGCTTTTGTCTTGAAGCCTCCGCCATAGACGGCGTCGCCGAGCAGGGGGTGGCCGATATGGGCCATGTGGACGCGGATCTGGTGGGTGCGGCCGGTTTCGAGGCGGCAATCGACCAACGAGGCGAATGCGGTCGCATCCGGAGCCTCGTGAAAGCGTTCCAGCACTTCGTAATGCGTGATGGCCTCGTCGGCGTCCTGATTGTCCGGACGCTTGACGGCGCGTCGGGTCCGGTCGCTGGTGGAGCGGCCGAGCGGCGCGTCGATGGTACCGATCAGTTGGCGAGGGCGACCCCAGACGATCGCCTGATAGGCGCGTTCCAGCGACGTGGTGCGGCCATGATCGGCGAATTGCAGCGACAGATGGCGATGGGCAATATCGTTCTTGGCGACAACCATGACGCCGCTGGTGTCCTTATCCAGCCGGTGGACGATGCCGGGCCGGCGCACGCCGCCGATGCCAGAGAGGCTGTCGCCGCAATGATGGATCAGCGCGTTGACCAGCGTGCCCGTCCAGTTGCCGGCGGCGGGGTGAACCACAAGCCCGGCGGGCTTGGAGATCACGATGACGTCGTTGTCCTCGTAGAGCACGTCGAGCGGAATGTCTTCGCCCTGCGGCGTCGGGTCTTCGGGTTCGGGCAGCGTGATCTGGTATGTATCGCCGGGGCGCACCTTGCGCTTGGCGTCGGTAACCGGGGCGCCGTTGAGCAGGACGGCATTGTCCTTGATCAAGGCCTGGATGCGGCTGCGGGAAAATTCCTCGCCGACCTGTGCCGTCAGCCATGCATCAAGCCGGCCTTCGGCAGTTTCATCGGCGGTTAGGACTTTTCTAATGCCCGCGGCTTCTTTAAAGGGGTCGCTCAAACGCATTTCTCCAGCGCATAGGGCGCTCTCTAGGGAATAAGGACGCATCGATGACGAATCTCCAGCCAGACGATCAAGAGGAAAAGCCCCTCGATCCGGCGATGGAAAATGTCCGACGCAAGATGGTCCGCCTGCAGATCGTCTCGGCCGCCATCATGGTGGTGAGCCTTATGGCGGTGTTCGGCGCCGTTGTCTACAAGACGATGCGCCCCGTGCCGAAGGCAGGGGGCTCTATCGCCTCGAATATTCCCTCCGATGCGCCTGTTGCGGTGACCGTCGCACTGCCGAAAGGTTTCACAGTGCAGTCCACGGCGCTCTCCGGAAGCCAGGTGCTGTTCTATGGCACGCTCGCCAGCGGCGAGCGTCAGGCCGTCGTCTTCGACTACGGTATCGGCCGCATCGTCGCGACCATATCGCTCTCCAACTGACGGCCTTGTGATGACAGGCGACCGGTTGATCGAGGTCACGCATCCCGACGATCCGCGCATCGCCGAATTTCGCAATATCCGCGAACGCGATCTGACCGGCCGCGAGAATCGTTTCATTGCCGAGGGTACGGTGGTGCTGCGCCTTCTGGCGGAGGCACATGCCGCTGGCGGAGACTTCGTCGCCGAGAAGGTATTGCTGCTGCGTAACCGTGTGGCGGGATTGGAAGAGATCATCGCCGCCTTCCCGCCTGATGTGCCTGTATTTGTTGCGGAAGCCTCGGTACTGGATGGCATCGTCGGCTTCCATCTGCATCGCGGGGTGCTCGCACTCGGCCGGCGCAAGGCGGAAACCGATATCGACGCCTTCCTCGACCGGTTGCCGGAGCGGGCACTTATCCTTACCGGCTGCGGCGTTTCCAATCACGACAATGTCGGTTCGATGTTCCGCAACGCTGCGGCCTTCGAGGCCGACGCGGTGCTGCTCGACGAAACCTGCTGTGATCCGCTGTATCGCAAAGCGCTGCGCGTGTCGGTGGGCTCGGTGCTGACTGTCCCATATTGCCGTCAACTGAGCGATGTCGATCTGCTGACAGCGCTGGCGGGGCGCGGCTTTTCCATCTGGAGCCTGTCGCCTCACGGCGAGGTCGATATTCGTGTCGTTCCGCCGGCTGATCGCATGGCGCTGGTGGTCGGTACCGAGGGAGAGGGGCTGCCGCAGAAGATCCTGTCGGCCTTTGGCAGCCTGCGGATACCGCAGGCGCCTGGCCTCGACAGCTTGAACGTCGCAACGGCGAGCGGCATCGCGCTCTTTGCGCTGGCGTCCCTGATCAAACGCGTCTGAATTTTCTGTTTTTGTATCGAGCCCTTATTGCTGTTTGGGCAACAGGGCGGCAGCGCGTTCAGCAAGACTGACGCGGCCGCCCTGCTCAGTGGCGCTCGTTTCCTTGGGCAGGAGATCGAAGATTGGCGATTTGTCGCCTTCTCTCAGGGCGGTCAGCGCCACCATGTTGGCAGCGATAGTGGCGATCTCCTCGCGTATGGTCTGATCATGCGAGGGCGAACGGGATTTGAGCAGACGGTCGGAAAGGGCTGCAGCACGGTTGCGCGCCTCTTCCGTCAATTGAGCGATATCGTCTTCCACGTTGCGTTCCGCTTCTGCTGCATCGGCGCGATTGTCGATAATGTCCACGATCCTCGGTCCGATCGGCGGCTTCGAGCCCTTGGTCCGCTTGCCGGATGGGACAAGACCGGCCGCCCGCAGCACTTGGCCGGCTTCCTGCGCCTCGGCATTGGCCGTTTCCAGCTTCTCCTTCAGGCGCGCCAAGTCATGTGCGTGGCGTTCGATCGCGGTTTCCTTATCGGCATTGTCGGCGATCTCGCGGTCCAGCCGCTCCTCAAGCCGCTGGGCCTTGTCGCTTTCCTGGCCTAACCGCAATTCTGCATCCTTTGCACGGAGGCTTGCAAGGTTCAGGTCCTGGCGCAGCGTGTCGCGCTCGTCTCGCAACGTGTGGAGACGGAGCTTCAGGCTCTCGATTTCGGTCTCCCGGGTCGCGAGGTCGATCTTCATATTGTCAGCGTCGGCAGCCATCTTGGTCATTCGCTTGCGCAAAGTGTCGATGTCGGCATCCTTTTCGGCGCTGACCTTTTCAGCGGCATGGATGCCGGATTTGAGCTGGCTGATATAGCTTTCCTCGCGGCGCAGGCGCGAGCGCAGTTCACCGGCTTCGACCTCCATGTCGTCGATCCTGGTCCGCAATTCGCTGTTTTGAGAGGCGAAGCGACCGGCTTCCTGCTGAAGCTTGCCGTTGTGGATCTGCAAGGCGACGCTCTTGTCGCGTTCCTGCGTCAGCGCCTGTTCGGTTTTGGCGTTTTCGGCGGCGAAGAGGGCGCGCGCCATATCCTTCTGCGCCCGCACTTCCTGCGGGCTTAGTGGCATGGTCGCCTTCAGCCGTTTTTCCGTGAACCAGACGATACGGCGGTGCACCGCGGGCGCAATGAGGAAGCCCAGAAAGGCGGCGGTCAGAAAGCCCAATCCAAACAGCAGAGCGAATTCAATCACGGCGCAGCCAGCATCTAGGAGTTGTTTTCAATCTCAATAAAGTGATTAAGCAAATGATTAAGCATGGGGCCGGCGCGCGGGCAAGCGTTTAAATCGGATATGGTTTATCGGCGCGCCGGAGCTTTGTCACAAGAAAAGGCCCGCGATCCGTGCGGGCCAGGAGATGAGATCGGCGGAGGAAATATGGCCAGTAATATCAGAAAGGATTCCACGTCGGGTTCGGTGTAACCTTGAGGTAGCCGAGGTTGACGCCAAGACGGGCGCCAAGGCCCGTGCGGATCGGCACCAGCACGATGTCGTTGTTCTTCAGCACCGTCATGCCGACGCCGGCGACGACGAAGGCTTGGCCGCTGACGCCGCCAAAGCGGGTATAGACACTGTTGACGCTCGGCAGGTCGTAGACCAGCATCATAACGCGGGTGCCCTGACCGCCGTAATCGAGGCCAAGGGACGGGCCCTGCCAATAAAGCGGGTGCTCGCCGGCATTCTTGGTGTTGAGCTGGCCTTCGCCATAGGTCAATCCTGCGATGAAGGCGCCCGAGCCTTCCTGGCCGAGGATGTAGCCATTCGGCAGCCCATATTGCTGAAAGGCCCGCTCGACCACCTTGGCGAGGCCGCCGCTGGTCGAGCCGAAGAAGGAGTGGCCGGCGTCGACGATTTCCTGCATCGAATATTCGTTACTGGCCGCGGCCGCTGCCTGACGAACCGGCAACGCGAAGCTTACCAACGCTACGAGGGCTAAGATCAGGCCGAGGCCGACCGTTCTCGTGCCGAGGCTAGGCATTCTCTTCAGGAGTTGATAGCGCATGACAGTCATCCGTTCATCATGGTCGGTGCAATGGGGAGCCGATGCGTTGCGCATTCGCACGAACGCGCCAAATACACCTCGCTCCTCAATCCAGACCGTTCCGCCCATGTTCCGCACGGCGAATCGTGCACGAAAGGGTCTGGTGGTGATGAATGCATTTTGCGTCGATCATCTTAACAATCGGTTTACCAAATATGGTGTCTTTATGGCGTGCGGTACGCCGCCTGCGGCAATCCTCGGGCAATCTTGCCGTGGCAACGTAGAATCATACTGCGTTCCGCCTTGTCAGCATTCAGGAGACAATGAATGTCGAAGAATCCGAACCTCACCTTGACCGGACCTGATCTGGCCGCGCTGCTGTGCAGCCGCGTATGCCATGATGTGATCTCTCCGGTCGGTGCGATCAACAACGGCCTCGAGTTGCTCGACGAGGGCGGCGCCGATGCCGACGCGATGGAGCTGATCCGCACCAGTGCCCTTAATGCCTCCGTCCGTCTCAAATTCGCACGCCTTGCCTTTGGCGCGTCCGGATCGGTCGGTGCCTCGATTGATACCGGCGAGGCCGAGCGAGCCGCCAAGGATTTCGCCGCCGCCGAAAAAAAGACCGAAGTCACTTGGATCGGCCCGCGCGCTATCATCCCGAAAAACCGTGTGAAATTGCTACTCAACCTCTTCCTCGTCGCCTATGGCTCGATCCCACGCGGCGGCAATATCGAGGTGACGCTGGAAAATCCCGATCTCGACGCGAAGTTCACGATCACGGCCAAGGGCCGGCTGATGCGAGTGCCGCCCAAATTCGCGGAGATCTGCTCGGGTACACTGGAAGAGGCAGTCGATGCCCACTCTATCCAGCCCTACTACACCGTGCTTCTGGCCGACGAGAGCGGCATGGAACTTTCCTACAACGCCACGCCGGAAGAGCTGACTTTTGTCGCCGCCATGCGCAGCGAATAAGCGTTGCTCGCACGATCATATCAATGAACCCGTAACCGGACCTCCGGCTGCGGGTTCATTGTTACGTGTATCGCTGCTCTCTCGCGGTCTTTCAGTTATCTACGCAAATAAGAATATAGCGGTAACGAATCCTTAGCCTCGTGCGCCTATCGTCCCAATTTGAAGTTGGTGCCCGAACGATGGTCGCCGGGCGCGAAGGAGCTGACGATGCAGCGATTCATGATTACGGATACGTCGGATGTCGTACGCAAGGTCGGCAAACGCATTCTGTCCGAGCTCGATTTTCTTGTCAGCGAAGCCGGCGATGCCCGCGAGGCGTTGACGCGCTGCCAGGCCGAACTCCCCGATTACCTGATCGTCGACGCCGGCATGGAAGGCGCTCTCGATCTGATCGCCAGCATCCGCGCCATGCCGAACGGCAAGGAGGTGAAAATCTACTACTGCGTCGTCGAAGCGGACCTGCGCAAGCTGATGGCCGGCAAACGGGCCGGCGCCACTGATTTCCTGCTGAAGCCCTTCGACCGCAAGATCCTGACTGCCGTCTTCGGCAATCGTGCCGTCGCCGCCTGATCATTTCCGCAGACTATTGAACGCATGGCGGCCGCCTCTTCTGGCGGCCTTATTTTTTTGTTTGAAAACGCAACACAAAAAATCCCGCCTGAGAGGGCGGGATTTTGACGGATTCGGCGATAAAAGGGGGGCGGTTCAGGCGCTTTCGGCGAAATCGCTGCTGTCGGGCTCGCGCAGCACATAACCGCGGCCCCAGACGGTTTCGATATAGTTGGCGCCGCCGGCAGCATTGGCGAGTTTCTTGCGCAGTTTGCAGATGAAGACGTCGATGATCTTCAGTTCCGGCTCGTCCATGCCGCCATAAAGGTGGTTGAGGAACATTTCCTTGGTGAGCGTCGTGCCCTTGCGGAGCGAAAGCAGCTCCAGCATCTGATATTCCTTGCCGGTCAGATGCACGCGCTGGCCGCCGACTTCGACGGTCTTGGCGTCGAGATTGACGATCAGTTCGCCGGTCAGGATCACCGACTGGGCGTGTCCCTTGGAGCGACGGACGATGGCGTGAATTCGCGCGACCAGTTCATCCTTGTGAAAGGGCTTGGTCATATAGTCGTCGGCGCCGAAGCCGAGACCGCGAACCTTGTCTTCAATACCGGCCATGCCGGAGAGGATAAGGATCGGCGTCTTTACCTTCGAGAGGCGCAGCGTGCGAAGCACTTCGTAGCCGGACATGTCGGGAAGGTTAAGATCGAGCAGAATGATATCGTAGTCGTAGAGCTTTCCGAGATCGACGCCTTCTTCACCGAGATCGGTGGTATAAACGTTGAAACTTTCGGATTTGAGCATCAGTTCGATGCTCTGCGCTGTCGCGCTATCGTCTTCAATAAGTAGAACCCGCATAATTATCCCCTTTACCGCCGCCGAAAGGTCGTCAGCCCCCTTACGCGATACCGATCAAATCACTGCCTGATTTGGAAGCTGCCACGGAATGGTTAACAAATTCTGATTCACTCTGGCAAGACGTATCGAATTTATTAAATAATTTTTCCATTGCACTGTTTTCCAAAGACAATCGGCAAATATCATTCCTAAAGTGTTGCATTAAGAAGACACGCCAAGTGATTCATTCGACTCACCAATGCCGACATCTCGAATTCCGACCGTGACATTTACTGACCCTTAAATGATCGTCCCTATCATTAACGATGCCCGTAAACGAAAGGTTACCAGCGGTAGGTTTTTATTAAGATCGCTGGAAATTTTTTTAACCAAGCCGTTTCAAAGCGGTGCGGTGGGTCAACATATAGAGAGCCGGGGTCTCGCATCACGGGAGTAATGCGTATGAAATCACGTGAGAGCCTAACGCGCCTGAAGGAATTTCAGGTGAACGAAAAACGTCGTCAACTGCAGCAACTGCAGATGATGATGGCGGAATTCGACCGCATGACAAAGGATCTGGAGAACCAGATCGTGCTGGAAGAGAAAAAGTCCGGCATTTCCGATCCTAACCACTTCGCTTATCCGACCTTTGCCAAGGCCGCACGTCAGCGTGCGGACAACCTGCACGTGTCGATCCGGGAGTTGCAGGTGCAGGAAGAGGCGCTGGAAACATCGCTGGAGGAAATGCAGGCCGAATACGCCAAAGCCGCAGCGCTCGAAGAGCGCGATGGTTCGGGCCCGGTGAGGGCGCGCGCCTGAATTAACCAATCCGTCGTCCTTGCTTGAGGTCGCATAGTTCCGTTCCGAAACCGGAACGAATTTCGGGATCATGCAAGAAGCGACGGGAACGGCTCGAAAGCCGTGCATGACTGGCCAAGTGGGTGGCCGGCCATGCACGGCTTTTGGTGTTTTGTCGGAGGTGTAGGGTGTTGGTCGACAGGTCCTACAATTGGAGCCGAATAATGCTTCGACTTGGTACGATGGCTTGGACGATCACGTCACGCTCCGTTCGTTCATAGAGAATAATATGACTCTTATGTTCTGGCGCCGTGCAGTTGGCGCAATTGACTCCGCCTTGCGGCCCATAAAAGGATTGTCAGCCAACAATTCAAAGCGATGGATCAGTTCGTCCAGATATCGATCGGCCTGCCGCAAGCCAAATTTCTCGATACCATCCAAGTATAGTTCTCTAAATTCTTTACTGGCACGGGCTGATAGCTCGTATTTAGTCACGTATCAAACCGCGGGCGCGGGCAATCTGTAACGCTTCGGCGCGGATTTCTTCTACCGTCTTTTCGCTTATGCCACTGGCTTTGGCGTCGGCAAAAATTTCACGCAATTCTTCGATCGTATATTCTTCGCCGCGACGTGCACGGTCCTTGCGAACCAGATCACGGACATAATCGCTGGTGCTGGCATATTCGCCCTTGCGAATTTGGGCCTCGATCCAGTCCTTCATCTGGTCCGGAAGGGATACGGTCATAGTCGCCATCTCGGGTCTCCTTTTGTGGATCCGATGTTAGCCGAGATAAGCAAAATTCACAAATTCTCTTATCTGCTACCTACATGTTCACCACGTCGCGCCATTCCTCGTGACGCAGGGCCTGCGCCTTGAAAAACGGGCAGAGCGGGATGATCTTCCAGCCGCCACGGCGAGCTTCCTCGACGGCGTGAAGGGCAAGGGCTTGGCCCACTCCCTTGCCGCGGAGCGCTTCCGGAACGCCCGTATGGTCGATGATGATGAGCGTGGGGGAGGCGCGGGAAAATGTCATCTCTGCCTCGTGGCCTTCGACGGTTGCGGCATAACGGCCGCCCGATGCGTTGTCTTCGTTGCGGATGTCCATGATTTTCCCTTGTCGTGTTGCGGATGATGAGGATTGCATGCGCCCGTCGCGCTGCCAACTCCCGATCTACGGCAGGCTAGCCTGCCGTCTGATATCTTCAAGCGGACGATCGTCCCAGACCTGCACTTCGATAAAGGAATCACGGCCGCGCACCTCGCGTGACTGGGCCGGGTCGGGGAAGCCGTATCTGGCGATGACGTCTTCAATCTCGTCTTCGGTGAAAACCTGTCCGTGCCATGGCTCGCCTGACTGATCTGCCGGCCTCAGAAACGGGCAGCTGGTCATGCTATCTGGAAAAGTGAATGTAATCATGCCGGGATCGAATATGGCGAGGGGCAGAACGATCGAGGCAGGGCGGGACTTGTCCCATCCATCGGCCATGTTGCCGAGGAAAAAATAGATAGGATGTGACAAAGGCGTCTCGCCGATCTTTCGCCGGCGTTCCGCGATGAGCCAGTTTTCGGAGAGCATCCGACGTTGCAGATAATTTTCCTTGAGATATGCATGGCCGCCAAGCCGGATCGAGGCAATGATCCGTTCCGCGTCTTCCGTTGTTAGGGCGCAGACATTTCGGAAGGCACCCCGATCGGGATGAAAATTGTGCGTGATCACGGCTGGCAAGGTGTGAAGCAGCAAACTCTCGAATCTCCGCGTGCGGCCAAATCTTGTAGCAGGCTTTGCAAACTTGCTTAAAGAAAATGGAACGACGGGGAGGTGCTCCCCGTCTGTTGGGAGACCAGTGGGCGGCTCACCTTAATTTCGGCTGCATCAAATAATTCGGGCCTCTGTTATTCCGTTTGAGGAAAGGAGGCCCGAACTGAAGATCAAACGAATGTCGCGTCTGTGTGGCAGCCGTCAGTGACGATACTGCTGTATGCGGGTCGTCCGCAGGCCGGCAAGGCCGTGCGTATTGATGGACGACTGCCAGGAGAGGAATTCTTCAACAGTGAGCGTATAACGCTCGCAAGCTTCTTCCAAGCTCAGCAGACCACCGCGTACCGCCGCGACAACCTCGGCCTTACGACGGATAACCCAGCGGCGCGTATTCGGCGGCGGCAGGTCGGCAATCGTAAGCGGGCTGCCATCGGGGCCGATGACATACTTTACTCGGGGACGTATCATTTCGGTCATTGGACTCTCTACACATACTCAAGACCACGAGAGTCACTCTAACTTGCCACATTTAAAAATTGCCTAAGCGCTTAGTAACACTTTGCTAAGAATTTTAAGGAACGCCGATGCGAGCTGATTTGCTCGTCTCATGGCACGGTCGCAGGCCATGCAACTCACTGTTATTGCATCGGAAAACGCCGTTTCCCTATGATTTTTCGTCAGTGATAACTTACGCTTGTGAACCGCTGCTCAGGCGCCGACCAGACTTTTCTTGCCGCCCCAACAGATGAAATTGGGATTGGCAAAATCGCAATCGTCGCTCTGATCGGTCTTACCATAGGAGAGCGGACGGCCGTCGAGAGTGAGGGTCGAGCCACCTGCGGCGCGCAATACGGCGTCGCCCGCCGCCGTGTCCCACTCCATCGTACGGGTGAAGCGCGGATAGACGTCGGCCTTGCCTTCGGCAAGGAGGCAGAATTTCAGCGAAGAACCGATCGAGGTGCAAGCGGAGACGGCATTTTCCGCGAGGAAGCTATCCGTCTTGGTGCTGCCGTGGCAGCGGCTTGCAAGCGCCAGCAAATTCTCGGGTTGCGCGCGCACTGCGATTATGGAGCGATCGGCAACGGTAAAATGGTCGGTGATGACGAGCTTCCGCGCTTTGCCGGATTCGCCGGTGAAGGCGATGCCGAGAGCCGGCGCATAGACGATCCCGGTGACAGGAACACCGTTCTGGATATAGGCGATATTGACGGTGAACTCGTCGCGATGCTCTATGAATTCGCGCGTGCCGTCGAGCGGGTCGACGAGAAAGAAGGCGCGGCCGCTGACATCGGGAACCTTGCCGGCAGCCACCGATTCCTCGGCAATTGCGGGAATGTCCGGAAAGTCGCGGGTCAGATGTTCGAGAATAATGTGCTCGGCGTGCTCGTCGGCGATGGTGACGGGGCTCATGTCCTGCTTCAAGGCGACAGTGTAGCCCGCACGGTAGACCTCCAATATGGCCTTACCCGCCTCAAGGGCCGCTTTTTCAAATGTCGCGAGCATTCGCCTGTTCTTCTTTCCGCAGCGCGTCTGCGTTCCGAGCTTAAAGATATAGTACTTAAGAAGTCTCCACTATGAAGTTCAGACCTCGCACCGATCACGTTTTTACCGCCTAGCGCCTGCATCGTGACTTCGCAACGGGAGCTTTGCATCCGTGCTCCAATGTCGACAACATCTCCGGGCGCCGCGTGCTCTTTAAGATACAGTGCCCCACTTTGCTGCGCATTCGGGAAAGAACATGTTCTGTTTGCGAAGGTTTTCCGTCCTTCCCAGACTTGTCGTTTTTGTTGCATATGCGAATGTGTGGCCGCGTAGAGACCGGGATTCATACATGCGTTATTCGGCATATCAGGTTCTGAAGCAGGCGCTTTCAGGAAACCGTCATTGGCAGCCTGTCTGGCGAACGCCGGAGCCGAAACCGCATTATGATGTGATCATCGTCGGCGGCGGCGGCCATGGACTGGCGACGGCCTATTACCTCGCCAAGGAATTTGGCATTACCAATGTTGCCGTGTTGGAAAAGAGCTATCTGGGCTCCGGCAATGTCGGCCGCAACACCACGATCATCCGCTCCAACTATCTCCTGCCTGGCAACGAGCCGTTCTATGAATTCTCGATGCAGCTTTGGGAAGGGCTGGAACAGGACTTCAACTACAATGCCATGGTCTCCCAACGCGGCATCATCAATCTCTTCCATTCCGACGGACAGCGCGACGAGTACGCCCGGCGCGGCAATGCCATGCGCATGCATGGCGTGGATGCGGAACTCTTGAGCCGCGATCAGGTCCGCAAGATGATGCCCTATCTCAATTTCGATCATGCTCGCTTTCCGATCCTCGGCGGGTTGCTGCAGGCGCGTGGCGGCACGGCACGGCACGATGCTGTCGCCTGGGGTTATGCGCGCGGCGCCGAAAGCCGCGGTGTCGATCTCATCCAGCAATGTGAGGTGATCGGCATCCGCCGAGAAGATGGTGCCGTGACCGGTGTCGAGACGACGCGTGGCTTCATCGGCTGCAACAAGCTGGCGCTGGCGGCGGCTGGCCATACCTCGATCCTCGGCCGCATGGCGGATCTGGAACTGCCGATCGAAACCCATGTGCTGCAGGCATTCGTCTCTGAAGGGCTGAAGCCGGTGATCGATCACGTCATCACCTACGGCGCCGGCCACTTCTATATATCGCAGTCGGACAAGGGCGGTTTGGTCTTCGGCGCCGATATCGATTATTACAGCTCCTACGCTCAGCGCGGCAATCTCGCCACCGTTGAACATACGATGGAGGAGGGGGTGTCGCTGATCCCGGGCCTGTCGCGAGTCCGCGTGCTGCGTAGTTGGGGCGGCGTGATGGACATGAGCATGGACGGCTCGCCGATCATCGACCGTACGCCGATCGACAATCTCTATTTGAACTGCGGCTGGAACTATGGCGGCTTCAAAGCGACGCCGGCCTCCGGCTTCTGCTTCGCGCACCTGATCGCCAACGGCGAAAGCCACGAGGTCAGTCGCTTCATGCGTCTGGACCGTTTCGCGCGCGGTTTTGCGATCGACGAAGGCGGCAAGGGTCCGCAGCCGAATCTGCATTGAGGGCACGAAACCGATGGCAAGCTTGATCACCTGCCCGCATTGCGGCGCGCGCCCGAAAGAAGAATTCACCATTCGCGGCTCTGCATCCGTCGTCCGCCCGGCGCCATCAGCGCCGGATGACGACTGGCATCGCTATGTCTACGTCCGCGATAATGCGCGTGGGCGCATTCTCGAATATTGGCATCACGCGGCCGGTTGCCGCCGCTGGCTGATCGTCGATCGCAGCAATATCACGCACGAGGTCTTCTCCGTCATCGATGCCGCGGACAAGGCGCGGGAGGCGGCGAAATGACAGCCTATCGTCTTTCCTCCGGCGGGCTCATCAATCGCAGCCGGCCGCTTTCGTTCAAGTTCGACGGCAAGAATATGAAGGGAATGGAGGGCGATACGCTTGCCGCCGCCCTTCTCGCCAACGACACAATGCTCGTTGGACGGAGCTTCAAATATCACCGTCCGCGCGGCATTCTGACGGCGGGCTCCGCCGAACCGAATGCGCTGGTGACGATCGGAAAAGATGGACGCGTGGAGCCGAACACTCGCGCCACCGTCGCCGAGCTCTATCAGGGCATGACTGCCGTCAGCCAGAACCGCTGGCCGTCGCTGAAGTACGACTTTGCCGCGATCAACGGCCTGTTCTCGCCCTTCTTCGGCGCCGGCTTCTACTACAAGACCTTCATGTGGCCGGCAGCTTTTTGGGAGAAGGTTTATGAACCACTGATCCGCCGCGCTGCCGGTCTTGGCAAGGCGGCCATGCAGGCCGATCCTGATCGCTATGAGAAGGCCTGGGCACATTGCGATCTGTTGGTGATCGGGTCAGGCCCGACCGGGCTGATGGCGGCGCTGACGGCGGCGCGCGCCGGACTGCGCGTCATCCTTGCCGACGAAGGATTTCGCCTGGGCGGATCATTGCTGACGGAGAGATTGTCGATCGGCGGCGTTTCCGCAGATGCTTTTGTGCATACAACGCTCGATGAACTCCAGAGCTTCGAGAATGTCACTTTGATGCCGCGCACCACCGTGTTCGGCTGGTATGACGGCAATGTCTTCGGCGCGGTCGAGAAAGTGCAGAAGCATGTGGCGATGCCGTCGCCCGATCTGCCGGTCGAGCGTCTTTGGCGCATCGTCGCCAAGCGCGCGATCCTGGCCACAGGCGCGGAAGAGCGGCCCCTGGTTTTCGGCGGCAATGACAAGCCCGGCGTGATGATGGCCGGCGCTATGCGCAGCTATCTCAACCGCTATGGCGTGGTGGCGGGACAAAGGGTGGCGGTGTTCACCAATGGCGGGTCCGGCTATCGCACGGCATCGGATCTGGCGGCGGAAGGCGTCGAGATAACGGCCATCATCGATACGCGCAGCGCCTCGTCCGATCCTGCACCGCAGGGCGTTCGCGTCATTCATGCCGGCACGATACAGGCCACGAAGGGCCGGCATCGCATCAGTGGCGTGATTGCCGATCGCGGCGGCCTGGACGAGCTCATCGCTTGCGATGCGCTTGCCATGTCGGGCGGCTGGTCGCCGATTATCCACCTTGCCTGTCAGCGTGGTGCAAAGCCCGTGTGGTCGGAAGAGAGGCAGGCCTTCGTGGCGCCGACGGTCGGTGGCGAACTGGAGATCGCGGGAGCCGCCAATGGCATCGACAGCGTTTCGGGCTGTCTTGTCGATGGCGCCAGAAAAACGGGACTGGTCGTCGAGAGTCTCGGTCGCACGGTGCATGAGGCTGAGATGCCGGAGGTCGAAGGCGATCACGATCCGTCCTTTGCGGCCATATGGCATGTGCCGGGCGCCAAGAACAAAGCCTTCGTCGACTTCCAGAACGATGTCCACACCAAGGATCTGGGCCTGGCCCTGCGCGAAGGTTTTGGTCATGCGGAGCACGCCAAACGCTATACGACAAGTGGCATGGCGACGGATCAGGGCAAACTCGGCAATGTCAACGCCGCAGGCATCATCGCCGGCATGCGCGGCGTCAGCCCGGCTGCCGTCGGCACGACGACATTCCGGCCTTTCTATACGCCCGTCTCGTTCGGCGCCCTCGCAGGCACGGCGCGCGACAAGCATGCGCAGCCGGTGCGGGAATCGCCGTTGCATGGCTGGGCTAAGAAAAATGGCGCAACTTTTGTCGAAGCCGGCCTTTGGTATCGCTCGGCCTGGTTTGCGCGCCCAGGCGAGAAGGGCTGGCGCGACAGCGTCGACCGCGAGGTCCTGAATGTCCGCAACAATGTCGGTCTTTGCGATGTCTCGACGCTCGGCAAGATCGAAGTGTTCGGCAAGGATGCGGCGGAGTTTCTCAATCGGCTCTATTCCAATGCCTTCCTGAAGCTGCCGATCGGCAAGGCGCGCTACGGGCTGATGCTGCGCGAGGACGGCATGGTGTTCGACGATGGCACGACCAGCCGGCTTTCGCCTTGCCATTTCTTCCTGACCACCACGACCGCGATGGCGGGCGAGGTCATGACCCATATGGAGTTTTGCGCCCAGACTCTTTGGCCGCAGCTCGACGTGCGGTTCGTCTCCTCGTCGGATCAATGGGCGCAGATGGCGATTGCCGGGCCGAAAGCGCGGCTGGTCCTGGAGCAGATTATCCAGGATGACATCTCCGACGAATTCTTCCCCTTCCTCGCCGCCGCAGAGGTGATGCTGAAGGGCGGGCTGAAGGGGCGCCTTTTCCGTATCTCCTTCTCCGGCGAACTGGCCTATGAACTGGCCGTTCCCGCCGGCTTCGGCGAAGCGGTGGCGGATGCGATCATGGAGGCGGGCAGGGCACATGGTATCTGTGCTTACGGGGTCGAAGCGCTGAATGTGCTCCGCATCGAGAAGGGGCATGTCACCCATAGCGAACTGGACGGCCGCACCACGCCCGACGATGTCGGCCTCGGTCGGATGATGGCGACGCAGAAGCCGGATTTCATAGGCAAGAGATTGTCGACCCGCTTCGGCCTCACCGCAGCCGATCGTGTCCAGCTTATCGGGCTGAAGCCGGTCGATCCCACCAAGGAAATTCGGGCAGGCGCGCATCTCCTGAAAGAAGGCGCCAAGCCTTCGACGGGCAATGACCAGGGCCATGTTTCTTCGGCTTGCTTCTCCCCGGTTCTCGGCCATTTCATCGCATTGGCTTTCCTCAAATCGGGCCGCGAGCGGATCGGCGAACATCTGGTCGTCTGGGATGGGCTGCGTGGCGAAGAGGTGGTTGCTGAGGTCTGCAATCCGGTCTTCGTCGATCCTGCCAACAAGAAACTTTTGGGATGAGGGATCGATGAGCGTCGCATATCAAAGCCGGCACGTGCTGGAAGATCACATTTCCGGCTTCGAAGGTGAGCCTAATCCGAACCATCTTGCGGTTGCCCGCCGTCCCGTCATCTTCTCCGTGCTCGCCCATGCCGGACAGGAAGAATGGACACTGGCGGCTTTGAAAGCGATGTCGGACATTTCGGTGCGCCATGCCGGGCCGGACGAGTGGCTGGCAGTATCCGAGGTGTTGGCGGCCGAGAGCCTGGCGCGCGATCTTGCCATTCTGGATGCCGGCCGCGTTTCCTTCTTCGAACAAAGCGATGGCCGGGTGATATTGCGCCTTTCAGGCCCGAGTGTCCGCCGCATCCTGGCGAAATGCGTGGCTATTGACCTGCATCCGGAGGTCTTCGCCGAGGGACAGTCGGCCAATATGCTGTGCTGCCATGTCAGCGCCAATCTGGCCCGTACCGGCCCCGACCGTTTCGAGATCATCATCCCGCGTTCCTATGCCGGCAGCGTGTTCGAGGAGCTGATGGAGATGGGACGCGAGTTCGCACTGACGGCTGGGTTCGCCGATTGAGCGCGTAAACCGGAAAAGTGCGAAGCGGTTTTTCCGAAGGGCTTATACGCCAGAAAAATGGATGGCGCGATCCGAACAATTGCGATGGCGCAAACAGGCAGATCGGGTTCGCAGTTCGGGCTATTTGGCCTTCTGGATAGTCTTTAGGCTGCCCTGCAAATACGGCCGGTTGCGCGGGAAAACGCCCGCAGACTTCGCGCCGAACACAGGGGATTTCTAGATGAAAAGCCATGCCAAGGTCGTCGTCATCGGCGGCGGGGTCGTCGGATGTTCGGTGCTTTATCACCTGACGAAATTCGGCTGGACGGATGTCGTGCTGCTCGAGCGCTCCGAGCTGACATCGGGTTCGACCTGGCACGCGGCCGGCGGCATGCACACGATCAACGGCGATCCCAATGTGGCCAAGCTGCAGAAATATACGGTCGAGCTCTATAAGGAGATTCAGGACTATTCCGGCCAGGATATCGGCCTGCATATGACGTCCGGTCTGATGCTGGCGGCGACCCCGCAGCGTTTCGACTGGCTGAAATCGATCCTCGCCAAGGGCCGCTATAACGGCCTGGAGGCGACTTTGCTGACGCCGAAAGAAGCGCATCAGATGATGCCGCTTCTCGATCCCGACCAATTCGTTGGCGCGCTCTATGATCCCGTCGAAGGTCATCTCGATCCCTATGGCACGACGCATGCCTATGCCCGCTCGGCAAAGAAGAACGGCGCCGAGATCTATCTGCACACAAAGGTGGAAGAGCTGGTACAGCGCGAGGACGGTTCCTGGCGGGTGATTACCAATCAGGGCGAGATCGTCGCCGAGCATGTCGTCAATGCCGCCGGACTGTGGGCACGCGAGGTCGGGCGAATGGTCGGGCTGGAGCTGCCTGTCCTCGCCATGGAGCATATGTATCTGATCACCGAGGACATGCCGGAGGTCGCTGATTTCAACAAGACGACCGGCAAAGAGCTGATGCACTGCGTCGATTTCGACGGTGAGATCTACCTGCGCCAGGAGCGGCAGGGTATGCTGATGGGCACCTATGAAAAGGCCTGCCGCCCGTGGTCGCCTGTGACCACGCCCTGGGACTTCGGCCACGAGCTGCTGGCCGAGGACATCGAGCGTATCACGCCGGAGCTCGAAGTCGGCTTCCGGCATTTCCCTGCCTTCAACAAGGCCGGGATCAAGAAGATCATCAACGGCCCCTTCACCTTCTCGCCGGACGGCAATCCGCTGGTCGGGCCGGTGCGGGGGCTGACGAACTACTGGTCTGCCTGCGCTGTCATGGCCGGTTTCAGCCAGGGCGGCGGCGTGGGACTGGCGCTCGCCAACTGGATGATCCACGGCGATCCCGGTTTCGACGTCTTCGCCATGGATGTCTCGCGCTATGGCGACTATGCGACGCTAGCCTATACCAACGCCAAGGTGCGTGAGAACTACGCGCGGCGCTTTTCCATTCGCTATCCCAATGAGGAATTGCCGGCGGCGCGGCCGCTGCTGACGACGCCGATCTACGACAAGCTCAAGGCTGCGGGTGGCATATTCGGTGCGTCCTACGGGTTGGAGCAGGCTCTGTGGTTCGCGCCCGCGGGCGAAGTGGATGAGTTCTCCTGGCGGCGCTCCAATGATTTTGATGTGGTCGGCGCCGAGGCGAAGGCGGTGCGTGACAGCGTCGGGCTGATGGAAACCTCTGGCTTTGCCAAATATTCGGTCAAGGGACCGGGCACGGAAGCCTTTCTCGACCGGCTGCTCGCCTGCCGTATACCGGCCGTCGGCCGCATGACGCTGGCGCCGATGTTGAAGCATGACGGCAAGCTGATCGGCGATTTCACGCTCGCCAAATTGGGCGAGGATGATTTTCTCGTTATCGGCTCCGGGATTGCCGAGGCCTATCACATGCGCTGGTTCGAGAGCCAATTGCCCAAGGACGGTTCGGTCGAGCTGAAGGCGCTCGGCCTGTCGCTGCTTGGCCTGTCCATTGCCGGGCCGAATGCGCGCAGACTTCTGGAAAAGCTGACGCACCAGGATGTCTCTGCAGCCGCGTTCCCCTTCATGTCCATCCGCCGCATGGATCTCGGCATGGCGCCCGCCATCGTCGGCCGTGTCTCCTATACCGGCGATCTCGGTTACGAGATCTGGATGAAGCCGGAACATCAACGCTATCTTTTTGATCTGCTGATGGAGGCCGGCGCCGAATTCGATATCAGGCTCTTCGGTCTCAGGGCATTGAACGCGCTCCGCCTCGACAAATCCTATGGTAGCTGGGCGCGCGAATACCGGCCGCTTTATGGGCCGCTGGAGGCCGGGCTCGGCCGGTTCGTCGCGCTATCCAAGGAGGCCGATTTCATCGGCAAGTTGGCGGCAGCCAAGGAGAAGGCGGAGGGTGGGGCCTTGCGGCTGCGCACCTTTATTCTCGCGGCTAGGGACGCCGATGTCATCGGTGATGAGCCGATCTATCACAATGGTGCTGTCTGCGGTTGGGTGACCTCCGGCGGCTATGCGCACGCCTCCGGGGTCTCGGTCGCGGTTGGTTACGTGCCGAAAGAGATTGCCGACGAAGCGCAGGGATGGTCGATCGAACTGCTCGGCGAAATATTGCCAGCGACGCTGCAGCCGCAGCCGTTGTTCGATGTCGAGGGTGCGCGCATGCGCTCCTGATGGTCGACCTCGAACGGTAAAGAACGGGCTTCCACGGGAGCCCGTTTCTGACGAGATGTCTTCAGTCTGGAACGCCTGCGCAGGCCATCTTGGCTATTTTTGAGCCAGGAGGTGCCATTTTTCTGTCTTTTCTGGTCCGAATTGCGCCATTGCACGGCCATTTGAAAAGAATTTGTCAATTCCCTGCCTTTTTGGCTTCACATTTGCTTCGAAAACAGTATGGAATCGGCCCCACGGGTCCTCTCGTAGGAAACCCTAATCAATAAGAGATGCGGTCAATAGACTCCGCATCCAGGGGAAATGACATATGGATTATTTTATCCAGCAGCTCCTTAATGGGCTGACTCTCGGGTCTATTTATGGCCTGATCGCCATTGGCTATACCATGGTCTACGGCATCATCGGCATGATCAATTTTGCCCATGGCGACGTTTTCATGCTTGGTGGCTTCGCCGCTCTCATCACTTACTTGGTTCTCGTGTCGCTCTTCGCCGGTCTGCCGGTGGCGATCCTGCTTCTGGTAATGCTCATCGTCGCCATGCTGATGACGAGCTTGTGGAATTGGGTGATCGAGCGTGTCGCTTACCGGCCGCTGCGCGGTTCGTTCCGCTTGGCGCCGCTGATCACCGCAATCGGCATGTCGATTGTCCTGTCGAACTTCATCCAGGTCGCACAGGGTCCGCGCAACAAGCCGATCCCGACTTTGGTGGGCGATGTCTATAATATCGGCGGCGTATCGCTTTCGCTGAAGCAGATCATCATCTTCATCGTCACCGTCGTTCTGCTTGCCGCTTTCTGGTACGTGGTTAATAAGACAGCGCTTGGCCGTGCCCAGCGCGCCACGGAGCAGGATCGCAAGATGGCGGCGCTGCTCGGCATTAATGTCGACCGCACCATTTCCGTCACCTTCATCATGGGCGCAGCGCTCGCCGCTGTCGCCGGCACGATGTACCTGATGTATTATGGCGTCGCCAACTTCACCGATGGTTTCGTTCCCGGTGTCAAGGCGTTCACCGCGGCCGTTCTCGGTGGCATCGGCTCACTGCCGGGTGCCGTTCTCGGCGGTTTGATGATCGGTTTCATCGAGTCGTTCTGGTCGGGCAATTTCGCTATCGCGTATAAGGATGTCGCGACCTACGGCATCTTGGCCTACGTGTTGATCTTCAAGCCGACGGGTATTCTCGGACGGCCGGAAGTCGAGAAGGTATAAGGCCATGGCAAGCTCAAGTTTCGTTCCCGGCAAGACCGCGCCCGGCCTTGTCCAGAAAGGGATTACAGATGCCCTTTGGACGGCGGTCATCGCTTTCGGCATGTTCGTGCTCTATATCGGCCTGAAGACCGATCAGAACATCGACAACAAGCTGATCATCGTTCAGCGTTGGGGCTTGCTGGCATCCATCGTTGCCATCGCCGCGGCCGGACGTTTCGTCTCGACCGTTTTCCTCCAGCCGACGCTTGCCGCCAGAAGAGCGGCGAAGGCAAAGGCTCCGCCGGTCGAAGCCGAGCCAGGCTTCGTATCGAAGAACTTCAACAAGATCGCTTTGGCGTTCCTGCTCGTCTATCCGATGCTGGCGCTGGCACTTTTCGGTCCGCAGGGATCGCTGACCTACGTCGACAATTTCGGCATCCAAATCCTGATCTATGTGATGCTTGCCTGGGGCCTGAACATTGTCGTCGGTCTCGCCGGCCTGCTCGACCTGGGCTATGTCGCCTTCTACGCGGTTGGAGCCTATTCCTACGCGCTGTTGGCGACGCATTTTGGCCTGTCCTTCTGGATTCTGTTGCCGTTGTCCGGTATCTTCGCTGGACTGTGGGGTATGATCCTTGGTTTCCCGGTTCTGCGTCTGCGCGGCGATTATCTGGCGATCGTGACTCTCGCTTTCGGTGAAATCATCCGCATCGTGATCACGAATTGGACGGATTTGACTAAGGGCAGCTTCGGCATTTCCAACATCACCAAGGCGTCGTTGTTCGGTCTCTATACTTTCGATCTCAAGGATCCGCACAACATCATCCGGACCCTTGGTCTGCCGATCTCGTCTGCCTGGTATAAGATCTTCCTGTTCTACGTCATCTTGGCGCTCTGCATGCTGACCGCCTATGTGACGATCCGGCTGCGTCGCATGCCGATCGGCCGCGCCTGGGAAGCGATGCGTGAAGACGAAATCGCCTGCCGGTCGCTTGGTATCAACACGGTGACGACGAAGCTTACGGCTTTTGCCACCGGCGCGATGTTCGGCGGCTTTGCCGGCTCGTTCTTCGCCGCGCGGCAAGGCTTCGTCTCGCCGGAATCCTTCGTGTTCCTCGAATCGGCGGTCATTCTCGCCATCGTCGTCCTCGGCGGCATGGGATCGCTGAAGGGCATCGCGTTTGCTGCGATCGCCATGGTCGGCGGCACGGAATTGCTGCGCGACATGGATTTTCTCAAGCTGATCTTTGGTCCGGATTTTACGCCGGAACTCTACCGCATGTTGATTTTCGGCCTGGCCATGGTCGTCGTCATGATCGTGAAACCGCGCGGTTTCGTCGGAACCCGTGAGCCGACCGCCTTCCTCAAGGAGCGAAAAGCGGTGTCCGGCAGCTTTACCAAGGAGGGCCACGGCTGATGAACGCTGTGACCGCAACCCCTGACGACATCCTGCTCAAGGTCGATCATCTCTCGATGAGATTCGGCGGCCTGATGGCGATCAACGACTTCTCCTTCGAGGCCAGGCGCGGCGATATCACCGCGCTGATCGGCCCGAACGGCGCCGGCAAGACCACGGTCTTCAATTGCATCACCGGTTTCTACAGGCCGACGATGGGGATGATCACGCTCAACCAGAAGGGCGGCAAGGAATTCCTACTGGAACGGCTGCCGGATTTTCGGATCACGCGCGAAGCCAAGGTGGCGCGCACGTTCCAGAACATCCGTCTGTTCTCGGGCCTGACCGTGCTTGAAAATCTGCTGGTGGCCCAGCACAACAAGCTGATGCGCGCATCCGGATATACGGTGCTTGGTCTGCTCGGTATCGGCAAATATCGCGCTGAGGCCAAGAACGCCATCGAACTGGCGTCCTTTTGGCTGGAGAAGGCCAATCTCATCGATCGTGCCGACGATCCGGCCGGCGATCTTCCCTATGGCGCGCAGCGCCGCCTGGAAATCGCCCGCGCCATGTGCACCGGCCCGGAGCTCCTGTGCCTGGACGAGCCGGCTGCCGGTCTCAACCCGCGCGAGTCGATGGTGCTCAATGATTTCTTGCGCAGCATTCGGAAGGATGCTGACACGTCGATCCTTCTGATCGAACACGACATGTCGGTGGTCATGGAAATTTCCGACCACGTCGTAGTGCTCGAATACGGACAGAAGATTGCCGATGGCACGCCGGATGAGGTCAAGAACGATCCAAGAGTGATCGCGGCTTATCTCGGCGTCGAAGATGTGGAAGTGGAAGAGGTGATTGCCGAAGTCGAGCACCTCCAAGAGGGCGAACGCTGATGACGGGGCAACCGCTTCTGAAAGTTGAGGGTGTCGAAACCTATTACGGCAATATCCGCGCTCTCGCCGGCGTCAATGTCGAAGTCAACAGCGGCGAAATCGTTAGCCTGATCGGCGCAAACGGTGCCGGGAAGTCGACGTTGATGATGACCATCTGCGGCAGTCCGCAGGCCCGCAACGGGTCGGTAATCTTCGACGGCCGCGACATTACCCACATGCCGACGCATGAGATTGCCCGGATGCGTATTGCGCAGTCGCCCGAGGGACGGCGCATCTTCCCGCGCATGACGGTCTACGAGAACCTGCAGATGGGGGCAAGCCTCGACAAACTCAAACATTTCAATGAGGACGTCGAAAAGATCTTCACCCTGTTTCCACGTTTGAAGGAGCGCCAATCGCAGCGCGGCGGTACGCTATCGGGCGGCGAACAGCAGATGCTGTCGATCGGCCGTGCGTTGATGGCGCGCCCGAAATTGCTTCTGCTTGACGAGCCTTCGCTCGGCCTTGCGCCTCTGATCGTCAGGGGCATTTTCGAAGCCATCAAGGTTCTGAACAAGACCCAGGGGCTCACCGTCTTCCTGGTCGAGCAGAACGCCTTTGCCGCGCTCAAGCTCTCCGACCGCGCCTATGTGATGGTCAACGGCCGGGTGACGATGAGCGGCTCTGGCAAGGAACTGCTCGCCAATCCGGAAGTGCGTGCCGCCTATCTCGAAGGCGGCCACCATTGAGCCTCGTTCTGCGGAGAATTTGATATGCAGGGAATTTTCTTCGAAAGCGATAGCGGCGGGCGCATCGTCATTCGTGCGGTCATCATTCTCTTGGGCTTCTGGACGGCATGGCGCGCCGGCCGCGCCGTGGCGAGTAGCTGGAACTCCTACCCGCTGGTGGTCATCTACACGCTTCTGATCGGCCTCGGGCTGCAATTCCTGCACCATGCGCTGTTCAACGGCCCGGTGTTCGACCTCTACAATTATATACTCGACGTGGTTCTACTCCTCATCTTCTCCACGGGCGGATACCGCTATCGTCGTACGGACCAGATGGTGAATAACTACTATTGGCTCTACGAAAAGACCTCGGCCTTCTCGTGGAAGAAGAAGAATTGACAGTGCGTTGAAACTAGGCACAGTCTGCATTCAAAGTCGGGTGTGATCCTATTTGAAAAGTGCTTGAACTACTTCTTGGGATCATCTCTTCTAGACTTCGGAATACAAGCTTACCGGCGCGATGATTAGTGGGTATTGCGCAGGGCGAATCAAACGGAACCCGCTTAAAAAACTGGGAGTAACAATATGAAGAAGTATCTTCTGTCGGCCGTGGCTCTGTCGGCGATGATCGCATTCAGCGGCGTTGCGAAGGCTGACATCATCGTTGGCGTTGCAGGCCCTCTGACTGGTGCAAATGCTGCGTTCGGCGCTCAGCTCCAGAAGGGTGCTGAGCAAGCTGTTGCCGACCTCAACGCAGCCGGCGGCATCAACGGCGAAAAGATCAAGCTCGAACTCGGCGACGACGTTTCGGACGCCAAGCAGGGCGTTTCGGTTGCCAACAAGTTCGTCGCTGACGGCGTCAAGTTCGTTGTCGGCCACTTCAACTCGGGCGTTTCCATCCCGGCTTCGGAAGTCTATGCCGAAAACGGCATCCTCCAGATCACTCCGGCTTCCACCAACCCGGTGTTCACCGAACGTGGCCTGTGGAACACCTTCCGTACCTGCGGTCGTGACGACCAGCAGGGTGCAGTGGCCGGCAAGTATATCGCCGACAACTTCAAGGGCGCCAAGGTTGCCGTCGTTCACGACAAGACCCCGTATGGCCAGGGCCTTGCCGACGAAACCAAGAAGAACCTCAACGCCGCTGGCGTGAAAGAAGTTCTCTATGAAGGCATCACCCCCGGCGACAAGGACTACTCGGCCCTCATCGCCAAGATGAAGCAGGCTGGCGTCGATTTCGTCTACTACGGCGGTCTGCACACCGAAGCTGGCCTGATCATGCGCCAGATGGCTGACCAGGGCGTCAAGGCTCACTTCATGTCCGGTGACGGTATCGTATCGAACGAGCTGGCTTCGATCGCCGGCGACGCTGTCGACGGCACGCTGATGACCTTCGCGCCGGATCCGCGCAAGAACCCAGCTTCCAAGGACCTGGTCGCCAAGTTCCGCGCTGCCGGCTATGAGCCGGAAGGCTATACGCTTTATGCGTACGCTGCCATGCAGGTCATCGCCGACGCGGCAAAGGCTGCAGGCTCCAGCGACCCGATGGCTGTTGCCGACGCGCTGAAGGCAAAGGGTCCCTACAAGACCGCCATCGGCGAACTCGGCTTCAATGAAAAGGGCGACATCACCCGTCCGGACTACGTGATGTACAAGTGGTCCAAGGGCTCCGACGGCAAGTACAACTACGCCGAAATGGAGAAGTAATCTTCGCGGCGCCGGTTTTCCGGCGGTGCGTCCGATCTGCGAAGCCCGGTCAATGATCGGGCTTCTTTCTGTTTAGGCTGTGATGAACGGCATTTCCTTCACGGCGTTCGTGCTTTAAGTCTGAGCCCATCTTGGCAGGAGGACGATGCAGCATGAGCGGACCCCGTATTCTCGTCACCCGGCGCTGGCCGGCCGCCGTGGAGGCCGTACTTTCCGAGCGCTTCGACGCGACGTTCAATTCGGATGATATCGCGCTCAATGCGGCGCAGTTGCGCGAAGCATTGCTGGCCTATGATGCGGTGCTGCCGACCGTTTCCGACAAGCTGCCGGCCGCGCTTTTCGCGGGCGATGCCATTAGGACAAAAATCCTCGGCAATTTCGGAGTGGGCTTCAATCATATCGATGTGGCTTCCGCCAGGGCCAAGAGCATCGTCGTCACGAATACACCGGGCGTACTTACCGACTGCACCGCTGACATCGCCATGCTGCTGCTGCTGTCCGTGGCGCGCCGCGCCGGTGAAGGGGAGCGCGAGCTGCGTGCCGGCGAATGGAGCGGTTGGCGGCCGACGCATATGGTCGGCACGAAGGTTGCCGGCAAAACCGTCGGCATCGTCGGTTTCGGCCGCATCGGCAGAGCGTTCGCGCAACGCTGTCATTTCGGGTTCGGCATGGATGTCGTCTTTTACAATCGCTCTGCCATCGATCCGATGGAAGCGGCGCGTTACGGCGCGATGCAACTTCCGATGATCGAGGATGTGCTCGCGGTTTCCGATTTCGTCTCGCTGCATTGCCCTGGCGGCGCGGAGAACCGCCATCTGATGAATGCAGCCCGTTTCGCCGCCATGAAGCCCGGCGCCTTTCTGATCAACACTGCACGCGGCGATGTCGTCGACGAGGCGGCACTGATTTCTGCGTTGGAGCAAGGCGCGATTCGTGGTGCCGGCCTCGATGTCTACGAGGCGGAGCCGAATGTGCGGGAGAGGCTAAAGGCAATGGAGAATGTCGTGCTGCTGCCGCATCTCGGCAGCGCGACCGAAGAGACGCGCACGGCCATGGGGATGAAGGTGGTGGAGAATATCACCGCATTTTTCGAAGGGCGTGAGCCGCCGGATCGGGTGGCTTAGCCCCGAAAGTGGATTTACATCTCATGCAGCACATGCGCCGCCTTTACCGCGGCGGAAGCTCGGTTTTCCACCCCGAGCTTCACATAGATCTGTTCCAGATGTTTGTTCACGGTCCGCGCTGAAAGCCCAAGAATCTCGCCGATATCGCGGTTCGATTTCCCCTTGGCAATCCAGAGTAAGACTTCGGATTCTCGCTGGGTGAGCGCAAAATGCTGGCGCAGCACGCCGTCGTCGGCGCGCTGGTTGGTGGCGGTCAGGCGGAAGAGATATTCGTCCGGGCCGATCGCACCGAGGAAGGCGAGCTGCAGGGCCGCTTGGCTGCCATTGCTGATGGAGAGCAGGTTGTCGCGCGCCGGGCCTGGCCGTTCGCGCTCGCGCATGAAGGTCGCGATGTGTTTCACTACAAGATCGAGGCCGTCGTCGCTGCCGGTGGCGGCGTTGATGAGGCGCGTCGCTTGCGGTGTCGACCAATGAATCGCGCCATCGCCTTTGACCGCCAGGAGATGCCGGCCGGCGGCGTCGAGCGCAACGCGGGCGCTCTGAGCGGAGCGGGCATTGCGCAAGTGGACGCGGATGCGGGCGCGCAGTTCATCAACGTTGATGGGCTTGGTGAGATAGTCGACGCCGCCCGATTCCAACGCATGCACGACATGCTCGGTTTCGGTCAGGCCGGTCATGAACACTACGGGAATCTGGGCTATACTGGCGTTCGCTTTCAGCCGCCGGCAGGTCTCGAAACCGTCCATGGATGGCATCACGGCATCGAGCAGGATCAGGTCCGGCGTGATGCGTTCGACGATGTTCAGCGCCGCCGAGCCTGATGTAGCTATGAGAACGGAGAAACCCGACTGCTCCAGGGCGTCGGTCAGGAAACCGAGCGCCTCCGGCGAATCGTCCACGAGCAAGACTATATCGCGGGGAAGGGCGGGCTCAGCCAATCGGTTCTACCTTTTCATTGTCGAATTTATGCAGGAAATCCAGAAACCCGCCGATATCGAAGGCTTGAACATAGGTGCGCAAAGCATCGGTGAAGGGTCGGTTCTGATCGAGCTTGGCAAGATCCGTGAGTTTCGCCTCGATGCCTCTGACATAGCCGATCTCGCCAAGCCGTATCAACTCGCGGACATGCTCTATCCCCGGGCTCTTCATAGGTGGCGCGGGTTTCGGCGAGACGGGTGCGGAACCGTCGGCATAGATCCACTTCAGGCCGAGATGTAGTGCCAGTTTGTCGCGAAGCTGGCGGATATCGACAGGTTTGGCGATGGCGTCATTATGGCTGTCGTCGCTGTCCTTGGCGGCGGCGCCATCGCCGATATTGGCCGATAGCATGAGGATCGGCGCCATCTGGCCGTTCTCCCTGAGCCGTGAGACCAATTGCCAGCCGTTCATGCCAGGCATGGAGATGTCGACCAAGAAAAGATCCGGCTTGATGCCCTCGATCAGCGTCAAACAGTCCGGTCCGCCCGCGGCCGTCAGCACGATGAAGTCGAGGGGCGACAGCACTTCGCGCATCAGCTCGCGATGATCCTCATTGTCGTCGACGACGACGATGGTGCGGCGCGGGCCTTCATAGCTGACGATGCGCTGCTCCTGTGCCGGGGGCCTCATCGGCCGGATCACCGCAGACAGCATCAGGCGCACCTTGAAAGTCGAGCCCTTGTCCTTTTCGCTGACGACGGAGATCTCGCCGCCGAGTGTATTGGTGAGCAATCGGGTGATGGTCAGCCCGAGGCCGAGGCCCGGCATGGGGCGGACACTGTCGGCCTCGCCGCGTTGGAAGGGCTCGTAGATGCGGGTGAGGTCCTTCTCGGCGATGCCTCGGCCGGTATCGGCGATGGTGAAGCTCGCGACCTGACTGCGATAGCCGACCTCGAAACGCACACTGCCCGCGTCGGTGAACTTGATGGCGTTGGAGAGCAGGTTGACGAGGATCTGCCGCAGCCGCTTTTCGTCGGTGCGGACATAATCGGGCAGGGCGCCGGATCGCTCATGGATGAAAGCAAGACCCTTGGCCTGTGCTTGCGGTCGGAACATATCCACGATCTGGTCGAGAAAATCCTGAATATTGATCTCGTTGGAATAGACCTGCAGCCGGCCGGCCTCGATCTTGGAAATATCCAGCAGCCCATCGATCAGCCCGGAGAGATGTTCGGCGCTGCGGCGGATGACCTTCAGCGAGGATTGCCGCGGCGCCGGGATAGTCTCGTCGCGCTCAAGGATTTGGGCATAGCCGAGCACCGCGTTGAGCGGCGTGCGCAATTCGTGGCTCAGGCCCACGACGTAGCGGCTCTTGGCGCGGTTTGCCGCCTCAGCCGCCTCCTTGGCGCTTTGCAAAGCAGCGTCCGTCTTTTTGTGCGCGGCGATTTCCTTGAGCAGCAACGTATTCTGACGGGAAGATTCTTCTTCGGCGACTACGCGGCTGTCGTGCGCGAGCACGTAGAACCAGCAGACGACGCCGGCGATGACGGCGAAGACGAAGAAGACAATGAGGATCGTGCGGTCCACCACCGCGGCGGTCTCCGGCGAGGCGGAGCCGACCTGGTGGGCGATCATTGCCAGGATAGCGCCCACGGCCGCCAACGCCACCACGACGGCGATGCCGTAACGGCCGAGGCGAGTAGCGAGCTTGGCGACGATGGTCTCCGGCAGCAGTGTCTTGGCGACGGTGGCGACCTGCGTGTTAAGCCGCGCCTTCGGCTTGCACATGTCGTGGCAACGGCTGTCCAGCGAGCAGCAGAGCGAGCAGATCGGCGCGGCATAGGCCGGGCACCAGGCCATATCCTCTGGCTCGAAAGGATGTTCGCAGACCGAGCACGTGATGGAGGTCAAATTCTTCCAGCTTTGGCGCGGCTTGCGGGCGAGATAGAATTTGCCCTTGGTCGCCCAGGCGATCGCGGGCGAGGCGATGAGCGCAATCACCAAGGTGATGTAGGGGGCTAGCGAGGCGGCGACCGCGCCGAAGGCGCCGAAATGGGCGACGAGGGCAATCGTCGCCGACAGCGCCATGGCGCCTAAGCCAACGGGATTGATGTCGTAGAGGTGCGCGCGCTTGAACTCGATGCCGGGAGGGGCAAGGCCGAGCGGCTTGTTGATGAAGAGATCTGCGGAGATCGTGCAGAGCCACGCCATGGCGATGATGGAGAAGATGCCGAGCGTCTCTTCCAGCAGCCTATAGATGCCAAGTTCCATCAGCAGCAGGGCGATGGCGACGTTGAAGACGAGCCAGATCACGCGGCCGGGATGGCTGTGGGTCAGCCGAGAGAAGAAATTCGACCAGGCGAGCGAGCCGGCATAGGCGTTCATGACGTTGATCTTGAGCTGCGAAACCACGACGAAGGCGGCCATCAGCAGCAGTGCGGCATTGTGCCAGGGGATCATGTAGCCGAAGGCGGTGAGATACATTTGCGCCGGATCGGCGGCGCGATCGGCCGGTACGCCCGAGGTCAGCGTCAGGACGACAAGGAAAGACCCGGCCAGCAGCTTCAGTGCGCCGATAGTCACCCAGCCGGGACCTGCGAGGAAGATTACCAGACGATGCCGCCATTTGCGGCGGCCTTCCGGCGGCAGGAAGCGCAGAAAGTCGGCCTGTTCGCCGATCTGTGACATCAGCGCCAGGATAACGGCGGAAGCGGCGCCGAATTCCACGAGATCGAAGGGAGCGGCGGTTCCGGATGCGCCGGACGTATGATGTATGCCCGCGAAGGCACGCCAGAGATCGATTTTTCCCCAATCTGAAAAGGCGATGAAGGCGAAGGGCAGGATATTGAGGACGATCCAGAATGGTTGCGTCAGAAGCTGAAACCGGCTGATCAGACGGACACCATGCGTTACCAGCGGAATAACCATGACGGCGCTGACGATATAGCCTATCCACAAGGGTATGCCGAGCGTCAGTTCCAGCGCCCCCGACATGATCGAGGCTTCG
The DNA here is from genome assembly GCF_003627755.1 of Rhizobium jaguaris. Classification (NCBI taxonomy): domain Bacteria; kingdom Pseudomonadati; phylum Pseudomonadota; class Alphaproteobacteria; order Hyphomicrobiales; family Rhizobiaceae; genus Martinezella; species Martinezella jaguaris. The sequence continues at coordinate 3,265,444 of NZ_CP032694.1, read as the reverse complement.
ATGGCAAACAGCATGAAGGTGAAGCTGGCATAGATAAGTGACGTGATGGTCGAGCCGATATAGCCGAAGCTCGCGCCGCGGGTCAGCAGGTCGATATCGACCCCATGGCGGATGGCGTAGCGGCTGATCGGCAACCCGATCGCGAGCATGGCGATGCTAGCGACGATGATGGCATAGAAGGCGTTGGTCGTGCCGTAGGAGAGCGTAATGGCGCCGCCGATCGCTTCCAAAGCCAGGAAAGAGATGGCGCCGATCGCTGTCTGCGAGATACGCTGCGAGGAAAATTGCCGGGCGCTTTTGGCGGTGAAGCGCAGGGCATAGTCTTCCAATGTCTGGTTTGCGACCCAGCGGTTGTATTCGCGTCTCACCGGAATGATGCGTTGCCGCGCTGCCATGCCCACCCTTCAGCAGTCTTGCCCCCAAATAGTTTGGCAAGTGTAGTTCATGTCGTAACACGGATCGGCGCAGTCCTTAAGTGCGTGAACTGCTAATATGCTGCATATTTCGCCCCGCTTCCTACGTCATATTACGTATGTGGAATCCCCCGGTGCTGCCGGATAGTCGCGGCAGGCAACGGTTAATCTTCGTTTACGAGCCGTTGCGGCAGACAAAAAAGAGGGGAACTACGCATGAAACTGAAGACTCTTGTCTCGGGCGCGCTTCTGGGCGCCATCATGTCGACGACTGCATTTCATGGAGCTTTTGCCGCCGACGACACCATCAAGGTTGGCGTTCTCCATTCGCTTTCGGGCACCATGGCGATTTCGGAAACGACGCTGAAGGACGCCATGCTCATGCTCATCGACGAGCAGAACAAGAAGGGCGGCGTTCTCGGCAAGAAGCTGGAGCCTGTCGTCGTCGACCCGGCCTCCGATTGGCCGCTGTTTGCCGAAAAGGCCCGCGAGTTGATTCAGAAGGACAAGGTCTCGGCCGTATTCGGTTGCTGGACCTCGGTGTCGCGCAAATCGGTCCTGCCGGTGTTCAAGGAACTGGACTCGATCCTGTTCTATCCCGTGCAGTTCGAGGGTGAAGAGTCCGAGCGCAACGTGTTCTACACCGGAGCTGCCCCGAACCAGCAGGCGATCCCCGCCGTCGACTACCTGATGCAGAATGAAGGCGTGCAGCGCTGGGTTCTGGAAGGCACCGATTATGTCTATCCGCGCACGACCAACAAGATCCTTGCAGCCTACCTGAAGTCCAAGGGCGTCAAGGACGAAGACATCATCATCAACTACACGCCGTTCGGCTTCTCCGACTGGCAGACGGAAGTCTCCAAGATCAAGGCCTTCGGCTCGGCCGGCAAGAAGACCGCGGTCGTCTCCACCATCAATGGCGACGCCAACGTTCCCTTCTACAAGGAACTCGGCAACCAGGGCGTCAAGGCGGAGGACATTCCGGTCGTCGCCTTCTCGGTCGGCGAAGAAGAGCTTGCCGGCGTCGACACCAAGCCGCTGGTCGGCCATCTCGCCGCCTGGAACTACTTCCAGTCCGTCGATACGCCCGCCAATGCCGAATTCATCAAGGAATGGCACGCCTATACCAAGAACGACAAGCGGGTCACCAACGACCCGATGGAAGCTGCCTATATCGGCTTCAACATGTGGGTGAAGGCGGTCGAAAAGGCCGGTACGACCGATCCGGACAAGGTGATCGACGCGCTCGTCGGCGTTTCCGTGCCGAACCTTACCGGCGGCTACGCCACCATGATGCCGAACCACTACATCACCAAGCCGGTGCTGATCGGCGAGGTGCAGGAGAACGGCCAGTTCGACGTTGTTTCGCAGACCCCTGCAGTGGTCGGCAAGGAATGGTCGGACTACCTGCCTGATAGCAAGGATCTGATCTCGGATTGGCGCATGCCGCTTAACTGCGGCAACTTCAACGTTTCCACCGGCAAGTGCGGCGGCAAGGGTTCCTGAGTTCAGCTTTTAGTGTGCGCTCGTCGCGGGCAGACTCCTCTGCCCGCGACAGCATGAGGGGACGCGCGATGTTCGACAAATTCGTTTACCGCATGGCTGTGGCGCTTGCCGCCGGCTTTTGCCTGATGCTGGCGCTAACGGCGACAGCGCTGCGTGCCCAGGAGGATGCGCATAGTCTTATCAACGCGCTGGGTCCGGCGAACTTCCAGCAGGCCGACGAGATCGTGAAGAACCTGGCCAAAACCGGCGATCCCAAGGTGGTGCCGGCGCTGCAGGCGTTTTCGGACGGCGATCTTTATGTCCGCAAATCCGACAATCAGGTCTTCATCGCCAAATCTTCCGGAGACGTCATGGCCCTGATCGATCCGCTGACCGGACAGACGGCTGGCCAGGAAACCAAGGGCAATCTTAGCAAGATCAAGATCAACAACAATCTTCGTCGCTCGGTCCGTTCGGCGCTCGGCGGCCTGACGCTGATGAGCCCGGATCGTGGCGTCCGATTGGAGGCGGCGCAATCCGTGTTGAAATCGCCAAGCGCGGATTCGCTGGAGGCATTGGAGGCGGCGTTAAAGAACGAAAAGGACGGCGAAATTCGCGGCGTGCTCGACAGGGCGCGCGCGGTTGCCGTGCTCGGCTCCGATCGCCCGCCGGAGCAGAAGAAGGCGGCGATCGAGACGATCAAGGCAGAAGGTGGTCGTGACGCCATCGGCATTCTTTCTTCGGTTTCCGTCGACGACAGCCTGAAGCCCGATGTCGCGGCCGCCATCGCCGGTATCCAGAGCCAATTGGCGATCTGGGATGCGGTGCAGAACGTCTGGTACGGCCTTTCGCTCGGTTCGGTACTGCTGCTTGCCGCCATCGGGCTTGCCATCACCTTCGGCGTCATGGGCATCATCAACATGGCGCATGGCGAGATGGTGATGATCGGCGCCTATTCCACCTTCATGGTCCAGAGCGTCATTCGCAGCTTCTATCCGGAACTCTTCGACTGGTCGCTGGCGATCGCCTTGCCGGTGGCGTTTCTGGTCACCGGTGCCGTCGGCCTTGTCATCGAGCGCGGCGTCATCCGTTTCCTCTATGGCCGGCCACTGGAGACGCTGCTCGCCACCTGGGGCATTTCGCTGATCCTGCAGCAGGCCGTGCGCTCGATCTTCGGGCCGACCAATCAGGAAGTCGGCAATCCCTCCTGGATGTCCGGTTCCTTCGATCTCGGTTATCTTTCGATCACTTGGAACCGGCTCTGGATCATCGTTTTCGCACTCGGCGTCTTCGTCGCCTTGCTGTTGCTGTTGAAGCGCTCGGCCTTCGGGCTGCAGATGCGGGCGGTGACGCAGAATAGGCGCATGGCTTCCTCCATGGGCATTCGCACGCCCTGGGTCGACGCCTTTACCTTTGCCCTGGGGTCGGGCATTGCGGGGATGGCAGGCGTTGCGCTCTCCCAGATCGACAACGTCTCGCCAAACCTTGGCCAGAGCTACATCATCGACAGTTTCATGGTCGTGGTCTTCGGCGGCGTCGGCAATCTCTGGGGAACGCTGGTGGGCGCCTTCTCGCTCGGCATCCTCAACAAGTTCCTCGAACCCTATGCGGGGGCGGTGCTCGGCAAGATCCTGGTTCTCGTCCTCATCATCCTCTTCATCCAGAAACGTCCGCGCGGGCTCTTCGCCCTCAAGGGAAGGGCGGTGGAAGCATGATCACGGCTTTTCTCCTTCGCTCGCTCGACCGCCGTATCAGCGTCGCCATCGCGATCCTGCTTGCTGTCGCGGTACTCGTGCCGCTGTCGAACCTGGTTCTGCCGGAAGGCAGTCTGTTGCACGTGCCGACCTACCTGATGTCGTTGTTCGGCAAGTATCTGACCTATGCACTGCTCGCCTTGGCACTCGATCTCGTTTGGGGCTATTGCGGCATTCTCTCGCTCGGCCATGGCGCCTTCTTCGCGCTCGGCGGCTACGCGATGGGCATGTATCTGATGCGGCAGATCGGGTCGCGCGGTACCTATGGCAATCCCATCCTGCCGGACTTCATGGTGTTCTTGAACTGGAAGGAACTGCCCTGGTTCTGGTACGGCTTCGATCATTTCTGGTTTGCCATGATCATGGTGCTGGCGGCTCCCGGACTGCTTGCCTTCATCTTCGGCTGGTTTGCCTTCCGCTCACGCGTCAATGGCGTCTATCTGTCGATCATCACGCAGGCGATGACCTACGCGCTACTGCTCGCCTTCTTTCGCAACGACATGGGCTTTGGCGGTAATAACGGCCTGACCGATTTCAAGGATATTCTCGGCTTCAACATCCAGGCGGATGGCACGCGCGCCGTACTCTTCGCGGTTACCGCGCTGCTGCTAGCGCTGGGGTTGATGCTGTCATCGGCCATAGTGCGCTCGAAGTTTGGCAAGGTGCTGGTCGGCGTGCGCGATGCCGAAAGCCGGACGCGCTTCTTGGGTTACCGCGTTGAGCACATGAAGCTCTTTGTCTTCGTGGTGTCGGCGATGATGGCCGGAATTGCCGGTGCACTTTATGTGCCGCAGATCGGCATTATTAATCCCGGGGAATTTGCACCCGCCAATTCCATCGAAGTGGTCATCTGGACCGCGGTTGGCGGCCGGGCAACGCTGATCGGTCCGATCATCGGCGCCATCCTCATCAATGGTGGAAAGACGATCTTCACCGGCCTTTTCCCCGATTTCTGGCTCTTCGCGCTCGGTGGCCTCTTCGTCGCGGTGACGTTGTTCCTGCCCAAGGGTGTCGTCGGCACGGCGGCGCGATATATCGGTCGTGGCAGTAAGGCGGTCAGTCCAAAGCCTGAAGCAGAGGAAGACGAAGCCGAAGCCGAAGCCGAAGCCGGTAAGACGACCATTCAAGCGGCGGAGTGAGACGATGATCCCGGACATCAAGCCCAACAGCATGCTCTATCTCAACAACGTCTCCGTCTCCTTCGACGGCTTCAAGGCGCTGAATTCGCTGTCGATCGTCATCGAGCCGGGCGAGCTTCGCGCTATCATCGGCCCGAACGGTGCCGGCAAGACGACGATGATGGATATCATCACCGGCAAGACGCGGCCCGATCAGGGCGAGGTGTTCTTCAACGGCCAGATCGATCTCACCAAGAAGGACGAGGCCGACATCGCCCAGCTCGGCATCGGCCGCAAGTTCCAGAAGCCTACGGTCTTTGAGAGCCACACCGTCTGGGACAACCTCGAATTGGCCCTCAACCGCAAGCGCGGCGTTTTCTCGACGCTCTTTTACCGCCTGACGCCGGAGGATCGAGACCGCATCCACGAAATCCTCGACACGGTGCGCCTCTCTCACCGGAGCGATGAACTGGCGGCCAATCTTTCGCATGGGCAGAAGCAATGGCTGGAGATCGGCACGCTGCTCGCCCAGGAGCCGAAGCTTCTGCTCGTCGATGAGCCCGTTGCGGGCATGACCGACGCCGAGACGGCGGAGACGGCGGTGCTGCTGAAGGAGATAGCAAAGACGCGGTCCGTGGTGGTGGTGGAGCACGACATGGGCTTCATCCGCGATCTCGGCGTCAAGGTGACGTGTCTGGCGGAAGGCTCGGTGTTGGCCGAAGGCTCGATCGATTTCGTCAGCAGCGATCCGAAGGTGATTGAGAATTATCTGGGGCGGTAGGTGATGTTTCGGGTGCAAAGAAGATCCTTGTTTGCCTAGAAAAGCCCCTCATCCGTCCTTTCGCGGTTCGCTGTGCGAAGCCGCTCAAGTCCACCTTCTCCCCGTTTCACGGGGCGAAGGGGTTTAGCTTGCTCGGTCGTCCCCTCTCCCCGTCAAAACGGGGAGAGGGCTAGGGTGAGGGGCTTTTATGGAAAAGAAAGAAGATGAAGCCATGCTGACAGTGGAAAACGCAAATCTGCATTATGGCGCCGCCCAGGCTTTGCGCGGCATCTCCATCAAGGCGGAGATGGGCAACATCACCTGCGTGCTCGGACGCAACGGGGTCGGCAAGAGCTCGCTGTTGCGCGCGGTCACCGGCCAGCATGCGCTGTCGGCGGGTTCGGTCGCCTTCAATGGGATAACGCTGAACGGAATGGCGCCCTTTGCCCGCGCCAAACAGGGTATTGGTTATGTGCCGCAAGGGCGCGAAATCTTTCCGCTGCTGACGGTCAAGGAGAACCTGGAGACCGGCTTCGCACCCGTGCCGCGCCGTGACCGCAACATTCCCGAGGACATCTACAATCTGTTTCCGGTGCTGAAATCCATGCTGTCGCGCCGCGGCGGCGACCTATCGGGCGGTCAGCAGCAGCAATTGGCGATCGGCCGTGCAATGGTGACGCGGCCGAAAATATTGGTGCTGGATGAGCCGACCGAGGGCATCCAGCCTTCGATCATCAAGGATATCGGCCGCGCGATCCGCTATCTCAGGGATTCCACCGGCATGGCGATCCTGCTGGTCGAGCAATATCTCGATTTTGCCGGGAGCTTGCCGATTACGTCTACATCATGGACCGCGGCGAGATCGTTCACGAAGGGCTGGCGGAGACGCTGGATACGCCCGCGGCGCGCCGGCATCTGACGGTGTGAAGCCATTGCCGCTCTTTTCATCGTCTGACGAAAAATGCGGCGGGTGCCCGCCACATCGGCCCGTGCCCCAGGCGATTGTACAAGGCACAGAAATTGCTTGCCTTTATTCCTTGGCGGGCTTCAATGACCTGCGCGACATGATGGGATGAGCGGAGAAACGGAATGGTGACGGCAGCGGCGAGCACGAGACCGCAGAGGGCGCGCGGGCGCGGTCATCTGGCGGCCAAAGCGCTTGACGGGCGCACGCGCCTTGCCGAGCTTTTCCAGGAGGGTGCGGCGAAGATCCGTCTGCCCGACACGTTCGATAGTTCCATGGAAGCCGTCATCATCAACACGGCCGGTGGGCTGACCGGCGGCGACCGGATGGATTGGAGCATCGTTGCTGCGCCGGGCACGCGCATCGATGTGACTACGCAGGCCTGCGAAAAGATCTACAAGGCATCCGCGGGCACCGCTGAAGTCGTGACTTCGATCAGGGTCGGCGCTGGCGCACGCGTCGATTGGCTGCCGCAGGAAACCATTCTATTCGATCGCGCCTCGCTGTCGCGCAGGCTTGATGTCGATCTCGACGAGACCGCCGAATTTCTGGCCGTTGAGGCAATCCTGCTTGGCCGCAAAGCCATGGGCGAGGCGATGGCGCAGGGCTTGTTTCGCGACCGCTGGCGCATCCGCCGCGCTGGGCGATTGATCCATGCCGAGGAGCTGCTGCTCGACGGCGATGTCGCGGCGCTGACGGCCGAGCATGCTGTCCTGAGCGGCCAGGTCGCTTTCGCCACCCTGTTCTATGCCGGGCCGCTAGCGGAGACCTATCTCGCCAAGGTGCGGCCCCTCGTAGACGGGCACATGGGCGGCGTTAGCCAATGGCGCGACAAGCTGGTGGCACGGCTGGCGGCACCCGACGGCTTCGCCCTGAGAAAAATCCTGATCCCGGTCATTTCCGCCTTGCGCAACGGAACGCCAGTGCCGAAAGTCTGGAATCTGTAGTTCGAGCAAATAGCAATCACATAGGTAGGCGATGAACCTTACTCCGAGAGAAAAAGACAAGCTGTTGATTTCCATGGCGGCAATGGTTGCGCGGCGACGGCTGGAGCGCGGCGTCAAACTCAACCATCCGGAAGCCATCGCGCTGATCACCGATTTCGTCGTCGAAGGTGCTCGCGACGGCCGTCCGGTTGCCGAACTGATGGAGGCCGGCGCCCATGTCATCACCCGCGACCAGGTGATGGAGGGGATCGCCGAGATGATCCACGACGTACAGGTTGAGGCGACGTTTCCGGATGGGACGAAGCTCGTCACCGTGCACGAGCCGATCCGCTGAGCGACGAGCAGAGGAAACCATGATTCCAGGTGAAATTCTTGCCGCAAGCGGCGATATCGAACTGAACGCCGGCGCGCCGACCGTAACGCTGGAGGTCTCCAATACCGGCGACCGGCCGGTGCAGGTCGGCAGCCACTATCATTTTGCCGAGACGAATGGCGGTCTCGCCTTCGATCGCGACAAGGCCAAGGGCATGCGTCTTGATATCCCTGCAGGGACGGCCGTGCGTTTCGAGCCGGGCCAGACGCGTTCGGTGACGCTGATCCCGCTCTCCGGTAAGCGCGAAGTCTACGGCTTCCGCCAGCAAATCATGGGCAAACTCTGAAGGCTTACAGGGAGAGACGGCATGTCTTTGAGATTGCTTGCGTCCGGCGCGTTTGTCGCGACGGTTTTGATGTGCAGTTCGGCCTATGCGCAAAATGATCCGGACGAGCCGGAGGTCGATTGCAACAATGCGCAGACGCAGATGGACATGAACATCTGCTCGCAGCGCGACTACGACAAGGCCGATAAGGCATTGAACGAGCAATATAAAAAGACGCGCGCGGCAATGGTTGCCACTGATGCCGATCTCGATGCCGACCAAAAGGGCGCAGAAAAGGCATTGGTCAAAGCGCAACGCGCCTGGGTCGATTACCGCGATGGCCAATGCGAGGCGGAGGGCTTCGAGGCGCGGGGCGGGTCGATGGAGCCCATGCTCGTTTCTGGATGCAAGGCGACATTGACGGAGCAAAGAACCAAAGAGCTGAAGACGCTGGCCGATGGGCCGGAGGGTGCGCAGTGAATGCAAAACGCAGGATCGTGATCGTCGGCAATGGCGAGATCGCGGAAGCGGCGGCGAAGGAGATCGACGCCGCCGACATGGTCGTGCGCTTCAACGATTGCCGCTCCATCCAGACAGGCGGCAGCCGCACCGATGTCGTCGCGGTCTGCAATACCGGTCGGCCGGCGCGCGCGATGCTGGGTTCTGCCGAATGGCGCGGCAGCCCACCGATCGCGGCCGCATCGGAAATCTGGAGCGTGCGCGACCCCCGCAAGTTCGCCGCCCTGCGCGCTCCGCTGTCGCAATCGCATCCGGAACTTAACGATTTCTGCGACGATTACACCGATCAGTTCACTGCTTTCTGCAAGGCCACCGGCAAGCGCCATGTGGTCATCGATCAGTCTGTTCATGGGAGCGTCGACGAAGCTCTCAAGCCGCATGAACCCGGCCCTTATGTCGTGCCGAGCAGCGGCATGATCGTGATCGCCGACTTGCTTTTACGGTACCCCGACGACGACATCGCCATCACCGGCTTCAGCCATACCGGCTGGGACGGCCATCCATTTGCTGCGGAGAAGCGCTTGGTCGACCTTTACGTTTCCCTCGGTCGCCTGAGGCGCATCGCCGACAAGACTCTTATCCATTCCTCCCAAGGAGCCTGATTTATGCCCTACAAGATCTCGCGCGCCGCCTATGCCAACATGTTCGGGCCGACGACTGGCGATAAGGTGCGGCTTGCCGATACCGAGCTTTTCATCGAGGTGGAGAAGGATTTCACCACCTATGGCGAGGAGGTGAAGTTCGGTGGCGGCAAGGTCATTCGTGACGGGATGGGGCAGAGCCAGGTGACACGGGCAAACGGTGCCGTCGACACCGTTATAACCAACGCGCTGATCGTCGATACTTGGGGGATCGTCAAGGCCGATATCGGCCTCAAGGATGGCCGCATCGTCGCGATCGGCAAGGCCGGCAATCCGGATACGCAGCCGGGCGTCAACATCATTGTCGGGCCGGGCACGGAGGCGATCGCGGGTGAGGGCAAGATCGTCACAGCCGGCGGCATGGACAGCCACATCCACTTCATCTGCCCGCAGCAGATCGAAGAGGCGCTGATGAGCGGGCTGACAACCATGCTCGGCGGCGGTACCGGCCCGGCGCATGGAACGCTTGCCACCACCTGCACGCCCGGCCCGTGGCACATCGCCCGCATGATCGAGGCCGCTGACGCCTTCCCCATGAACCTCGCCTTTGCCGGCAAGGGCAATGCCTCGCTGCCCGGTGCGCTCGAGGAGATGGTGCTTGCCGGTGCGACCTCGTTGAAGCTGCACGAGGATTGGGGAACGACGCCGGGCGCAATCGACTGCTGCCTGACGGTTGCCGATGCTTATGACGTGCAGGTTATGATACACACGGATACGTTGAATGAAAGCGGTTTCGTCGAGGACACGATCGGCGCCATCAAGGGCCGCACAATCCATGCTTTCCACACCGAAGGGGCCGGTGGTGGCCACGCGCCTGATATCATTAAGATCTGCGGCCAGTCGAATGTAATCCCGTCTTCGACCAACCCGACGCGCCCCTATACGGTTAACACGATCGCCGAGCATCTCGACATGTTAATGGTCTGCCATCACCTGTCGCCGTCGATCCCGGAAGACATCGCTTTTGCTGAAAGCCGCATTCGCAAGGAGACGATCGCGGCGGAAGATATTCTCCACGATATCGGCGCCTTTTCGATCATTTCGTCCGACAGCCAGGCCATGGGCCGCGTCGGCGAGGTGGCCATCCGCACCTGGCAGACCGCCGACAAGATGAAGCGCCAGCGTGGCCGCCTCGCGCAGGAAATCGGCGACAACGACAATTTCCGCGTCAAGCGTTACATCGCCAAATACACGATCAACCCGGCGATCGCCCATGGCCTCAGCCACGAGATCGGTTCGATCGAAGTCGGCAAGCGCGCCGATCTGGTGATCTGGAATCCGGCCTTCTTCGGCGTCAAGCCGGACATGATCCTGCTCGGCGGCTCGATCGCCGCCGCCCCGATGGGCGACCCGAACGCCTCGATCCCAACTCCGCAGCCAGTGCACTATCGCCCGATGTTTGCCTCTTTCGGCAAGAGCCTGACGAACTCGTCAGTCACTTTCGTCTCACAGGCGTCGCTCGACGCCGGTCTCGCCGGCAGGCTCGGTGTCGCCAAGAGCCTCGTTGCCGTCAAGAATACCCGCGGCGGCATCTCCAAGGCTTCGATGATCCACAACAGCCTGACGCCGCATATCGAGGTCGATCCTGAGACCTACGAGGTACGTGCCGATGGCGAGCTTCTGACCTGTGAACCGGCGACTGTGCTGCCGATGGCGCAGCGCTATTTCCTGTTTTAACAGGACCTGCGACATTTCAACGCCTGTAGATTGTGAAAACCCCTGGATTCCAGGGGTTTTTCGTCAGTCGTCCGAACTAACACAACATAATCAGAGACTTGCGCCGGGGGTATTCCTGTCGCAACCTCACGTCAGGCCATGGGCGGTTTTGGTTCCAATTTCTAATAGTTCATAAGTTGGGAAAAGCCGCGCATTTTAATTATTGCATTAAAGACCTGGAAGAGCCTTCACCCCTATCTCACCTCATCGAATTGGTGGCTGAGGAAGGTGATTCGCATGAAATGGTGGATTTCGCTGCAGGCCGAGCTCGGTAATTTTCAGCAGCGTCGCACGATTTATATTTTCGCGTTAAAGATGAGTTTTATTGCGGTCATTCTGTCGGTTGCCATCATTCTCGTCATGCTGCCGGTCCTGCGGTGGCTTGGCTTGTTGCCGTTACCCATACTGGACGCGATCCGCCTCAGTATCTTGTTTGCATGGTTCATCGGCGGTATCGTCTCCGGCGCATTGGCACTACTGGCTGGCTACGCCATTCATAAGCTTGCCGTCTCCCGCGCCGAATTCGAGCGACTGAGCCGTACGGATATGCTGTCCGGCTTGCTGAACCGTCGCGCCTTTACCGAGGCATTGGATGAAGCGCAGAGCGACGCCTCGCTGGTGATCTTCGACGTCGATCGGTTCAAGACCATTAATGATCGCTATGGGCACGCCTCGGGCGATGCCGTTATCGTTGCGGTGTCGCAGATATTTTCCAGCATTTTCGAGGGCAGGGATGTGATAGCCCGCCTCGGCGGCGAAGAGTTCGGCGCCATCGTCCACGGCCACGACATGGCCGAACGCGTCGCCCGTATCGAGGGCGTCAAAGCGCTGATTGCCGATCAGGCCATTGCCGTCGAGGGCGGTGCAGTGAAGATCACGATTTCGGCGGGGGTCGCCGACATATGGAGTGAACGCAAAAAAGAGGTGGTCTATGCCGCCGCGGACAAGGCGCTTTATCTTGCCAAGGCGCTCGGCCGTAATCGCGTCGTTCATGAAAGCGAATGGCTGAATCATGTCTGGCATCGTAGCCCGGTCGAAGAGGATCCGGAGACAGCGCCTTACCTTGCGGAGCAGCATCGATACGGCCATGGGATATAGAGCGGTCCAGCTTTTCACGGAATCTTAGAACCGCTCCATCTTTTTGTATTTTCGCAATTCCGAACGGAAAACCGCTACGCACTTTTCCTGGAATTGCTCTGGCTCTGCAAAACCGGCACTGGTCCTTGCGCGGAAAGCCGCTATTTTGCATGCTTTGACAAAGTTTTGAATTGGACCTGCCATGCAACGCGTCACTTCCTATCTGCCCGCCGGCACCCCATCCTCCGATCCGATCGATCGCGTCGTGTTGCCGCATGACCTCCGGCATTTGCGCCGCAAACTGCTGCATCTCGAAAATGGCGAGATGATCATGCTCGATCTGAAGGAGCCGGTTCTGTTTGCCAATGGCGACTTGCTGGTGCGCGAAGACGGCGAACTGATCGAGATCGTTGCTGCCACGGAAAAGCTGTTCGAGATCAAGCCGCGCGACCGCCGGCACCTGATCGAGCTCGCCTGGCACCTCGGCAACCGGCATCTTTCGGCACAGATCGAGGAAGACCGCATCCTGATCCTGCGCGATCATGTCATCCGCTCGATGCTCGAAGGTCTCGGCGCGACGGTGAAGGAGGTCAGCGAAGCTTTCCAGCCTGCACGCGGCGCCTACCATGCGCATGGCGGCCATTCGCACGGTCACGATCACGGGCATCATGACCATGGCCATAATCATGATCATGGGCACGACCACGACCATCACGATCATTCAGACGACTGAGCGTCGATGACTGGGGGTTCAGTAAAGGAGGACGGCGAGCTGCAGGCGTTCTTGCGGCTGATGGCCTGGCTGTCGCCGGCTTTCCCCGTCGGTTCCTTCGCCTATTCGAGCGGCCTCGAAAGCGCTGTCCACGACGGCTTGGTGCAGAATGCCATGAGCCTTCGGGATTGGATCACGGCGTTAATCCGCCATGGTTCGGTCTGGAACGATGCCGTCTTGCTCGCCGAGGCGCATGGCGCGGGTGAGGATGCCGCGCGGTTGGCTGAGGCGGCCGAGCTTGCCGACGCGTTGGCCGGCTCGAAGGAGCGGCATCAGGAAACCATGCTGCTCGGCGAAGCCTTCCTCTCCGCCGCCAATGCCTGGCCGCATCCGGTCTTTTCCATTCTACCCGCGAAGACGGCCTATCCGGTGGCGGTCGGCGCCGTGGCTGGAGCGCACGGCATATCTAGGGAAAAGACGCTCGCGGCCTTCCTGCATGCGCTGGCGTCGCAGATGCTCTCGGCCGGCATTCGGCTCGGGGTGACCGGACAGAAAGACGGCGTCGCGATCCTGGCGGCGTTGGAGGACGTCATCGCCGAGGTCGCGAAACGAGCCGCGCAATCGAGTCTCGATGATCTCGGTGCGGCGACAGTGCAGGCCGATATTGCAAGCCTTCGTCATGAGAGGCAGGGCACCCGGCTCTTTCGCTCCTGAGGGGTGGGTTCAAGCAAATGTTGCGATCGAAGCAGGTCCTACGTCATTCGCCGCTGTGCGAGACGCGTATGCTTCGCTATTCTATGTTTTTATCGGAGTTTCGGGCATGAAATCGAGAAATGGACCCTTGCGCGTCGGCATCGGCGGACCTGTCGGCTCGGGCAAGACGGCGCTGACGGAGAAGCTGTGCAAGGCAATGCGCGACGATTATTCCGTTGCGGTGGTGACCAACGATATCTACACGACCGAGGACGCCGAGGCGCTGGTGCGCATGCAGGCGCTGACATCGGATCGCATCGTCGGCGTCGAAACCGGTGGCTGCCCGCACACCGCCATTCGCGAGGATGCGACGATCAACCTGCAGGCCATCGCCAGTCTCAACGAGCGGCTCCCTGATCTCGATGTGGTCTTCATCGAATCCGGCGGCGATAATCTGGCAGCGACCTTTTCGCCGGATCTCGCCGATATCACCATCTATGTGATTTCGGTCTGCCAGGGCGAGGAAATTCCGCGCAAGGGCGGTCCCGGCATTACCAAGTCCGACCTTCTCGTCATCAACAAGAAGGATCTCGCACCCTTCGTCGACGTCGATCTTGATGTCATGGACCGTGACGCGACCCGCATGCGTCAGGCCCGTCCCTTCGTGTTCTCCGACATGAAGCGCGGCGAAGGCATTGGAACGATCGTCAATTTCCTAAAAGAACAGGGCGGCCTGTAAGCCGCCCCGTCATCATTACCACTATCATTTTAGTCAACCTGCCGTTCTACTCGGCGGCGAACGGCGGCAGTTTCAAGATATTCGTCTTGGCCTTTACGCCGCGCTGCGGGGCGTCCTTGTTTTCCACGGCCTCAAGGCGTTCTTCCAACGCAGTGAGCGACTTGCGGTTTTCGTCGACGGCGGTTGCCAGTCTTTCCTTGGTCAGAACCTCGTCGTCCACATCCTTCTTGCCGACGACACGGCCGAAGAGCCAGGCAAGCAGGCGCGACAGGTCGTCCATGATCAGGAAGAAGGACGGCACGACCACCAGGCTGAGGACGGTCGAGACGATGATGCCGCCGATCACCGCGATCGCCATCGGCGCGCGGAACGAGCCGCCTTCGCCGACGCCGAGTGCGGACGGCAACATGCCGGCCGACATGGCGATCGAGGTCATGATGATCGGCCTTGCACGCTTGCGGCCGGCCTCGACCACGGCCTCCAATCGCGGCATGCCGTGATGCATCATTTCGATGGCGAAATCGACGAGCAGAATGGCGTTCTTGGTGACGATACCCATCAACATCAGGATGCCGATCATGACGGGCATAGACAGGGCATTGCCGGTCAGCATCAGCGCCAGGGCCACGCCACCGATCGCCAGAGGCAGCGACAGCAGAATGGTGAAGGGCTGAATCACATCCTTGAACAGCAGCACCAGCACTGTCAGCACCAGCAGAAGGCCCAGCAGCATGGCGTTGCCGAAGCTCTGCTGCATTTCTTTCTGGACCTTGGTGTCGCCGCTTTCAGCCAGATGGACAGTGGCCGGGATTTTGGCACTGTTGACGGTGGCGAGGAAATGGCTTGAAGCGGTGTCCAGCGCCACGCCCTGTGGCAGGTCGGCGCCGATGGCGACGACGCGGTAACGGTTGTTGCGCTTGATCGAGGAAAGGCCTTCCGAATAGTCGATATCGGCCACGCTCGACATCGGCACTGTCGCACCGGTGGCTGTCTTGATGCGCAATGCCCGGATCGCTGCAAGGTCGCGGCGCATGCCGATTGCAGCCTGCACCCGGATGGGGATCTGGCGGTCATCGAGCGAAATCTTGGCAAGCGAGGCGTCGATATCGCCGATGGTCGCGACGCGCACCGTATCGGAAATCATCTGCGGCGTAATGCCAAGACGGGCCGCCTCGTCCTTGCGCGGATAGATCTGCAGCTCAGGCCGGGGCAGGGCGCCGTCGGCACTGACATTGGCAAGTGCCGGATCGGCGCGCAGTTTGGCTTCGAGGATGCCGACCGCTTCGTTCAAATCCTTCTCGTTGCGGGAGAGGAAGTTGTAGGTCAGGTCACGGTCGCCGCGGTCATTGAGCTTGGTGATGCGAACGTCAGGGATCGAACGCAGCTTGGCGAAGACTTCCTTTTCGATCTCCCATTGCGGCTTAATGCGGCCGTGGACGGCAACCTTCGGCAGGTGGGGACCGATGACGGGCAGGGAACCCAGCACATCGTTGACCAGCTTCTTGACGAGCGACTGGTCGAGCTTGCCGAGAGTCAGCGTCACTGTCGCGCGGCGCAATTCCAGATCGCCTTTCGGCGAGGCGCCGCCAAGGACGAAAACATTGTCAACACCGTCGATGTCCTTGATGCGCCTGTAAATTTCATTGGTTGCCTGCTCGGTGTCGTCGAGCCGGGCATTTGGCGGCAGCTCGGCAGACAGCACGATGCGGGAGGAATCGTCCGGGGGAATGAAGCTGCCGGGCACGAACATGATCAGCGCGAAGACGGAGGCGACGGAGAATGCAAAGGCCGCAAGCAACGTCGGATAGCGCGTGTACCATTTCTTCGTCGTGATCCGTACCAGCCAGCTATAGCCGCGCATGAAACGGCCGTCATTGTCGTGATGGTCGTCGATGGCGTCTTCGGCACGCATAAAATAGGCGGCCATCATCGGCGTGATCAGGCGCGCGACCAGCAGCGAGAAGAACACTGAGAAGGCAACCGTCAGGCCGAACTGGATGAAATATTGGCCTGGAATGCCCGGCATGAAGGAAACCGGTACAAAGACGGCGATGATGGTGAACGTCGTCGCGATGACCGCAAGGCCGATTTCGTCGGCGGCATCGATCGCGGCGCGATAGGGCGTCTTGCCCATCTTGATGTGGCGGGCAATGTTCTCGATCTCGACGATGGCGTCGTCGACCAGAATACCGGTCGCGAGCGTCAGGGCCAGGAAGCTGACAAGGTTCAGCGAGAAGCCGATCTGATTCATGATCCAGAAGGTCGGGATCGCCGAAAGGGGCAGTGCGACTGCCGAAATCAGCGTCGCTCGCCAATTCCTGAGGAACAGGAAGACGACGATGACCGCCAGCAACGCGCCTTCCAGCAGCGTATGCATCGCCGCTTCGTAGTTGCCGTAGGTGTAGTAGACCGCATCGTCGATCATCTCGATCGAGACGTTCGGATTTTCGGCACGCACCTTGTTCAAAGTGTCGGCCACAGTCTTGGCGACGGATACTTCGCTGGCGCCCTTGGCGCGGAACACGCCGAAAGTCACGACGGGCGTGCTGTTGAAGCGCGAGAAGGATTTCGGCTCCTGATAGGTGTCCTTGATCACGCCGAGATTGGAGAGCTTGACGAAGCGGCCGTTGGTCAGCGCGATCGTGGTGTCGGCGAGCTGGGCGACATCGCGGGCGTCGCCAAGGACGCGGATCGCCTGTTCGCTGCCGGCCACCTGGCCGCGTCCGGAACCGAGATCGATGTTGGTTCCGCGCAACTGCTGGCTGACCGAAAGCGCGGTAATGCCGTAGGCGTTCAGCTTGTTCGGGTCGAGCTCAATGCGTACTTCGCGGTCGGCGCCGCCATAGCGGTCGACGCGGCCGATGCCGGCCTGGCCCTGCAGCGCGCGCTTAACGGTGTCGTCAACGAACCAGGACAGTTCCTCGAGCGACATGTTCGGCGAGGAAACGGCAAAGCTCTGGATCGCCTGGCCCTCGACGTCCACCTTGGAGACGATCGGCTCGTCGATGGTCGACGGCAGAGTGCCGCGGATGCGATCGATCGCGTCCTTGGTATCCTGAACGGCCTGTTGCGTCGGCACTTCCAGGCGGAAAATGACGACGGTCTGCGACTGGCCGTCGGTCACCGTCGATTGAATCTCGTCGATGCCGTTGATGCTGGCGACGGCGTCTTCGACTTCCTTCGTCACCTGCATTTCGAGTTCGGCAGGCGAGGCGCCGCTCTGGGTCACGGTAACATTGACGACCGGGACGTCGATATTCGGGAATCGGGTGATCGGCAGATTGAAGAAGGCGTGTGCGCCCACCACCATCAGCAGGAAAAAGGCCAGAAGCGGGGCGACCGGATTTCGGATGGACCAGGCGGAAAAGTTCATCTTGCCGTTCTCGCTCAGTTGGACGCTTGCGGAGCTTCTTTGACGGGGGTGATGTGATCCCCGTCACGGACATAGGCACCGGCTTTGGCGACGACTTCGTCACCATCCTTCAGGCCGTTGACGATTTCGACATAGCCGCCGTCCTGAATGCCGGTTTGAACGTTGACGAATTTTACGACCCCATTTTCGACCTTGCGCGCGGAAGAGCCATTTTCGTCCGTGTAGACGGCCGTCAACGGCAGGGTGACGCCCTGTGTCTCGCGGACGATGATCTCAGCGCTGCCATACATGCCTGCGCGCGCTTTTTCGTCGTCATCGATGGAGATGTGCACCGCGCCGAGGCGGGTGACCGCATCGACAATCGGCGCAACAAGACGGACGGAGCCGGTAAGCTTTTCGCGGCTGCCGGAAAGCAAGATCAACGCCTTCTGGCCAAGAGTAATCTTGGTGATATCGCTCTCCGAGACATCCACCACCAGCTCCAAATCGCTGTCGCGGATGATGGTGAACAGCGGATCGCCAGTGCCGTTCGCGATAGCGCCGACGCGGGCATTGCGCGAAGCGACGGTGCCTGCGACAGGCGTCTTGACGCCGGTGCGGGCAAGCTTCAGGTCGGTATCGGCGATCTGGCTGTCGATGACCTTGAGATCGGCTTCGGCAACCGCGATTGCCTGCTCGGCCGAGGCCTCGCGCGCCTTGTTGGCGGCAGCCGCCGCATTCGCTTGCTCAACCGACGAGGTCGAGACGGTGCCCTTGGCGCCCATGGCAACGGCGCGGACGCGCTGCAATTCTGCCTCATCCGCATTGGCGTGGGCCTCACTGAGCTGCGCGTGCAACTGGGCAAGCGTTGCTTCGCCCTTGGCCTTCGTTGCCTCCATCTGACTCTTCTGCAGAACCAAAGCGTCGTCGTTCAGCGTGGCAAGCGTGCTGTTCGCCTCGACCCTGTCGCCAACATCGGCATTCAGCGAGCGGATCGACAGGCCGTCGACCTGCGGCTGAATATAAACCTCTTCCACGGCTTTCACCGTGCCAGTGGCGACAACCTTGTCGGTGAGCTTGCGCGTCATGGCCTGCGTGACGACGATCGCTGGTAGATTCTGCTTCGGCGCAGTGACAGTGGGCTCTTCGGCTAGAGCCGCCGGTGCCGTCAGGAGAACAAGCAACATTGCAGTCGTGCTCAAAAATCTGTGCGGCGTAAAGGCCATGCGTTCAATTCCAGTTCGGTATGTGTGTAAACGGGATCTCGCTATTTTCCGTCGCGAGCACGGGGGATCAATGCGTGCGGGGCCGGCTCTTTCCGGCGGATCAATATCCGTCTTTCATGCCTGCAAGTCCCTCATCCTCAATTTGTCCCATTAGGTGGGAACGATTTCCAAATCCTGCAAGATCACGAGAAAATGATTTCTGCTTCGCACGCAATTCTAAAGGGCGTTGCATTGCAAATCAATTACGCGCCGGTGATGTCGGCATTCACATGCTTGATCGAAGCATGGCTTTTCAGGCAAACGCGGTAACAAAGCCAGTCTTTTATCGCTGCTGTTACAAAATGAAAAAAACGCGCGAAGCGTGAACCTTGCGCGTTTCGACAGTTTTCGGCGTCGGACTATTTCAGTGCGGCGTCGGTGATCTCGTGTGTATAGGCGCCCGTCGGCTTCTTGTTGATGATCTTCTGGTCGAGAAGGGCGGCCACCGTGCGATCGTAGAGTTTCTCGTCGAGCTTGCCGGTGCCGATCAACTTGGCGACTTCGCCCATCATGCGCTTCTGGTGATTTTCGTCCTGGCCGCCATTGTCCATGACGATTTCGGCGGCTTCATCCGGATGTTCGACGGCGTATTTCCAGCCCTTCATCGAAGCGCGGACGAACTTGACCATGTCGGCCTTGAACTTCGGGTCCTTCAGCTTGTCCTCGTTGACATACAAGCCGTCTTCCAGAAGGTCGTTCCCGAGTTTGGTGTAGTTGAAGACGATCAGGTCTTCCGGCTTGAAGCCGGCATCGACCGCCTGCCAATATTCGTTATAGGTCATGACCGAGATGCAGTCGGCCTGCTTCTGAACGAGCGGCTGAACGTCGAAGCTCTGCTTCAGGACGGTGACACCATCCTTGCCGCCATCGGTCTTCAGACCGATCTTGTGCATCCAGGCGAAGAAGGGATATTCGTTGCCGAAGAACCAGACGCCGAGCGTATGGCCCTTGAAGTCGGCTTCGGTCTTCACCGGGCCGTCCTTCGGGCAGATCAGCTCCAGGCCGGACTTGTTGTAGGGCTGGGCGATGTTGATCAGCGGAACGCCTTTTTCGCGCGCGACCAGGGCGCCACCCATCCAGTCGACGATGACATCGGCGCCGCCGCCGGCAATCACCTGTTCCGGCGCGATATCCGGACCGCCCGGCTTGATATCGACGTCGAGGCCTTCCTCTTTATAGAAGCCCTTGTCCTTGGCGACGAAGTAGCCGCCGAACTGACCTTGCGCCACCCATTTCAACTGCAGCGTCACTTTGTCGGCAGCCATCGCTGCCTGTGCTGCGGCCAGCGCCATTGCGCTTGCCATCAATGCGACCACCAGTTTTTTCATATTTTTTATCCTTTTCCCTCTGAAGTTATGCCTTGATCCTTTGGCCGGGATCTCAGGCTACGTCTGCCCACCACGGATAGACGGATGCCAGAACGTCGTCATCCTCTCCAGAATGGCGACGATACCGTAGAAGACGGATCCCGCAACCGCGGCGACCGCGATTTCCGCCCAGACCATGTCGACATTCATCCGGCCGATTTCGGTCGAGATGCGGAAGCCCATGCCCGACATGGGTGTGCCAAAGAACTCCGCCACGATGGCACCGATCAGGGCCAAGGTCGAGTTGATCTTTAGCGCATTGAAAATAAAGGGCGCGGCGGCCGGCAGGCGAAGCTTGAGCAGCGTTTGCGAATAGCTCGACGCGTAGGTGCGCATCAGGTCGCGCTCCATATTGCCGGCAGCGGCAAGGCCGGCGACCGTGTTCACCAGCATCGGAAAGAAGGTCATGATGACGACAACGGCGGCCTTCGACTGCCAGTCGAAGCCAAACCACATGACCATGATCGGAGCGACACCAATGATCGGCAAGGCCGAGACCAGATTGCCGATCGGCAGCAGGCCATGACGGAGAAATGCGACGCGATCGGCAAGAATGGCGACGACGAAGCCGCTTGCGCAGCCGATGATGTAGCCGATCAGTACCGATTTGAAGATCGTCTGCTGCACGTCGGTCCAGAGGGTCGGGATGGAGCCGGCGATCCGCGCCCCGATGGCGCCCGGCGGCGGCAGCAGGATGAAAGGGATGCCGGCGCCACGGGTGGCGGCTTCCCAGATGATCAATATCCATGCGCCGAAGATTGCCGGAATGAGCAGCCGCAGGCCATAATTGCCCGCAGGTGAACGCGGCCGGATCGTGGACAGCACGGAGACGCAGCGCCAGGCGAGCAGCCAGGCGGCGGCGATCAGCAGGAAGAAGGACAGGCGCGCTTCGCCTTCGTTTCCGGTGATCCCCGAAAGCAGCAACCATGCAGCTCCATGCGCGCCGATGAAGAGGACTGTAGCGGACAATGCCGACGACAGATTGATGAAGGAAATCGCGGCGGCAACGGCGACCAGCAGCAAGGTGAGGATGGTCACGCCACCGGTAAAGGGAGCAACCGCGTCCTCCGTAAGCAACGGCAGCATGGCGATGGCAGCGAGGCAGAGGAGGAGGGCGAGCAGGCCCTGCCAGGAAAGATGAATGCCCTTCATGCCGGCCTGCCTCCCATCGAGCGATCGACGATGCGGGCCACGATGCTGACGATGGCGACAAGGGCTGCCGCCAGTACCGAGCCGGCGACAAGCGCCGCCCAGATATCGATCGTCTGGCTGTAATAGGACCCTGCGAGCAGCTTCGCGCCGATACCGGCAACGGCACCGGTCGGCAATTCGCCGACAATGGCGCCGACAAGGCTCGCGGCAATCGCAACTTTCATCGAGGTGAAAAGAAAGGGGATCGAAGCGGGCACGCGCAGCTTCCAGAAAGTCTGCGCGGCGCTAGCATTATAGGTGCGCATCAGGTCGAGGTGCATGACTTCCGGCGAGCGCAGTCCCTTCACCATGCCAACGGCGACGGGAAAGAAGGAAAGATAGGTCGAGATCAACGCTTTTGGGATCAGGCCGGTAATGTTGACCGCGGCGAGGACAACGATGACCATCGGCGCGATAGCCAGGATCGGCACGGTCTGCGATGCTATGATCCACGGCATCAGGCTACGGTCGAGCGCGACAAGATGCACGATGCCGACGGCAATGAGAATGCCGAGCAGGGTGCCGAAAGCGAAACCGACCGCTGTGGAGGATAATGTCACCCAGGCATTGTAGACGAGACTGCGGTTGCTGGTCGGGGGTCTCAGAAAGGTGTTTTCGAAGACGTTCTGCGCCACCTGATGCGGCGCCGGCAGGACCGGCTTCGGCTGCGCAAGCGTCTTGCCGATGAATTCCATCCTGCCGGAAGTGACGTTGGCGCGCCGATCAAGATCGCGCTGGAACGGGGTGTTGAGAATGATGGCAAAGGCGTACCACAACACGAGGATTGCGAGCACGATGGTCGTAACCGGCAGAAATTTGTGTTTGAAGAATTGCTCCTTCTCCATGGTCACGCCCCTCTTTCCGCCGAAAACAGCATCAGCACCATCGCGACAATGCCGAGCCCGACGCCGGCGAGCTGCGGCAGGCTGAGACGCTCGCCAAAGACGATGAAGGCAACGATGTTGACGACCACGAGCTGGGCGATGGCGGAGGCGGAAATCGCCAGCCCCAGCCCACCCTCGCGCATCAGCCGGACCATCATCAGATTGCCGACGCAATAGAGGCAGAGCGCCAGAACAAGGACCAATATGTTGTTGTTGGCGATATAAGCCCGCGAGGCGGTCGCGCCACCAATGAAGATCGCCATGGCGCCGGTAAGCCAGAGGAGGAATTGCGGGTTCATCGTGTGATCCTATTCCTCATAACTATGTCCCGCCCTCAGTCCTTCGCGGACACGGTGTGCGATTTCCAGGAATTCAGGGGTTTCGCGAATGCCCAGCGGGCGTTCGAGCGGAAGGGTGGATTCGATGACATCGGTGACGCGGCCGGGACGGGGCGACATGACGACGATCTTGGTGGAGAGATAGACCGCTTCCGGGATAGAGTGCGTTACGAAACAGATGGTCTTGTTCGTTCGCTTCCAGAGTTTCAGCAGCTCTTCATTGAGGTGATCGCGAACGATTTCGTCGAGGGCACCGAAGGGCTCGTCCATCAGCAGCAGGTCGGCGTCAAAGGCGAGTGCGCGGGCGATCGAGGCGCGCTGCTGCATGCCGCCGGAGAGCTGCCAGGGGTATTTGTGCGCAAAGCCGGCGAGGTTGACCAGATCCAGCGTCTGGGCGATGCGCTTGGTGTGTTCGCTCCTGGCATAGCCCATGATCTCCAGCGGCAGGGCGATATTCTTTTCGATCGTGCGCCAGGGATAAAGGGCAGGCGCTTGAAAGACATAGCCATAGGCGCGAGCGCTGCGCGCCTCTTCCGGCGTCATGCCGTTGACGGTGACGTCGCCGGAGGTCTTGCGCTCGAGATCGGCGATGACACGCAGAAACGTGGTCTTGCCGCAGCCGGACGGACCGATGAAGGAGACGAAATCGCCCTTCCGCACGTCGAGATCGACATTGCTCAGCGCATGCACCGGCCCGTCATTTGTCTCATAGGTGAGGCAGAGGTTCCGCGCGGAGACGACGGAGGGAGCGGATGACGTCATTAACACCTACCAGTCATGTTTTCGCCGCGCAGTCGAGGCGGATTGCGTGTTACTCTACACGGCATCGCGTTGGTTTTAGAACCTGAGGCCGCCGCAGATCTATCGAATTTTATGGAGGAATGGCATGAGCGTTTCATCGAAGCCCACCTGCCGCATCGTGCAGCCCGGCAGCACCTATGCCGGGAAACAAGGCTTCAACTACTTTGAGGGGATTGCCGCCGAGACAGTCGGCTCGACGGGTATCCGCATGCATCTTCTGACGATCCCGCCGGGCGGACGCGCCAAGGCGCACCTGCATGCGTCGCATGAGACGGCGATTTATGCGCTGTCCGGCGAGACGCATTGCTGGTTTGGCGATCAATTGGAAGAACACGTTGTCGTTTGCGCCGGCGAAATGTTCTACATTCCGGCCGGCGTTCCGCATCTGCCCGCCAATCTCAGCGACCAGCCGGCGACAGCCATCATCGCCCGCACCGATCCGAACGAACAGGAAAGCGTCGTCCTGCTGCCGGATCTGGAACTGCATGTGCCGTTGTGAGGTGATGGACTGGAACGCCATTGCCAAGCGTTACACCCCGCTCGCCGGGATGCCGCTGCGCTGAACCTTGCGCGGCGCGGTGACATCTTTCCAGGTCGAGAGTGCGCGGTTGACAGCGGTGAAAGGATCACGCTTGACGAATTCGCCATGGCCTTGCTGCGTCTTGACCGTGCTTTCCTCGATGGCAACCACGCCGCGGGTTAGCGTGTAGCGCGGCAGGCCCGTCACCTGCTTGCCTTCGAAAACATTGTAGTCGATCGCCGATTGCTGCGTCTTGGCGGTGATGGTCTTCGTGCGCTTCGGATCCCAGACGACGATATCGGCGTCGGCGCCGACAAGGATCGCGCCCTTTTTCGGATAGACGTTGAGGATCTTGGCGATATTGGTCGATGTCACAGCCACGAACTCGTTCATGGTCAGACGGCCAGTGTTGACACCATGGGTCCAGAGCATCGGCATACGGTCTTCGAGGCCGCCGGTGCCGTTCGGGATCTTGGTGAAGTCGCCGAGGCCGAAGCGCTTCTGTTCGGTCGTGAAGGCGCAATGGTCAGTGGCGACCACCTGCAGCGAACCGGAGGCAAGGCCGGCCCAGAGGCTGTCCTGGTGCTGCTTGTTGCGGAAGGGTGGGGACATGACGCGGCGGGCGGCGTGGTCCCAATCGGGATTGGAATACTCGCTCTCATCGAGCGTCAGGTGCTGGATCAATGGCTCTCCAAAGACGCGCATGCCTTTCTGGCGGGCGCGGCGAATGGCTTCATGCGCCTGTTCGCAGGAGGTATGGACGATGTAGACTGGGCTGCCGGCCATATCCGCAATCATGATGGCGCGGTTCGTCGCTTCACCCTCAACTTCGGCCGGGCGGGAATAGGCGTGCGCTTCCGGGCCGTTATTGCCTTCAGCAAGCAGTTTCGCCTGCATCTGCGCCACTACGTCCCCGTTCTCGGCATGAACGAGGGGGAGGGCACCGAGTTCGGCGCAGCGTTGGAAGGAGGAGAACATCTCGTCGTCATCCACCATCAGCGCGCCTTTATAGGCCATGAAGTGCTTGAAGGTGTTGATGCCCTTGTCGCGGACGACGGCTTCCATCTCATTGAAGACCTGCTCGCCCCACCAGGTAATTGCCATGTGGAAGGAATAGTCGCAGTTTGCCCGCGTCGACTTGTTGTCCCACATGGTCAATGCCTCGAGCAGCGACTGGCCGGGCGAGGGGAGCGCGAAATCCACCACCATTGTCGTGCCGCCGGCAAGAGCCGCCCGCGTGCCGCTCTCGAAATCGTCGGAGGAATAGGTGCCCATGAACGGCATTTCGAGATGCGTATGCGGGTCGATGCCGCCGGGCATGACATAGCAGCCGGACGCGTCGAGAACTTCATTGCCGGACAGGTTCTGCCCGATCTCGACGATCTTGCCGCCCTCGATCTTGACATCGGCCTTATAGGTCAGATCGGCCGTGACGATGGTTCCACCCTTGATGACTGTGCTCATGGTGTTTGCTCCCTGTTTTCGAAGTTCTGGCAGTTGTGACGTTCCCTTATCTGCGCCGCCCCCTCATCCGACCCTTCGGGCCACCGTCTCCCGAAGGGGAGAAGAGGATTCCTGTTGCGACATCGATGTCAAACAAAAGCCAGCCAGCGAAGACTGCGCTGGTTGGTGCCCCCTTCTCCCCTCGGGGAGAAGGTGCCTGAAGGGCGGATGAGGGGGATGGTTCAAACGCGTCATTCGACTGCTTCCCCCAGTGGTCGGATCGCAGGATGGAAGCGCAAAATATCGTCCGTTTTGAGCATCTTCCCCTCGAGCGCTGCAAGAATTGTCCCCAATACCGCCCGGCGCTCCCTCGTGATCTCATGATTCCAGAATCTCAACACCGAATAACCGTGTGTATTGAGCCACTGCGTCCGAATGACATCGGAAAAAGATCCAGCATGCTGGAAGCCGTCGATTTCAACGATCAGTAATTTGTCGCGACAGAGAAAATCAACGACATAGGGGCCACGGGGAATTTGTCTGGCAAATTTGTATCCGTTTAGACGACGGTCACGCAGGTCGCTCCAGAGGCGATATTCCTCTTCCGTCTCAATCTGACGAAGTCTACGCGCCTGTCTGGTTTTGCCCGGGCGGCGTTTGCTGATGTCGTCGTTGTCCGGCATCCGTGGCGTCCCCCTCATCCGACCCTTCGGGCCACCTTCTCCCCGAGGGGAGAAGGGGATTCTTGCTGCGGCATCGATGTCAAACAAGATCTTATCAGCCAGGATCGCGAATATGCTGTAGAAGGGCATAGCGGCTTTCCCCCTTCTCCCCTCGGGGAGAAGGTGCCCGAAGGGCGGATGAGGGGGCTGCGACGGGCGAGGCATCATGCTCACGCAACGATCTCCGCAGTCTCCAGGACTGCATGGAACAGGACATCCGCGCCGGCGGTCGCCCATTCCTTGGAAATTTCTTCGGCCTCGTTGTGCGACAGGCCGCCGACGCAGGGGCACATGACCATGGTGGCCGGTGCCACCTTGGCGGCCCAGCAAGCGTCGTGACCGGCGCCGGAGATGATGTTCATGTGGCTGTAGCCCAGCTTCTCGGCGGCGTTGCGAACGGCTGTTACGAGCTTCGGATTGAAGGTCACCGGCTCGAAATGGCCGATCGCCTCGACCGAGCAGCCGACGCCGAGGGCGTCGCAGATCACAGGCGCCTCGGCCTCGATCTTGGCGCGCATGCGATCGAGCTTTTCCTTGTCGGGCGAGCGGATGTCGACTGTGAAGACCACCTTGCCCGGCAGGACGTTGCGCGAATTCGGCGTGAAGAAGACCTGACCGACACCACCGACGGCGCCAGGCTGGTTTTCCATCGCGACGCCCTGCACCATTTCGATGATCCGCGACATGGCAAGCCCAGCATTGACGCGCATGTTCATCGGCGTCGAGCCGGTATGTGCTTCCTTTCCGGTCAGCGTAAATTCCAGCCACCACAGGCCCTGACAGTGTGTGACGACGCCAATGGTCTTGTCCTCGGCTTCAAGGATCGGGCCTTGCTCGATATGATATTCGAAATAAGCGTGCATCTTGCGCGCGCCGACCTCTTCCTCGCCGACCCAGCCGATGCGCTTCAGCTCCTCGCCAAAGGTCTTGCCTTCCGGGTCCTTGCGGCCATAGGCATAGTCCAGCGAATGCATGCCGGCGAAGACGCCGGAGGCGAGCATGGCGGGCGCGAAACGCGCACCCTCTTCATTGGTCCAATTTGTGACCACGATCGGATGTTTGGTCTTGATGCCCAGGTCGTTCATCGTGCGTACGACTTCGAGCGCACTCAGCACGCCGAGCACGCCGTCATATTTGCCGCCGGTCGGCTGGGTATCGAGATGCGAGCCGACATAGACGGGCAGCGCATTCGGATCGGTGCCGGGACGGGTCGCGAACATCGTGCCCATCTTGTCGACGCCGAGTTTCATGCCGGCGTTTTCGCACCACGTCTTGAAAAGGCTGCGGCCTTCGGCGTCGGCGTCGGTTAGCGTCTGGCGATTGTTACCGCCGGCGATGCCGGGGCCGATCTTCGCCATGTCCATCAATGCGTCCCAAAGGCGATCGCCGTTGATACGCATGTTTTCCCCTGGCGCTGCCACCATGATCTAATCCTCACCTGTTTATCTCGGGTCATGCAAGGCGCATGCCCAATTGTTCCCGTTGGTCGTTGCCCAGAGCGCTTGTTTGTTTTTCTCGCCCCGGGAAATCGCCGGTTGCCTTTGTAAGACATCTGACAGATAATTTGACCGATTGGTAAACATTACAACTTCCGTGGCGGCGCTCAAGACGAAAAGCACGAAAATTCCCGACAAAATTATAGGCAATTGCCCAAATTTAAAGCGTGGGCGGGATGAATGAGAGCTTGGCCGAAGGGCTTGGATTTCAAGGAGAAACAAAGCACACATGGCCATCCCTAGAGCCGCCAAGACGCAACGCCGTACCCGCATTCAGGAAGAAAAAGAGGAAGTGATACTCGAAGCCGCGTTGGACGTATTTTCGGTCCACGGCTTTCGCGGCTCGACCATCGATCAGATCGCGGAAGTCGCTGGCATGTCGAAACCCA